>NZ_JBLWVT010000001.1:0-635559 GCF_048268305.1 Pseudodonghicola sp.
CAGCATCCGTTCCATGAGCTTGATCTTCAGCTCTTTCATCAGTCCGGCATCGCCGAGCAGATCCTCGGGACGCTCAACGCCCTTCAGCCGTTCGTCCAGGATTTCTTTCGAGATGGTCACGCATGCTTCCTTTCGATGAAGCATGGACCGGATCAGTCATACACAGAAGATCGGACACCCTCGCATGCCCGGGCGCATGGGCCAGCGGCACGAACATCTCGCGACCGCGCCGGTCATGCTCGCGAATGTAATCCTTCACGATCGTGTCGCCGCCGGTGAAACCATGCTCGTCCCGGAGTCGCTCGAACACAGGCTTGGCGGTGTGCCGCTGCTTGCGCGGGACACCGCGATCTTCTTCCAGCCAAGTGCCGATGATCTCGGTGAAACCATCCAGCTTCGGGCGCTTGATCGGCACCTTGCGCCGATAGCCGGGCGGAACCGAATACGCCAACATCTTCTGCACGCTCTCGCGCGAAATCCCGAAGTGATGCGCCGCAGCCCGCTGGCTCATCTCCTCGGCGCAGGCAAGTCGAACCCTGCGACACAAGTCCACGGTGAAAATCCTCCTGCCCGCCCTGGCGCCAGAAAGGGCAAAAGTGGACGACTTATACGCCGCCCGCAGCCGGATCATCCCCCCGCTACCGTGGACGACTATTGCTCCGCCGTTCTCACCTCACGGCGCTGACCGAGGTGAACGGTCATGCCACCGTCGTGCAAAGCCGCGCGCTGGCGATCCGGCGCATGCTCGAGGCGCGGCATAGCTGGATCTTTTCCGAGGGGGCGCCGCCGGTGAAAGGCCAGAAGATCGTGCCGCAAAGCATCAGCATCGCGATCAGCGCGCAACAGGTTCTGCCTCGGGTTGCCGGCACGCTGGCGCAGGATCTGTCCGAGGCCATGCAGGCGATTGCTCGCCGGGGTCAAGGCGGCGATGGCGCAGCGCTGAGCGCGCCTTTGCAGGCCTTCATCTTTCTATTGCCCTCGGTCCGGCTATGCGAAATGCTATGCCAAATTGAGCGATGAGCGGATGATGACCGACGAAGCCGGGCCACAGATCGAAGCGACAGCCCCGAGCGAACCCACCGCGATTGCGCAATGGGTCGCCGATGTGCTGCGCGACCGGATCGTCAAGGGCAGCTACCCGCCGGGGGCGCGTCTGGTGGAGCGCAAGATCTCCGCCGAGCTCGAGGTGTCGCGCACGCCGGTGCGCGAGGCGATCAAGCTGCTCGACGCCGACGGTCTGATCGGCATCTCCCGCAACAAGGGGGCGCAGGTTCTGCAACTCGGGCCGGAGGAGGCCCGTAAGATATTCGATGTCATCGCCGTGCTGGAAAGCCTGGCGGCAGAACGTTTCGCCGAAGCTCTCGCGCCGGAGCAGCTCGAGACGCTGGAAGAGTTGCACGACCGGATGATGGTCTTTCACAAGATCGGCAGCCACATGGATTATTTCGACACCAATTCGGAAATCCATGATTTCATCATGGAAAATTGCGGCAATCCGATCGTGATCGAGACCCATAAACGGTTGATGGCCCGGGCGCGGCGGGGCAGGTTCCTCGCCATCATGCGGCCCGAGCGGTTGATCGAAGCAGTGGCCGAGCACGAGGCGCTGATGGCGGCGCTGCGTCAGGGCGATGCCGCGGTGGTGGCGCAGATCTGGCGCGCCCATCTGCTGCATACCGGCGAAACGCTTGCCATGCTCCTCGCCCAATCCGAGCCGGCATAAGCTCTAGCCCGACCTTCTATCCTTGCGAATCACGCCGGCGCGTCATGCCCCGATTGCGTGCCGGTGAGCCGCGATCGGGCGATGCGTCTGAGTCCCCTTGATAAAATGGAATGCCATTTTTGATTTTGCAGCGCTCATGAAAGTGGCTCGGGCGCAAAAGTCCTGCCTGTTTTTTGGGTTTGTCGCAAATTGCCGCCGAAATTTTGAGAAATCCTCTCGGAAAACCACATGGTTTTGCGCCATCTAAAATGGAATTCCATTTTCTAGATGCGGACTCACGCCGGGTCAACAGAGCAGAAAGAGACAGAAAGAGCCCCCGCATGCGCCTTCTCCTTGTGAACCCGAATATGACGGTTGCGATGACCGATAGGATGGCGGCCATCGCCCGCAAACTGGCCGGAGCGCGTGCCGAGATCGTGCCGCTGACCGCCCCGCGCGGCTTCCCATATATCGCCTCACGCGCCGAGGCGCAGATCGCGGGCGGCATCGCGCTCGAAATGATCGCCGAGCACATCGACGGGATCGACGCGGTGGTGATCGCGGCCTTTGGCGATCCGGGGCTGGCGGGGGCGCGCGAGTTGTTCGATCTGCCGGTTGTCGGCATGGCCGAAGCCGCCGTAATGACCGCCGCCATGCTGGGCGAACGGTTTTCGGTCGTGACCTTCTCGCCGCTGATGACGCCGTGGTATTCCGATTGCGTCAAGGACACTGGGCTGGCCTCGCGGTTCACCGGGGTTTGCGCTCCGAAAACGCGTGCGGTGGATGTGACGCGGGCCGCGACCGACCTGCGCGGGGATCTGATCGCGCTGGCCAATCAGGCCGTGCGCGAAGACGGGGCCGATGTTGTCATTCTGGGCGGTGCGCCGCTTGCCGGGCTGGCGCCGGAAATCGCGGATGACGTTCCGGGGATTGTCATCGACCCGATTTCGGCGGCGGTGGCGCAGGCGATGACACTAGCCTCGCTCAAGGTGCAATTCGCCGGGCGGACCTGCAAACCCACCGTGAAATCCTCGGTCGGGCTGGCACCGGCGCTGGCGGATATCATTGCGACGGAGACGGTCCAGTGAGCTTCGACACGATCATCCGTGGTGCGCGCGTGGTGACCCCCGCCGGTGTGACACGCTGCGAGATCGGCATTTCCAGCGGGCGCATCGCGGCGCTTGGCCTGTCGCTCGGCGACGCCACCAAGGTCATCGAGGCCGAGGGCCTCATCGCCATGCCGGGCGGCATCGACAGTCATGTGCATATTTCCCAGCCGTCCGGACCGGGGATCGAGATGGCCGATGATTTCAGCTCCGCCACGCGGGCGGCGGTGGCCGGGGGCAACACCACGGTTCTGCCGTTCTGCCTGCCGGAAGAGGGGCAGAGCCTGCGCGATGCGGTGGCGGCGTATCATGCCAAGGCGGCGGGCCAATGTCATTGCGATGTGTCCTTTCACCTGATCGTCAAGGCGACCGACCCGATCACGCTGGGGCAGGATCTGCCGGCGCTGATCGCGGCGGGACATACGAGTCTCAAGGTCTTCATGACCTATCAGGGGCTGGCGCTCTCCGATCGCGAGATCCTCGAGGTCATGTCCGTGGCGAAAGCGCAGGGTGCTCTGGTCATGGTGCATGCCGAGAACGAAGATGCGATCGAATTTCTGCGCGACAAGGCCGAGCGCGAGGGCAACACCGACCCGCTGTTTCACGCCCGGACGCGTCCGGTGCCGGTCGAACGCGAAGCCACCCATCGCGCCATCACCCTGGCCGAGATCGTCGATGTGCCGCTGACCATCGTCCATGTGTCGAATGGTGAGAGCCTCGAGGAAATCCGACGAGGCCGGGCACGCGGCGCCAAGGTCTTTGCCGAGACCTGCCCGCAATATATCACCCTGACGGCGGAGGATCTCGACCGTGCCGGCTTTGAAGGGGCGAAATACGTCTGTTCGCCGCCACCGCGGGCAGCGTCCGATTGGCAGGCGATCTGGTCTGGCATCTGCAATGGCGATTTCGAGCTGTTCTCCTCCGATCATTGCCCTTTCCGCTTTGCCGATCCGGCGGGCAAGGATGCGCCGGGCGCGCGCAAGAGCTTTCGCAACATCCCGAACGGCATTCCCGGGGTCGAAACCCGCCTGCCGATCCTGTTCTCCGAAGGGGTGAGCAAGGGGAGGCTCTCGCTTGAGCGTTTCGCCGCGCTCACGGCGACCAATCACGCGCGTCTCTACGGGCTGAAAGACAAAGGCGCGATCATGGTCGGCATGGATGCCGATATCGTACTCTGGGACCCGGAGATGACCCGGGAGATCCGCCAGGACGATCTGCATCACGGCTCGGATTATACGCCCTGGGAAGGCTTCACTGTCCTGGGCTGGCCGGTGCGCACGATCCTGCGCGGCGAAACGGTGATGCAAGACGGCGATGTGCAGGGCGCGCCGATAGGCAGCCATATTGCGCGGAGTGCGCCGGAGGTCCTGCTATGAGTTTTCCTGTGACCGCCCCCCTGATCGATGGCGCGCGCGTCGGCATGTTGACGCCCTCGTCGAACACCGCGCTCGAACCCTATACGGCGGCGATGTTCGCACCTTTCGGTGACGAAGCTTCAGCGCATTTCGGACGGTTCCGGGTGGTGGAAATCTCCATGTCGGAAGCCTCGCAGACGCAGTTTCAGAACGCGCCGATTCTCGAGGCGGCCGAGCGTTTGGCCGAGGCGCATCCGCGCCTCATCGCCTGGAACGGCACCTCGGCCTCCTGGCTCGGGCTCGACAAGGACCGCGCGCTCTGCGCCGAGATCGAACGCGTCACCGGCGTGCCCGCCACCTCGACGATGCTGGCCTACGACCGGATTTTCAAAGGCATGAAGGTCAAGCGGCTCGGCCTCGTCACGCCCTATATCGGTGAAATTCAGGGCCGGATCATCGCCAACTATGCCGCGCAGGGGATCGAGATCGTCGCCGAGGCGCGGCTTGAGGACAAGGGCAATTATTCCTTCGCCACCTATCCGCCCGAACAGGTGGGCGCGATGATTGAACAGGTGGCCGATGCGAAGCCCGACGCGATTGCCATCGTTTGCACGAATTTCCGTGGCGCCCCGGTGGCGGAACGGATCGAAGCGGAAACGGGCATCCCGGTGCTCGATTCCATTGCTGTCACCGCTGCACATTGCATGGGTGAAATGGGGCTCGATCCCGCGCGCGTGACCGGCTGGGGCTCCGTGTTCCAGCGTTTTGCCGAGCTTGCCTAATCCCAGAATTCCCACCCACCAGACCCAACGGGCCGATCAGACCCCCCATTTCCACAGAGAGGACGACACCATGACCTTCAGCAAGACGATCTCCGCAGCGCTCGCCGCAGCCACGCTCCTGAGCGGCGCGGCCAGCGCCGAAACATTGCGCGTCATGGGACAGCCGGTGGCCACCGGCCTGATCCAGAAGAATATCGAGCAGCCGTTCTTCGAGAATTTCGCCAAGGAAACCGGGCTCGATTTCACCGCCGACTATCAGCCAGTCGATGTCACCGGGATCAAGGACACCGAACAGCTTCGCATTCTGAAGGATGGGTTGTTCGATATCGTCTCGCTGCGGCTGTCGCAGGTCTCGCGGGATGAGCCGACCATCCTCGGCCTCGATCTCGTCGGCCTGAACCCGGATTACGCGACCGGGGCGGTCACGGCCGAGAAATTCGCCCCCGTCGTCGACGCGGCATTGCAGAAGAAATTCAATACCAAGCTGCTGGGCGTCTGGCCCTTTGGCCCGCAGGTGCTGTTCTGCGAACCGGAAATCTCGTCGCTCTCGGATCTCAAGGGGCTGAAGGTCCGGGTCTATGATCAGAATCTGGCGAATTTCATTTCGATGGTCGGTGGCACGCCGGTGCCGCTGTCCTTCGCGGAGGTGCAGCAGTCGCTGGCCCGCGGCGTGGTCGATTGCGCCATCACCGGCCCGTCGTCGGCCAACTCCGCAGGCTGGCCGGAGGTGAGCAAATACATGCTGCCGATCGCGTTCCAGCTGGCGATGAACGGCTATGGCATCAATCTCGACACCTGGAACAAGCTGTCGCCGGAAGATCAGGAGAAGCTGCAGGCGGCGTTCGACAAGCTGTCGGCGGATATCTGGGCTTATTCCGAGAAGCTCTTTGTCGACGCCGTGTCCTGCAACACCGGCGGCGAGGTTTGCGAGACCGGCAAGAAATACAATCTGACCCTCGTCGAACCGTCTGAGGCCGACATGGCCCTGATCGGCACGGCCGTGACCGAGGTCTCCTTCCCGGCGTGGAAAGAAGCCTGCGACGCGGTGAATGAGGGCTGCTCGGCCTCTTGGCTCGAAACGGTCGGCACCGCCTACGATTTCTGATCGCGATAGATCGCGCCGCGTCCCCCTGGGGCGCGGCGCCCGGCGCGCATTGTTAGGAGAAACAGATGGAACGGATCGCCCAGTGGATTTCACGCCTTTTCGGCGCGGCACTGCTTTTCTTGTCGGGCTTCGTGGCGCTTGAAACGCTGCTGCGCAAACTGTTCAACACCTCGCTTCAGGGGGCCGACGAGCTGGGCGGCTATGTGCTCGCCTTCGGGGCCTCTGCCGCCTTTGTGGTCGCCCTCATCGACCGGGCCCATGTGCGCATCGATGTGCTGCATCAGAAATTTCCGCTGCGCCTCCAGGCCTGGATCGACTTTGCCGCTGTGCTGTCTCTGGGCGTCCTCGGGCTGTTTTTCCTCTATGTCGGCTGGTTCGTGATCAAGGACACGATCGCCTATAAATCCACCGCCGCGACGCCCTGGCGCACGCCGCTGATCTACCCGCAGGCGGCCTGGTATGCCGGGCTGGCCATCTTTGCGCTCTGTTCCTTCTGGCTGTCGCTGCGCGCGCTGCGCCTCGTTCTCGCCGGGCGCATCGGCGAGGTGATCCACGAATTCAATCCGAAAACCGCGGAGGAGGAGCTGGCCGAGGAACTCGACCAGCTTTCCATCCGCTGAGCGAAGGGACATCGCTATGAGCATTGTCGATATTCTTGTCGGTTTCGCCGTGATGATGGGGCTTTTGCTCGTCGGATTTCCGGTGGCCGTGGTCATGGTGACGCTGGGCGTGCTCGGCGGGATGATCCTCTACGGATCGGTGCTGCTCAAGTCCATGGGGCCGGTGCTGTGGGGGGTGTCGAACGAGAACGTTCTGACTGCGATCCCGTTGTTCATCCTCCTGGGCGAGCTCTTGCTGCGCTCGGGGCTGGCGGATCGGATGTATGGTGCATTGGCGCTATGGCTGGGGCGCCTTCCGGGCGGGCTGCTGCATACCAATATCGGCGCCTGTTCGCTGTTCGCCGCGACCTCGGGTTCGTCGGTGGCGACGGCGGCGACCGTAGGCACCGTGGCGCTGCCGGCGCTGGGAGAGCGCGGCTATGCCCCGTCCCGCTCGCTGGGCTCGCTTGCCGCGGGGGGCACGCTCGGAATTCTGATCCCGCCCTCGGTGAACCTGCTGATCTATGGCTCGCTCGCCTCGGTCTCCGTCGGGCAGCTCTTCATGGCAGGCATCCTGCCGGGCATTCTGCTCACCCTGCTCTTCATGGCCTTCGTCATCGCAGAGAGCCTCTATCGACGTTCCAAGGGATTGCCCGATGCCTCGAAGGTCGAAGAAAAACTTCCGCTCGGAGACCGTCTGCGCGCTCTGGTCCACCTCATTCCCGCGGCGTTGGTCTTTGCCATCGTGATGGGCTCGATCTATCTCGGCATCGCAACCCCGACCGAGAGCGCGGCGCTCGCCGTCATCGTCGCACTGATCTTCGTCTGGCGCGAAGGGCGTCTGACCTTTGCCTTCCTCGATACCTGCTTTCGGCAGACCGCAAAGACGACGGGGATGATCCTGCTGATCATCACGGCGGCCTTCACGCTCAATGTCACGCTGGCGCTTGGCGGGATCACCGGGGTGATTTCCAACTGGGTGGCCGGGCTCGGCCTTGGCCCCACGGGGCTCTTGCTGGCACTGATGGTCTTCTATGTCGTGTTGGGCATGTTCATGGACGTGCTGTCGATGCAGGTGCTGACCATCCCGATCGTCGTGCCGATCATCATGGCCGCCGGGATCGATCCGGTCTGGTTCGGCATTTTCGTCGTGCTGATGAGCGAGCTGGGGATGATCACTCCGCCGGTCGGGATGAACCTCTATGTGGTGCAGGGCGTGCGCACCGATGGCGGTCCGTTTTCCGATGTGGTGCGCGGTGCGGTGCCCTATGCGGGGCTGATGCTACTGTTCACCCTGTTGCTGATCGCCGTGCCGGGGATCGCGACATGGCTGCCGGAAAGCGTCATGCGATGATCTGGCAGGCCGATTGCACAACGCTCCTAGAGATGTTCGCGGCGGGGCGGACCACCCCAAGCGCGCTTGTCGAGGTCCTGCTGGCGCGGATCGCCACGCTGGACCCGGTGCTGAATGCCTATTCCGCCCTGTCCGATACCCTGCGCGCCGGGGCGGAGGCGGCCACGAAGCGTTGGGCGATAGCGACACCCCTCGGGCCGCTGGATGGCCTGCCGCTGATCTTCAAGGATAATCTCGTGAGTGCGGGATTACCCGCCGCCTGGGGCAATGCGACCTTGGCGAGACGTATTGCGCCCCATGACGAGCGCCCGGTCGCGGCACTGCGCGACAGGGGCGCTCTGGTGATCGGCAAGGGCAATACGCCCGAATTCGCGGTTGAGGGCTATACCGACAATCTCACCTTCGGGGTGACGCGAAACCCGTTTGACCCGGCCCTGACGCCGGGGGGCTCCTCCGGCGGTGTGGTCGCGGCGATTGCTGCCGGGCTTGCCCCTGCCGGGCTCGGAACCGATGGCGGCGGCTCGATCCGTCGCCCGTCGGGCTACACCGGGCTGGTCGGTCTTAAACCCAGCATCGGACATGTGCCGCGCGGTGGCGGGCTGGCGCAGGTGCTTCTCGATTTCGAAGTCGTGGGTCCCATTGCCCGCTCGGTCCGTGATTTGCGGCTGCTGGATTGGGCGCTGTCGGGGCCGGCCAGCGCGGCGTCCTTGGTTCAACCGGCACGCATCCTCGCCATAGCGACCTTGGACGATGCGCCTTGCGATCCCGAGATCCGCGCGGCTTTCGCACAGACCGTGCGGGCGCTGCGAGCTGAAGGGCATGAGGTGGAGGAAGGCCCGCTGCCCTATGACCTCTCCGCCCTCAATGTCGGCTGGACCAGGATCGCGGAAATCGGTTTGGCGCGATATTTCCGCGACGATCCCGAGGTCGGGAAAGCCGCCGCGCCGAAATACCGGGACATGGCCGCGCGCGGAGCGGAGGCCTCGGCCACCGATCTTGCTGCCATCCTTCAGGCGATCTACGCCTTGCGCGAGGCCGCCGCCGAGCTTTGGGGATACGATGCGATCTTGATGCCCAGTTCCGCCGCACACCCCTGGCCCGCCAGCGACAGCCACCCGCCAGAGATTGACGGCCAGCACGTCGGCCCGCGCGGCCATGCGGTCTATACCGGCTGGGTGAATGCGGCGGGGCTGCCCGCCGTGGCCTTCCCGGCGGCGCGGGAACAGGGGCTGCCGATCGGCATGCAGCTCATCGGCCCAGCAGGCGCGGAGCGGCGCTTGCTCGATCTGGCAGAGCCCGTGGTGGCGCCGTTCCGCTGGCCGGAGCTCGCGCTTACGTCAGGCTGAGCGCGACGCGACCAAGCCCCTCGATCTCGCCCGTGATCTCCGTGCCCGGTCCGAAATAGGGCAGGCCGCAGATCGAGCCGGTGATGACGATCTGTCCGACTTGCAAGCCGTCACAGTGGGTTCCGAGATGTGCCACCAGCAGGCCGAGATTGGCCAGTGCCGAGCCGCCCGGCACCGTGGTCTTGCCGTCGAGCACAGTGGCCCCATTGGCCAAAAGCCGGGCGTTCAATGCGCCGAAATCGGAGCCGTCCCAACTGGACAGCTCATCGCCTTTGACCAGCCCGGCGTTGATCTGAAAATCCGCGAATTTATAATCGGGATCATCCGCCAGAGCGCCTTCGATCCGGGTGTCGACAAGCTCCAGCGCGACACAGGGGCGGAGATAGTTTTGAATATCTTCCGGCAAGTGACCACCGGGCAGGGGGCGCAGAAGCTCGAACCCGACTTCCAGCTCGATCCCGAGCCGGTCCCGGACGACGCGGCTGCCGTGGTTTGCCACACGGTAACGCGCCGGGATCGGGGCGATGATCGGCGGGCCGTCGGGCTGATGCCCTACCTTGAACCCTGCGACATCGCCCAAGGCAGCCATGACCCTTGACTGGATGTCGAGGATTTCGCTGCGCGACAGGGCACGCTTGGTCGGGACGAAACGAGACCCGGTTTCGTGAGCCCGAAGAAAATCTGTGCTCAGGTCCTGAGGATTGATCATTGCTCATCTCCAAGATGCATGTGAATTCCTATCTGGTACCTCAGCATGGCTCTGTTGCACAAACCCCATGAAGGGATTCATGTCGTGAATCCAGTGTGGTAGCTGGCCGGCATGAGCAGACCGACGCCCCGGACCTACAAGACCAGGAACTGGCCAACCTACAATGAAGCGCTTAGGCGCCGGGGCTCGCTGACGATCCGTTGGCCGATAGGCGATTGCCCGCAATCGCCGTAAGGCTGGTTTGACCCCGAGATGACGTGGGATGCCGCGCCGAAAGGCCGGCGTGGCCGCCAGCAGACCTACAGCTACGCCGCCATCCAGATGTGCCTTTCAATGAAGGTCTTGTTCGGCATGGCGCTCCGGCAAACGACTGGTTTCGTCGAAAGCCTGCTGAAGTTGGTCGGCCTCGACTGGGCGGTGCCGGATTTCAGCACGCTGTCCCGGTGCCAAAAGACCCTTGCCGTGAACATCCCGTGTCGCGGCTCGCGGGGCCCGTTGCACCTGCTGATCGACACTGAGCCATGGAGCCGCCACTGGTCCGAGGCCCATGGCGAAGGGCATCAAGGTCGAGGGCGAAGGCGAATGGCATGCCTGCAAGCATGGTGGCCCCAAACGGCGCGTCTGGCGCAAGCTCCACCTCGGGATCGACGAGCAAACACTGGAGGTTCGGGCCGTCGAGATCACCGGGAGCCATATCGGTGATGCGCCGGTCCTGCCCGACCTTCTCAGCCAGATTCCGGAAGACCAAGAGATCGGTAGCGTTATGGCAGACGGTGCCTGCGACGCCCGCAAGTGCCACGACGCCATCGCCGAGCGCGGCGCCCATGCCGTCATCCCGCCCCGCAAGAACGCGCGAAGCCTTGGAAGACCGTCACCGCCGGGGCGGTTGCAAGAAACGAAGCCCTGCGCGCCTCAAAATACCTCGGTTGGGCACTATGGCGACCCCTCTCGGCAGCATCCTGCGGATGCGCCTGCCGGGCAGTGGATGGGGCGGTTATCACCGTCGAAGTCGCGTCGAAACCAAGATGCACTGCGTGAAACTTCTGGGGCCGCGCCTCATGGCGCGGGACTTCGATTGCCAGGTCGCTGAACTTCAGGTCCGCATCGCCGTCATGAACGGCTACACCGCGCTCGGCATACCCCTCACAGAGGCCGTGGTATAGGTCTGCCCGGGGAAAAGGGGAGCCTCGGCTATCAGCCGATTTGTGCAACAGAGCCATGCCGAAGGCATCCGCAGCCCCGGCGCGGGCAGCGGCCAATGGAGCTTCTCAACTATTTCCGGGAACCCCAAGCGGGGCACCGGCATTCTGAACAACGAACTCTACCTTGGCCGCCGGGTCTGGAACCGACAGCGCTTCATCAAGGACCCGGAGACAGGAAAGCGCCAGGCACGGCCCAACCCGCCGGAGGCCTGGGTCATCGAGGAGGTGCCAGAGCTGGGCCTCGTGGACGAATCTCTTTGGCACCGGGTGAAGCAGCGCCAGAACGCCGTGCGAGAGGAGATGAACCCAGCAGGTGTAAAGGATGCTGACCTTCGACCGGAACGAGGGCGGCGCCCGACCTACCTGCTTTCCGGTTTGATCAAGTGCGGATGTTGCGGGGCAAGCTACACGCTCATCAACAAGACCCGGTACGGATGCTCCGCTGTTCGCAACAAGGGTGACGCCATTTGCACCAACCGCGCGACAATCACCCGCCATGCCGTGGAGGAGCGTGTGCTCCGCGGCTTGCAGGACCGCCTTCTTCACCCAGACCTTCTGGACGTATTCGTGAAAGAGGACCAGCTTGCCTGGAATGCGGCACATGTCGGTACGCGAGCCGCGCGCCAAGGCCGGACGGGACCTCGCCGAGGTCGAAAAGAGGATCGCGGGCATTCTCGCGGCTATCCAAGATGGCATGTACCATTCCTTGATGAAGGCGAAGATGGAAGAGTTGGAGGACCGCAAGCGGCACCTCGAAGCCTGCGTTGCCGAGGAGCCCGAGCCGGCGATTATCCGGATGCACCCGAGCCTCACCGCTCTCTACCGCCAGAAGATCGGCGATCTGGCTTCCGCCCTCTCGGACCCCGCGGTGCGGGTCCAGGCCGCCGGGGCGATGCGCGGGCTGATCTCCGAGATCCGGATGATCCCTGTGGTCGACGCACCGAACGGCCATCAGATCGACCTGCGCGGCGATCTGGCTGGCATTCTGGCATTGGGGGAGGCGGAAACGACAAAGCCCTCGCCAGAGCGAGGGCCTTGTCTATTGTTTTGGTTGCGGGAGTAGGATTTGAACCTACGACCTTCAGGTTATGAGCCTGACGAGCTACCGGGCTGCTCCATCCCGCGTCAATGAGGCTTACCTAATGAAGTCGGCTGGGAAGCTCAAGGGCAATCGGCTGTTTTTTTCAGCTTTTTGTCATTTTCTCGTTACGTGACCTTTCGGGCCTGCGCGCGATGGCTGTGGGCTGTTCTTTGCGGGCGGTTGGCGGCAGACTGCGGAGCGAACCGACAGCAGGAAAGCTCCGGAGTTGAGTGTGAATTTTACCGTACCGGCAGAGGGTTGGCCGATCTACCGCGAGGCGCCGCCCTATATTCATCTGAGTTGGACCGAGGGGCGCGCGGCGGTGCGCGGGCAATCGGTCTGTGATCTGGGCCGGCCGGTGCCGTCTGGCCCGGGACAGCCGGCGGAAGGGGTCTATGCCCATTGGTCCTGGGACGGGGAGACGCTCGAGGCCGGGGTCGATCCCCTGGGGTTCTACAGTCTCTTTCTCTACCAGAAGGGGGGGGAGGTGGCGCTGTCGCCCTCGATCCTGCAGCTGATCGCCGAAGGGGCCGATCCGGAGCTGGACGAACGGGCCTTGGCGGTCTTCTACCGGTTGGGGATGTTCGTCAACGATGACACGCCGTTTCGCCATATCAAGGTGCTGCCAGCGGGCGGGGTGTTCCGCTGGCGCGAGGGGCAGGCAGAACAGCCGCGGGATCGCAGCTTCATTCCGCCGGTGCAGCAGATCAGCCGCGCCGAGGCGGTCGAGGGAATCATCACCCTCGCCCGGGACAGCGTCGGGCGCATCCTGGCGGACTGGGATCGGCCGGTGCTGCTGCCGCTGAGCGGCGGGCGCGATTCGCGGCATATCCTGCTGGCGATGGATCATCTGGGACAAAGGCCGGAAGTCTGCGTCAGTTTCCAGAACGCGGCGATGCGCTCGGATCCGGATGCGCGCTCGGCCCGGGCGCTCTGCGAAAGGATGGGCGTGGCGCATAAGATCCTGGGCAAGCCGCGGGTGCGGCCGCAGGATCTGCTGCGGTGTCAGGTGCTCAACAGCCTCTGCTCGGACGAGCATATGCAGATGCTGGCGCTGCACGATTTCCTGTTCGGCGGCCCCTGGGCGGTGCTGGACGGGATCGCCGGCGATATCCTGACCAATCCCGACGACGATGCCGAAGGCCATATGCGCCATGCGGAACGCGGCGATTATGCCGCCATCGCCCGCGACATGATGGACGGGCACGGGCGGGTGATCTCGAAACCCGGGCATCCGGACGGGCCGGGCGGCCGCTATGCCCCCGGCCGGCGTGACGAGGCGATCGCCTATGTCGGCGCGTGCATCGCGCGCTATGGCGAGGCCGCCGATCCCTATCAGGCCTATTGGTTCTGGAATCGCACCCGGCGCGAGATCGGCTTTGTCTCGACCGCCATCTTCGGCCCGGCGCAGGCGGTCTTCTGCCCCTTCCTGGCGCCGGACTATGTGCGGTTCGGCCTGTCCTTGCCCTATGCGGTGACCCGCGACCAGCAATTGCACAACGAGGCGCTGGCCAAGGCCTATCCCGCCTATGCCGATGTGCCCTTTGCCGAGGGGTTCCCGCCGGTCTACGGCTCTGGCAGCGCGGCTTTAAAGCTCGAGATGGTGGTGAAGGGTGTCGCCATGCTGTTGCGGTTGAAGCCGCAGCATCCGCTGGCCGAGGCGCTGGGCTATATCCGCGGCGATGCCGTGCTGCGCCGTCGCCCGGGCGAGGTGCTGCAGCTGCATCACCTGATCCTCTCCGGCCTTGATGCCGAGCTGGCGCGTGATCTGCTGCAACTCGGGCCGCAATACGCGAACTACGGGCGGCGGGACGAGGTGCTGGACAGCTTTACCCCGGGCTGAGACGACCCTCAGCCGGCCAGGGGACGGAACCGGACCTGGCTGATCAGCCAGTCGCTGAAGTCCTTCACCTCCTCCGAGCGGCCCTCGGGGGTGACGATGTAATAGGCCATGTCGGTCGAGTGGGGGATGTCGATCGCGATCTTCAATTCGCCGCGCTCCAGCTCCTTTTCGATCAGATAGCGCGGCAGCAGGGCGCAGCCCAGCCCGCTCCGGACCGCCTCGATGCTGAGCGAGAATTGGTCGAACCAGTGCCCGGCGCTGGCGTCGGGCAGATCCATTCCCTGTCGCGCGAACCATTCGGACCAGAGCTGTGGCCGCTCCGATAGCTGGATCTTCGGCAGATCGATCAGCGCCTTCGGCCCGGTCACCGGGACGTCGCGCAGCGCGCCGCCGAGCACCGGCAGCACGATTTCGCTGCACAGATAGGTGCAGGTGCCGCCGGGCCAGACCGGCTGGCCGTAGTGGATGGCAAGATCGCATTGCCGTTCGGCGAAATCGAAAATCCCGAGCGTGGTGGTCAGATCCATGCGCAGCTCGGGATGTCGCGTCAGATAGTCGGGCAGGCGCGGCATCAGCCAGCGGGTGGCGAAGGTCGGCAGGGCGTTGACCGCCAGCACGGTTTCGCCTGCCTCTCCAGCGGTGGCGTGGCGCATGGTGCTTTCGGCCATCTGCAGAAGCCGCTGCGCTTCGGGCAACAGTTCGCGCCCGGCACGGGTCAGCACCACCCGACCGGGCAGACGTTCGAACAATGGCTTGCGGACCTGCTGCTCCAGCTCGCGAATTTGCCGGCTGACGGCGCTCTGGGTCAGCGACAGCTCTTCTCCGGCGCGGGTGAAATTGCCGTGGCGGGCGGCGCATTCGAAGGTTTGCAGCACCTTGAGGTCGGGCAGGAAGCGGCGTTGCAGGATCATGATTTTGCCTTTGCGGTCTGGTCGGGACGCATCATGCGTCGGGCTGGGGTGAACGGCAAGTTGCCATGCGAAAACGGAATGGGGGCAGTTCCAACCATCGTTAGGGGGCGAGATGTGCAAAGGGCTAGGCTGCGCGCGAAGTCGAACCATCACAGGAAATCCCGAGATGACCGAAACGCTGATCGGCGCCGATGCGGTCCGCACGCTGTTTTCGCGTGCGATGTCCGTCATGTACCGCGATGAGGTTCCCGCCTATGGCACCCTGCTGGAGCTGGTGCGGCAGGTGAACGACGCGACCCTCGCCGCCCATCCGGCAGAGCGGGCGCGGCTTGAGGCCTTGGGTGAGTTGGGTCGGATTTCCGAGGAACGCCACGGCGCCATTCGCCTGGGCACCGCCGCCGAACTGGCGACGATGCGGCGGCTGTTCGCGGTGATGGGCATGTATCCGGTGGGCTATTACGATCTGAGCGTTGCCGGTGTTCCGGTGCATTCCACCGCCTTTCGGCCGCTGGAAGACGAGGCGCTGCGGGCGAATCCCTTCCGCGTCTTCACCTCGCTGTTGCGGCTCGATCTGATCGAGGATGAAGCCCTGCGGGACGAGGCGGCGGCGGTGCTGGCGGGCCGGCAGATCTTTACCCCCGGTTGTCTTGCCCTGATCGAAAGGTGCGAGGCGCAGGGCGGTCTGGATCAGGCTGACGCCGAGGCTTTCGTCGCCGAGGCGCTGGAAACCTTCCGCTGGCATGCCGAGGCCAATGTCAGCCATGCGCTTTATCGCCGTCTGCATGACGCGCATCGGCTGGTCGCCGATGTGGTGGCCTTCAAGGGGCCGCATATCAACCATCTGACTCCGCGCACGCTGGACATTGACGCGGTGCAACGAATGATGCCGGAAAAGGGCATCGCCCCCAAGGCCGTGGTCGAGGGTCCGCCGTCGCGCGCAGTGCCGATCCTGTTGCGCCAGACCTCGTTCAAGGCGTTGGAGGAGCCGGTGGATTTCATCGCCGACGGCACCAATGAACCGGGCCGCCATACCGCCCGGTTCGGTGAGATCGAGCAGCGCGGCATGGCGCTGACGCCGAAGGGGCAGGCGCTTTATGACCGGCTGCTGGCCGAAACCCGCGCGGTGATCACGCCGAAGCCCGACGGGTCGAACGCCGCCGCCTATATGGCCAAGCTGGAGGAGGTCTTTGCCACCTTCCCCGATGATCTCGACACCCTCCGGCGCGAGGGGCTGGGTTATTTCCGTTACAGCCCGACCGGCAAGCCGGCGCGGGCGGTGGATCTGGCGCGTGACGCGGATGCGCTGGTCGCGGCTGGCATCCTGCGCGCCGACCCGATCGTTTACGAGGATTTCCTGCCGGTCAGCGCCGCCGGCATCTTCCAGTCGAATCTGGGGGACGATGCGGCCCAGGCCTTTGTCGCCACCCCGAATCGCGACTTGTTCGAAACCGCGCTCGGCGCAAGGGTGATCGACCTGCACCAGCGCTATGCCGAGGCCGAGGCCGCATCGCTCGCCCGCGCGCGGGCCGAACTTGGCCGCACCGTAGCGGCGTGATTTCCGCGTCCACCGACACTGAAAGGACTATACAGATGCAAAGCAAATCCCTCGCGGCGGTGACCGCCGAAACCATGGCTACCTGCGGCGTGACCGCATCGCTTGACGCCGCCGGCGGTCTTGCGGTGACCTCTCCGGTGACCGCCGAGGTGGTTGCCACCCTCGCCACCCATAGCGCCGCCGAAGCCGAGGCGATGGTCGCCAAGGCCGACGCCGCCTTCCGCAAGTGGCGGCTGATTCCCGCCCCGCGCCGGGGCGAGCTGGTCCGTCTCTTCGCCGAGGAGCTGCGCAAGTCTAAGGAAGACCTTGGTCGCATGGTGTCGATCGAGGCCGGCAAGTCGCCTTCGGAAGGGCAGGGTGAAGTGCAGGAGATGATCGACATCTGCGATTTCGCCGTCGGCCTGTCGCGTCAGCTTTACGGTCTGACCATCGCCACCGAGCGCCCCGGCCACCGGATGATGGAAACCTGGCATCCGCTGGGTGTCGTAGGCATCATCACCGCCTTCAACTTTCCCTGTGCCCCCTGGTGCTGGAATGCCGCGCTGGCGCTGGTCTGTGGCGATCCGGTGATCTGGAAGCCTTCGGAAAAGACCCCGCTGACGGCGCTGGCCGTGCAGGCGGTGCTGGATCGCGCCCTGGCCCGCTTCGGCGCCGACGCCCCCGAGGGGCTGAGCCAGGTTCTGGTCGGTGGCCCCGAGCTGGGCGAGGTGCTGGTCGACAGCCCCAAGGTCGCGCTGATCTCGGCCACCGGCTCGACCCGCATGGGGCGGATCGTCGGGCCGAAGGTCGCGGCGCGCTTCGGTCGCTGCATCCTGGAGCTTGGCGGCAACAATGCCGGCATCGTCTGCCCCTCGGCGGATCTGGACATGACGCTGCGCGCCGTGGCCTTCGGCGCCATGGGCACCGCCGGTCAGCGCTGCACCACCATGCGTCGGCTCTTCGTGCATGAAGCCGTCTATGACCAGATGGTTCCGGCGCTGAAGAAGGCCTATGCCAGCGTGACCGTGGGCAATCCGCTGGAAACCGCCGCGCTGGTCGGTCCGCTGATCGACAAGGTGGCCTATGACAGCATGCTGGTCGCCCTGGACGAGGCCAAGGCGCTGGGCGGCACCGTGCACGGGGGCGAGCGCGCCTCTGACGTGTCGAACTCGGCCTATTACGTGCATCCCGCGCTGGTCGAGATGCCGGAACAGGCGGGCCCGGTGCTGCGCGAAACCTTCGCGCCGATCCTCTATGTCATGAAGTACAGCGACTTCGACGAGGTGCTGGAGCTGCATAACGCCGTCGGCGGCGGGCTGTCGTCGTCGATCTTCACCACCGACCTGCGCGAGATGGAGACCTTCCTGTCGGCGCGCGGGTCCGACTGCGGCATCGCCAACGTCAATATCGGCACCTCGGGCGCTGAGATCGGCGGCGCCTTCGGTGGCGAGAAGGAGACCGGCGGCGGGCGCGAAAGCGGGTCGGATGCCTGGCGCGCCTATATGCGCCGCGCCACCAACACGATCAACTATTCGAAAGAGCTGCCGCTCGCCCAGGGTGTGGTCTTCGACATCGACTGATCGCGGATCGACAAGACGTGAAAAAGGCCGGTCCCCCCAAGGGGGCCGGCCTTGCTGTTTCCGGAAAGGGGCTGGATCAGGCCTCGACCCCGCAGAGGTCGTTGTACGTCAGTTCCATCTGCCGGATCTCGGGCTGGCCCATCAGCGCCCAGATGTCGTCGATGCTGGCCAGCAGGTCGGGCCGGTGGACGATTTCGCCGCTGGGGATCGATTCCTTCAGGATCGACAGGGCGTTCTCCATCGCCATGATGGCGGCGGCGGGCAGCAGGCGGGGCAGGGTGACCCGTTTCACCCCGATCTCGGCCAGCCGCGCCAGCGGGATCAGCGGCGTGGTGGGGCGGTTGCGGATGCCGAAACCCATGTTGACCGAGACCGGCACCGGCACCGCATCGACCAGCGCCTTGATCTGATCCTCCCCGCCGATGGCATCGGCAAAGATCATGTCGGCGCCGGCCTTGGCGTAAAGCCTGGCGCGGCGAATGGCGCCCTCCAGCCCTTCCAGCGCGATGGCGTCGGTGCGGGCGAGCACGACGAAATCGTCATCCTTGCGCGCGTCGCAGGCGGCCTCGATCTTGCGGGCCATCTCGCGCGCGTCGATCACGTCCTTGCCGGCCATATGGCCGCAGCGTTTCGGGCTGACCTGATCTTCGATATTGATGCCGGCGACGCCGGCTTCCTCGAACCGCTGGGTGGTGTGATAGACGGTGACCGGGTTGCCATAGCCGGTATCGGCATCCGCCATGACCGGGATCGAGACGGATCGCGCGATCATCCGGCAGGCGTCGACATTGTCGGTCAGCCCCATGATGCCGACATCCGGCACGCCCAGCCGCGAATTCGACAGGCCGGCGCCAGTGGTGCAGGCGGTCTTGAAGCCCATCTTCTCGACCAGCCGCACGCTATAGCCGTCGAACACGCCCGGCGAGACGATCATGTCCTCGGCGGCGATCAGTTCGCGCATGCGGCGGGTGGGGCGGGTGAGCGCAGGGGATTGGCTGGTCATGAGGGTTCCTTTTCCGTCAGCGGGATCTGGGCGGCCTGGTCGGCGGCCAGCAGATCCTCCAGCGATTGGGTTGCGCGCACGATATGCGCGCGCATCAGCGATTCAGCGAGATCGGCATCTCGCGCCCGCATGGCGCGCAGAATCTGCCAATGTTCGGAATAGGCGTTCGACCGGCGGCCGGGGATATCACCCGAGCGCGCCCGATAGAGCCGCAGGAGATAATACAGCTCGTCACACAGCAGGGCGCGGATGCGGTCGTTGCCACAGCCCCGGGCGATGGCGACGTGAACGTCCAGCACCTCTTCGCTGGTGCGGCTCTGGCGGCTGTGGGAGAAATCCTCAAGCAGCGCATCGAGCGCCTCGTCGCTCATGTTCAGCGTGGCGAGCCGCACCGACATGCCTTCGACAGCCTCGCGCAGCTGGAAGATCTGGATGATGTCTGAGGCCGAGAGTTCGACGACGCGGGCCTTGAGATAGGGTTCCTTGACCACCAGTCCGCGGCCTTCGAATTGCTTGATCGCCTCGCGCACCGGCCCGCGGCTGACGTTGAACCGGCTGGCCAGCGCCGCCTCGTTGATAGTGCCGCCAAGCGGCATTTCCCCCGACACCAGAAGATCGAAAATCTTGTCGAAGACCTGGTTCACCAGCGTCTTGCTCTCGGTCTCCGCCATCTGATCTCCGTGTCAACACTTCTGGGGTTTATCGGTCTATGTCTTATGATTATCCGAAGAATTCACCTGTTTCAAGTCTGAATAGTGATAAAGTGTTGACACTTTGGCGATGCTATGCGATTTCGGCTCCGACAGGAAGGATAGGCTGCCGTGACATCGGACAAAAAAAGCCCCGAAGTGTTGGAGTTCGATCTGCCGGCGGGCGGGGGTGCTCGCTGTGTCGATCTTAAGGCGCTCATGGCGGGGCGCGACAAGCCTTTGCCCGCCTGTCTGAAAATTGTTCTGGAGAATGTCGCGCGGCAGGTGTTGGCGCGGCGGGCGACGCCCGAGGATGCGGCGCGGATCGCCGGCTGGACCCCGGCCTCCGGGCCGATCTCGGTCGCGCTCGAGGTGTCGCGGCTGGTGCTGCCCGATTCCAGTGGCCTGCCGGTGCTGATGGATCTGGCCGCGGCGATGGATGCGGCGCAGGCCGCAGGTGTCTCCCCGTCGGTGGTGGAGCCGCAGGTGCCGGTGACCCTGGTGGTCGATCATTCGCTGATCGTCGATGTTGCCGGTCACCCCAATGCCCAAGTCCGCAATATCGCCGAGGAATATCGCCGCAACGCCGAGCGATATGGCTTTTTCAAATGGGCGCAGCAGGCCTTCGACAATCTGCGCGTGGTGCCGCCGGGCGCCGGGATCATTCACCAAATTCATCTGGAAAAGCTGGCAAAGCTGGTCGACCGGGTGACGGTGCCGGGGCAGGGGGTTCTGGTCGCGCCGGAATTCGTGCTGGGGTGCGACAGCCACACGCCGATGGTCAACGGGCTTGGGCTGCTGGCCTGGGGTGTTGGCGGCATTGATGGCGAGGCGGCGGCGCTGGGGCAACGCCATGTGGCGCGCATCCCGCGCTGCGTCGGGGTCCGGTTGATCGGCCGGCTGCCGGCCGGGGCCACCACCACCGATCTGGTGCTCACCGTGACCGAGCGGTTGCGACAGGTCGGTGTGGTGGGAGATTTCGTCGAATTCTTCGGTGCCGGCGTCGCCGGGTTGTCGGTGCCCGATCGCGCCACGATTGCGAACATGGCGCCGGAATATGGCGCCACCATCGGCTATTTCCCGATCGACGCCCGCAGCATTGATTATCTGCGCCAGTCCGGCCGGGACGCGGCGCATGTCGATCTGGTCGAGGCCTATGCTCGCGCCGCCGGCCTGTTCGTCGAGGATCACGACATCGCGGCGGAGTATTCCGAGGTGGTGGAGATCGACCTGTCCCGGGTGGGTCCCAGTCTTGCCGGCCCCAAGCGGCCGCAGGACCGGGTGGCGCTGGCCGAGGTCAAAACCGCCTTCCACGCCGCGCTGACGGCGCCCGCCGGGGTACGCGGTTTCGGTCTGGAACCCGCCGATCTGGACCGCGCCGCCGTCATCGAGGGGGCGGAGGCGCCGCTTCGCCATGGTGCCATCCTGCTGGCGGCGATCACCTCCTGCACCAATACGTCGAACCCGGCGGTGATGCTGGGGGCCGGGCTGCTGGCGCGCAACGCGGTGGCGCGCGGGCTCAGCGTGCCGGGGTGGATCAAGACCTCGCTGGCGCCGGGGTCGCGGCTGGTCGGGGATTATCTGCGGCGCACCGGGCTGATGGAGCCGCTGGAGGCGCTGGGATTCCACATCGTCGGTTATGGCTGCACCACCTGTTCCGGCAAGTCCGGCCCGATCCGCGAGGACGTCGCCCGGGCGGTGGCCAATGCCGATCTGGTGGCGGTCTCGGTCCTGTCGGGCAATCGCAACTTCGAGGGGCGCATTCACCGCGCCTGCCGCGCCAATTACCTGGCCTCGCCGCCCCTGGTGATCGCCTTCGCGCTGGCCGGGCGGATCGACATCGACCTTGAGGTCGAACCCTTGGGGCATGGTGCCGATGGCGCCCCGGTCTTCCTGCGCGATATCTGGCCGGACGCCGACGAACTGGCCGCCCTTCTGCGCGAGACCCAGCAGCCGGAGAATTATCGCGCCAGCTATGCCCGGCTCTTCGATGGGGCTGAGTTGTGGCAAAAGCTCGAGGCACCGGTGGGGCCGCGGTTCCGCTGGGATCCGGGCTCGACCTATGTCTGTCCGCCGCCCTTCTTCCGCATCGACAACCCGCCGCTGCCGGACCGGCTGGAAGGGGTTCGGGTGCTGCTGAAGACCGGTGATTCCCTGACCACCGATCACATCACCCCGAGCGGCGAGATCTCTGCCGACAGCCTTGCCGGGCGCTATCTGATCGACCAGGGGGTGGCGCCGCGCGACTTCAATGCGGTGACCCAGCGGCGCGGCAATCACGAGTTCATGGCGCGGATCACCTTTGGCAACCAGAGGCTCAAGAACGATCTGGTGCCGGGCGTCGAAGGCGGGGTGACCCGCATGACCTCGGACACCGAGGCGATGCCGATCTTCGAGGCGGCAAGCCGCTATCGCGTCGCCGGCACGCCGCTGATGGTGCTGGCCGGGCGCGACTACGGCATGGGTTCCAGTCGCGACTGGGCGGCCAAGGGGCCGAAGCTCTTGGGCGTGCGGGTGGTGCTGGCCGAGGGGTTTGAACGAATTCACCGGTCGAACCTGATCGGCATGGGCATCCTGCCGCTGATCTTCGCCACAGGCGAGGGGGCCGCGGCGCTGGGGCTCGACGGGTTCGAGACCTTCGGCTTTGCCAATCTGCACGCCGCCGTCACCCGGGGCGCGCCTGTTATCGTCACCGCCAAGCCCCCGTCGGGGCCGGCGCGTCAATTCGAAGCCTTCGCCGATATCGCCAGCGACGCCGAACGCGAACTGCTGCTGTCGGGGGGCATGTTCGCAACCCTGTTGGACAAGTTGGAGACCGCCGCATGAGCTATGATCTGATCCTACAGAACGGAGAGATTGTCTTTCCCGGCACCGGCGTGCGGCGCGGCTCCGTCGCGGTGCGGGATGGCCGGATCGTCGCGATCCTGGCGCCGGGTGAAACGGCTGCGGCCACAAGGGTGATCGACTGCACCGACCGTTTCGTGATGCCCGGGCTGATCGACCCGCACACCCATATCGGTTTCGGCGCCAAGGAAGAGGATTGGTTCACCGAAAGCCGTACCGCCGCATTGGGCGGGGTGACCGGGCTGTTTTCGTTCTGGCGCAGCGATGATCTGGGCGCCAGCACCGACCCCTGGCGCGCGGCGGCCGAGGCGCGATCGGCCATCGACTTCGGCTTTCATTTCGGTGTCACCGCCCGCCGCCATGTCGAGGAGCTGCCCGAGCTGGCTCACCGCTTCGGCGTTACCTCGGTCAAGGTCTATCTGATGTACAAGGGCGCCACCGGCGCCGCCAAGGGGTTTACCGAGGTCGACGACGCGCTGCTGTTCCGTGCGCTGCAGGCGGGGGCGAAGATCAAGGGCGGCGTGGTCGGCGTGCATTGCGAGAATACCGAGGTCATCCCCGTCTTCCGCGAGCCGCTGAAGGCCGCCGGGCGCAATGATCTGCCGGTCTGGGACGAGCAATCCCCGGGCTTTCTGGAAACCGAGAACATCTTTCGCGTCGCCTATTTCGGCGAAAAGGCCGAGTGTCCGGTGAATATCGTCCATATGTCCTCGGCCGAAAGTCTCGATCTGGTGCGGCGCCTGCGCCATCCTGGTCGCGCGCCCATTCATGTCGAGACCTGCGCCCATTACCTGTCGCTCAGCCGTGACAGCGAGATCGGCGTCGTCGGCAAGGTGAACCCGCCGCTGCGCAGCCAGGCCGATATCGACGGGCTGTGGGAGGGGGTGCGCGCCGGCGATATCGCGACCATCGGGTCGGATCACGTGCCGCGCAAGCTGGCGACCAAGGGAGACGACATCTGGACCGCCTCGGCGGGGTTCCCGGGCATTGCCCAGATCCTGCCGGTGCTGCTCGAGGAGGGCTGGCGCAAGCGCGGCGTGCCGATCGAGACCCTGGCGGCGGCGACCTCGAAGAATGTGGCCGATCTCTATTCGGTGGCGAACAAGGGGCGGATTGCGCCGGGCTATGACGCCGATCTGGTCGTCGTCGATCCCGAGGCCGAAACCCGCGTGGCGGCCGCCGACTATCCGTCGCATTCCGATTATTCGCCCTACGAAGGCATGACCTTCCGTGGCGCCATCACCCATACCATCCTGCGCGGCCAGCTGCTGGTCGAAAACGGCGCCCTGGCCGAAGACCTCGGCGCGCCGGGCCAGTACATGCACCGCGCCTGCTGAAAGGACTGATCATGAGCGAACGTATCTGGGACAAGTTCCTGACCGAGCACGACAAGAAGATTTTCCAGCTTGCCGGCTATGGCAAGCGCGGCGGGTTCGGCAAGCGGCCGGCGCTGTTCATCATTGACGTGCAGTACAACTTCACCGGCGACACGCCGGGCGAAACCCATGAAGAGGGGCTGAAGACATATCGCACCCATTGTGGCGAGGCAGGCTGGAAGGCAGTGCCGCATATCGAACGGCTGCTGAAGCTGGCGCGGGAAAAGAACCTGCCGGTGTTCTACACCGTCTCGGAACGTCGGCCCGACATGATCGACAGCGGCGTCCAGGTCGGCAAGAGCCACCGCGGCACCGAAAAGACCTCGACCGCGGGCAGCCACGCGACTCAGACGGTCGCGCCGCTGGCACCGCAACCGCAGGACATCCTGATCGGCAAGCGCAAGCCCTCGGCCTTCTTCGGCACGATCTTCATGAGCCATCTCAACTTCCTCGATGTCGACACTTTGATCATGACCGGCTGCACCACCTCGGGTTGCCTCAGGGCGACGACGGTGGATGCCTATTCCTTCAACTTCAAGGTGGTCATCCCCGAGGAGACGGCCTTTGACCGGTTCGAGGCGAGCCATGCGATCAACCTCTTCGATCTGAACTGCAAATATGCCGACGTCATCCCGACCGAGGAGGTTGCGGCCTATCTCGAAGGGCTCGACTCGCGGCCGGCCGAAGGCTGGGCGTAATCGCGGCCAATCTGCTAAATGTTGACACTATATAGCGTCACCTGTGAAGATTTGGGCATTTTGCGGATATTTATGCGGATTTCGGCGAGATTCTGATCTTCTATCCGCATAAGTGTTGACACTTTTGACGAGAGGCATAGCATGCCTTCAAGACAGGACGGGATGGAAATGGATCCGAACTTCAACAAAGGGGTGGTTGTCGCCGGGGCGGGGCCAGTGGGGCTTACGCTGGCGCTGAAGATCCTGCGGGCCGGGATTCCGGTCACCGTGCTGGAAAAGCGCGACACGGTGAACGAACAATCCAAGGCCTCGACCTTCCATGCCTCGACGCTCGACATTCTCGACACCCTCGGGGTGCTGGAGACCATGCGCGCGGCCGGCACGCAGATCGACTGCGTGCAATATCGCCGGCCGTCGGGCGAGATCCTGGCGCAGCTTGATTTCAGCCTGCTGGAAGGTCTGGTGCGCCATCCGATCCGGTTGCATTACGAGCAGGTGGCGCTGACCCGGCTGATGCGCGATCTGTTCCTGGCCGAAGGTGGCCGGCTGCAGTTCGGCGCCGGGGTGACCGGTGTGACGCAGGATGTCGCCGGGGTGGTGGTCAGTGCCGCCGACGGCAGCACCCACGAGGGCTTCGCACTGTTCGGTTGCGACGGTGCCCAATCGGCGGTGCGCGAGGCGGTGAGCATCGGCTATGTCGAAAAACCCTATCCGGGGATGGTGCTGCGGCTTTATTCGCAAAAGTCCATGCGCGATTACTTCCCCGATCTGGGCGGTATCGTCTATCTGCACGAGGGCGAGGATACCTGCAGCCTGCTGGAGATGCCCGATTGCTGGCGCATCGTGGTGCGGGTGCCTGCCGGCGTGTCCGAGGGTGAGGCACTGTCGGACGCCTGGGTGATCGACCGGCTGAAAGGGCTGCTGCCGATCGAGGAGATTCTGCCGCACCTTTCTGGTCGCGATGTCTATTCCGCCCGGCGCCGTCACGCGCTGGGGGCGAGTGCCGGCAAGGTCTATATCGCCGGTGACGCGCTGCATCTGACCAATACCAAGGGCGGCATGAACCTGAACGCCGGTCTGCACGACGCCGTGGCCTATGCCGCCGCCGCGATCGAGGTGGCGGCGAGCGGTGATTACACCGCGCTTGACCGGGCGGCCTGGGAACGTGGCCGGGTGGCGCGCGATCTGCTGATCCCGCGCACCGATACCAATGTCGGCACCGGCAGCGCCCGGGTGGCGCGGATCGCCGGCATCGCCGCCGATCCGGTCCAGGCGGTGGAGTTTCTGGCGAAACAGGCCATGCTCGACATGCTGGCCGGCGTGCCGGCGGGTGTCGTCGGGCAGGGGGATCGGGCGAATGGCTGACGTGAACGCGAAATCCCGGCTGGGCGTTGTCGTGCCCCCGGCCAATCCGGCGGTCGAACCCGAAATGCGCCTGCTGCTGCCCCTGGAGGCGGTCTATCACACCGCCCGGCTGCCGGTCTTTCCGGACACCACGCTTTACGAACGCAACGATCTTTACATCAAGGCCTATCCCGAAACGCTGAAGGACTTCGGGTCGCTGAAGCTCGACGCGATTTCGGTGGCGATGACCGGATCGTCCTACAAGCTGTTGCCCGAGGGCGATATCGCGCTGTGCCGGGGGCTGTCGGACCAGGCCGGCGCGCCGGTCTTCACGGCGAGCCTGGCGATCCTGATCGTGCTCAAGGCGGCGGGGGTGACCCGCATCGCCATGGTGTCCCCCTATCCGCCGGAGCTGACCGAGCACGCCCGCGCCTATTGGCAGGCGGCCGGATTGGAGATCGTGCAGAAACACGCGATCTCGAACGAATTCCGCGCCTATCAGCTCACCCCGGCGGATGTGGCCGAACATGCGGCGCAGATCGACGCCGCGGCGGTCGAGGCCACGGTGATCACCGGCACCGGCGCCAATACGCTGGCGGCGCTGCCCGGGCTGAACGATGTGGCGCCATCGCCCTTCCTGACCTCGAACCTCTGTTCCGCGCTGGTGCTGACCGCGCTGTCGGGCCTGCCCCCGGCGCCGGCCTTACTGGCGGCTCTGCCGCAATGGGCCGGCAGGATGGCGGGGCTGCTGGCCGCGATCCGCCCCTTGGTCGCGGAGTATACCGGCATCGTCACAGATCAGACCGAAGACCAACAAACGCAATCATAATAACAAAACCTCATATCCAGACATGGGAGATCGAACAATGAAGACGACCGCCAAACTCGCCGCCGCCGCGGCGCTGGCTCTGACCTTTCCTGCCACCTCCTTCGCACGCGATCTGACGATCGTGGGTTTCGGCGGCGGGTATCAGGACAGCGCCCGCGAGACCCTGTTCAAAGGGTTCTCGGAGGCCACCGGCATCCCGGTGACCGATGACGTCTATAATGGCGAGATGGCCAAGGTCTATGGCATGGTCGAAACCGGCAATGTCACCTGGGACATCATCATGGTCGAGGCGCCGGAACTGGTGCGCGGCTGCGAAGACGGCATCTTCGCCCCGATCGACTATAGCGTGATCGACAAGGCCAAGTTCATCACCGGCGCCACCACCACCTGCGGCGTGGGCGGCACCGGCTGGGGGGCGGCGATGTTCTATGACAAGGCGCGCCACGAGACCGGCCCGAAGACCTTTGCCGAGTTCTGGGATCTCGAGAAATTCCCCGGCACCCGGTCGCTGCGCAGCGGCCCGAAAATGACGCTCGAGGCGGCGCTGCTGGCCGACGGGGTGCCGATGTCCGATGTCTATGATGTGCTCGCGACCGACGAGGGTGTCGCGCGGGCCTTCGCCAAGCTCGATCAGATCAAGGCCAATGTGATCTGGTGGAAGTCCGGTGCCCAGCCGCTTCAGTTCATCGGCAGCGGCGAGGCCGATTATGCCTTCGGCTATACCGGCCGCATCATCCGCGCCCAGGGCGAAGGCAGCGATTACGCGCTGAACTGGGGCACGCTGCTGTATTCCATCGACTCCTGGGCGGTGGTCTCCGGCTCGCCGATGACGGCCGAGGCGATGAAGATGATCGACTATATCACCGATGCCGGCCCGCTGCGGGCGCAGGCGGCGGTCTGGCCGATCTCGCCTGCCAACAAGGAAGTCAACGCCGATCCCGAGCTGCAGAAGGCCAATCCGGGTATGGTGCTGAACCACGCCGACGAGGGGTTGTTCATCAACACCGAGTTCTGGATCGAGCATGGCGACGAGCTGGAAGCCAAGTTCACCGCCTGGGCCGCGCAATAAGCCTGGCCTTAGACATCAGCTGGCTCCGGGGATGATCCCCGGGGCTGGTTCCGCCTCTCAAGACGACTGCATGCCCCATGTCCCACAAGTCCCGCATCTCCTGGCTTCTGGTCGCGCCGCTGCTGCTGCTGGTTCTGATCGGCTTCATCATTCCGATCGGCTACACCATGACCAAGGCCGTCGATAACGCCGATGTCACCGGGGCGCTGCCGCGAACCGTCAGCGTGCTGGACCGATGGGACGGCGCCGGCCTGCCGTCCGAGGCCGCATTTGCGGCGCTGGTTCAGGATGTCACCGACACCTCAAGCGCCCAGGCCTTCGGCGCCATGACCCGGCGGCTGAATTTCGAACTGAACGGCGCCCGCGCGGTAATGATGAAGACCCGCCGGGAGCTGGACAGCCTGGCGCCGCCCTATGCGGAAAGCCTGCCCGCCGCGATCCCCGAATGGGGCGATCCGCAGATGTGGCATCTGATCAAGACCAACTCCAATCCGCTTACCGCCAGCTATCTGCTGCGGGCGCTCGATCTCGAAATCACCCCCGAGGGGCATATCCAACCTGTGTCGCAGGATCGCGCCATCTTTGTCGATCTGTTCCAGCGGACCTTCTGGATTTCGGTCTGGGTGACGGTGCTTTGCGTGCTGCTGGCCTATCCGACCGCCTATTACATCTCGACCCTGTCCGACCGGGCGGCGAGCTATGCGATGCTGCTGGTGCTGGTGCCGTTCTGGACTTCGATCCTGGTGCGCACCACGGCCTGGTTCATCCTGCTGCAGCGCGAAGGTCCGATCAATGCGGCGCTTGAGGCGCTGCAGATCACCGATGCGCCGCTGCAGCTGATCTTCACCCGCTTCGCCGTCTATGTGGCGATGGTGCATGTGCTGCTGCCGTTCCAGATCCTGCCGCTCTACAGCGTGATGAAACGGCAGGGGCCGCAGTACATCAAGGCCGCCGCCTCGCTCGGGGCGCCGCCCTGGCGGCAGTTCGTCTCGGTCTATCTGCCGCTGACCATGCCCGGGGTCGCCGCCGGCGCGGTAATGGTCTTCATGCTGTCGGTCGGCTTCTATGTCACCCCGGCGCTGGTGGGCGGGCTGCAGGACCAGATGGTCAGCTATTACATCGCCTTCTACACCAACCAGTCGATCAATTTCGGCATGGTCGCCGCGCTGTCGCTGCTGCTGCTGTTCTTTACCGCAGTGCTGATCGCAGTGGCGCGGCGACTGATCCCGAACCTCGGCAATACCATCAAGGGATGATCCGGCCATGACACGTCTGCTGATCGCGATCTTCGCCTGGGCGGTGCTGATCTTTCTTGTTGCGCCGCTGGTGGTGATCTTTCCGCTCTCCTTCTCGTCGGGGAACATCCTGACGCTGCCAGTGCCGGGCTATTCGCTGCAGTGGTATCAGGACTTCTTCTTCGACGGTCGCTGGCTGTCGGCGATGAAGAACAGCTTTGTCGTCGGCATCGCCACGATGATCATCGCCACCGTCCTGGGCACCGCCGCCGCCTATGGCATCAACCTGTCCGAGTTCCGCGGCAAGAAGCTGGTGCTGGCGGCCCTGTCGCTGCCGATGGTGGTGCCGCTGATCGTCACCGCCGCCTCGATGTTCCTGGCGTTTTCCCTGGTTGGGCTGGCCAATTCGCTGACCGGGCTGGTCATCGCCCATACCATCATCGCCGCCCCCTATGTGGTGATCACCGTGCTCGCCTCGCTGCGCACCTTCGATCCCAATCTGATGCGCGGGGCGCTGTCGCTGGGGGCGCCACCCTTGACCGCCTTCCGCGAGGTGGTGCTGCCGATCATCATGCCGGGCGTCGCCTCGGGCGCGATCTTCGCCTTCGCCACCTCGTTCGACGAACTGGTGATCGCCATCTTCATCACCGGCCCCGGCGAATTCACCCTGCCAAGGCAGATGTTCGCGGGGCTGCGCGAATTCCTCAGCCCGACCATCACCGCCGCGGCGGTGATCATGATCGTGCTGTCCTTCATCCTGCTGTTCATCAGCGAAACCATCCGGCGCCGGGGCGAACGTCTGACCGCCGCCCGCATCAACCGATGAGGAGCCCGACAATGTCCACCGAACCGCTGGTCGTCTTCGAGGCCATCGACAAATTTTATGACGGCTCCACCAAGGTCGTCGACAACCTGCACCTGCAGATCGAGCGGGGCGAGTTTCTGACCCTGCTGGGCCCCTCGGGATCGGGCAAGACCACGATCCTGATGATGCTGGCGGGGTTCGAGGCGCCGTCGCGTGGCACCATCCTGTTCGACGGCAAGCCGCTGAACAACGTGCCGACCTACAAGCGCGATTTTGGCATCGTGTTCCAGAACTATGCGCTCTTCCCGCATATGACGGTGGCCGAGAACCTGGCCTTTCCGCTGCGGATGCGCGGCATCGGCAAGTCCGAGATCACCGACCGCGTGCGCCGCACGCTCGACATGGTCAAGCTGGGGGCATTGGGCGACCGGATGCCGACGCAGCTTTCCGGCGGGCAGCAACAGCGCGTCGCGCTGGCCCGCGCGCTGGTGTTCGAACCCCGCATGGTGCTGATGGACGAACCCTTGGGCGCGCTCGACAAGCAGTTGCGCGAGCATATGCAGCTTGAGATCAAGCGCCTGCACGAGGAGCTGGGCATCGCCATGCTCTATGTCACCCATGACCAGTCCGAGGCGCTCACCATGTCGGACCGGATCGCCGTCTTCGACAAGGGGCGGATCCAGCAGATCGGCGCCCCGGAAGAAGTTTATGCCAACCCGACCTCGACCTTCGTCGCCTCCTTCATGGGCGAGAACAACCGGCTTGACGCCCGGGTGCGAGAGCTGCGCGATGGCGTGGCCCTGCTGCAGGTGGCCGAGGGCGGTCCGGTGATCCATGCGCTGCCGGTCGATGCCGGGCTGGCCGCCGGGGCCTCGGCGACGCTGATGCTGCGGCCCGAGAGCCTGCATATCGGCCGCAAGGAGGGCGCCGAGAACGCCTGTGCCGGCCGGGTGACCGATCTGGTCTATCACGGCGACCACGTCCGGCTGGGCGTGACGATCGAGGGCATGGGCACGTTGGTCGCGCGCTATCCGGTCGACGATCGCGGCCCCGCCGTGGCCCCCGGCGACACTTTGACCGTGAGCTGGTCGGCGCGCCACATGCGCGCCTTTGCCGGCTGATCCCGTCCCCTGTTCAGACGAAGGAACCCCCATCGTGACGACTTATCCCTTTCCCGCCGCCGCCAATCCCGCCATCGCCCGCACCCCGCAGGCCGAGGATGGGCTGGTCACCTATGGCCTCTATATCGACGGCGCCTTCGTGCCGCCGGTAGGGGGCCAATACCTCGAGTCCTCCGACCCGGTGACCGGCGAAGCCTGGTCCCGGGTGCCCCGCGCCGGGGCCGAGGACGTGGATCGCGCCTGTCGTGCCGCCCAGGCGGCCTTTGATAATCCCGAGTGGCGGGGCCTGTCGGCCAGCGCCCGCGGCAAGCTGATGCGCAAGCTGGGCGATCTGATCACCGAGAACGCGGACTGGCTCGCCGCGGTCGAGATGAAAGACAACGGCAAGCTGATCGCCGAGCTTGGCAATCAGATGCGCTATATGGCGAACTACTATTACTACTACGGCGGGCTGGCCGATAAGATCGAAGGCTCGACCATCCCCACCGACAAGCCGGGGGTGTTCAACTTCACCCGCTATGAGCCGCTGGGCGTCGTCGCCTGCATCATGCCGTGGAATTCGCCGCTGCCGCTGACCTCGCTCAAGCTGGCGCCGGCACTGGCGGCGGGCAATACGGTGGTGCTGAAGCCGTCGGAATTCACCTCGGCCTCGCTGCTGGAATTCGTCAAGCTGGTGGAGCTGGCGGGCTTTCCCAAGGGGGTGGTCAACGTCGTTACCGGCTATGGCCACGAGATGGGCGAGGCGCTGGTGTCGCATCCGGTGGTGGAACGCATTGCCTTCACCGGCGGGCCGATCGCCGGGCGGATCATCAACGAACAGGCGGCCCGGTCTATGAAACGGGTGACGATGGAGCTGGGTGGCAAATCCCCCAACATCATCTTCGAGGACGCCGATCTGGAGCAGGCGGTGAAAGGGGCGGTGACCGGCATCTTCGCCGCTTCGGGTCAGACCTGCGTGGCCGGGTCGCGGCTGCTGCTGCAGCGGTCGATCCACGATCAGTTCCTGGAAAAGCTGGTCGCCTTCCTTGAGGACATCCGCTTTGGTCATCCGAGCGATCCGGAAACCCAGATCGCGCCGATCTCGACCGCGCCGCAGATGGCCAAGATCGAGGAATATGTCCGCATCGCCACGGACGAGGGCGCCCGGCTGGTACGCGGCGGCAAGCGGGCGGTGGTCGAGGGATATCCCAACGGGCTGTTCTATGAGCCCACCATCTTCGCCGACGTGCGCAACGACATGCGGATCGCGCAGGAAGAGGTCTTTGGCCCGGTGCTGGCGGTCATTCCCTTCGAGGATGAGGACGACGCGGTGCGCATCGCCAATGACATCGACTTTGGCCTGGCCGCCGGGATCTGGACCCAGAACCTGGCGCGCGGCATCCGCATGACCGAAAGGGTGCGCGCCGGCACCATCTGGGTGAACAACTATCGTTCGACCAGCACCACCTCGCCCTTCGGCGGCTTCAAGATGAGCGGTATCGGCCGCGAGGGCGGTATCGTCGGCATGTTGGAATACATGGAACTGAAAAGCGTCTGGGTGTCGACCGGAGTGGAGATTCCCAACCCGTTCATCCGGCGCTGAGATCGCGGCGGCCCGTCTTGGCGCGGGCCGCTTTTTCGCAAATCGGGCGGCGATCCCCGCCCGGTTGCACAGCTTTCCCCCGGGGACTGTTGCCAGGGGATGGAGTTGGGTGGAAAAGGAGGCTGTGATAGGATCAACCGCGCGCCGATGGTTCTGAGGGTGGGCAAGCGCCCCTTTCCAGGCCGAGAGCTGCGATCTGCTGCTGGAGACAACCCGAATGCCGGAAAACGAAGTCTATGAAATCAGGGTGAAATCCGTCGTTGTCGACGAGAACCCCGATGGCGGCGGTAGGGTGAGTGTCACCTATCAGGGGCGAGCCGAGGAAAAGACCGCGACGCAAACCTATGCTTCGGACGGGTTCCAGGATCTGTTCGAGTGCTGCCAGAAGATCGCCGAAGACATCACCATGAGCGAATTTCGTCCCAACACCGGGGTGAATTTCCATTTCAACCTGGTGAACGAGGAAGGCATCTCGGTCTGGCATACGGCGCCGTCGAACTTTCTGAAGATGCCGCTGCAGATGAACATGGACTGGAGCTGTGAACACCTGCGCAGCAGCTTCAAGTCCTATACCACCCTGGGGATGATCGAGCTGCCCGAGGAATTTCACCTGCTCAACGGCAAGCTGCCGACGCAGAAGCTGGTCGAACTGCTGATCAATTCGATGGTCTCGGGGGTGGAGTTCATCGGCATGATGTTCCTTCAGCGCGAACAGATGGGCACCAGTCACCACGGCTGAGGCGCGCGTCGTGCTGCGCTGCTGAAAGAGTGGAAATATAAGGATTTTCAAGGGATTAACTTGAATTTTCTGTGGGTCTGAAGTTGCGTTTCATCGTTAAATGTCTTATTGATAATACCATAAGTCATCTTAGCCGCTGGAACTGTCATGTCCTTCGATTCCCCCTCTTTCGCGGGGGCGCGCGCCTATCGTGAGCGTGCCCTGAAAACCCTTTGCTTCGGTGTCTCCTCGACTCCGCGCGGGCGGCAAGTGCCGGCGCCGATCGTGGCTGATCGTGCCCGCGGCGCGCATATCTGGGACAGCGACGGCAACCGCTATATCGACTATAGCGCCGGCTACGGGCCGTTGATCCTGGGCCATTCGCCGGCCTGCGTGATCAACGCGGTGAAGGACGAGCTGGATCGGGGTCTGCGCACCGCCAGCGTCCACGCCGGCGAGGCGCAATTGGCCGAACTGGTCTGCGACACCATGCCCTGCGCCGAGAAATGCGCCTTTGTCAGTTCCGGGTCAGAGGCGGTGCATCTGGCGATGCGGGTTGCCCGGGCCAGCACCGGACGCACCCAGATCCTCAAGTTCCGCGGCAATTATCATGGCTGGTTCGATTCGATCCATGCGGCGGGATCGGTCGGGAATGACGGGCCCTCGACCCTGGGGCAGGATCTCAATGCGCTGAAATCGCTGACCTTTGTCGATTGGGGGGATATCGAGACGGTGCGCCGGACCCTGACCGGGGATTTCGCCGCGGTCATTCTGGAGCCCATCGCGGTGAACGGTGGCTGCTTCATGCCGGCCCCCGGATTCATCGAGGAACTGCGCGAGCTGACCCGCGCGCTTGGCGTGGTGCTGATCTTTGACGAGGTGATCACCGGCTATCGGTTGTCGCTGGGTGGCGCCCAGCAGGTGCTGGGGGTCACGCCGGATATCGCGGTGATCGGCAAGGCGATGGGTGGCGGGCTGCCGATCGGCGGCGTCGTCGGTTCCGACGCGGTGATGGAGCCGCTCAGCTCGGGCAGGCTGCTCCATCGCGGGACGTTCAACGGCAACCCAGTTTCGGTCGGCGCGGCGGTGGGCTGCATCACCTATCTCGCGCAGCATGCCGACGACATCTATCCGCGCATCGACGCGATGAGCGCCGATCTGGCGCAGCACATCCGCCAGAGCGCGGCGGCGCATGGGGTGACCTGTGCGGTGAACCAGACCGGATCGGCGGTGCAGATCGCCATGGGGATCGCCGAGATGCCGACGCTGGCCGATGCGGCCAAGGCCGATTTCAATGCCACCCGCCAGTTTACCGGCCACCTGCTGGAACGTGGGGTTCAAGTCATTGGCCGCGGGCTGATGTATTTGACTGCGGCGCACGAGCCGGGTGATATCGCCGAAACCAAGGTGGCCTTCGACGGTGCTTTTGCGGCGATGGCCAGGGAAACGAACGTGTAGGCGATGCAGGCGAAATCGGCGGGTGAGGGGGCGATCACCAAGGTGATGCCCCTTTATTACAAGATCTTCATGGTCCTGGAGCGGGAGATCCGCAACCGGCAGTACCCGTCGGAGACGCCGCTGCCGAGCGAGTTTGAGCTGGCGCAGCGATTCGACGTCTCGCGGGTGACCATTCGCCATACCTTGGCGATGCTGGCCGAAAAGCGGCTGATCGACCGTCAGCGGGGCAGGGGCACCTTTGCCAGGCCGCCGGATCCGGTGGCGCCCAGGGTCAGCAGCTTTGACGGGTTGAACCAGAACATTGCCGAGTTCGAGACCGGGACCAAGGTTGAAATCCTTGACACCGGGGCCGGGCGGCTGCCCGATTGGGCGCGGCACTGGCTGGGGCTCGGGCCGCTTGATACCCGGCGGATCACCCGGGTCCGGCGCGATGGGGCGGGGCCGTTTTCCTATTCGATCTGCCATCTGTCGGGGGCGGCAGCGCAGCTTGATCCGTCGCTCCTGGGCAATCGGGCCATCATCGCGGCGCTCGCGGATGTGGGGGTCATTGCCGAACGGGTGGAACAGCGGCTGACCGCCGTGGCCGCCGCGCCCGAGATCGCCGAACATCTCGACGTCGTGGTGGGCGCGCCGTTGACGTTGATGCGGCGGGTGATGTTCGACGCCACCGGCGGGGCCTTTGAATTCCTCGAAGTCTATTACCGCCCGGATCGCTTCGAATACAGCGTCAACCTGACCCGGCAGGATGGCAGTTCCGGCCCGCCGCATTGGGTGTCGAAAGGCGACTGAGGCGGCCCCACTCGCGAGGGCGGGGCCTGAGCCGATCTCAGGTGATCTGCAGCGACCCCTTGGCCTCCATCAGCAGGTCGATCACATCGGGGGCGGTGATGATCTCATAGCCGGGCACCATCTCCTCGGCGGTATAGCCGTTGTGGATCATGCAGGAGCCGCAGATGCCGATGCGGCCGCCGGCGGCCAGGAACTGCTCCAGCACCTCGGCGGCGGGCGAGAAGGGCTTGCCGATGTCGATCGGATCGAGCGCGCCGGGCTTGCCCAGTTCCACCGCCTCGACCATCAGCAGAACCATCGCGCTGTGACCCTTCTTCAGCGCGTTCAGCGCCATGGTGAAGGCGACGGTGACCTTGTTGGGGTTCGAGGTGCCATCGAAAAGCGTGGCGACGAAATCCACCGTTTGCATATCAATCTCCTTTCGCGCGGGAAAAGCCCCGCTGCCGGGCGGAGCTTCCTGCGAAACGAACGAATGCTCAAGATGGAATGTGTCGCAGGCCCGGCGCCGGCGCAAAGCCGCCCGGGCCTGCGCCGGATCAGGCGGCGGCGCCGCGGTCGATCACCAGATTGGCGTAGATGTTCGAGCCGACCGGCAGCATGGCATCGTCGATGAAGAACGCCGGGTTGTGCAGTTGCACGTCGCCGCCGTGGCCGACGGTGCAATAGGCGCCGGGCACGATGCGCAGCATGTCGGCGAAATCCTCCGATCCCATCACCAATTCGTCGGTCATCTCGGTCTTGGCCTCGCCCACCACCGGGGCGGCGGCGCGGATCACCGCATCGGCCAGCGCCGGATCGTTCTCCAGCACGTCGAAGACATTGCGGATATCAACCTGGACCCCGACACCATATCCCTTGGCAATGCCGTCACAGAGCGCCCGGATGCGCTCCGAGATCAGTTCGCCCACCTCGGGGTGGAAGAAGCGGATGGTGCCGCCCAGGGTGGCGGTTTCGGGGATGACGTTATAGGCGGCGCCGGCGTTCAGCTTGGTGACCGAGATCACCGCCGGCTTGGTCGGGGGCACATTGCGCGAGACGATCGACTGGATCTGCTGCACCAGGTTGGTGGCGATGACGATGGGGTCGCGGCTGCCTTCCGGGCGGGCGCCATGGCTGCCGCGGCCAGTGATCTTGATGTCGAAGAAATCCGACCCGGCCATCGCCTTGCCCTTCTTGATGCCGACGACATCGGGGCTTTGGTGCGGGGCATTGTGCATCCCATAGATTTCATCGCAGGGAAAGCGGTCGAACAGCCCGTCGGCGATCATCGCCCGGGCACCGCCCAGGCCTTCTTCAGCCGGCTGGAAGATGAAGACGACAGTGCCGGCGAAATCGCGATGTTCGCTGAGGTATTTCGCGGCGCCGAGCAGCATGGTGGTATGGGCGTCATGGCCGCAGGCATGCATCACACCCGGCGTTTTCGAGGCATAGGGCAGGTTGGTTTCCTCGTGAATCGGCAGCGCGTCCATATCGGCGCGCAGCCCGATGGTGCGGCCCGGCCTGGTTCCCTTCAGCACGCCCACCACACCGGTCTTGCCGATGCCGGTGGTCACCTCGATCCCCCAGCTTTTCAGTTTCTCGGCAACGATGCCCGATGTGCGCACCTCTTCGAACCCCAGCTCGGGGTGTTCGTGCAGATCGCGGCGGATGGCGGTCAGCTCATCGGCATAGGCGGCGATTTCGTCATTTACCGGCATGGGTGGGCTCCTTCTTGTCCTGCGGAGGAGTGTTTCCGTTCCGGGCTGAAATTCAAGCTGAAGCTGTCCGGGCCCGGATATTGTCGGCCCGCTGGCCCTGTCGTGACCGCAGCGGGGCAGATCGGGCTGAGCATTTCCATCGCGTCGCGGGAAAATGCGCCTGCGACCCTGCGAATTTATTTTGCGTGTCAAAAATTGAATGTCATAAAAATGTTACAAAGCTTAACGGCTCGAATTATCAAGGAATCAAAGGGGGGTCTTTCATCCGCTGTACCGACCAGGCCGCGCTTGGCCTGCCAGATCACGCCCATTGCCCCCCGGTGCCCCGGAGACTGTCATAATCCGGTAACAGCCCGAGCCTATTCAGCCGCCAATCTCTGCTAACGAGGAACACCATGACCAAGTTTCGCACCACTGTCCTGACGGCGATCGTGTCGTCCATCGCGTTGGCCTCGCCGCTGCTCGCCGCCGGCACCGTCCGGATCGGCACCCAGCAGGAACCGACCGTTCTGGACCCGACCAGCGATGCGACCGCCTCCATTTCCGGGATGCTGGCGCATAACGTCTATGAGGCGCTGACCACCGTCGACGAAAGCGGCGTGGTTCTGCCCAATCTGGCGACAAGCTGGACCATTTCGGACGACGGGCTGACCTATACCTTCACCCTGGTCGAAGGCGCCAAGTTCCACGATGGCACCACCTTTGACGCGGAGGATGTGAAATTCAGCTTCGACCGCGCCATGGCCGAAGGGTCGGTGAACCCGACCAAGAAGATTTTCGAGCCGATCGAAAGCATCACCGTGATCGACCCGAAGACCATCGAGATGAAGCTGAAGCGCAAGGATGCCTTCTTCCTGTTCAACATTGCGCAGGGCGCCGCCTCGATCGTCGGGCCCGAAAGCGTGGCTGACGATGTCACCAAGCCGGTCGGCACCGGTCCCTTCGCCTTCGACAGCTGGACCCGCGGCGATCGCCTGGTGCTGAAGAAATACGCCGACTATCGCGATGCCGCCAACGTGTCGCTGGACAAGGTCGAGTTCCGCTTCATCTCGGACCCGGCCGCCGCCACCGCCGCGCTGATGGCCGAGGAGCTGGATGCCTTCCCGACCTTCCCGGCGCCCGAGCTGCTGGATCAGTTCGAGGCCGATCCGCGCTTCAAGGTCGTCGTCGGCTCGACCGAGGGTGAGGTGATCCTGGCCCTCAACAACTCGAAACCGCCGTTCAATGACCTGAAGGCGCGCCGGGGCGTGTCCTATGCCATCGACCGCAACGAGATCATCGAAGGCGCGATGTATGGCCGCGCCGTGCCGATCGGCTCGTTCTACCCGCCGCACGGACCCGCCTATGTCGATCTGACCGGCATGTATCCGCATGATGCTGCCAAGGCGAAGGAACTGTTCACCGAATCCGGTCTGGAAGGTGGCGAAGTGACCCTGCGGGTGCCGCCCTTCCCCTATGCCACCCGTTCGGCCGAGATCATTCAGGCCGAAATGGCCAAGGCCGGCGTGAAGGTGAATGTCGAGAATGTCGAATGGGGCTTCTGGATCGACGAGGTCTATAAGAAGAAGAACTATGACATGACCATCATCGCCCATACCTCGCCCAACGACCTGAGCAATTTCGCCATGGGGCCGAACTATTTCTATGGCTACCATTCGGACGAATACGACGCGCTGTGGAACGCCATCAAGACCGAGAGCGATCCGGCCAAGCGGCACGAGCTGGAGAAGCAGGCGCAGGTCTTCATCGCCGAGAACGCAATCCATGGCTTCCTGTTCCAGCTGCCGAAGCTGGGGGTCTATCGTCAGAATGTCGATGGTTTCTGGGCCTCGTCGCCGGTGCTGTTCCAGCCGCTGGCCGGCGTGACCGTCCAGTAAGCCCAGCAACAGAAAGCTGTGCCGGGGGTTCCTGCCCCCGGCATTTTGGCGTTTCCGCATGCAAGTTTTCCTCCTCAGACGAACACTGGGATTCCTGGCCACGATCCTCGCGATCTCGGTCATCGTCTTCCTGGTGATGAACGTGCTGCCCGGCGATCCGTCGGTCACCATTCTCGGCATCGATTCCACCGAAGACGCCCGCGCCGCCCTGCGCGCGCAGCTCGGGCTCGATGATCCGCTCTGGCAACGCTATCTCCACTGGATATGGGGCGCGCTGCACGGCGATTTCGGCACCAGCTATTTCTTCCGCGTGCCGGTGGGCGAACTGATCGTGGAGCGTCTGCCTCTGACGTTGTCGCTGGCGGCCTTCGGCACCCTGGCGACGGTGGTCCTGGGCATCGTTCTGGGCGTGATCGCGGCGGCCAACCACGGCCGCGCCGGCGACTGGATCATCATGCTGCTCAGCCAGCTTGGCATCGCCATCCCGGCCTTCTGGCTGTCGATGCTCCTGGTGCTGCTCTTCGCGGTCAAGCTGCGCTGGCTGCCGCCCGGCGGCTTTCCCGGCTGGGACGAGCCGGTCGCGGCGCTCAGATCGCTGATCCTGCCGACCACGGCATTGGCGCTGGTGCAATCGGCGGTGCTGGCGCGGGTGACGCGGTCTTCGGCGCTGGAGGTCATGCGGCTTGATTTCGTGCGCACCGCGCGGGCCACCGGCATGACCCGGGGCCGCATCCTTGGCCGGCATATCCTGCCCAATGCGCTGGTGCCGATCGTCACCATCGTCGGCATGCAGGTCGCCGCCGTGGTGACCGGGACCATCGTGATCGAAAACGTCTTTTATCTGCCCGGGCTCGGCCGGCTGGTGTTCCAGTCGATCTCGAACCGGGATCTCTTCACCGTGCAGGCATTGGTGGTGCTGTTCGCCGCCATCGTGGTCACGGCGAACTTTCTGGTCGATATCGCCTATGTTCTGATCGACCCGCGGCTGAAAGGACGGCTGTCATGACCCGCGCGATCAACCTTCGGATCGGGGCGGTTCTGGTGGTGGCTCTGACCGCGGCGGCACTGTTGTCCCTGGTCTGGACGCCCTATGACTATACCGTGCTGAGCGTCACCCAGAAGTTCCGCCCGCCCTCGGCCGACCATTGGCTGGGCACCGATCAGCTTGGTCGCGACGTGGTCAGCCTGCTGATGGCGGCCTCGGTCAATTCGCTGGCGGTGGCCTTCATCTCGGTCGGCATCGGCGGCAGCATCGGCACCGCGCTGGGGCTGACCGCCTCGGCCTTCGGTGGCTGGGTGGAATCCGCGATCATGCGGATTGCCGACCTGGGCTTCGCCTTTCCGGCGCTGCTGTTCGCGATCATGCTGGCTGCGGCCTTCGGTCCGTCGCTGTCGAACGCGATCCTGGCGATCGCCTTCATCAACGTGCCGATCTTCACCCGGGTGGCGCGCGGCGCCGCGAACCAGATCTGGACGCGGGATTACGTGCTTGCCGGTCGCGCCGCGGGCGCGAGCCAGTTCAGCCTGACCATCGACCACGTGCTGCCGAACATCTCGGCCACGCTGATCGTGCAGGCGACGATCGAATTCGCCGTTGCCATCCTGGCCGAGGCGGCGCTGAGCTATCTGGGCCTTGGCGCGCAGCCGCCGATGCCCTCATGGGGCCGGATGCTGAACGAGGCGCAGACGCTGATGTATCTGGCGCCGCAACTGGCGATCTATCCGGGGCTCTGCATCATCGCCGCCGTGCTGGGCTTCGGCCTGCTGGGCGATGGGCTCAGGGATATCTCCGATCCCCGACTGGCGAGGGCGCGCACATGATCGAGGCGGAAAACATCTCGGTCCGCTTTGGCGAGGCCGAGGCGCTGCGGCGGGTGTCGCTGAGCCTGCGTCCGGGCGAACGGCTGGGTCTGGTCGGCGAAAGCGGGTCGGGCAAGTCGATGCTGGGGCTAGCGCTGATGGGCATGCTGCCCGAGGCGGCGCAGATGACCGGCCGGCTGACGATCGACGGCCATGACCTGTCCGGCGCCTCCGACCGCGACTGGCGCGAGATGCGCGCGCGCAAGGTGGCGATGATCTTTCAGGAACCGATGATGGCGCTGAACCCGCTGCGGCGGGTGGGCGATACGGTGATGGAACCGCTGCGGCTGCATCTGGGCTTGAGCAAGTCCGACGCCCGCCGCCGGGCGCTGGAGCTGTTTGAGGAGACCGGCATTCAGGATCCGGAAGAGAAGCTGCGGCAATACCCGCATGAACTTTCCGGCGGCCAGCGGCAGCGGGTGCTGATTGCGCTGGCCCTGGCCTGCGATCCGGGCATCCTGATCGCGGATGAGCCGACCACCGCGCTCGACGCGCATGTGGCGCTGAGGATCACCGATCTGCTGACCCGGCTGGCCCGGGATCGCGGCATGGTGCTGGTCTTCATCAGCCACGATCTGGCCGCCGTCGCCCGCACCGCCGAGACGGTGGCGGTGATGTACGGCGGCGAGATCGTCGAGAAGGGGCCGGTGGCGCAGGTGCTGTCCGATCCGCAGCATCCCTATACCAAGGGCTTGCTGCATGCCCGCCCGACCATCACCGGGGGCGAGCTGCGCAAGCGGCTGCCGATGATCCCGGGCAATGTGCCGGCGCTGGCCGATCTGCCGCATGGCTGCCGCTTCTCCGGCCGTTGTTCGGTGGAACTGCCGAAATGCGCGGATACCCGTCCGGCCCTGCATGGGATCGGCGGCGCGCGCACCTGCGCCTGTCATCATGTGCCGGAGGTGGTGGAATGAGCGTTCTGCTGGACATTCAGGGCGTCACCCGCCGCTATCCCCGCCCGCGCAAGCAGCTCTTTCATCACGAGGAGCCTCTGGTCGCGGTCGATAACGTCTCGGTCCAGATCACCCAGGGCCGCACCCTGGGGATCGTCGGCGAAAGCGGATCGGGCAAGTCGACCCTGGCGCGGATGGTGATGGCCTTCGAGGCGCCGGACGAGGGCGAGGTGCTGTTCGAGGGCAGGAACATCCACGCGCTGAACAAGCGCGAGCTGCAGGCGCTGCGGCCAGAGTTCCAGATGATCTTTCAGGATCCTTTCGGATCGCTCGATCCGCGCCGCTCGGTCGGCTGGTCGGTGGCGCAGCCGTTGCGCGCCGCCGGCATGAAGCCCGATCAGGCATTGATCCTGAAGACGCTGGAGCAAGTGGGGCTCAGGGCGGCGGATATCGACCGTTTTCCGCATGAGTTCTCCGGCGGGCAGCGCCAGCGGATCGCCATTGCGCGGGCCATTGTCACCAAGCCCAAGTTGCTGGTCGCGGACGAGGCGGTCTCGGCGCTCGACGTCTCGGTGCGGGCGCAAATCCTGAACCTGCTGATGGATCTGCAAGACGAGATGGGGCTTGGCATTCTCTTCATCAGCCATGATCTCGCCGTGGTCTCCAGCCTCTGCGACGATCTGCTGGTGCTCCGGAACGGGGTGGTGGTCGAACAGGGGCTGGCGGCGGATATCCTGAACAACCCGGGGCATGACTATACCCATACCTTGCTGACGGCGGCGAAACTGGAACTGGAAGGGGGCAAGGCACTGTGACCCGTTTTCTTCATCTGACCGACATCCACCTGACCGCGCCGGAGGCCGAGGATCCGCATCAATACGCCGATACGGTGACGGTGCTGGCGCGGATGGTCGAGATCGCCAATGGCATCTCTCCGCGCCCCGATTTCATCGTCGCCTCGGGCGATCTGACCAATATCGGCGATGAGTCGTCCTATCGTCTGCTGCGGCAGATGATGGCGCCGCTCGACATGCCGGTGCTCTATGCGCTTGGCAATCACGACCGGCGCGAGGGGTTCTTTGCGGTCTTTCCCGATCACGCGGCGGGGCCGGAGGGGACGGTCGACCATGACGCGGTGATCGGCGAGGTGCATATTGTCATTCTCGACAGCCTGCAGCCCGGTCAGGTCAGCGGTGGGCTGAGCCCGGCGCAACTGGCCCATGCCGAGGAGATGCTGGCGCGCCATCCCGACCTGCCGAAGCTGGTGGCGATCCACCACCCGCCGCGGATTGATCCCGCATCGCCCTATGCCTGGGAGACGCTGAACGACGAAACCACGGCGCGACTGGGTGATCTGCTGGCCGGCCGCAACGTTCTGGCGGTGTTGGCGGGGCATATCCACACCAACCGCGTCACCCTCTGGCGTGGCATTCCGGTGGTGACCAGCATCGGCCAGCAATCCGGCGTCGACGAGACGCTGGAAACTGGCATGACCATCCTTGAGGACGGCGGCTTCGCGATCTGCGATCTGTTGCCGGAGGGGCTGCAGGTGACCTTTTCGTCCTTGGCGGATCGCGCGGTGATCAAGGCGCTGCCGGACAGCTTGCTGCGCGGGTTTGCCTGACGGCCCGCGCCGGCACGTCGGGGGGCAGGGGGGGCCGGGTCCGACCGCTGAGAATATGCATGCCGTCGACTAGTTTTGCCGGCTGAGCGATACCCTTTGCGGCCGCCGCGGAGAGGGGCGCTTAAATTTTGGGCGGAATCTGTTTTGTTAACAATTGTAGGTTTTGCGCGGCATCGTCGGGACGCGTGGCGCCGTTGCGGCTTTTCGCCGAGTGGGGCGATTCTGTCCGAGAGAAGCAACTGTTGGCACCTCCCGGTCGGGGGTCACCCAAGGGTAGAGCGATTTCCGACTTGGGTTTTCCCGGCCACCGCCGTAGCTTGGCCGCGATGCGAAGGGAGGGCCGGACATGCCCGATGAGACAGCCTGTCGAACGGCGGGAATTTCCGCACTGACGGCGGCATTTCTGGTCGTGGCGGTGACCGCGACGGCCCAACCCCTCCAGCCGCCGGCGGCGCTGGGTGCCAGCCCCTTGCCAGATCAGGTGGAAACGCGATTCTGCTATTTCTCGGGCCTTGCCTATTCGCCGGGGTCACTGGTCACGGTAGAGGTGCCGGTGCGCCGCGACGTGGTGACCGATCGGCCGCACAAGGCGTTGCGTTGTGTGTCGGATAACAGCTCTCAGGGGCGGTTCTACTGGCGCGAACTCGACCCTGACGAGGGGGATCCCTTCCGCAACTAAGGCGTGTATGCGCGGCCGGTCCCCTTCTGCGCGTGCTGCGGCAGGGGAGGAGGTTCGGGCGCGGGCGGCCCCGAATCAGTCAAGGTCGGCGCTAAAATCAAAGCGTCGCAACTGATCCCAAACTCGGTCAAATTTGCGCCATATTTCTCCCCCCTAATGCAACCTAGAGAGTAGAGCAGAGCCATCCCGTGCGGTCGAATCGGACCGTCAGGGTGACAACAGGAAAATCGGCGCAGAAGTGCCCGACCGAGACGTAACTGTCGAAAAAAACCGGCAGAACGACTGGAGAGCAAAATGAAGATCCTCGCTGTCGACGATGACGAACTGATCCGGGAACTGCTGTTCGCGACGCTGGAGGCGCATGGTTACGATGACGTCGTCCTGGCGGAGAGCGGCGAAGATGCCTTGCGCAAGATCGCAATTGCCGGAACCCCATTCGACGTTTTCATGTTCGATATCCAGATGCCGGGCATGGATGGAATCGAACTGACCCAACGGGTGCGGGAGATGGACATTTATCGGAAGTCGCCGGTGGTCATGATCACCGCGATGAACCAGAAAGATTATATCGACCGCGCCTTCCTGGCGGGGGCCACCGACTATGTCACCAAGCCCTTCGACACGACCGAGCTGATGACCCGAATCCGCCTGGCCGACCGGCTGCAATCCGAGATGCGCCGCGCCGCCATGGCGACGGCTGCCATCGCCCGGCCTGAAAAGCAGAAAGGCTCCTTCGCCCAGCCGATCGCCATTGAGGAGATCAAGGGCTATGTCTCGCACGGGGTTCTGCAGAACTACGTGATGATCATGAAGGAACAGAAGCAATTCTCGATCGGTGCCTTCGCGATCCGCGTGCCTGAGCTGGAATATGTCCATACCGGTTCCTCGCCGGAGGAATTCGCCTATGTCGTCACCGATGTCGCCGAGGTGATCTCGGATGTGCTGGTCGGCAGTCAGGCCTTTGTCACCTATATCGGCAGCGGCATCTTCCTGTGTGTCGGGCCGAAGCGGTCACTGCCGCAGATCGAAACCATGCAGGATCAGTTGGTCAGCATGCTGAACGATCCCGATCTGGTTTATTGCGAAGACGTCGCCACCAGCTTTTCGGTTCAGATCGGTGCCGTTGCCGCCCCCAAGCTGCTGGAGCGTCGCGACGATTTGCGATTTCTCGAACGGGCTGTTGAAAACCTGAAGCAATGCCAGACCACGGAAAGGCTGGGACGTCCCGAGCGTGCCGCCGGGAGCTTTCTCGCCGCGCATGCAGCATGAGCTTCCGGGCTGAGATCGGAAGCGACGGGACGAGGGGGCGCCGCGGCGCCCCTTTGTTGTCCACGGCAAGTCGACTCCCAACATTTGGTGCCACATCGTGTCCAATCCGCACCAGTGGGGTCATAATCGTTAACAAATTCTTGATTTCTTATACCAGCTTTAAACTCAAAAAGATTATCTACTCTGTGCAGTTGAAGATCTTTGCGATTGTGAAAGTTACAGAAACAGTGGGCGTGCGGCGCGCGCCAAAAGCTGGGCGAACGGGTTGGTAGGGTCAAATGGTTCAAGGGTTGGACGCTGTTAAGGCGGCGCAGCTTGACGCCGGGTTGGCGCGCATAAGAGGGCGCTTCATCGCGTCTCTTTCTGATCGGATCGATGGATTTTACGAACTGCTCGGCGGTTTGAAGGATAGTGACCGCTGGCAAGATGTCACAGGGGAATTGCGCGGGACTGCGCATAAGTTGCACGGAATCTGCGGGGCGGTCGGTTTTCCCGACATCGGGTCGACGGCCGCGCGGCTGGAGGCAAGGATTGACGATCTGGCGGAGACGCCGGAGGAGGCCGATCGGGTCGAAATCCGGGATTTGCTGAATCAGTTGCTCGACGTTATGGAGCAGAGCTTGGATGCGGAGTGACGCGGGAAAGCGAACCCGAAGACGCTGCCGAGGCCGCCCTCTATGGGGTCTGGCGTCTGTCCTGATCTGCGCCATCTGGTTGCTTGTCGGCACCCAGGCGCAGGCTCAGGCGGTCCCGCAAACGACAACTCCCTTCCGCATCGGTGTCCTGTCGACCGAAGGCGCGACCCGCACGCTTGAAGCCTGGGGACCGATGGCGGCGTTTCTGAACGAGGCCGCTCGACGGCAGGATCTGCCATATCGCTTCAGCATCGAGCCGCATACGCTGGCCTCGCTTTCCGATGCGGTGGAAAAGCACAAGATCGAATTCGCCCTGACCGATCCGGCCTCTTATGTGGCGGCCGAGGTCGAAGACGGCGCGCGGGCGCTGCTGTCGGTCGCCAAGCAGTGGCAGGGGCGCACCTATGACATGACCGGCGCGCTGATCTTCACCCGGGCCGACAGTCCGGTGCGCAATCTTCGCCAGCTTGAAGGCAAGCGGGTGATGGCGGTGGAGCCGAACGATTTCGGCGGCTGGTGGCTGGCGGCGCAGGAATTCCGCAAGCGCCGGATGGATCCCGAACGGGCGCTGTCCGAATTGGTCTTTTCCGGCGGCAACCAGCGCGAGGTTGTCTATGCGGTGCAATCGGGGCTGGTCGACGCCGGGGTGGTCCGTGCCGGTCTGCTCGAGGATCTGGCGGCGCAGGGGGCCATCGACCTGACTGATTTCGCCCCGATTTCGGCGGCCCCGGCCAAGGATTACCCATTCTGGGTTTCGACCCCGCTCTATCCCGAGTGGATGCTGTCGGCCTTGCCGGACGTGCCGGAACCGGTGCTGGCGATGGTCATCAACACGCTTCTGACCATGGGCTTCGACAGCCCCGAGGCGCAGGCCGCCGGCGGCATGATCTGGCAGGCGCCGCAGAACTATCAATCGGTTCATGATCTGCTGATCTCGCTCCGGGTGCGGCCCTACGAGAATTACCTGCTGCAGGCGGCGAACCGGATTTTCCGGACGTATCGCGCCCCGATCCTCGGCGGGATCATCCTGATCTTGCTGTCGTTGCTGTTCCTGGCCTATGAGCTGCGCCGCAATATCCAGTTGGCCGAACAGCGCCGCAACGTGCTGCAGTCCGAGGCGCGGTCGAAAGCCTTCTATCGCAGCGCCATCGAGGAACATACGGTGTTCTGCATGCTGACCCAGGACGGCAGCATCTCGCATGTCAACGACCGCTTCTGCGCCATCGCGGATCAGAACCGTCAGCGCCTAATCGAACGCAAACTGGGCGATCTGCTGTCAGAGGCCGACCGTGGCGTCCTGATGGGGGATATCATGGCGGCGATGCGGGCCGGTGCCCCCTGGAATGGGGCGCTGAAGCTGGTGAAAGAGGATGGAACCGCCGCCTTCGTGCAATGTACCTGCATCCCGGTGACCGGCAGCGACGACAAGCTGAGCGAGATTGCGGTTGTCGCCACCGATGTGACCAAGACCCGCAAGGGCATTTCCGAGGAGCGCTTCAACGACACGCTGGAACTGATCGAAGATCAGGTCATCGTGTTGCGGCCGAAGACGCTGGAGGTGCTCTATTGCAACAAGGCTGCCGTTCAGCATCTGGTCCGCGACCGCCTGTCCGGTCGTTCGGATGGCAAGTGGCAGGGGCGGCGGGTGGCCGATTTCATCAGCTCCGGCGACCTGCGCGCGTTGGAGCTGCGTCGCGATGCATTGGCCGAAGGACCGCAGCGCCGCATCACCTGGGAGGTGACCGCCAAATCGGGCACGCCCTATGAAATCAGCCTGGAATATGTCGAGCCGGATCAGGGTGAACCGCGGCTGATTGCGATCTATCGCGACATCACCCAGCGCAAGGTGGCGGAGAAGGCCAAGAACGAATTCATCTCGACCGTCAGCCACGAGCTGCGCACGCCGCTCACCTCGATGAAAGGGGCGCTGGGACTGGCGCTGTCGGGCTCGATCGGCGACATGTCCGATCCGGTCAAGAAGATGGTCTCGATGGCCAGCAGCAACTGCGACCGGCTGGTGATGCTGATCAACGACATCCTTGATCTGGAGAAGATCGAGGCCGGCAAGATGGACTTCAAGATGGAGCCGTTGAACCTGGCCGACCTGATCGACTCGGCGATCGAGGCGAACAAATTCTATGCCGACAAATATGGTGTCACCCTGCGCGCGGATATCGACGCGGCAGAGGGCGATCTGATCACCCTGGGCGACCGCAACCGGCTGATGCAGGTCATGGACAACCTGTTGTCGAACGCGTCGAAATTTTCGTCCAAAGGCTCCGAGATCGTGGTGAGGCTGCATCCTTATCAGGGCGCGCTCAGGCTGTCCGTGCGTGATTATGGGGCGGGCATCCCGCAGGCGGCCCAGCCGACCATTTTCGAGAAATTCACTCAGGCCGACAGTTCCGATACCCGTTCCAAGGGCGGTACCGGTCTGGGGTTGTCGATCGCCAAACTGATCGTCGAGGAGCACAAGGGCAATATCTTCTTCGTCAGCGAGGAAGGGGTGGGGACCGAGTTCTTTGTCGATCTGCCGCGGTTGACCGGCGAGATACTGGCGCCCGTCACCGCAATCCCTCTGGTCGCCGGTGGCGCCGGGGATGAGGAGGCACGCCAACGGGCCCTGGTCGCGCTGGAGGCCGAGGAGAACGCTTTTCGCCGCCTGATCGTGCTGCTGCGCAAGGGGGGTGCCAAGGTCGAATTCGAATCCGGCCGGGTGACCGCGAGCCAGGTGGTGAAAGGGGTCGGTGTTCTGGGCCAATCCTCGGCGCTGATGTGGCTGAACGAACAGGGCCGCGCCCTGCTTGCCGCGCTTTGCGAGAAGGAACTGCTGGAAAATCGCCCGGTCTCGGTGATCGAGGCGAGCGCCTCTGGCAAGCCCGGCGTCGAATTGGTGCTGCGTCCCGAGGGACAGGCCGAGATGCTGGCCGACTGGCTCGAGGGGCTGCATGGGGATCAGGTGCTGCGCGTGCTGCAGGTCGAGGGCGCTGCCGGCGCGCTGCCGGCGCGCGATGGGGTGCTGATCGCTCGGGTGGCCAATATGGGGCAGGCGCAGAACCTGGCTGCCGAGGATCGTTTCGATCTGATGATGTTCAGCGATCTCATCGGCGAAACCTGGGTCACCGTGCTGCTGCCGCTGCGCGCCGGGCGGCTGCCGTCTGATCTGCCCATCACCGTGGTTGCGGCCCGGGGCGTTTCGCCAGAGCTGAGCCGCGGCATCGTCTCGAAGTTCTCCCGTCCTGCGGAATCCGTGCGCGGCAGGGCGCGGCGTTGGGCGGCCGGGTCGTGAAATGATTACCCCGGGGGTCACGGCGCCGGTTGCGAGAAAGGGAGTGCACTTTGTCTGAGCTTACCAAAATCCTGCATGTCGAGGACGAGGCGGATATCCGCGAGATCGCCCAGATGGCGCTGGAGCTGATCGGCGGGCTCGACGTCTGTCTGGTGGGCAGCGGTGCGGCGGCGCTCGAGGCGCTGGACAGCTTCCAGCCGCAACTGGTCCTGACCGATGTGCAGATGCCCGGGATGACCGGCCCCGAGACCCTGGCCGCGATCCGCGCCCGCCCGGGCTATGCCGAGATGCCGGGGATCTACATGACCGCCAAGATCATGGAATCCGAGCGCGAGGCGCTGCTTGGCCCGCGGGATATCGGGGTGATCGCCAAGCCCTTCGACCCGATGACGCTGGCCAGCGATATTCGCGCGCTGTGGCAGGCGGCCGGGCTCTGATCAGCCCTCGCGGGATTGCCTGAGATAGACATTGCGGGCGATCTCTTCGGTGGCGGCGGCCTCTTGCCGGCCTTCGTGCGCCTTCTGGGCGTCGCGGGCCCGGTCCAGGACTGTGTCGTTGACCTTGGCTTCGCGAAAGCTTTCCAAAAGCTCAGCCTCGATCGTCTCGGCCTCGGTGTCGAGGCGCCGAAGCTCTGCCTTCAGCCAGCTGCGGCGGGTCTGCGCGGCGCGCAGGAAGCTGGCGAGATAGCTGGCGGTTTCCGGCGTGGTGACGCGGCCTTCGCGGTCGACCTGGGCATCCAATGCCTCGATCTGCGCCTGAACGCGGGCCTGTTCGGCGCGCAGCGCCGTCATCCGGGCAGCGTGGCCGTCGATTTCATGCTGCCGGATCCGCCCGATCAGCTTCAGGGCCGCGATCCGGCGCCGTTCGGGCATCGGCTCAGGCGGCCTCGGCCATATCCTGGCGCGCCTCTTCCATCTCATAGAAGTTCGGTTGCAGCTTGGTCGGAATGTTGCCGCGGCCGATTTCGACGCAGATGGTGGGCGAATGGTTGTGCAGGATGGCGATGAAGATGTCGCGGATCACGGAATAAAAGGCGCCGTCCTGCTCTTCGATGGTGGTCAGCCGGTTGGAGACCGGGGCGACGAAGAGATAGGCCAGAAACACGCCCAGAAAGGTGCCGACCAGGGCGCCGCCGATCATCTCGCCCAGCACCGCCGGCGGCTTGTCGATCGACCCCATGGTCTTGATCACCCCGAGCACGGCGGCGACGATGCCGATCGCCGGCAGCGCGTCGGCCACCGTGGTCAGCCCGTGCGCAGCCGCAAGGGATTCGTGGTGATGTTTCTTCAGCTTCTTGTTGATCACGTCCTCGGTCTGGAACGGGTCGTCGAACTGCAGCGCCAGCATGCGGAAGCTGTCGGTGATCAGGTCGATGGCGAAATGGTCTTTCTGCAGCTTGGGGAAGCGCGAGAAGATCGCGCTCTCCTGCGGGTTCTCGATATGCTCGTCCAGCGCCAGGATGCCGTCGCGCTGATACATCTTGGTCAGCGTGTACATCAGGTTGAGAAGGTCGATGTAATCCTTCTCTTTCCACTTCGGTCCCTTGAAGGTCTTCAGTACGGATTTGAAGGTGCCGAGGATTTCGCCAAAGGAATTCGCGGCAATGAACGACCCCAGCGCCGCGCCGCCGATCATCATGCCTTCGAAGGGGATCGCGTGCACGATCACAGCCATCTCGCCGCCGGAGAGGACGAAGCCCCCGAAGACAAGCGCGATGACGATGATGAAACCGATGATGATGGTCATGTCACGATAGGGTCCAATGGGCCGCCCCGTGGGCGCGGGTGGCTGGGCTGCATCTGTTTCCGGTCAGTATACGTGGATTAGACAAGAATAAAATAAAAATCTCCTTTATTCACCTGGGGTGGCGGGGGATTTGCAAGGATAATTGACAACTAATTCAGGCATGGTACAGGTTTATTCATGAGTTCTCGTGTCTGAAGGAACCCGGCGAATGTCTGGCAAGGAACAGGTGATGGCTGTCCTGATGGGGCCGGCCGACGTGCGCCAGACGTTTCGCGACTGGCCGGGCGACATGTGCCTGGCCGTCTGTTTGATGCAGAGCGGCGACTGCCAGCTCATGGTCTTTCATCATCAGGAGGCCGAGACATATCCGCGTCGCCTGCAGCGTCAGCTCGCGCTGCGGTCGGGGGACATGTGTTTCTTTCCCGCAGTCGAAGGCTTTGCCTCGCGGTCGCTGCTTTATTCCGATGAACAGAAGCTGATGGTGCTGGTCGCCGAGGCGCCGGAGATCGTCGAAGAGGCCGCGGATTACTCCGTCAACTATGCCTATGCGTTGGAAGAGGGGCTGGATCCGGTGGCTTTTCTGGGCGTTGACGGCTCGGTGGCAGAGCCGGAACCGGCAGAGAAGCCGCTGCATTTTCCCCATATGGCGGAGGAACGCGAGGCGGATTTCGTCTCGCGTCGGGTGACGCCGGTCCAGATCGAGCCGGTGGCCCGCGTGCGCAAGGCGCTGCTGCCGGGCTTCATGCAGCGACAGGAGACTGTGGGGCCGGGGCCCTATTTCCGCTCGGCCCGGGAGCTGGAGGGGAGCGATGAGCATCGCGTCGCCTGTGATGTGCTGCCGGAACACGACGGATGGATTCTGATCGCCCAGCATGGTGAGGGCGGCGCGGACATCCGGGTGAGCGATACCGATCTGCTCTATCTGCGCGACGATCGCAATGTGGTGGCGATCCGGCTTGAGCCGGCCTGGCAATCGACCGCGGCCTTGCCCGGACGGATCTGGATCCGGGCCGAGAAGTTGCCGCAAAGCCTGCGCGGGGTCTTCGGCGATCGCATCGGTCAGGCCGAGTTGAGCGGCACCGGCAGTTTTCTCTATCTGCATTTCGGCACGCGCGCCGCGCTTCGGCGCGAGCCGGCGCCCTTTACGCCGGTTCCCGCGGTGGGGCGGCCCGAGGCAATCGCGCGTAGGGCGATGGCAAAGGTCGCGCCGGTCGAGGAGAGCGTCGCGCCCGCCGTTGCAGATGTGCTTGGCGAGCCCGAGGTAGAGGCCTCGGTCGATGTCGAGCCTGCCGAGGCGAAGCCGCTGATCGCCGAACGTGCCGCAGCCCTTCCGAAACGCAACCGGCGACGCTGGCTGATGGTCTCGGCCGCGGTGTCGGGGCTGGTGCTGCTGCAGATCGGTTTGCAGCTTGCCGGCCCATCCGAACGCGACGCCAAAGGTGGTGGCGCTCCGATCGACTGGGACAAGTTTCGCAGCAGCTCGCAGGCGGCCAAGGCCGGATAGCAAAAGGCCCCACCCCGGGGAAGGGATGGGGCCACTGAAAGGCCGTGGACAATGCCGATCCGCTTAGCGCAGGGCGCTGCGCAGGTTTTCAAACACTTTTTCGTCCAGTTCGCTTACACGTTGCGGTAGGGGGGCGAGGGGCGCTTCTGCGCGACGGCTTTCAGGCGATTGGGTCGGTGCCGTGGGGGAAAACGGATTGGCGGCCGGGGCAATATCCTGCGGGTTGGCGGCGGCACCGGGTTCGCCCGGTGTGGCGGCGGGCTGCTCGGCGGCTGCGGGCTTGCGGAATTCCAGCAGTACCGAGATGCGCCGGTTCGACGGGTCGAGCGGATTTTCCGGCACCAGCAGGTCGGTATCGGCCATGCCTGAGACCCGGGTGATGCGCGAGGGGGCGACACCGGCCTTCAGCAGGACGCGGCGCATCGCATTGGCCCGGTCCGAGGACAGATCCCAGTTGTCATAGGCGCGGCGATTGGCGAAGGGCACCGCGTCGGTATGGCCCGAGATCACCATGTCATTGGGCAGCGCCGCCAGCGACTGGCCCAGCTGCTGCATCAGTTTTAGCGTGGCCGAGGTCATCTCAGTGCTGCCGCTGGCGAACATCGGCTTGCCAAGCTGGTCGACCACCTGGATGCGCAGGCCGTCCGGGGTTTTTTCGAAGATCACGTTTTCGGCCAGCGGGCGCAGCTCGGGGTTGGCCTGCATGGCCTGGCGCAGTTCGGCCTCGATGGCGTCGAATTTGGTGACATCGGCGGCATGCATCGCCTGCGCCTCTCCCTGCGCCGCGGTCTGGGCAGCAACTGTCTGGCCTTGCTCGGCCTGCGGTGCACCGGCGCCTTCGTGGCTGTTTTCGCCCTCTGCCTCGCCCTGGCGGTTTGCCATCGCGGCGGGGCGGCTCTCCTGTTCGGAAATCGCTCCGGTGGCAGGGTTGTCAAAGGCGCCCTTATAGGTGCCCTTGATCAAGTCGTCGGGGTCGGCGGTCTGGGTGATGTCCATCACCTCCCAGCGGGCGGGGCTGGGATCGTCGATCTCTCCCATCTCGGCGCCACGGGCGACCACCGTGCCGGTCGAGGCGTTCAGCGTTCCCGGCGGGCCGAAGGTGGCGCCATCCAGCAGGCCGCTGCCGTTCGGCATCGTGGCATTGGTGAAATATTCTGCGATGCCGCGCAGCTTTTGTTCATCCGAAGAGGAGAGAATCCAAAGGAGAAGGAAGAAGGCCATCATCGCGGTCATGAAGTCCGCATAAGCCACTTTCCAGGCGCCGCCGTGATGCCCACCGTCCTCGGTGATCTCCACTCTGCGGATGATGCTGATGCCCGTTTTCGCTGCCATGTTCGTCGCCTCGTCGGGGCCGGTTCAACCGGCGATTCCGGACGGCAGCGCCTTCTGCGCAAGCCGAGCCTTCCCGAGTGATCGGTGAAGAACATGCGCTCAGAGGGGCGCAAATGAGACATGTTTGGGGCGGGGACGGGGGAAATGTGGCAAGGTTAATGGCCCCCGGGCCCTCTGAGCATCTTGCCTGTGGTCAGCTCTCGCCGATTTCACGCTGATATTTGCCCAGACCGACACGCTTGGCATAGGCGGCCTTGCGTTCGGAATAGTTGGGCGCAACCAGGGGCATGTCTTCGGGCAGGCCATAGCGCAGGCGATATTCTTCCTCGGTCAGCCCGTGTTCGGCCTTCAGATGCCGCTTGAGCATGGTGAAGCCGCGCCCGCAGCACAGGCAATAGACCTTGTCCGAGGTGACCGCCTGATCAATGGGCAGGGCTGGCACCGCCTTGGTCGGGGAATGCGAGGGGGGGGCCGCCACGGCCAGGCGCTGTGCGGCAGGTGGCAGCGGCGCTGCGACCGCGAGATCGGGGCGGCTCGGCGTGGCGGAGAAAACCTGCAGCAGGCGGATGGTCAGCGCCACGATCTCGTCGGCGGTGGTGTCGGGCCGTTGTGCAAAGGCAGCAACCACGCGCGCGACCGATGCTTCCGTGCTCCGCTCGTTCGGGTCGGTCTCGGGGGGCACGGCGTTACCTGCGTCCATATGCAAAAAATCCAAGGCTGTGGAACTCGTCGATAAAATATCCGGCACGTTATGAACGGTGTCATCAAGGAGTCAACAAGCCAGCGCAAGAACAGGAGGAACGGGCAATCCTTTGCCGGTTGCCCTATCCGCGCCCGGTCGGTCGTCCGCGCCCATGCCAGGTGCCGCGCGCCATCGGTGTGCGGTCACGGATGGTCTCGGGCAAGCGTTCCGTCCGGCGGTCGGCGGCGGGCAGCGCCTGTTGCTCCAGTCCGACCATGGTGCGATCGGCGCTGTGCAGAACTTCTGTCAGAAAATCATCGTTTTCCACGACGGCAAGCAGCAGCCTGACCCGGTTGGCCGCGGCAAGGGCGGCATCTCTGCCGATGGTGCTGTTCCTCTTGCCTGCCATGGTGCCTCCCATGATTTTCCTGCGTTTCTGCGGAATGGCGCGTTCTGCTTGAAGGATTTTATAGGGCGGGCGCGGTTAAAGTTTTGTCAAAGTTCTTAGTACTTCTTGGGAAATTAGTTACGCAAAAGTTAAAGTTCTTCTCGAAAGCGTGTCGCTCGAGATGTTTTCTTGCAAGTTCTTGCTGTGCTGAGCGGTGTCGCATTCTGCGGCATGGGGAATTCGCGCTGGCGTCGCGCTGACCTTGGGGGGTAGAGTTCGGCCAAAGTCTGCCGGCCTGCCGCAACGCGGTGCCGGGGTAGACCGAACCGAGCCAGGCAAATCGAGGAAAGCAGGCGGACGTGTCCGAGGTGCATGACATTCAGACCGGGCAGCCGCATGCGTTGATTGTCGAGGCTGATTTGGCCTGCCGGATGGGGTTGCAGCACCTGTTTACCGTGATCCTGGACCGGTTGGTTCGGGTGACGGCAGAGGGCGACGAGGCTCTGGGGCTGCTCCGGGGCGGGCTGCGTCCGCGGCTGGCGGTGATTGGTCAATGCCGCGCTGACGACATCTCTCTGCCCCTGATCGGGGTGGCAAAGGCGACCGGTGCCTGCGTCATCGCGCTGGATTGGCGGCAGAACCGGGATGGGGCGGTCAAGGCTTTCCTGGCCGGGGCGGATGATGTGGCGCAGGCCCCGGTTGGGTTGAAGGAATTTGCGCTGCGGATGGCGGCGCGGCTGGGGCCGGAGGGGAGCGGGCTGACGGGATGCAAGCTGGACCTGGCCGCCGATTGGGAGACCGAGGCCGATATCGCGCTGCGCGCCGGTTTGACCGAGGCCGAAGCGCGGGTGGTCAGCATTCTGCTTGGCGGCAGTGGCCGCATCGTGACCCGTGACGAGCTGAGCCATGCCATCGACCGCCGGCCCTGGGATTATGGCGACCGCAAGTTCGATGTGCATGTGGCGAAGATCCGCAAGAAGCTGAGCCAGGCCTTTGGCTCTCGCATTTCGGTTTCTACGGTGCGGTCTTCGGGGTATCGGATGACCATCGGCGACCACGGCGCGTCGGTGCCGGTGGAGAGATAGCCAGGTTGACCGCCTCCAGTCTGCCGGGATTCCCCCGGTCTTGCCGCGTGGTCTTAGGTCAAGTGGCAAAATGTAAATCTTCCTCGCCGACTGGGATGCCAGCCTAGGAGTGGTGTTGACGTCTAGGTATGGTGGTTGTTGGCGCCATTTTGTGCACATGTGGAAATTACTATGCAACTCAATCGGTTGCGTTTCGGCATTGTGAGGCGTCTGCGCCGAGGGGAGACGCATGGCTGACAACACATGTAGATAAGGTTAGCGCAAGGTTTACAAACAAACCATTCTCCTAGTAGGAGAGACAAAATATGCTATTCGCATAACATTGGACGGCAAGATTTTGGGGGATCGGACCGTGCGTGAAGAGAGACTATTAGAACAGATCTGGGGCGACGCGATTGAATACCGTGCTCCGGCCGACATGTCACCGCTGGCCAAGCTGCTTTCGGCCTTGCTGACTGTCCCGACCGTTGCGCTTGTGTCCCACGCCGGGGTGGCGCGGGCACATGCTTTGATGGAGAGCGCCGAGCTGCTGCCGGGGGCCTCGCTCGGGGATGTGCTGGTCGAGGAATTGGGGATCGACATCCCGCATGATGCGGTGGTGTTGATCGAACCCGTCGCCAGTGCCGAGGCCGAGGAAGTCTCGGGGAATGCGCTGGGTCAGGACCTGGGCCACATCCTGATCGAACTGGCCAGCACCGGCCATTCGCCACTGATCCGTCCCGAGGCCTTCGCGGTCGCCGGGGCCGAGACCGGCCGCGCGGCTTCCCGCCCGATTGCACGCGATTTCACTCGTATCGTTACCGATATCGATCGCCGGCCGTATCAGGAAGAACTGCGCGCCCAATAACCCAAGAGGCGGACAAGAATAGTTTCGTCTCCTTGCCGCAGTTCAGGATCTGAACTGCGGCCTGTAGAATTAAATGGGCGTTAATCACTTAAGTCTTTGCAGGCTGATCTTGCTGTGATCTTCTACTGGTAACGAAACGTTACGTTTTCGCGAGGCAGGTCATGGCAATCTCTTACGCAACGGCGCGTCAGGCGCCGCTGCTGGAGTTGGAGCAGGAGCGGGATTTGATCCGGCGCTGGCAGCAGGACCGTGACCGTTTCGCGCTGGAGGCGCTGATCCTTTCGCATGCCCGCCAGGTCTATGCCTGCGCATTGCGGCTGGGGTTGCCGCCGGCCGATCGGGAGGAATTGATCGCTGAGGGGATTGTCGGGCTGATCCGCGCGACAGAGCGGTTCGATCTGACCCGGGGCGTGCGGTTCTCGACCTATGCGCATTGGTGGATCCTGAATGCGGTGACGCGGGCGGCGGCGCGGTTGGGCTCTGTGGTGGATCTGCCGCCGCGTGCCTACCGTGACGGTCGGGCCGGTCAGATGATGGAGGCGACGCCGGAGGGGCTGGGGATGGATGCGATGTCGTCGCAGGAGCCGACCCCGGAAGAGCAGCTGATCGCGGCGTCTGGCGCGGCCAGGCTGAACGGCGTTCTTGCCGAGGCGATCGCAGAACTGGGCGAGGTCGAGCGCGAAATCGTGGTGGCGCGCAACCTGCGTCAGGTGCCGGCGACGATCGAGGATTTGGCCTCGGGTCTGGGGATCAGCCGGGATCGGCTGCGGCAGATCGAACGGCGGGCGATGACGCGGCTGAAATACGGGTTGCTGTCGCGCGGCGTGACATCGGCTCAACTGGGATAGAAGAACGAAAAGAGCATGAGTGGTGTTGTCTCCCTGTTATCTCTTCTGACGGCTCCCGCCTCGGGGGCCCAGGGTGCAATGCGTGCACTGTCCGCAGATGCGGCAGAGCTGTTTGCCGGGATATTTTCCGCCAGCACCGACATCGGCCCTTCGGTCGAGGCCGATCCGTCGACCACGGCGGCAGAGGCGCGCGCGACCCTGTTGCAGCGGCTCGATGCCTTGGGGCGTCGGGCGATGCAGGCCGAGGGGCTGGATGAGGCGGATGCGCTGGGGGAGGTCGCTGATATGGCCACCGATCTGGCCGAGGCGATGGCCGAGCTCGACGACAGCGGCGCCGGCGGCTTGGCCGCGATGATCGCGCAGATGCTGCCGCAGGCGGCGGCAATGGAGCCCGCGGGCGCCGGGGTGTCGACGGCGACCGACGGCGCCACCGCCGCGGCGGCCATTGACATGTTCCGTTCGGCGCTGATGCTGGTGGGGCGGGCGGTTCGCGCCTTGCCGCAGGTTGCCGAGCTGGGCGAGACGGGATCGCAGTTGCGGCAATCGGCCGGGATCCCGGGGTTGTCCGAACTTTTCGGCATGGAGCGGGTGGCGGCAGAAGGGGAGGCGACCGATCTTTTGTCGGGATCTCCCGCCGCGCCGGTGACCCCTGATCCGGCGGATGTCGTGGAGGCTGCTGTTGACGCGGCGCCTGAGGTGGGGGAGGCGCCCCTTGCCTCGGGAACGGGTCCGGACGGGGCCGCTCTGGTCGCCGATGGTCCCGCGACCGAGGCAACCGACGAGGGGCTGATCCTGCCATTCATGCCGATGCGCGGCGAGGCTGCCGCCGCGGGGGGCGCTGATCTTCTCGGCCGGATTGCCGCAGTGGCGGCGGCCAGTGTCGGCGCTGTCGGTGGCGGTGACGGTGCTGGCGCCGGAACGTCGGACAACAATCGTCGGCGATTGACGGTCGAAGACGTGCTGTCGGCGCTGTCGCAGGGCGGCGCGAGCCGGCAGGGCCAGGTGGCGAGCGGTGTCGATACCGCCGCGCGCTCCGATGTCGCCGAGCCGCCCCGTTTTGCCGAGGTGCTGACCGAACAGATCCGCGCCGCGGAGATTTCCGACGGCCATACCCGGATCGAGCTGAACCCGCGCGGGCTCGGGGCCTTGGAGGTCGATGTCTCCACCACCGACGATGGGCTGCTCAACGTCGTGGTGCGGGCGGAAAACCCGGGCGTGCTGAACGCGCTCAAGGCGGACCGCGATCTGCTTGCCCAGGCCTTGGGCAATCTGGGCGGCGGGGCGCTGGATCTGCAATCCTTTTCGCAGGGCTCCGATCAGCGGGGCTCGGATCAGCGGGCCGCACCCTCCATGATCGCCTCGGCGATGGAAAGCCCGGCGGTGGCCTCCGCCGGGGAAGTCGTAGCGCCCGCCGATCGGATTGGCGGCGGGCGGCTGGATATCGTTACCTGATCGGGGATTCGACATGACTGTGACCAACACGACCGGCACCAGTGCAGCCACCACCACGACAGGCACCGGTTCGCTGTCGTCATTGGCCGAGGATTACACCCGTTTCCTGACGCTGCTCACGGCGCAGATCCAGAACCAGGACCCGCTGGAGCCGATGGACAGCACCACCTTCGTGTCGCAGCTTGCCCAGCTGAGCCAGGTGGAGCAATCGGTCAAGACCAACAGCAATCTGGAAACCCTGTCGTCGCAGTTCGCCGCCCTGAACGCGATGTCGGGGGCGCAGATGATCGGGCGCGACGTGACCGCCTATTCCAGCAACGTCGTGCTGGGCGGCGGGGAAACCGATTCCTATTACCTGCTGTCCGGTGGCGCGGCCAGCGTCAGCGTCGATATCTATGATTCACTGGATCGGGTGATCCGTACGATTTCCGACTTGCCGACCGACGCGGGCGAGCTGCACTCGATCGACTGGGACGGCACCGATGACGATGGCGGGGCGGTGCTGGACGGCTCCTATACCATGGTGGTCAATGCAAAGGACAGCGAGGGCAAGACGATCGACGCCTATTCCTTCCGCAAGACCACGGTGGATGAGGTGCTGTTTTCCAACGGCCAGCTTTACTACAATCTCACCGGTGACGAGACGGTCTCGTCGGACGCGGTGGTGGCGATCCGCTGATTGCCTGCACCTTGGCGGCTCAGTTCCGGCGGGGGGTGGCGTGGGTGACGAAACTGTCGATCTGCGCCGACCGGACCGAGGGATAGCTGTTGTGCACCTTCAGGGCGATCTGATCGGCCAGCGCCTGCTGGTCCAGCCCATCTTCCTGTCCGGGCGTGACCCAGAGCATGGTTTCGGCCAGATCCGAGGCGGCGCTGATCGTCGCGTCGCGCAGCCGGGCGCGGCCCTCGGCGTCGCCGAGGCGTTCGAAATTGGTTGCCCCGGCGATGAGGACATCCATCTCGATCTGGACATAGAGGATGCGGTCGGGCTGCAGCACCTGGATGGTGAACCGACCCAGCGGCATCTTGTAGAGCATCGCCTCGCGCTGCGTCGCGGCAGAAGCCTTTTGCGAGGCGGAGGCTTCGCGAGGGAACAGCAACCGGCCGGCGGCAAAGCCGACGCCTCCCATCAGCAGTGGTGCCAGCAGGATGAGAAGCAGCTTTCTCATGCCGGACGCCCTCAGTAGGGCAGGACGACGTCCAGCATATCCTCGCCATAGCGCGGTTGCTGCACGCGGGAAAGCTGGCCGCGGCCGCCATAGGCGATGCGCGCTTCGGCGATCTGATCGTAGGAGATGGTGTTGTCGATGTTGATGTCGACCGGGCGGATCACGCCCGCCACGCGCAATTCGCGCAGCTCATAGTTCACCTTCACCTCTTGCCGGCCGCCGATGACGAAATTGCCGTTCGGCAGTTCCTTGACGATCATCGCGGCGACGCGGAGCTGGATGCTCTCATTGCGCTTGATGGTGCCCTCGCCGGCGCTGGAGGCCGAGGATTCGAGGTCGATGATGTTGTCGCCCGAAGGCAGGTCGTTCTTGTCGACGCCGGGCAGGATTTTCTCGATCTGGGTGCCATAGCCGAAGAAGGTCGGCTTCGAGATGCTGGTGCCATTGGTGCGCGAGCGTTCCGAGGCGTTCTTGAGCTGTGCCTCGTCGTCGATGTTGATGACCACGGTCAGCAGATCACCCACCGCCTGCGCCCGGCGGTCGCCGAAGAAGCTGCGGGTGTTCTTGCCCCAGAGCCCCGAGGCCTCGGCGCGTTTCGGTGGCAGCATCGGCTCGGCATCGGGCATCGGCACGCTGATCCGGTTGACCTCGGGCAGGGTCTCGCTGTTGAGCACCACGTCGCTCAGCTTGGGGTCGCGGTGTTTGGTGTATTCGCTGCAGGCCGAAAGCGACAGCAGGGCCGCCGCGGCGACGACACCCAGGCGTGGCAGCGGGCGGGCGGTGTTACGATTGCGGATCAAAAGTTGGCCTCCACTAAGCCGTCGCCGCGGGCGATGGCCACGATGGTCTTGTTGCTGCTGAGATTGATGACCCTGACCTCCTGCCCCAGGTGGGCATCGGAAATCGCCTTGCCTTCCGCCGAAAGCTGAAGTCCGCCGTGGATCAACTGGATCGTGACCCGATCGCCACGCGTGATGATGAGCGGCGGCATTACGGATTGGAGTTGTACCGGCCGACCGGGGCTGAGCATGCGGCGCACCTGCATGCCGACCAGCCCGTCGGCATCCGTCACCGCGTAGGCGTTGACCCGCGACCAGGGCAGCTCGATCGTCTCGACATCCTCGGGCTGGACGATGGTGTCGGGCATGATCCGGCGCACCGGCACCGGCACCGGCACGGTCAGCGTCGCCAGCCCCCAGACCCGGCGCACCTCGCCCGAGGGGACCACCACATTGGCGATGAACTGGCCGGTGTCCTGGTCGATCCAGAACTCACGGATCAGCTCGCCCTCGGTGGTCAGCCCTTCGGCCAGTCGCACCTTGAAATACCCCTGCTCCGGCAGCTCGGGCCCGAAATCCCGGGCGGCGCGCTCGGCCACCAGATCGGTCACCTCGGCGGCCGCGGCCGGCAGCGCCGCCGCCAGGCTGAGCGCCGCGGCCCCCAGCAGGCGGCGGATCGGGAGCAGGGGAGAGGCGGCGCGGGTCATCGTGGTTATTTGATCTGATTGGCCGTCGACAGCATCTGGTCGGCGGTCTCGATCGCCTTCGAGTTCATCTCATAGGCGCGCTGCGCCGAGATCAGATCGGTGATCTGCTGAATGATGTTGACGTTGGAGTTCTCAAGATAGCCCTGCCGGATGATACCGACGCCGGGCTCGCCCGGGTTGGTCATCGTCGGCTCGCCCGAGGCGGTGGTTTCCTCCAGCATGTTGTTGCCGATCGGTTTCATCCCGGCTTCGTTCAGGAAGGTGGCCATGGTGAGCTGCCCCAGTTCCACCGGGGTGGGGGTGTTGTCGACATAGGCCATCACCACGCCTTCGTTGTTGATCTCGACCTGGGTGGTGTTGTCGGGGATGGTGATGCCGGGGTCGATCTCGTAACCGTCCAGGGTGACGATCTGCCCCTCGGCGCTCAGCTGGAAGCTGCCGGCGCGGGTATAGGCCTGGGTGCCGTCGGGGCGGTTGATCACGAAGAACCCCTTGCCCTCGATCGCCAGGTCAAGTTCGTTCTCGGTCTGCGACAGTCCGCCCTGCGAGCTGAGCCGGACCACGCCGACGCTTTGCACCCCGAGGCCGACGTTCATCCCCACCGGCCGCGCCGTGCCCTCGGTCGAGGTCAGCGCGCCTTCGGAATGGACCGACTGATAGATCAGATCCTGAAACGCTGCCCGGCCCCCCTTGAAGCCGGTGGTATTGGCGTTGGCGATGTTGTTGGCGATGACGTCCACGTTGGTCTGCTGTGCCAGCATCCCCGTCGCCGCGATCCCGAGTGCTTTCATGTCCTGGGTCCTTCCCTTCGCCTTGCCTGCGGCTCAGACCACGTTGCCGAGGCGCTGGATCGCCTGTTTGGTCTGGTCGTTGGATTCCGACATTAGTTGCGAGGCGCGACCATAGGCGCGCTCGATATCCATCAGCCGGGTCATCTCGATGATCGGCTGCACGTTGCTTTGTTCGATGAAGCCCTGTGAAAGCTGGGTCTCGCCATCTGCTTCGACATTGCCCAGGCTGTCGTCGGACAGGAACATGCCGTTGCCCATGGGGACGAGCTGGTTGACATCGGGCAGGCGGAAGATGCCGATCTGGCCCAGCACCGCGCCGCTGAGGTCGGTGATGGTGCCGTCCTGGGTAAAGATGATCTCCTGCCCCAGCGCATCGGGCAGGGTGATCGGGTTGCCGGCAGGGCTCAGCACCGGCGCGCCGCTCAGCGTGGCGAGCTGGCCATCGCTGTTGACGGTCAGCCGCCCGTCGCGGCCATAGGCGGTGCTGCCGGCTTCGGTCTGATAGGAAAGCCAGCCGGGCCCGGTCAGCGCGATGTCGAGCGGATTGCCGGTGGCGATCAGCGCGCCCTGGGCGGTATCGGTATAGGTGCCACGATCCTGGACATAGCTGATCGCGGTGCTGTCGGTGGCGCCATCGGGCTCGACCGCCTCGAACAGGGCCTGCGTTGCCTTGTAGCCGGCGGTCGAGGCGTTCGCCATGTTATGCGCCGCCAGATCCATGCTGCGTTCGAGCGCGGTGGCCAGAGAGAGCGAGACATAATTTGCTTGGCCCATCTGCGCGCCGCCCCCTGACTCGTCTCGGCAAGAACAATATGAAAGAATTCGGTGCAATTCACCTTATTGCGTGGTAAACTATCCATCAATATAAGAATTAAGGCAAGATATAATTGGATTCCCGCAAGGCTAACCGCAAGAACAGTTGGTGGCAGGCATGAAGAACCCGATGACAGTTGCGGCGATGCTGCTGGCCGGCCTTGCGGCGGGCGGGGTGGCTGGCGCTGCGCGGGCTTCGGGCGAAGAGGCGACGGAGCCTGCCGAAGGCGTCGGCCTCATGGTGCGGCCCGCTCCGGGAAGGGGCGCTGCCGAGGCTATGGCGTTGGGGCGTTGGCCACAGGCGCGATTCCATGATGATCTGGTCGGCCGCATCCAGGCGCTGAGCACCGCTCACGGGCCTGAGCGTCCGGGGGTCTTTCTGGACATGGCCGAGCTGTTTCTGGCGCAGATGATGTTGCCTGAGGCGCGGTCGGTGCTGGAGGGGGTCACCCCGGAAATCCCGCATGACAAGCTGCGCTGGCGGGCGATGTCGGGCGCGGTCCGGCTTTTGGCGGGGGAAGCGGCGGCGGACCTGTCGGAATCGCCCCTGTCCGACCCGGCGCGGCAGGATCGGGCGCTGTGGCTGGTGTTGCAGGCGATCGCGACGGGCGACGCGCAGATGTTGCGCGACAATCTTGATGGCGTGGCCGCGGCGCTTGCCCTGCAGCCCAAGGCGTTGCGGCGCAGCGTGCTGCCCAGCGTGACCGAGGCGGCGGTCGAGGCCGGTGCCGGGGCGGTGGTGCCCGATCTGTTGGCGATGGTCGAGGGGCTGCCCGATCTCTCCGACGCGTCGGTGGGGTATTTCCTGCGCGGTCGGGCTGCCGCGCTGTCGGGTCAGGCCAGTTCAGCGCTGGAGGCCTATTTCGAGGCCTCGAAAGGCTGGGATCGCTATGCCGCCCGGGCGCGGCTGGCTCTGGCGGATATGGCGCTGGAAAACGGTGGGCGCGGCGCGCTGCTGGCGGCGCAGGACGTGCTGGAGCACGGCGTTGATGCCTGGCGCGGCGACCAATATGAGCTTGAGTTGCTGAAGATGCTGGCGACGGTCTATTCCCAGTCCGGTGATGGTATCGGTTCGTTGCTGCTGCTTGGTCAGCTGATGTCGCGCTTTCCCGGCACGCCCGAGGCGGAGTGGGCCGCGGCCCAGGCCGCCGAAGATATGGCGCGGGTCTATCGGGGCGGCGCCGAGGGGAAGATTCCGCTGGCCAGATGGCTGAGCGTGCATCTCCGGCTTGTGCCGCTCTTTCGTTATTTCCCCGAGTTCTCGACCTATACCGAAGTTCTTGCCGATCGCGCGCTTGAGATCGGCGGCACCGATCTGGCCGCGGTGGAATATCGCCGGGCGCTGGCGCTGCTGGAAGAGCTTGATGGTTTCACCGGCCAGCCGGTGCCGGTCGAACGCATGGTCGGGTTGCGCCTCAAGCTGGCGCAGGCCTTGGCCCGTGGTGGGTTGCTGGCCGAGGCGCTGACCGAGCTGGATCGTGTCGAGGCGCTTGAGGATCCCGGGCTGAAGCTGCGGCTCGGTCGGCTGAGATCACAGGTTCTGGCCGATATGGGCAATTCCGACGAAGTGCTGCGCATCCGTGTCGCCGCCCCCGACGCCCGCAATCTGCGTGACGTCGCCCTGGCATTGTGGCGGGAAGGCGATTGGATCGAGGCGATGCTGTTCTATCGTCGGCTCTGGTCGGGTTTCCCTGAGCAGTTCACTGCCCGCGATGCCTCTTACCTGCTGTTGGCAGCGCGCAAGGCCGGCAATGAGGGGGTCGCCGAAGAGGTCGCCGCAGCCTTTCCCGAGCTGACCAGTTCGGAGAGCTGGATTGAGATCGCTCAGAGCCTGATGGAGGTTCCGGCCCCGATCACACCGCTGAGCGAGGGCGGTGCCGCCAGCCGGCTGGAAAGCCTGGAACGCGCGCTCGGCAAGATCAGCGATACCGGCCTCTGAGATCACTTCGAGCCGGTCTGCCCTATGCTGTAGGTCTCTGCCTGCAATAGTGGTGGTGACTGCTATGTCGCCCAGATCTTGCGTTTTTCCTGTTTCTTTAACTCGCCTTAAAAGAGCCTTGTGTATTCCTTGAAGGAAACACTCAACCACAAGAATAATGGGCGGCGGTCAGATGAGCATTTCCAGTGCATTGCAAACAGGTGTGAGCGGTCTGAAGGCGAATTCGGCAGCCGTCAGCAATATCTCAGAGAATATCGCGAACGCGAACACGGTGGGCTACAAGCGGGGGTTCTCGCAATATGTCACCAGTTCGGCCTCGGGCAGCAGCTCCTCCTCGGTGCTCTCGGTCTCGACGGTGGATGTGAGCGAGATCGACCTTGCCGGCAGCCTGCTGTCGACCAGCTCCTCGACCGATCTGGCGATTTCCGGGGATGGGTTCTTCGTGGTTTCCGTCAATCCGAACGAGACGCTCGAAACCAACTATCTGCTGACCCGGGCGGGGTCGTTCTTGGTAGATGAGGACGGCAATCTGGTGAACTCCGCCGGCTATTATCTGGCGGGCTACCCCTATGATGTCAGTGGCGCGCTCTCCGATGTGGATCGCACCACCTTCGGCGGGATGGAGACGGTGAATGTCGCCAATATCTCGCTCTCGGCCTCCGCGACCACCGGGGTGACGGTGACGGGCAACCTGCCGTCGCAGGATACCGGGTTGGCCGAGCCGGGGTCGCCCTTTCCCTCGTCGACCGAATATTACACTGCGCTCGGAGCTTCTGAGCGGCTGAATTTCTCCTGGCAGCCGACCGCGACCGACAATCAGTGGACGGTCACCGTCAGCGATAACGATGGCAACGAGCTGGGCTCGGTCACTGTCGACTATTCAGATTCCGGCAGCACGGCGGGGACGCCGGCCTCTTATTCGGATGTGGTCTCGACCGCGGTGGCGCCCTCGGCCTTTGCCTTCGATACGGCGACCGGCGTGGCGACGCTGACGCTGGATAGCGGTACCACGCCGCAGGTGCTGACGCTGAACTTTGGCGCTCCGGGCAGCTTTGATGGAATCACCCAATTCGCCGGTGATTTCAGCCAGTCCTTCGGCCGGGACGGCTCCAGCGTCGGAGAGCTGAACCGCACCGAGATCGACGAGAACGGCACGCTCTACGGGGTTTTCGACAACGGCGAGCGTCGCGCGCTTTACCAGATCCCGGTGGGCACCGTGGCGAACGTCAACGGGCTGAAGGAGGTGGACGGCAACGCCTATGCGCTGACCAAGGATACCGGCAGCTTCATGGCGCTTGAGGCGGGCTCCGGTTCGTTGGGGACGATCGCGTCGAATTCGCTGGAGTCCTCCAACGTGGATATCGCCGAAGAGATGACCGACCTGATCGTCGCGCAGCGGGCCTTTTCGACCAATGCCCAGATCATCACCACCGTCGACGACATGATGTCCACGATCGCGCAGCTGAAACGCTAAGTCCGCTTGGCGTTCAGGGGGTAGAAGATGAGTCTTTCGACGGCACTGAACGTGGCCTCCAGCGGGCTGGCCACGACGCAGGTTCGGGCACAGGTCGTTTCCGAGAACATCGCCAACGCGATGAACGCGAATTATGTTCGTCGCGAGGCCGTCCTGGTGTCGACGTCGAGCGGCGGCGTCCAGGTCAGCCAGGTTACGCGAGAGGTGGACGATGCGCTGGTCCGCATGTCGCGGTCCGAAGGCAGCAAGGCGGCACATCAGCAGGCGATCTACGAAGCGCTCAAAACCTATACGACCTATCTCGGAGAGCCCGGCGACGGCTTGTCGCTGGCTGACAAGTTTTCCAATTTCAACACCACGCTGACGACGCTGGTGAACATGCCGTCCTCGACCGAGGCGCAATCGGCAGCGGTCTATGCGGCGGAAGATCTGGCCGCCTCGATCCGCAATACCAGTGGCATGTTGTCGGAGGTCAGCGCCGATGTGGATATGGAAATCCGCTATGAGGTCGCCGATCTGAACCAGACACTCTACGATCTGGCCGAGCTGAACTCGAAGGTCGGCAAGTTCGAGAGCGGCACGCTCGAGACCGCCAACCTGAGCGATCAGATGGATAGCCTGCTGGATCAGGTCTCTGAGATTGTCGGGGTTCGGATCAACTATAATGCCGACAAGACGGTCAGCCTCTACACCACCGGCGGCGCCGCGCTGCTGGAGGGGACGCAGGTTCAGGATGTGACCTATAATTCCGCTGACGGCACCTTCTATGCGGGCAAGACCGAGATCACACCGAACAAGACCGGCGTGCGCGGGATCGAAGAAGGCAGCCTGGTCGGCTTCGCCGAACTCAAGAACGAGATCTTGCCGGAGTTCCAGCTTCAGCTTGACGAATATGCCCGCGGGTTGATCCAGGCCTTCGAGGCGGCCGATGCGTCTCTGTCGGCCGGAGAGGCGGGGCTGTTCACCGACAAGGGCAATGCCTTTGATGCCAGCAAGCTCGATGGGCTGGCCAGCCGGATCGCGGTCAACGAGGCGGTTTCGCATGATGGGGATGCCGAAACCTGGCGCATTCGCGATGGCATGGGCGTTGATGAAGAGGGGGCCGTCGCTGACGCCACCCAGGTGCAGGCCTATATCGACGTGCTCGATACCAAGGTCGATGCCGATCCGGCCACGGGGCTCAGCCCCTCGATTTCCCTGGCCGATTTCGCCTCTGCGGTGGTGACGGCCCAGGCGCTGACCCGTTCGCGCGCCGAAAGCAACTATAGTGCCGCGGCCTCGGCGGCCGAATTGGTACAGGCTTCCCGCGATAACGTCGCGGGCGTCAATATCGACGATGAAGTGCAGCAGCTTATGCTGATCGAGCGGAGCTATGTTGCGAATTCCAAGGTGCTGACGGCGGTGAGCGACATGCTCGACGCGCTGTTGGCCGCAGTCTGAGGGTAGAGTATGAGCTGGAATATCAGCCGGGTATCGTCTTTGCAGTTCAATACCGCCAACCGCAGCTTTGTCGCCAGCGCGACCTCGGCTTTGGCGACCGCGAGCGAAGAGCTGTCCACAGGTGTGAAATCGGATATCTACGGCGCGCTCGGGGCCAGCTCCGCGACGCTGATGACGCTGCGCAAGAATTACGAGAATACCGAAGCCTATATCAACACGAACAGCATTCTGGACAGCAAGCTCCAGGCGATGCTGACCTCGATCGACACCGCCCGGGGAAGCGCCGACAGCGTGCTGAAGACGGCCATCGTGAACTCCTCGCGGGCGACCACCGGCGTGACCGAACTGCAGAACGAGGCGAGCGCCGCGCTGGAGAGCCTGATCGCGACGCTGAACATCAGCTATAGCGGCGATTACCTGTTCTCGGGCATCGACAGCGACAAGCAGCCGCTGACGCGCTGGAGCGAGGTGAACAAGGAAACCGGCGCCTCTCCGGCTCAGGTTCTGGCCGATATCGTCGGCGGCGGCCCGACCTCGGCCGAGGAGGCCGAGGAGATGTTGGCCAAGATCGACGCGGTGTTCTCCTCCTCGAACGCGGATGAGGCCGAGAATTACGAGGGCACCTTCTTCAGCGGCACTCGGGCTGTCAGCGCAGACGGCAGCAGCCCGACCCGCGTCACCGCGCGGATCGGCGAAGGGCAGGCGCTGGAGTATGGCGTTCAGGCCAATGATGCCGGTATCGTCAACGTGATCAAGGGGTTGGCGATGCTGGCTTCGGTCGACGTCAGCACCATCGAGGATGATGCGACCTATTCCGCCTGGATGGCCGGCGCGACCGCGGCGCTCAGCACTGGGGTCGAGGGCATGCTGGAGATTTCGGCCGGCATCGGCTTCCATCAGCAGGTGGTCGAGAATGCCCAATCCCGGCTCGGGGATCTGTCGCTGGTGCAGAAAACCCAGATCTCGGACTATGAAAGCGTCGATCCCTATGAGGCCTCGACCAAGGTCGAGAACCTGCAGTATCAGCTCGAAGCCAGCTATGCGGTCAGCGCCAAGCTGTCGCAACTGTCGTTGCTGGATTATCTCTGATCCATTGGTCTGAATGAGAAACGCCCGGCGGATCGCCGGGCGGGTCAGTCAGGCACGCGCCTGATAGCCGGTGCTGTGCTGGGGGATCTGGGCGGGCTGCGCTTCGGGGGGCGGCAGCTCAAGCAGCTCCGGCGCGCTGAGCTTGTAGCCGCGGCCGTGTACCGTTTCGATATATTGCGAACCGCTGGTGGCCGCCGCGGCGATCTTCTTGCGCAGCTTGCAGATATAGACGTCGATCACCTTGTCGAACGGCTGGTCGGCGCTCATCCCATAGACGGCGTCATAGATCGCGTTCTTCGAGATCACCTTGTTCGAGTTCAGCGCCAGATGCTGGAAGATCGAATGTTCCCGCTTCGACAGTTTGATCCGCGCGCCCGAGACGATGGGATCGCGGCCGTCGAAAAAGGCGGTCAGCTCGCCCACCACCACGCTTTCGGCGGCGTGGCCGTGGAACCGTCGCACGATGGAATTGATGCGCGAGGCCACCTCGCTGCCCTTGATCGGGCTGACGATGACATCGTCTGCGCCGCGATCAAGGGCTGCCGAGGTATCCTGGGAATTGCGGAAATCGCGCAGCACGATCACCGGGTTGGCGCAGCCCGCCCGGCGAATGGCGCGGATCTGGTCGTGGATGTTCGGAGATTCCCCGATCAGGATCGCCCGGGTGTCATGGCCCGGTTGTGTCAGCGGAGCGAGCCCCGCCTCGAAGAAATCCTCATCGACGAAATGTGGCTCGATGCCCGCGTTCTCCAGCTCGCTGGCGAGCGAGGCCTGCCGCTTTTCACGTGGTTCGAAAACATAGGCGCGCATGAACACCTCCGTTCCCGCCGCAATTCATCACTATTCTTAATGGCTAGCAAGGAAAGTTGGTTAGTTCAACGATAAAGTTGTCCACATCTATGATTAGTTTTCGCTATATATGGACTTGGCAAAAACAAACGGATAGATTTGCCGGGAAGCCAGGGATGAATTCCATGTCAGCACAGCAGGTTCAGGCAATGGTTCGGGGCGCGCGCGCGATCGCGCGGCGCCACCTGCGTGCCGTTGTGATGGCCCTGGCGGCGGCGGTGCTGTTGGCTTCCGCGGCGCAGGCCGGGGTGCGGATCAAAGATATCGCCAGTTTCGAAGGGGTCCGGGAAAACCATCTGATCGGCTATGGTCTGGTGGTGGGCTTGCACGGCTCCGGCGACAAGATGACCAACAGCCCGTTCACCCGGGAGTCGGTCAAGGGCATGCTCGAACGGCTGGGCGTCGGGAACCTCGATGGCGATCTGCTGAAGACCAAGAACACCGCCGCGGTGATGGTGACGGCCAAGCTGCCGCCCTTCGCCCGTCGTGGCGCGCCGATCGACGTGGTGGTCTCTTCGCTGGGCGATGCCACCAGCCTGCGCGGGGGCACCCTGCTGGTCACGCCGCTGTCCGGCGCCGACGGCGAGGTCTATGCCGTGGCGCAGGGGCCGGTTGCGGTGTCGGGCTTCATGGCGCAGGGCAATGCCGCCAGCGTCGTTGAGGGCGTGCCCACCATCGCCCGGATCGACAATGGCGCCATTGTCGAACGTGAGGTGAATTTCGAACTGCGCCAGCTCGACAGCTTCCGGATTTCGCTGCGGGTGCCGGATTTCACCACTGCGGCGCGGATCGAGGACGCGATCAACATGACGCTGGGCGGTGGCACCGCCCGGGCGCTCGATTCGGCCACGGTCGAAGTGCGGGTTCCCGGCAAGGGCGATGTGACCGAAACCATCGCGGCGATCGAGAATCTGACGGTTCAGCCTGACAGTGTCGCCCGGGTGGTGGTGGATGAAAAATCCGGAACCATCGTGATCGGTGCCAATGTGCGGATCGGTCAGGTGGCGATCAGCCAGGGCGGGCTGACGGTGCGAGTGCGCGAACGCTATAACGTCAGCCAGCCCAATCCCATCAGCATTGGCGGCACCACGGTTATCGTGCCGGAATCCAATGTCGATGTGCAGGAACGTGAAAGCCGGTTCACCATCCTTCAGGGGGACGTCAGCCTGCAAGATCTGGTGGATGGGCTGAATGCCATCGGCGTTGGCGCGCGGCAGACGATTTCGATCCTCGAGGCGATCAAGGCCACCGGGGCGCTGCACGCCGATCTGGAGATCATCTGATGACCGATCTGACCTCTGTTTCCGCTGCCGCGATGCAGGCGACGGTCGCGGGCGAGCCGCAGCCGACCGCCGAAGACATGCAGGTGGCGCAGAAGTTCGAGGCAGTCTTCATCAGCCAGTTCGTCGATCAGATGATGTCGACGGTGGATTACGGGCCGGCCTCAGGCGGGCAGGGGGCCGAGATGTGGCGATCTTTCCTGTCCGACGCGATGGCGCAGCAACTGGCCGATCGCGGCGGGCTGGGGATGGGCGAAAGCATCGGTCGCATGCTGGCGGCCTATCGCCGCTGAGTGGCGGTATCATTCGAGACAATGGGCGGGGGCTGCGGAATGCGAGAGCGGCGGAAATTCAGGATCGGGCAGCGGGCCGAGGCACGGCGCGGTGCCGCCGAGGCGGGCAATAGGGTGCTCACCTCGGAGGATGAGGCGAATATCGAAGCCTTCGCCGCCAAGGTGGGGGAGGCGATCGATCTGTTGAACGAGGAAATCGCCGCCATTCGTGCCGGCAAGTTTCAGCGGGTGGGCGAGCTTTTTGAACGGAAATCCGCGCTGCTGAAATGGCTGGAGCTGCGGGTGCCGCTGGTCGAACCCTTCCTATCCCATGACATGGCGAAGGACAGCGGCTTGCCGGCCCGGCTGGCCGAGCTGCAAAAGGTGGTGAGCGAGGATGGCGTGCTGTTGCAGCGGATGGCCCTCGCCGCCGGCAATATCGTGCGCGAGATCAGGAAGGCGACGGAACGCAGCGGACTGACCGGGCTTTATGGCAAGTCCGGGCAGAAGATCGCGGCCCAGCCGGGCGGGCGGCTGCGGATAGATCGCGAATTCTGAGCGTCGGCGTCGGGAAACGTCAAAACGTAAACCCCGCTTTAATCCCGGTGTTAATATCCTCGGTACTGGTTTTCGAACCAGATCACAGTCAGAAGACTGGACTCAAAAAAACGAGAACTGAGGAGAGCATTAAATGTCGTCCATTCTCAACAATAGCTCCGCAACCGTCGCTCTGGCCACTCTGAACCAGATCAACAAGGGTCTGAACGAGACCCAGAACCGCGTCTCCAGCGGTCTGGCGATCAGCTCGGGCAAGGACAACGCCGCCTATTTCGCCATCTCTGAAACGATGTCGGGCGACAGCGGCATGTTCAGCGCCATCAACGAAGGCCTGACCTCGACCAAGAACTCGGTCTCGACCGCCCGTCTGGGTGCTGAAACCGTTTCCAGCCTGACCGAAAAATTCGCCGAGCGTATTGCTTTCGCCCAAGGCAACGGGATCAACCTGACCGACGTGCAATCGGAACTCGACGCTCTGGTTGCCCAGATCGGCGCGGCCATCGACCAGTCGACCTTCAACGGCGACGATCTGGTCACTTCGACCGACACCGTCACCGTGGTGACCGGGATCAGCCGGTCGTCGGGCAGCTTCGCCACCACCACGATCACCTTCGACAAGGTCGATCTGTCGGCGATCAAGACCACGCTGGAAAGCATCGACCTGACCACTTCGACCGACCTGGCCGCCGATCTGGCCACCGCCGAAGGCGCTCTGGCCGACTCGATCACCGCCGCGACCAGCCTGGGCGTCACCGAAGACACGCTGGACGGTCAGCAGGATTTCCTGTCGTCGCTGACCGACACGCTGGATTCCGGCGTCAGCGCCATGGTTGATGCGAACATGGAAGAAGAAGCTGCGCGTCTGCAAGCCTATCAGGTTCAGCAGCAGCTCGCGACGCAATCGCTGTCGATCGCGAACCAGTCGCCGCAAAACATCCTGAGCCTGTTCAAGTAACAGTCCTTGGTCGTCAGGGGGTAACCCCTGACGACACCTCGTATCCGGTACCAGTGATCAGGCGCGATACCCTTGGGTCGGCTTGGGCCGGGCGCCCGAACTGCGTGGCGCGGGCGTTTGCTTGTCCGGGGCGGTCGGCAGGGCAACCTCGATCCCTGCCTCCAGCAGCATCCGATAGATTTCCGCAAAGCTTTGATCGGCGCGCAGGGTTTCGGCCTTTTTCTGCGCCAGAAAGCCATTCGCCGCGCGGAAAAAACGGATCGCGGCGTCGGTTTCAAGGTCGGACCCGGGTTTGTAGGCGCCGACGCGGATCAGCTCCTCCATATCGGCATAGCGGGCCAGGGCGCGTCGTGCCGCCTGCATGATGGTGAACTCTTCTTCGCTGTGGCAGTCGGGCAGCATGCGCGAGATCGACTTTTGCACGTTGATCGCCGGATAACGGTCCTGTTCGGCGATGCGCCTGTCCAGCACGATATGGCCGTCGAGGATGCCGCGCACCGCATCGGCAATCGGTTCGTTCATGTCGTCGCCGTCAACCAGAACAGTATAGATGCCGGTGATGTCGCCTTCTCCCTCGCGGCCGGGCCCGGCGCGTTCCAGCAGGTGCGGCAGTTCGGAGAACACCGTCGGCGGATAGCCCCGCGTGGTCGGTGGCTCGCCGCTCGACAGGCCGATCTCGCGCTGTGCCATGGCGAAACGGGTGACGCTGTCCATCATCAGCAGCACCTGCTTGCCCTCGGCGCGGAAATGTTCGGCTACGGCGGTGGCGGTCCAGGCGGCTTGTCGCCGCAACAGCGGCGCCTCGTCCCCGGTGGCGACCACGACCACCGACCGCGCCATGCCCTCGGGGCCCAGATCCTCTTCGATGAAGTCCTGAACCTCGCGACCGCGTTCGCCGACCAGACCGATGACGATAACATCGGCGTTGGTGTTGCGGGCCAGCATCGCCATCAGGGTCGACTTGCCCACGCCCGAGCCGGCGAAGATCCCCATGCGCTGACCGCGGCAGATCGGGGTGAACAGGTCGATGCACTTGATCTGGGTTTCCAGCTTGGCGCCGACGCGGCGGCGGGCATAGGCGGGCGGCGGGCTGTTGCGGCCGCGGGTGCGCCGGCTGCCGCGGCGAAAGTCGGGCGCAAGTGACAGCGGTTGCCCCAGGGCATTCACCACCGTGCCGATCCAGCTTTCGTCCGGGCGGATACCGTCCTCGGACTGGATCAGATCGACGGCGTCGCCGACAGCAATGCCCTCCCAGGTGCCGAAGGGCAGCAGGTGCAGCCCCTCGGCACTGGCGCCGACGATCTCGCCGGTGACGGTGCCGTGCTGGCCATGGACGCGACAGCGCTGCCCCAGTCCGGCGGCGCGTTGCAGCCCGGCGACCCGCAAGGTCAGGCCAACGACAGATTGAACACGCCCTGTAATTCTTGTGGATTCCAGGGGCGAAATCTTTTGTCGCAGGTCGGAAAATACCTTAGTCACAAGAATAGACCTGTTAATCTTTGTTGTGCTTGCTATAGTCTCCAAGAATTGAGCCGGAGTCCATGATGAATTTCGAAGCCCTCAACCTGTTTCAGCTTGCCTCGCGCCGTCTGCAGTGGCTGTCGGACAAGCAGCGTTCAGTTTCGGAAAATATCGCCAACGCCGATGTCGCCGGCTATCGCGCCCGCGATGTGCAAAGCTTTGATGCCTATCTCGACAGCGCGGGCCGTTCTTCGGTTTCGCCCGAGGCGGAGGTTTCCGAGGTCAGGGACGAATGGGGCGGGACGATTTCGGGCAATACCGTGGTCATGGAAGAGCAGATCCTCGATGCGGCGAATACCCAGAGCCAATATCGTCTTGCCTCCAACCTCTATCGCAAGGCGCATGAGATGCTGCTCAGCGTCGCCGGCAGTAACTGAGGAGATCGGTCATGGATGCGCTGTCCTCGATCGTGAAAATCGCCGCCAGCGGCATGCGCGCCCAGGGCGAGCGGCTGCGGGTGGTGTCGGAAAACGTCGCCAACGCTTCTACCACCGCGCAGAAGTCCGGCGATGAACCCTATCGCCGCAAGGTGATCAGCTTTGGCGAGATGACGGATGAGGCGACCGGTGCCGCCTTGGTCGAGGTCAGCGACATCACCCGCGACATGGGCGAATTCTCGTTGCGCTTCGACCCCTCGCATCCGGCGGCGGACGACAATGGCTATGTCAAGTTGCCCAACGTCAATCCGTTGATCGAGATGAGTAACATGCGCGAGGCCTCGCGCAGCTATGAGGCCAATCTGACGATGCTCGAGAATGCCAAGCAGATGCGCAGCGAGCTGATTAATCTGATTGAGTAGGAAGTGATTCATGGTTGATGTCTCCGCCATCCGTCCGGGCATGATCGTCGAAGCCGCCTATGGCAAGGCCAAGACCCTGGGAGAGGGCGCCGCCGCATCCGACGGTGACCAGGGGCCGAGCTTTGGCGATATGATCCGCAAGGCCGCCGAAGGCGCGGTCGGCTCCGTGCGCTATGGCGACGCCGCCGCGCAGGCGGGGCTGGCCGAGAAGATCGGCATGCAGCAGGTGGTCGAGGCGACGATGGCGATGGAAAGCACGGTGCGCGTCTCGGTGGCGCTGCGCGACAAGCTGGTCAGCGCCTATAAAGACGTCCTGAACATGTCGATCTGACACGGGCATTCGCCTGCCATCACCCCGGGGAGAGGCCGATTGGATACGGTCAGCGTATATGAGATCATCCGATTGACGCTCAACACGGTGCTGCTGGCCTCGGCGCCGGTGATGGCGGTGGCGCTGCTGGTCGGGCTGATCGTCTCCTTCGTGCAGGCGCTGACCCAGATCCAGGAAATGACGCTGACCTTCGTGCCGAAGATCGTGGCGATCTTTCTGGCACTCGCCCTGACCCTTCCCTTCATCTACGGAACGCTGAGCCGGCTGTCGAACCAGGTGTTCGACCTGATCGTCAGCGGTGGCGGCTGAGATGGGGCGCGGGCGGCGCATCGGCACGTGTGGCGCGGTGATGGTTCTGGCGGCCGCCCCGTTCTGGGGGGAGGCGCGGGCCGAATTCTTCGCGGGCTTCTACAAATCGGTGCTGCCGCCGTCGGCGCGGGCAGTCGTGACGCCGGATGACCCCGAGGAGCGGGCACTGACTGGGGCCGATTGCGTTGCCGCGATCCTCGACGCCCAGGCGCGCTATGGTATTCCCGACAACCTGCTGTTGGCGATCGGCGTGCAGGAGGCCGGCCGGCGCGGCAAGGAGGGGCTGACCGTCTGGCCCTGGACTGTCAACGCCGCGGGCGAGGGCGCATTCTTCAAGACCCGGGCCGAGGCGATGGCCTGGGTCGAGGGCAAGCGGGCGGCCGGGATCGCCTCGATCGACGTGGGCTGCATGCAGGTGAACCAGCGCTGGCACGGGGCAAATTTCGATACGCTCGATCTGGCCTTCGAACCCCTGGTGAACGTGGATTATGCGGCGCGCTATCTGAGCGGGCTCTATCAGGAGACCGGCGATTGGTGGGCGGCGGCGGGGCGCTATCACTCGGCCACGGAGGCCTATCAAAAGACCTATCTCGCCGCGCTCAAACGCAATCAGTCGGTGGTCAATGCCGGTCTGGGCCAGCTGCTGGGCCAGGCGCGCAGGTCGTCGATGTTCACTGTCGCCGCCGCAGAGGCCGCCGCGCCGCCGCCCCCGCCCGAGCCGCCGGTGTTCTGGGGCAGCGCCCATCAGGCCGAGGAGGCGCAGTTTTCGATTTATTCCGCCTATCCGATCCGTCCGGTGCTGCCGGATTACAGGATCGTGAATTGAGGATCAGATGAGCGCAAGGGACATCAACCTGCCGAAATCCATCTCAGGGCTGTGGTCGCAGCTCAGCATGGCGAACCGCGACGTGGGGTTCGCCATCGGGGTGATGCTGATCCTTGGCATGCTGTTCATCCCGATGCCGCCCTTCCTGCTCGACTTCGGGTTGGCGATCTCGCTGTCGCTGGCCGTGCTGATCCTGATGGTGGCCCTGTGGATTCCGACGCCGCTCGATTTCAACTCTTTCCCGACGGTGCTGCTGGTCGTCACCATGTTGCGGCTGGCGCTCAACGTCTCCTCCACCCGGCTGATCCTGAGCCGCGGGCACGAGGGATCGGAGGCCGCCGGCAAGGTGATCTCGGGCTTCTCGCGCTTCATTGTTGGCGGCGATTTCGTCATCGGGATCGTGATCTTCGCCATTCTGGTGATCATCAACTTCGTGGTGATCACTAAGGGCTCCACCCGGATCGCCGAAGTGGCGGCGCGGTTCTCGCTGGATGCGATGCCGGGCAAGCAGATGGCGATCGACGCGGATATGGGCGCCGGCATCATCAACGAGGAACAGGCGCGCGAACGCCGCCGGGTGCTCGAAGAGGAAAGCTCGTTCTTCGGGGCGATGGACGGGGCGTCGAAATTCGTCCGCGGCGATGCGGTCGCCGGCTTGATCATTACCGTGATCAACGTGGTGGGCGGCATCCTGATCGGGGTGGCGAGCCATGGGTTGAGCGTGGCGGAGGCGGCCGGCAACTATACCGCGCTGACCATCGGCGACGGGCTGGTGACGCAAATCCCGGCGCTGGTGGTGTCGTTGGCCGCCGGCCTGCTGGTCACCAAGAGCGGCACCCATGGCGCCGCGAACGAGGCGGTGCTCAAGCAGCTCAGCGGTTTCCCAAAGGCGCTCTACATGGCCGCGGTCCTAGCCTTCATGATCGGCTTCCTGCCAGGCTTTCCCTTCGTGATCTTCACCGTTCTGGCGGGGGGCATGGCGGTGCTGGGCTATGTCATGCAGACCAACATCAAGGATCGCAACCTGGCCAGGGATGCCGCCGCCAAGGCCGATGCCAAGCCTAAGAAGGTTGAAGACCCGATCGCCGAGGCGCTCAAGCTCGATGATCTGCGGCTGGAACTCGGCTCGGGGCTGGTGTCTCTGATCACCTCGGCCGATGCGGCGCTGCCGGGCAAGGTGAAAAGCCTGCGCAATCTCTTCATCAAGGATTTCGGCTTTGTCCTGCCGCCGGTGCGAATCAAGGACGACAGCAACCTGCCGGCGATGAGCTATGCGATCTCGCTTCAGGGGGTGGAGACCGCGAGGGGCGAGGTGCGTCCGGGCCTGATGATGGTGATCGACCCTTCGGGCAAGGATGCCGATCTGGTGGGCGAACGCACCCGCGAGCCGACCTTCGGGCTGCATGCGGTCTGGGTCGATCAGGGCCGCGCCTCGGATGCCGAGATGCGCGGGCTGACGGTGGTGGATCCGGAAAGCGTGATCACCACCCATCTGACCGAGGTGATCAAGGAATACATGCCGGATCTTCTGACCTATGCCGCCACCCAGGATCTGATCGCCGGGCAGAGCAAGGAATATCAGAAGCTGCTGAACGACATGTCGAACAAGTCGCCGGCGGTGCTGTTGCAGCATGTGCTGCAGGCGTTGCTGTCCGAACGGGTGTCGATCCGCAACCTGTCGCGTATCATCGAGGCGGTGGCGGAGGCGGTCTCCACCACCCAGAACTTGCGCAATATCGTCGAGCATGTACGCGGCCGCCTGGCCAAGCAGATCTGCCAGGCGCTGGCCGATGCCAAGGGCTATGTTCCGGTGATCGTGCTGAGCCCGGATTGGGAGCGCGAGCTGAACAATGCGGTGTCGCCCGGTGGCGATGGGGACGGCTTCATGATGTCGCCGGCGCGGGTGCAGGAATTCGTTCTGGCCGTGCGCAAGGAGATCCAGCGTTTTGCCGCCGGCGATGAATGGCCGGCGCTGCTGGTGACCCCGGATGTGCGCCCCTATGTGCGCCAGATCCTCGAGCGGGTGAGCCCGGTGACCCAGGTGATTTCCCACAACGAGATTCATCGCAAGGTCTCGCTGCGCACCGTTGCGACGGTCGGCGCCTGAGGCGATGGGGCTGAACGATTATATCGCCGGCCTGATCTTCGGATACTTCCTTGTCGTGGCCCGCATCGGCGGCGCGGTGATGTTCATGCCGGGCTTCGGCGAAACCCAGATTCCGGGGCGGATGCGGGTCGCCTTTGCGCTGGTGCTTTGCGCCGCGCTCTATCCCGCCACGCCGGTCGCTGCGCATATCCCCGACACACCGGTCGAGATGACGCTGCTGCTCGGGCTGGAGGCGACCATCGGCATCTGGATCGGGCTGTGCGGGCGGGTGCTGTTGTCGGCGATGGATTTCGCCGGCTATCAGGTCGGCCAGGTCTCGGGGCTGGCGAATGCCTTCGGCCCGTCGCTTGGGGCCTTCGAGGGGGCCACGTTGGTGGCCTCGCTGCTGATCATCGGCTCGGTGGCGGCGATCTTCGCCTCGGATGCGCATCACCTGATCCTGCGGGCCCTGCTGGACAGCTATCAGGTGTTTCCGGTCGGGCTGGTGATGACAGGCGATCTGGCCGAACAGATCGTGCGGGCCGGCGGCCAGAGCCTCTATATCGGCATGTCGATCGCCGCGCCCTTCTTTGTCATGGGGGTGGTGCTGAACCTCGGCATGGGGCTGGCCAACCGGATGATGCCGCAACTGCCGGTGTTCTTCGTCGCCTCCTCGATCCTGATCGTGGCGGGGCTTTTGATCCTGTCGGTGGCGACGCCGGCGATGATCGACCATTTTCTCAACCAGTTCACCACCTGGTTGGGGCTGTTCAGGTTCTGAGCCATGGCAGAGGGCGATCAGGACGACAGCCAGAAGAGCCACGAGCCGACCGAGAAGCGGCTGCGCGATGCGCGCAAGCGCGGCGACGTGCCCGCGTCGCGCGAGACCGGTAACATGATGGTGGTGCTGTCGCTGTTCGGGGCGGCGGCGTTGGTGCTGCCCTGGATGGGGCCGCGCCTGGCCGCGGCGCTGTCGGCACTGATCGACGGTGCCGGTCAGGTCGAGGTGGGCGAGGGGCGTTCGGGTCTCAGCGTGCTGGGAGAGCTGCTGCGCGAGGTGGTGCTGTCGCTGTCGCTGGCCCTGGCGCCGCTGTTCCTGTTGATCCTCGTCGGCGGGGTCTTCGGTGTGCTGATCCAGGGCGAGACGGTGGCGGCGCTGGAGCGGGTGACGCCGAAGCTGTCGAAACTGTCACCGCTTCAGGGGCTGAAACGATTGTTCTCGGCCAATACGCTGGTGGAATTCGGCAAGAGCCTGGTCAAGGTCCTGGTGGTCGGCGGCTTGGCGATCTGGGTCACCCGCTGGGCGGTGGAGGGGATTTGGGAGGCCCCCGGGTTCATTCCCGAGAACCTGCCGGGATATCTGCTGCAGGCGGCGCGGCGGTTGTTGCTGGCGGCGGCGATCTTCCTGGTGCCGGTGGCGATCTTCGACATCCTCTGGCACCGGTTCGAATGGCGTCGGCGGTTGATGATGACCGTGAAGGAGGTGCGCGACGAGATGAAGGAGGCCGAGGGCGATCCGCATATCAAGGCCCGTCGCGCCGCCATTCGCCGCCAGCGCGCCCGCCAGCGCGTCGCCGCCGCGGTGCCGACCGCCAGTGTGATCCTGACCAACCCGACCCATTACGCCGTGGCGCTGCGCTATGAGCAGGGCAGCGATGACGCCCCGGTCTGCGTTGCCAAGGGGGCCGATCTGATGGCGCGGCGCATCCGCGAGATCGCCTTCGAGCATGATGTGCCGATTGTCGAGAACAAGCCCTTGGCGCGGGCGCTCTATGATCGGGTCGAGGTGGATCAGATGGTGCCGATGGAGCATTGGCAGGTGGTGGCGGAGATCATCAGCTTTGTGCTGGATCTGCGGAATAACCGCCGCCGCAAGCCGCCCGAGGGATCGGTGCTGAGAACCTCGCCCGAGTGAGTGCGGCGAAGGTGAGGCGGGGGGCTCTGCCCCCCACGGCCTGCGGCCTCCCCCCGGGATATTTTCAGCTAGAAAAAGGGCGGATCATTTCAGGCGGATGCCGACCAGATCCTGATCGCCCGGCAATTGCGAGCGTTCGAGGATGATCTTTGAGACGGCGCGGGCGCGCACCGGCGACATCTTGGCAAGGATCGGCGCGGCGGTGCGTGGCTTCATCTGCGCGAGCACCAGGATCGTCACCTCGATGTCGAGATCGTCCATGATCCGCGCGGCTTCTGCCGGTTTCATGTTCTCGTAGAAGGCGATGAGCCGGTCGAGGTCCTCGGTCTGGGCGGCCTTGGTGCGGGCCAGCAGCTCTTCGATCTCGCCCTTCAGTTCGAGGAGCGCCTGTTTTTCGACGTCGAGCTTTTCCTTGGCGAGCGACAGTTCCGACTGGCGGCTTTCCAGATCGTCGCGCTGCTTGTCGATCAGGTCGCGTTCGCGGCTGAGCGATTGCAGCACCTCTTCGGGGGTGTCGCATTGCTGCGCCGTGGCCGAGGTTCTGGCGAGCGTGCCGGATTGGATCATCGTTGCCGGCGTCGCGCCGTTGGCCTGGCTGGAGCTGACCGCGGCCAGGGTCGCTGTCTCGGGGCGGTTCAGCACCTCGCCGGGAGAGGCAAGTTCGGGAAAGGAGATCGCGGCCTTGGCGAAGGCCGTGATCGCGAGACCGCCGAGGAAAAGCTTGCCGACAAGGCCGCGTGCCATGGCTCAGGCCCTCGATTCGCTGCGGGAGGTTTCAAAGAACCGGCGCACCAGATCCTGCTTGTTGCGGACCACCTGGACGCCGGGCAGCCGGCGCGGCGTCGGGTGTCGGCGCGAGGTGAAGGCCGGTGTCATCGTCTCGGCGCTCTCTGCCGCGGGCTGCGGGGCCGGCATTTCAGGCGCCTCCTGGCGGCGGGCCTCGAGGTTCTCGCGCAGCGCCTCGACCGAGGATTCGGACTTGTCCACCGCCTTGGAGAATTCCCGTACCAGGGGCTCCAGCTCTTCGAGGGCGGACATCAGTCTTTGCACCCGACGGGTGATCACCAGCCCGTAACCGATGCTGCCGGCGAGCAGGAGGAGGATCAGAAGATCAGTGATCGTTGCGGCCATGGGAGGGGTCCTCTTCGGGGGCGAGCGCTTCGGTGATCCGGATAGCGGTGTTGCCGTTGTTGCGTTTGCCAAGTGCTGCGTGGAACATCGGGGTCTCGGCGCAAAGGACGGTGGCGTCGTGGTCCTCTTCGATCCAGAGGTTCACGGTGTCACCGGGCTGCCATGCCATGATGTCCTGGATCGGAAGCCGGATATCGGTGAGCACCGCCTCAAGCTCGACGGTGGCGCGTTCGATCTGGCCGGCCAGCTGGTCGCGCCAGGGGCTGCCCTCGTCGCTGAAGCCGCCGAAATGGATGCGGCTGAGCTTGGGGCGGATCGGTTCCAGCGCATCATAGGGCAGGATCACCTCGAGCATGCCGCCGTGGCCGGCGAGCACGACGGTGATCTGCATCCGGACGCAGAGGCTGGCCGGCTGGGCGACCGAGGCGGAATCGGGATCGGTCTCGATCCGCTCGAGTTCGAGTTCGACATCGCCGACCTGGGCCAGATTGCGCTGCAGCTCATGTGCGATCAGCCCGGCGAGGCGCTTGCCGAAACCGCGTTCGATGGCGGTGAAACCGGTGGTGGCACGCGGCGCCTCGCCCTTGGCGCTGCCGCCCAGCATCAGTTCCAGCGCGGTCAGCACCAGGGTGCTGTCGAGGGTCAGCAGGATTTGTCCATAGAGGCTGTGCGAGGAACAGACCGCCAGCAGCGCCGGACCCGGCAGCGCATCAAGAACCTGCGACATCGGCACATAGTCGAGCTGGGTCAGCGAGGCCTCGCAAAGCGTGCCGGTCATATTGGGCAGTGCCAGAGCGACGGAATCGGCCAGCCGTTCGCCGATGATGTCCAGCATCGGCAGCCGTTCGAAGCTGAAATCCGACATCCGGATGATTTCGTCGATCAGGTCGCTGTTCTGAAGCGAGAGATCTTCGGGGGACATCTGTTCGTTCATCGCCGGCCCCTATTGCACGATCAGGTCGCTGATCAGGATTTCTTGCGGCAGGTCATTGCCGGCGGCGGCGCGGGCGCGTTTGAGCAGTTCGGCCTTGACGTTCATCATCCCTGCCATGCCACGCACGTCGGTTTCCGTCAGGCTGTGGGCGTAGCCGGTGAAGAGATCGCGCATGAAGGGCTGTCGCGCGTGCATCAGATCGGCGGCGCCGGCCTCGGGGCGGTAGACCAGCACCAGGGTCAGCTTGAGAAAGGCCTTGGCCGAATTGCCGCGGGCGTCATAGCTGGTGATATTGGTGATGATCTCTTCGAAAGGCAGGATGCCCTCGATCGCGCCGGCTTCCTGCGTCTCGCCATGCCCGGCTTCGGATGCGGCCGGCGTTTGGCTTGCCGTGGTGCCTCCGGCATGATCAGGAGCCTCGGCGGTCTGGCCTTCGGCGGCGGAGCCCTCGGCGAGGTAGTCGGGTTCATAGCCGGCCGCATCCTGCTGGAAGGCGAGGCGCGCCAGCACGAAGCCGCCGCCCAGCGAGCCCACCGACAAGAGCGCGGCCGCCATCAGCATCGTCCGGGCTGAACGCGCCTTGCCGGTCGGGGGGCTTTCGGCGCGCGCGGGATCAGGGGCAGGCTTTTTGGTTGCGGGGCGGGCCATGGGCGATCAGGTCAGACTCTTAAGGTTTCCATGGATATAATCCCTGTTTTTCTTTTTAATGCAAGTATAGACATGCCTGTTTACTTGAGGATCAAAAATAGAATAGTCTTTATAAAGGACAGATTAAAGATATCCGGGCGGGGTCGGCGTGCAGGACTTGATCAACAACCTCAAGGCGCTGGGACAGCGACGGCTGATGATCCTCGGCGGCGTGGCGCTGGGGGTCGTGTTGGCGCTGGTGCTGGGGATCGCGGCGGTGTCGCAGCGCGAATTCGCGCCGCTCTATACCAATCTGTCGGTCTCTGCCTCGACCTCGATCGAAACCACCCTGGCCGGCGCCGGGTTCGAGACGCGGATGAGCGAGGACGGCTCGAGCGTCTCGGTGCCGCGCGCCGATCTGGCGCGGGCGCGGATGGCTCTGGCCGAGGCCGGGCTGCCGATCGAGGGGGATCCCGGTTGGGAGCTTTTCGACGAGAACAGCGGCCTGGCGATGAATTCCTTCATGCAGAAGGTGAACCGGCTCCGTGCCATGGAGGGCGAACTGGCGCGCTCGATCCAGACCATGGACGGGGTGCAGAGCGCGCGGGTGCATCTGGTGCTGCCCGAACGCGAGGCGTTTTCGCGTGAACGACCCGAGCCGCGCGCCTCGGTCATCGTGCGGCCATTGCCGGGCCGGACCATCACCCGCAAGCAGGCGGTGTCGATCCGCAACCTGATCGCCTCCTCCGTGGCTGAGCTGGAGCTGGGGCGGGTCACCGTGCTGTCGGCCAGCGGCGAGACCATTCTGGCCGAGGCTGCCGATGGCGATGGCCAGGCGACGCTGCAATCGGCCCGCTCGGGGATCGAGGACCGGCTGGCGCAGCAGATCCAGAACATCCTGACCGCCCGGGTCGGAGCCGGCAACGCGCGGGTGAAGGTGAACGTCGATCTGTCCACCGCACGCGAAGTCATTGTCGAGCAGACCTATAATCCCGACCAGCAGGTGGTGCGCTCGACCGACAGCCGGGCCGAGCAGCGCGCCGGCAGCGAGGGGGGCGGCAACGTCGGGGTCGAGAACAACATCCCCGCCGCGCTGGCCGACCCGAACGCCGGCAGCAGCTCCAGCCAATCGAAGTCCGGCGAATCCGTGCAATACGAGATCGGCAATACCCGCCGCGAGGTGGTGCGCGAGGCGGGCGAGGTACAGCGCATCTCGGTCGCGGTGCTGATCAATGGCATCTATACCGTCGACGGGTCCGACGTGACCTATTCCGAGCGCAGCCCGCAGGAACTGGAGCGGCTGACCGAACTGGTCAAGACCGCCGTGGGTTATGATGCCCGGCGTGGCGACAGCATCTCGGTCGATAGTCTGCGCTTCATGGATTACTCGATGGAGGTCGGCGATCCGGTCAAGGAAAGCCTGGGGCAGCAGATCAGCGACAATATCGTGTCGATCCTGCGCGGAGTGCTGGCGCTGATCATCGTCGCGCTGGTGATGATCCTGGGCGTGCGGCCGCTGCTGCGCCAGCTCAATCAGCGCAATACGCCGGAACTGGCGGGGGCCGATGTGTCGGCCGCAGCGCTTGCCGGCCCAGAGGGGGCGGCCCTGGCGGCAGAGCCCGGCACGCCGGCCTTGAGCCTGGCCCGCAAGGCCGAGGCGCCGAGTTTCGAGGTGGCGGAGGGGCAGACCTCGGTCTTCGATCCGGAAGCGGACGAGGGGCCGCATGAGTATATCGAGGCGATGGGGGTGCGCGGCAGCCTGATCAAGGCGCGGGTCGAGGCGATCCAGGCCCTGGCCGAGGAAAAGCCGGAAGAGGTGCTGCGCGTGTTGCGGTCGTGGCTGGTGGCCGAGGCTGACGCGTGATGAAGCTTTGGCTGCGCGATTTCGATGCCGAGGACGCCCGGGTCGCATCCGCCGCGATGGCGCCTGTCGCCCCTGCTGAGCCAGAGCCGATCCGCAGCCTGCCCCTGGAAGAGGTTGAACGCCTGCTGGCCGAGGCGCGCGAAACCGCCTTTGCCCACGGGCGGGAAGAGGGCGCGGCCGAGACCCGGGCCGAATTGGAGCAGGCGCGCGACAGCCGCGCCGCCGCCACGCTCGAGGTGATCCGGGCGGAAACCGACCGCCTGCTGGCGCAGGAGGACCAGCGTCGCCGCGAGATGGAGCGCGACATGGTCGATCTGGCGCTGGATGTGGCCGAGCGGATCGCGCCGGAATTTCTGGCCGCCTATGCCCGCGATCTGGCCGAGGCGCGAATCCGCGAGGGGCTGCGCATGGCGCAGGGCAGTGCCCGGCTGAAACTGCGGCTATCGCCCGAGATGGCCGAGATGCTTGGCCCCCGGCTTGCCGATCTCGCCGCGCCGACCGGGGCCGCACCCGATCTGGTGGCGGATGCGGCGCTGGGCGATGGGGCGGCGCGGCTCGATTGGGATGGCGGCGGGCTCAGCTACAGCCTGGACCAGCTCTGCGGCGCGGTGCTCGACGCGCTGCGCGAGGCGGCCGCGAAACTGAAGGACGATCAGGAGAAGGCCGGATAGATGTCGGATAGTGAAACCCAGAACATGCCCGAAGCCGCAATCGACGCGGCGAGCGGGGCCTCGGGGGCGAGCGAAAAGCCGTCGCTCAAGGATGTGGCGGTCGCCGCCGCGGCGGGCGGGCGCAATATCGACGCGCTGCTGAACGTCAAGCTGGATGTGCGCGTGGTGCTGGGCCGCAGCCGGATGCCGATATCCGATCTGCTGGAACTGTCCAAGGGGTCGGTGATCGAGCTTGACCGCAAGGTGGGCGAGCCGGTGGACATCATGATCAACGACCGGCTGGTCGCGCGGGGCGATCTGGTCAAGGTGCAGGGGGACCGGATCGGCGTGGCCCTGCGGGAAATCGTCAAAGATTTCATTTCGGACGCCTGAGGATTTTCCGGATGCGCCGCCCTCAATCCTTTGTCGCGCGCTGCGCTATCCTTGCCGGGGGTTTCCTTCTGGCCGGGACTGTGGCCGCCGTGGCGCAGGAGACCGATCTGGGCGGGTTGATCCGCGATCTGTCCTCGACCTTCGGCGGCTCGACCCCGGGCAGCGATCAGGCCGCCAGCTTCTCGGGCCGGCTGATCCAGATCTTCGCGCTGATGACGGTGCTCAGCATCGCGCCGGGGCTTTTGGTGGTGACCACCAGCTTCACGCGCTTCGTAATCGTCCTGTCGATGCTGCGTTCGGCGCTGGGGATGAACCAGACGCCGCCGAATATGGTGCTGAACGCGATGGCGCTGTTCATGACCTTCTTCGTGATGCAGCCCGTGCTGGAGGATGCCTGGGTCGACGGGTTGCGGCCGCTGCTGCAGAACGCGATCACCGAGGAGCAGGCGATCGTCAAGATCGCCGAGCCGTTCCGCAGCTTCATGTATGCCAATGCCCGCGACAAGGACATCGTCCTGTTCCGCGATATCGCCGGCGAACCCAACCCCGAGGTGGTGCCCGCCGAGGCGGCGCAGGTGAGCTGGCGGGTGCTGGTGCCGGCCTTCATGATCTCGGAACTCAGGCGTGCCTTTACCATCGGCTTCCTGCTTTATCTGCCGTTCATAGCCATCGACCTGATCGTCGCCTCGGTGCTGATGAGCGCCGGCATGATGATGCTGCCGCCGGTGATCGTGTCGCTGCCGTTCAAGGTGATCTTCTTCGTGCTGATCGACGGCTGGTACATGCTGGCGGGGTCCTTGATGCAGTCCTATTCGGCAGCGACCGGCGGTTAGGCGAGCCGACCGTCCCCCGCTGTTAAGAAATAGTCGGAAGTTCTTGTCGGTATTCCTTGCATCACATGGATAGGGAACGCTATTTTGGCGATGATCCGTTAACCTCGTGAACCTGTGCCGATGAATCACTTCACCCCTCTCCGCAAGCACAGGGTGCTGAGTGGAGCCGAGAAATCGGCCATTCTGTTCCTCTGTCTGGGGGAGGCGCGGGGCGGCGCGCTGATGCAGCAGCTCGACGTCGGCGAGATTCGCAAGATCACCCGGGCGATCTCGGCCATGGGCGAGGTGGCTGCCGAGGTGGTCGAAGAGGTGATGCGCGAATTCGGCGAGAAGATGTCGAGCTATGGTGGCATCACCGGCTCGGTCGAGGCGGCGCGCGGGCTGCTCAAGGGCTTTCTGCCCGAGGATCGCGTGGCCGAGATTCTGGGCGAGATCGAGGACAGCGCCACCGGCAACCTCTGGGGCGATCTGTCTCAGCTTGACGAAAAGATCCTGGCCGATTTCCTGCGTCAGGAACACAATCAGACCGTGGCGGTGATCCTGAGCCGGATCAAGGCGGATGCGGCGGCCAAGGTGCTGCCGCTCTTGGGGCAGGAGCGCGCCGTCGATCTGATCGAACGCATGGTCGCGATGGAGGCACTGCCGAGCGAGGCGCTGCGCGGCATCGAGGAAAGCCTGCGCCGGGATGTGCTGGCGAAGGCCGGGCGCAATGCCGAGGCGGAAACCGAGAAGCAGCTTGTCATGGTCTTCAACAAGCTTGATTCCAACGTGTTCGAGGGGCTTTCGCGCGAGCTGGAAAAGAAGATCCCCGAGAAGTTCCGCGCCATCAAGCAGAAGATGTTCATCTTCTCCGACCTGATCGAGCTGAAGCCGAACGCCCTGGCCAAGGTGATGCGCGAGGTCACCGGCAAGACACTGCCGCTGGCGCTGCGCGGTGCCGAGAAAGAGCTGCGCGATCATTTCCTGTCATCGCTGCCGGCGCGGTCGCGTGATATGCTGGAAGAGGAGATGCGCGCCATGGGGCCGGTGCGCACCCGTGACGTCAAGCAGGCGCAATCCGAACTGGTCGAGGCCGCGATCCGTCTGGCCCGCGATGGCGAGATCGACTTGCCCAGCGGCGAAGACGAGGACCTGATCGGCTGACCTGCCGCCGCTCTCAGCGATAGAGCGAATAGGTCGAGAAGGCGACCGGCGCCACATTCCAGGTGATCTGGATGATCGAGGAGGTCAGCGAGGTCGAGCTTTGCAGGATCGTCAGCGCGGCGCTTTTGATGTTCGAGGTCTGCGGGTTTTCGACATCGGCGATGGCCATGAACTGGGTCATCAGCCGCTCCTGCTCGTCCGGGTCGGACAGCTTGCTCAGATCATAGCTCTTGGCGAGCAGTTGGGCCTGCTTGTCGACGTCGATCGAGGCCATCTCCTTCGGCAGGCCAAGCGCGGTGCGGAAGAAGGTGCTCAGATCCTCGTTCTTCAGGACGTCGAACCAGTTGTCGATGCTGTCCACCTTGTCGCGGAAGGTCAACGCCACCCCGACATTCTCGTTTTCGTCGGAATAGCTGTTGGTCAGCGTCTGTTCGAAGAACTTGTCGATGATGCCCTGTTGCCAGTCGGCGTCGGTGAAATCGGGCACCACCTGTTCGCCGCCCTCGGCGGTGAATCCCATCGCCTCGTTCAGATCGGTGAAGCGGTCGTCGGTCAGCTTGTTGACCAGCGAGGATTTGTCGGCAGGATCGCTTTCCAGAATCTTGCGGATCATCGCCCGGCCGAAAATCTGGTCTTCCAGGTCGAAGGCCTTCATCACGAAGCTGTAAACCTCGTAATCCTTCACCAGCTCCTCGGGCGAGGAGATCGAGCCGATCCGCTCCTTGAAGGTCTCAACCGCCCGGGCGTATTGCCCTGAGGAGCTCATGGTCTCGATCTGCTTGTCATGGGTGCTGTCGATCAGCTTCAATGCCAGTGGGCTGCTCAGGCCAGAGATGCTTACGACCATGACGGGTTCCTTCTCTTATTCCGCCGCCTGCACGGCGGCGTTGTCGCGGTTGGCGAGCAGATTCAACAGCTCGTCCTCGTACCGCATGACCTCGCGCAGCGCGCGCATGGCTTTATAGTAGTTCCGGGCCGACACGTGGTTGGCCGCTTCGAAGATATGGCCGGCGATCTGCTGGTTGAAGATCGGTACCAGATCGGCCAGGTGCTTTTGGATGATTGGCGTCAGATCCTTGCGGATCTCGGGCCGCAGCAGCGCCGACTGGATAAAGAAATACACCTTCTTCACGGGCGTGGCGGCCTCGTGCTCGTCCAGCAGGTCGACGCCGCGGACCACATCGGCATAGTTTTCGATCGTCAGGGTCTGGCGCCGATCCGCGTTGCGGATGACGCAGCCGTTTATCACGATCTTCTCGTTCGGTTTCAGGGTCAGTCGCAGCGCCATTCGATCATTCCATAACCTGCAGCGGATTGCCTTCGAGAGCGCGGATGATGGTTTTGTTGATGTCGATCAGCGGCTGCACCCGATTCTTGCCCTTGAAGATCCCGTTGCTGTGGGTTCCGACCCAGCTCGCGAGCGAGATCAGCCCGGCGCGCAGGGCCGGGGGCAATTGGTTGCCCGGTTGGGCCAGATCGCTCTGCAGCGCCATCCAGACGCGCTGGTTGCGCCAGAGCGCATCGTTCAGGCCGCCCGCCAGAAGGGCGAGCTTTTCGGTGCTGGTCTCAGAGCGATCGAACTCAGGTCCGAACCGTTCAAGTTCTGCGGTGACACGGGAAAGGACGCGGCGCTCGATCTGGCGGGGGGATTCCGTCTCGGTGATCGTCCGCTTGTAGGCGGCTATGCTCATTGCAGGTTGTTCCGGAATTTTTGTTTTACTGCCTCAACAGCTAACCTAACCCATGCCGGTTAAAGCGCAATAAATCCTTGCTAATTTTTCTTCAAACCAGGGGAGACGCAAAAACTGTTGCAACTTTACCTTGCGAGGATAGGGCCAAACTATCCGTCTGGGTTGGATCGAAACGGGGGGGCATGACGGGCGGCGAATGGCGATCGGGACGGCGGCCACTGGACCTTGGCCCCCCCAACCCCTACGTTCTGGTGATGCAGATTCCCCGACCTTCAGGTAGCCCTTTGTCCGACGCTCCAGCCTATCAGGTTCTCGCCCGTAAATACCGCCCCGAGACCTTCGCCGATCTGGTCGGTCAGGAGGCGATGGTCCGCACCCTGAAGAATGCCTTCGCCGCGGATCGGATCGCGCAGGCCTTCATCATGACGGGGATTCGCGGCACCGGGAAGACCACCACGGCGCGAATCATCGCCAAGGGGATGAACTGCATCGGCCCGGATGGCACCGGCGGCCCGACGACGGAACCCTGCGGCGTCTGCGAGCATTGCAAGGCCATCATGGAAGGCCGCCATGTCGACGTGATGGAGATGGATGCGGCCTCGCGCACCGGGGTCAATGACATCCGCGAGATCATCGACTCGGTGCACTATCGGGCGGCTTCGGCGCGCTACAAGATCTATATCATCGACGAGGTTCACATGCTGTCGACCAGCGCGTTCAACGCGCTGCTGAAGACGCTTGAGGAACCGCCCGCCCATGTGAAATTCATCTTCGCCACCACCGAGATCCGCAAGGTGCCGGTGACGGTTCTGTCGCGTTGCCAACGGTTCGACCTGCGCCGGATCGAACCCGAGGACATGATGGGCCTGCTGCGCAAGATCGCCGGCAAGGAAGGCGCGCAGATCGCCGATGACGCGCTGGCGCTGATCACCCGGGCGGCCGAGGGCTCGGCCCGCGACGCGACCTCGCTGCTCGATCAGGCGATCAGCCATGGCGCTGGGGAAACCAGTGCCGATCAGGTCCGCGCCATGCTGGGGCTGGCCGATCGGGGCCGGGTGCTGGATCTGATGGACATGATCCTGCGCGGTGACGCCGCCGGCGCGCTGACCGAGCTTGGCGCGCAATATGCCGAAGGCGCTGATCCGATGGCGGTGCTGCGCGATCTGGCCGAGATCACCCATTGGGTTTCGGTGGTGAAGATCACCCCCGAGGCGGCCGAGGATCCGACCATCGGCCCGGATGAACGTGCCCGTGGGCTGGCGATGGCCGAGGCGCTGCCGATGCGGGTGCTCAGCCGGATGTGGCAGATGCTGCTGAAGGCGCTGGAAGAGGTCGCCGCCGCCCCCAATTCGATGATGGCGGCCGAGATGGCGGTGATCCGGCTGACCCATGTGGCCGATTTGCCCAGCCCTGAGGAGCTGCTGCGAAAGTTGCAAGATACGCCACCGCCACCGATGTCCGGGGGGGCGATGGGCGGAGGCCCCGGCGGTGGCATGGGCGAGGGCGCCCGCGGCTGGTCGGCGCCCGCGCCGGCGGTCGGCTCTGCCGCGATGCCCGCGCGCAGTTCGGCGGGCGGTGGTCCCACCGCCCTTCTCGCCGGAGAAGTGGCCGAGGCGCTGTCGCGCTACCCGACCTTCGATCATGTGATCGAGCTGATCCGCACCAATCGTGACGTAAAGCTGCTGGTCGAGGTCGAGATCGGCGTGCGGCTGGTCTCCTACCAGCCGGGGCGGATCGAATTCACCCCCTCGGACGAGGCCCCCACCGATCTGGCGCAACGGCTCGGGTCCAGGCTGCAAAGCTGGACCGGCAACCGCTGGGCGGTGATCATCACCAGCGGCGGCACGGCGGAGACCATTGCCGAAAAACGCGACGCTGCCGAAATCGCCCTGCGCGAGGAGGCCACCGCGCATCCGCTGGTCCAGGCGGTGCTGGCGCGGTTCCCCAAGGCCAAGATCGCCGAGATCCGCACCCCCGAGCAGATCGCTGCCGAAGTCGCCGCCGAGGCGCTGCCGGAGGTCGAGGACGAATGGGATCCCTTCGACGATAACTGAGCCTTTGCGCGGCCGGACCCGGGGCCGTGCTTAGGCCGTCAGCAGATCTTCTGTCTGCGCCACCTTGGCATAGCTCGTTGCCAGCGGCGGATGGATACGGACTATCCCGAGCCGCTGACGGTGGCCGATCTGGCCAGCCATGCCGGGCTGAGCGAGCGCAGCTTCCTGCGCCGGTTCCAGCGCGCCACCGGGCTGAGCCCGGCCAGCTATCTGCAGCGGTTGCGGGTCGAGAAGGCCCGCGGCGCCCTGGAGCGCGGAACAAAAGCCGCGGCGGAAATCGCCTGGGCGGTCGGCTATCGCGATCCCTCTGCCTTTGCGCGCGCGTTCAAGACGGTCACCGGCCTCAGCCCCGGCGCCTATCGCGACCGGTTCCGCATCCCCGCCTCGCGGGCGCGGCAGGCCTAGGCGCTTCCCCGGCCTTGTACCGGGGCGTCGGCGCGCGTATTTGTGAACCAAGCACGAACACCTTTTCAGGAGAGCCCCATGTTCAAAGGACTCGGCCAGCTCGGCGATATGGCCAAGATGATGAAGTCGGCGCAGGAACTGCAGACCAAGATGGCCCAGATGCAGGAAGATCTGGCCAATCTGACCGTTACCGGGGAATCCGGCGCCGGCCTGGTCAAGGCGACCGCCACCGCCAAGGGCGAGCTGGTGGGGCTGGATATCGACCCCTCGATCTTCAACGGCGAGGACAAGGAAGTGGTCGAGGATCTGATCCTGGCCGCGATCAAGGACGCCCAGATCAAGGCGGGCGAGAAGGCGCAGGCAGAGATGGCCGCCCTGACCGAAAGCATGGGTCTGCCGAAGGATATCAAGCTGCCCTTCTGATCCCCGGATCTGACAGACCGGCCGGGCGCCGCGCCCGGCCGCTTTTCCTCTGCACAGGCGCCCCATGTCCGCGAACCGCGAGATCGAAAACCTGATCGAGCTGATGGCCAAGCTGCCCGGGCTCGGCCCGCGCTCGGCCCGTCGGGCGGTGCTGCACCTGATCCGCAAGCGGGCGCTGCTGCTGACGCCGCTGGCCGACGCCATGCAGGAGGTCGCCGCCACCGCGCGCGAATGTCTCAACTGCGGCAATGTGGCGACCTCGGACATCTGCGACATCTGCCAGGACAACCGGCGCGCCAATGGCGAGCTTTGCGTGGTCGAGGATGTCGCCGATCTCTGGGCGATGGAACGCTCTGGCGTCTTCAAGGGGCGCTATCACGTGCTGGGCGGTACGCTTTCCGCGCTTGATGCGGTGGGGCCGGAAGAGCTGCGGATTCCCAAGCTGCTCGATCGCATTCCCGGCGAACATGTCACCGAGGTGATCCTGGCGCTGAACGCAACCGTCGAAGGCCAGACCACGGCGCATTACATCGCCGATCAGCTCGAAGGGCAGGTGAAACTGACCTCGCTGGCGCAGGGGGTGCCGATCGGCGGCGAACTCGATTACCTCGACGACGGCACGATCAGCGCCGCCCTCAGGGCGCGCAAGGAGTTCTGAGCGCTTACTCCGCGTCGGCCGCCGCTAGGCGACGCGATTTGCGGGTGTCCAAGGCATAGAGCACGGCGCCCGCGACCAACCCCCAGAAGGCGGCCCCGATCCCGAAGAAGGACACGCCCGAGGCGGTGATCAGGATGGTGGTCAGCGCGGCCTCGCGCCCGGTAGGCTGGGAGACAGAGACGGCCAGCGATCCGGTCAGCGCCCCGATCAGCGCCAGCCCGGCCACCGCCGCAATCACCGCCGGCGGGGCCACCGCCATCACGGCCACGGCGATCGCCGCGCCAAGACCCATCACCGTATAGCCGATCCCGGCGATGATCGCCGACCAATAGCGCCGGTCGGGGTCGGGATGCGCCTCGGGCCCGGCGCAGAGCGCGGCGGTGATCGCCGCCATGTTCACGCCCGGCGAGCCGAAGGGGGCGGACAAGAAGGCCACCATCCCGGTGAAGGAGATCAGCGGCCCGGCCTTGGGGGTATAGCCGAAGGATTTCAGCACCGCGATCCCGGCCACGTTCTGCGACGCCATGGTCAGGATGAAGAGCGGCAGCGCGATCCCCACCACCGCCGCCAGGGTCAGCTCGGGCATGACGAAGACCGGCCCGGACCACAGATGGTCGAGCGCGAAGGCGCCGGGCTCGAGCCCGCGGGCCACCAGCACCGCGGCCACCACCACCGCGGCCGGGATGGCCAGCAGCCGGTTCACCCGCGCCATCACCGCCCAGGCCAGGAAGACGGGCAGGGCGATCTCGGGGATCAGCCCCATGGCGCGGAACGGCGCCAGGCAGAGCGGCAGCAGGATGCCGGCCAGCATCGCATTGGCCAGGGTCATCGGGATCGCCTCGGCCAGCCGGCCGAGCGGCCGCCACAGCCCGGCGAGAACGCAGAGCGCGGCCGCCAGCATGAAGGCACCGACGGTGACGGCAAAGCCGCCCTCGGGCGCCTGCAGCGTGGCCAGAAAGGCCGCCCCCGGTGTGGTCCAGGCCACCGACAGCGGCATCCGGTAGCGCAGGCTCAGCGCGATCCCGGCGAGCCCCATCGCCACCGCCGCCATCATCAGCCCGGAAGAGGCCTGCGCCGGCGAGGCACCCACCGCCTTCAGCCCCTGCACGATCACCGCGAAGGAGCTGGAGAAACCGACGAAGGCCGACAGCAGCCCCGAGGTGACCGAGGTGAGGGAAAAGTCCCTGAAGAGCGGTGACATGATATTCCTTTCGGCGGCGGGATTTGCGCCAACCCGGGCAAGATGCCGCATCGCGGCAGGGCTGTCAAAACCGAACTTCGGCTGCCGTGCTCAGGCTTCTGGGCATAAGAAAACCCCCGAAACTCAGGGGCTTCGGGGGTTCTGAATGTCGAATCGGGTGGTCCCGGGGATCAGCGACGGAAGTCGTCTTCATCCTCGTCGTCATCGTCGCCACCACCGGCGGGCAGGTTGAAGAAGCTATTGGCGTCGCTGATATCACGCTCCGGACGAGCCTCTTCATCCCTGTCGCGCGAGCCGGAGAGGGTGAAGGTTTCCAGCCCCTCGATCGCGGTGGGGATCTTCGGCTCGATATCCATGCCCAGCGATTGTTCGGTGCTCACCAACTTGCGGCGTTCGTCATCGGTCATGACCGAGCCTTCGGCGGCGCGCTTGGCGGCGGCCTTCTGCACGGTGGCATCCAGTTCGGACTGCTTGCACAGGCCCAGGGCCACCGGGTCGATCGGCTGGATATTGGCAATGTTCCAATGCGTGCGTTCGCGGATCGCCTGGATGGTCGGCTTGGTGGTGCCCACCAGCTTGGCGATCTGGCCGTCGCTCAGCTCGGGGTGGAATTTCACCAGCCAGAGGATCGACGCCGGGCGGTCCTGACGTTTCGACAGCGGCGTGTAGCGCGGACCACGACGCTTTTCTTCGCCCGCGGCAGCGGGGTTGAATTTGACGTGCAGCCTCAGAAGCGGATTCTGCTCGGCCTTGTCGATTTCGGCCTGGGTGAGCTGGTTGTTGGCCACAGGGTCAAAGCCCTTGACCCCGACCGCGACGTCGCCGTCGGCAATGCCCTGAACCTCCAGCTCGTGCATGCCCACGAAATCGGCGATCTGCTTGAAGGTCAGCGTCGTGTTGTCCACCAGCCAGACAGCGGTTGCCTTGGGGTGCAGCAGTTTGGCCATCTCGTGTCTCCTTACGCGTAGTTTTCCCGTCGCCCGGATCAGGGGCGGTCCCGGATCGGCTCCGGAACGGGTTTCCATTGTGGGGGAACTTCAGGTTTATATAGTGGCCCCGATGAAATAAGGAAAGAGTGAATGCGCTGGATCCTCCTGTGGCTGTTGACTGCCGTGCCGGTTCTCGCCGACAGCGGCAAGCCGGGACAGTTCGACTATTACGTCCTGTCGCTGAGCTGGTCGCCCAACTGGTGCGCCACCGAGGGCCGCAGCCGCAACTCCGAGCAATGCGACGCGCGGCGCGACTATGGCTGGGTGCTGCACGGTCTCTGGCCGCAATATCATCGCGGTTGGCCGGAATATTGCCATACGGCCGAAATCGCCCCCACCCGCCGGATGACCGCCGAGATGACCGATATCATGGGCACCCCCGGGCTCGCCTGGTATCAATGGAAGAAGCATGGGGTGTGCTCGGGCCTGTCCGCCCCGGCCTATTACGCGCTGGCGCGCGAGGCCTATGGCCGGGTGAATCGCCCGGCGGTGTTCCGCAGGCTGAAGTCGTCGGTGAAACTGCCGGCCTCGGTGGTGGAGGAGGCCTTTCTGAAGGCCAACCCGGGGCTGACGCGCGACATGGTCACTGTCACCTGTCAGCAAGGCTATATCCAGGAGGTGCGGATCTGCCTGTCGCGCGATCTGCAGCCGGTGCCCTGTGGCCGCGATGTGATTGCCGATTGCAAGCTGACCGACGCGCTGCTCGAACCGATCCCCTGACACGGCGGCGTAGCGGGGGCGCTTCGCCCCCTGGCTCGGCCGATCGACGAAAGGGGAGGGGCGGGCAAAACAAAAGGCGCCCGAGGGCGCCTTGGTGTCGAGAGTCAGGGTATTTGCCCTTTTGGTGACCGGTAAAAATTTGAAATCAGAGACATCGACTTTGGATTGACGCCAAAACTGTCCTTTTTCGTCACGAATCCTGTCCGAACATACACAGCCGGAAGAGTTTGAAACATCTATCCTCAGTGTGGTCTAGATTTGAGGAAGGCAGGAAAACATGGCGAAGCGTCGATGTTTGCTTCTCCGGGAACTGGCTACGCGATGGAAGCGCGACTTGTTTGGCGCTCTGCCACATAGCAATTCGAGGCTTCCTGCTTAGGGCTTTCGGCCGCACGTTGTTCGATATTGCGGCTTCGATTCCGGGCGCGGCCACTCGGGCCGACAAGCTACAGCTAACCCGGGACAGGCCAGCCGAAAGCGCAAAACTGCGCCACGCCGATTTTTCTATTGTCGGTTTTCAGCCGCTGGAAGTGCGGCCGACGTCGGAAAACACCGCAGCCGGCAGCTCAGTAGCTCAAAGAAATATGGCTTCGCCATCACCCAGGGTCAGCAACGCCGCAAGCGCCTTTGAGCTTGTCGGTGATCTGCGGGTTCAGTGAAGAAGACACTTCCGGACCGAGGGGGCCAGAGCGGCAAAAATGCTCGCGATACTCTGCCGGGGTTGTCTTGACACGACGCAGAAAGGCACGACGCGCAATGTCTGGGCCGGAAAAACCGCACTGCGCCGCAATGGTTTTCAGCGGCATATCTGAATCCTCCAACGCCCGGCGCATCGCATCGACGCGTACATGCTCCACAAAAGCGGCGGGCGTAGTCCCGGTTTCCGTCAGAAACAGGCGCGCAAAGTTGCGCGGGCTCATCCCTATGCGCCGCGCCAGAGTGGTCACTGAAAGATCGGCTGCGACATTCTCCAGAATCCATTTCTGCACTCCGGCGATCCGGCTTTCTTGCGCGGTTTGGGCAGCAAGATGTGCACTGAACTGAGACTGTCCCCCGGGGCGCTTCAGAAACACCACGAGGCGCCGAGCGACACGCATGGCCACCTCATGGCCAAGGTCTTCTTCGATAAGCCGCAGGGCCAAGTCGATCCCCGCGGTCACGCCCGCGGAAGTGTAGACCCCACTGTCCTCGATATAAATCGCATCGGGGCGGATCTCGGCCTCGGGGCACCAGAGCGCCAGTTCTGCGACATGCTGCCAGTGGGTGGTGGCCCGCCGCCCCCCCAGAAGCCCCGCGGCCGCCAGGAAAAACGCCCCGGTGCAAACCGATCCCAAACGCCGCACCGTGCCTGCCTGGCGGCGCAGCCAATCGGCAAAGGCCGGGAACTCGGCCGCACCGGCGTAGTCCGGCGTTCCGGCGATCAGCAGCGTGTCGATCTCCTCCGCCAAATCGGCAAAGGTGGCGTCCATGAGCAGGGTCATCCCCCCGACCCGCACCTGCATCCGACCATCGACCGCGATCAATCGGATCTCGTAGACCGGGGCCTGCGCCGCCTGGTTCGCCTCGAGAAAGCAATCGAGCGGCCCGGAAATGTCGAGAGACTGCGCCGCGAGTGGCACGCAGATCACAACGAGGCGCGGGCGGCCGCTCTGCATGATGTCCCTTTCCATCGGCATTCCGTCCCGAAACGTCGGCTTGCGACGATTGAGGACAGGTCGTGGCCCGACATAGGCTTGAACCACCCTCAGGTTCAACCGGCAAAGGCAGGCTCATGTATACGCTCTACTATTACCCCGCGAATGCGAACGCGGCTCCGCATATGTTGCTTCGCGAAATCGGGGTGCCGTTTCAGCTCTCGCTCGTCGATCGCAGTGTTGCGGCGCAAAAATCCGATGCCTTCCTGGCGCTCAATCCGAACGGTCGGATTCCGGCGCTTCGCGATGAGGAACTGGTGATTTTCGAAGCGGCAGCCATTGCACTTCACCTGGCAGACCGCCACCCCGACGCAAAGCTCGCACCCGCATTCGGCACGCCGGAGCGCGCCGGATTTTATCAATGGCTGATCTTCCTGACCAATTCGCTGCAGGAAGAGCTCATGACCTGGCAATATCCCGAACGTCTGACCGCGACAGACGGGCGCGCGGCGGAGGTCGTCAAGGCCGGGTCGGAAGTCCGGCTCAACGGCTACCTGGATGTGATCGAGGCGCATCTTGCAACCAATGGTCCCTACTTCCTTGGCGACACCCTTGGCGCAGCGGATTTCTACTTCACCATGCTCTGCCGCTGGGCGCGCCCGATGGCGACCCCGCCGCGAAAACGTCCCGCAATCGCCCGCCTGCTCGACCTCATGATCGCGCGTCCCGCAGTGCAAGGCGCCTATGCCGCCGAAGGGATCGAAGGCGATATCGCCTGACACACAGTCACCAGGAAGCGAAGGCTCCGATTATGACACATAACCGCAATCTGCCCGATCGCATGAACCTGCCGTTTGTCGGGCTGGTCAGCTTTGCAGGACAACCCGCTCAAGAAGACTGGAGCAAACTGGAGGGTGTCGATGTCGCGATCCTCGGTATCCCCATCGACACGGCCTTAAGCTATCGGGTCGGCACCCGTTTCGGCCCGCGCGCGATCCGCGAAGCCTCCATGTTCCATAGCTTCGGACCGGAAGGTGTCTTCGACTTCGAAGACGAAACAACCTATCTTGGCGCCTCAGAGGTGCGGATCGCCGACGTAGGAGACAGCGATGTCATCTACGCGGACACGCAGCGTAGCCTCTCCAATGCGACGCAGGCTGTCAGAACGTTGCGCAGCGCAGGCACACTGCCCTATATCCTCGGTGGAGATCACTCAATCACCATGGCGACTGTGGCCGCATACGCCGCAGAGCCACCGATTCACATTATCCATATCGATGCGCATTTCGACTTCATCGACGAACGCAACGGCGTTTCCTGGGGGCATGGCAGCCCGATGCGCCGATCATCCGAAATGGCCCATGTGTCGGGGATCACGACGCTTGCGCCCCACAACATGGCCTCGGTCAGCCGCGCGGATTACGAGGCGGCGAAAGCCTATGGGACGAATGTCGTGCCCCTTCGGCGTTTGCGCGCGCAGGGGGCTGCGGCCTCCCTGGCGCATCTGCCCGATGGCCAGAGGGTCTATGTCTCGATCGACATCGACGCTTTTGACCCCTCTATCGTCCCGGGAACCGCGACGATCAGCCATGGCGGCTTGAGCTATTACGAAGGCAAGGACATTCTGCGCGAGATCGCATCCCGGTTCGAAGTTGTTGGTGCAGATTTCGTCGAGGTCTCCCCGCCTTACGATCCTTCCGGCATCACATCTCTGCTTGCTGCCCGACTGACACTTGATTTCATCGGAGCGATATACAGACAGCGACGCGTGCGGAACCAAGCAAAATAACGGCAACCTGCGCCGAATCTATGAGATCAAGCGCTGGTTTCTATCCCTGAAACCCTCAGGCTATTCATGGCCAAATGAAAATACTAACAGGCTGCTGAAATAGTCGGGCCTCGACGCCGATTGCAGAACATGATTCACCCGCTGCGGATCAACGGCGGAGGCAGGTATGCGCGGTGCAGACGAGGCGAGCGGATCGCTGTTCAGCTATGTCGATCTCGAAGAGCGGGTCCCCGCCCGGCATCCGCTGCGCACGATCCGTCGGGTCGTCAATGACGCCTTGGCGAGCCTCGATGGCGCGTTCGAGGTGCTTTACGCCGACTGTGGCCGCCCCTCCATCGCGCCGGAACGGCTGATCCGTGCGAGCCTGCTGCAAATCCTGTTCTCGGTCCGCGTCGCGCCGGCGGCGTGCCTTCGGCACGACGCGGCAACTGATGGAGCAGCTGGACTGCAACCTGCTGTTCCGCTGGTTTGTGGGGCTTGGCATCAACGACCAGGTCTGGGGTGAAGGGCGTCCGGAAATCTGTCCAGTGGACAGATTTCAGCCCTGAACGCGCGAAGCGCTGGGCCGAAGGCCGACCGTGTTCAGCAAGAACCGCGACCGGCTGCTGACCACGGACATGTCGCGCAAGGTGATGGCCGCCAGTCTCGCGCATCGCGAGGTCGCGCCGCTGCTGTCAGACGACCACGTCTCGGTCGACGGCACATTGGTGAAGGCTTGGGCTTCCATGAAGAGCATCCGGCCGAAAGAGGACGGCGATCCCGGCGATCCCGGCGATCCCGGCGATCCCGGCGATCCTCCGGCACAGGATGCCGCGCCGCAAGACCCATCTCCGCAGCCCGATCCGGAAACCCGCCCGATGTCCCGCCCTGCCAGCCGCAGCCGAAATGCCGAAGTGGATTTCAGGGGCCAGAAGCGCACGAACGCGACGCATGCCTCCACGACAGATGCCGATGCGCGGCTTTACCGGAAATCCCCCGGCACCGGCGCGATGCTATGCTTCATCGGGCACGTGGTCATGGAGAACCGCAGCGGGCTGGCCGTCCAGGGCGACTTGACCCGCGCGGACGGTCGTGCCGAGCGCAAGGCGGCGCTCGACATGATGCACCGGCAGTCGCCGGGATCGACCAGGCAGCTGACCCTGGGTGCCGACAAGGCATAGGACGCTGCCGGGGTCGTGGCGGATTGCAGGCGAGCCTGCATCACCCCGCATGTCGCGCAGAAGGCGCGGTTCTCGGCGATCGACGGACGGACAACGCGGCACAAGGGGTATGCCCTGTCTCGGAAGCACCGGAAGCGGATCGAGGAGCTCTTCGGCTGGTCCAAGACCATCGGCGGCGCGGCGCAGACCCTCTATCTCGGCGTGGAGCGGGTGCGGTCCCGCTTCATCCTCACGCTGGCCGCGGCAAACCTGGCCCGGCTGCCGCGGCTGCTGGCGATTTGAGGCCAGGAACCACCGCACCCCATGCCGCAAGGCCAAGAATGGCCGGAAAATCAAGCCGCCCGCCAAGCGCCGCGGAAACCCTTCCGCTTGCACGACTATTTCAGCAGCCTGCTAGGAGCATGGAGCGAGGTCGACCGTCCACAATGGGCCGAGCGTTGCGTTGCCTGTCATCGGGCAGTGGGCCGTGAGACACGGTATCGCCGCGCCAGAGCTGCATCTGGAACGTTCTAAACTGAACATCCTGCCGACACCGCATCTGCCCTTCAGAATGCGCAAAAGCCCTGCCTTCTGGAACGAAAGGCAAGACTTTTTGAAACTTGATACTTGTTTTTTGGTCGGGCTGAGAGGATTCGAACCTCCGACCCCCTGCTCCCGAAGCAGGTGCGCTACCAGGCTGCGCTACAGCCCGACCGTGTCGCGTGGGGTATACGTGCGCCGCGGGATTTGCAAGGGCAATTGTGAGAGAAAACCCACCTCATCCCGCGGCTTGTCAGAAACCACTGCCCGGGGCAGTCTGGCGCCTCTGGGAGAGTGGGGCATGACGACGAATTATTTCTATCTTCTGGGCGGCATCGGCATGTTCCTGATGGGCATGGACGCGATGACCCGGGCGCTGAAGGACATGGCGGGGTCGAATCTGCGGGCGATTCTCGCGCGGTTCACCACCACGCCGCTGCGCGGGGTGATCACCGGGGCGGCGGCGACGGCGCTGGTGCAATCCTCCAGCGCCACCACGGTGATGACGGTGGGATTCGTCGGTGCCGGGCTGATCAGCCTGCCGCAGGCGATGGGCATTCTCTTCGGAGCCAATATCGGCACCACCACCAACGGTTGGCTGGTGTCGCTGCTGGGGATGAAGCTGCAGCTCGGCTCGATCGCGCTGATGGCGCTGTTGCCGGCGGCGCTGCTGGCGCTGCTGGGCCGGGGCAGGCTGGCGCGGGCGGGGCAGGTGCTGGCCGGGCTCTGCCTGCTGCTCTCGGGGCTCGAACTGATGCAGGGGGCGATGGGATCGGTCACCGATCTGCTGCGGCCCGAGATGCTGCCGCAACGTGGCGCCCTGGGCATGCTGGCGCTGTTGCTGGTCGGGCTGGTGATGACGGTGATCGTGCAAAGCTCGGGCGCGATGGTGGCGCTTGCCCTGGTGCTGCTGCAGGGCGGCGCCATCGGGCTGGAGCAGGCGGCGGCGCTGGTGTTGGGGATGAATATCGGCACCACCTTCACCGCGCTTCTGGCCTCGGTCGGCGGCTCGCGGGTGATGCGGCAGGCGGCGGTGGCCAATCTGGGCTTCAACGTGATCACCTCGGCCCTGGCCTTTCCGTTGCTGCTGATCTTTGCGCCGGTGCTGTCCGACCTCGCCGGGGTGATCGGGCCGCTCAGCACGTTGCTGACCTTTCACACCGGTTTCAACCTTCTGGGCACGGCGCTGTTCCTGCCGGTGACGGCGCAGTTCACCGCGCTGATCGAACGGCTGGTCCCCGAGCGCGAGGACGACCGGCTGAGACTCGGTCTCGACAAGGGTCTGTTGTCGGATGCGCGGGCGGCCATGACGGCGGCGCGGGGTGGGGCGCAGGTGATCGCCGACCGGCTGTTTTCGGCCTTGGCGGCGGCGATGCGCGATGCGCCCGACTATCGGCCGCTTGCCGCGCTGGCGGCGGCGCTGCCGGCGGCGCTCGACCGGCTGGAGGAGTATCTCGCCGCGATCCGCACCCCCGAGGGCATGGCGCGCGAGGCAGAGGTCTATTCCGCCCTGCTGCACGAGGCTGATCACCTGCGTCGCCTGTTGGAGCGCAGCGGGCAGACCGCCTATATCCAGACGTTGTTCGAGGATCGCAGCCTGCATCGGCCGGCGGTGCTGATGGGGGCGCTTCTGGGCTGCGCCGCCGCCGCCCCGCCGGGCGAGATGGAGGCCGACCGGCTGGCCTGGCTGGAAGAGATCATCGCCCATCGGGTCGGGCGGCCCCGTCGCGGCCTGCTGCTGGGAGAGCACGCCGGGCTTTATTCGCTGTCGGAGGTCTTTGCGCATACCGATGCGATGCGCTGGCTGCAGCGCAGCGTGCATCACGCCGCGCGCATCGGTCATTACGACCGGATCGCCCGGCAGGGCCTGCTTCAGGAGACCCTGCCGGAGGACTAGGCCTTAGAGGCTGGCGTCGAGCGCCGCGACGATGGCATCGCCCATTTCGCTGGTCGAGACCGGCTTGACGCCCTCTTCACCCAGCAGGTCGGCGGTACGCAGACCATCGGCCAGCACCTTTTCGACCGCCTGTTCCAGCCGGTCGGCTTCGGCGCCCTGATCGAAGCTGTAGCGCAGCGCCATGGCGAAGCTGAGGATACAGGCGATCGGGTTGGCCTTGCCCTGGCCGGCGATGTCGGGGGCGGAGCCATGCACCGGCTCGTAGAGCGCTTTCGGCCGGCCATTGGCCATCGGCGCACCGAGCGAGGCCGAGGGCAGCATGCCAAGCGAACCGGTCAGCATCGCGGCGCAGTCGGACAGGATATCGCCGAACAGGTTGTCGGTGACGATCACGTCGAACTGCTTGGGCGCGCGGACCAGCTGCATGGCGCAGTTGTCGGCATACATGTGGTTCAGCTCGACATCCGGATAATCCTCGTCGCGAACCTTCTGCACCACCTCGCGCCAGAGGATGCCGGATTCCATCACGTTGGCCTTCTCGACCGAGGTGACCTTGTTGTTGCGCTTGCGGGCCAGTTCAAAGGCCGAACGCGCGACGCGGTCGATCTCGCTCTCGGTATAGCGCTGGGTGTTGATGCCGACGCGTTCGTTGCCTTCCTCGAAGATGCCGCGCGGCTCGCCGAAATAGACGCCGGCGGTCAGTTCGCGCACGATCATCAGGTCGAGCCCGGCCACCACGTCCTTCTTCAGCGAGGAGAAGTCGGCCAGCGCGTCAAAGCACTGGGCGGGGCGCAGGTTGGCGTAGAGGTCCATTTCCTTGCGCAGGCGCAGCAGGCCGCGTTCGGGCTTCACGCTGAAATCGAGGTTGTCGTATTTCGGGCCGCCCACGGCGCCCAGCAGGACGGCGTCGACGTCCTGCGCCTTCGCCATGGTCTCGTCCGTCAGCGGCGTACCATGCTTGTCGTAGGCGCAGCCGCCCACCAGATCCATGCTGACATCGAACTTCAGGCCGCCCTTGGCGCCGTACCAGTCGATGATCTTGATGACTTCCGCCATTACCTCGGGGCCGATGCCGTCACCGGGCAGGATGAGAAGCGAAGGATTGGACATGCGCAGACTCCTTTACAGATGTTGCGCAAGGGCCTAGCGCGCCGGCAAGACTTGGTCAATAACGCCGGCCTTCGCGACAGGCCCGCAATTGGGGATTGCCGGTGGTTACTGCGCCAGACGGGTGCTGAGCCCGGCGAAGAGCAGTTCCCACACCCGGGCGATGCGCGGGGTGCGACGCATCACGTCGGGGGCGGCCAGCCAGAACGGCAGCCTGGGCATCGGCAGACCCAGTTCGATTTCCTCGACCAGCGGATCGGCGCGGCCGACGGGGCATTGGGAAAAGCCCAGGCCGCAACCGGCGCGCACCAGTTCCCAATAGATTGCCTGGTTGTCGCAACGCAGCGCAAAGCTGTCGCGGGTGGCGGCGCTTCCCCGGGCGCGCATGGCGTCGAGGATCTGAGGATTCTGGTCGAAGCCGACCAGGGCGTGATGCGCCAGATCGCCGGCATCGCGCGGCCGCCCGGCGCGCGCCAGATAGGTCTTTGCCGCGAACAGCCCCATCGGCACCTCGGCCACCTGGCGGGCGATCAGATCGGGATGGGTGGGCCGATACATGCGCAGGGCGATATCGGCGGCGCGGAACAGCAGGTTTTCACTGTCGTCGCTGGGGAGCAGGTCGATCTGGATCTCGGGCTCCTCGGCGCGGATCTCGGCCAGGATCGGGGGCAGCAGGTAATGGGCGACAAAGACGCTGGCGGTGATCCGCACCGTACCTGCCAGCTGCCGCGCCTCGCCCGCCGCGGTCAGGGCGATGGCGGCGATCTCCTCGCGCATCCGGCGGGCATGGGGCAACAGCCGTGCGCCGGTGGCGCTGGGGGCCAGGCCGCGGGCGTGGCGGTCGAACAGCGTGGCGCCAAGCTGCGCCTCAAGCGCGCGGATGTCGCGGCCAAGACTGGGCTGGCTGCGTCCCAGCGCCCGCGCCGCGGCCGAGAGCGAGCCAGCCTCGGCCACCGCCAGAAAACTCTGGATCAGTGACCAGTCGGGAGGGGTGTCAGAGATATCCATTCAATTTTGAATACAGGATTGTCGAATCCATGCAATGTTCATGGTATAAAGCGGCGGCTATCTGGGGGGAGACGAGAGCCCAATACAGGAGGCCGATATGGCACAGGTGGCATTGATCCTCGGGGCGCATGGCCGGTTCGGCCGCCATGCCGCGCTGACCTTCGCTCATGCGGGCTGGGAGGTACGGCGCTTCGATCGCAAGGTCGATACGCTGGCCGAGGCCGCGATCGGCGTGGATGTGATCGTCAACGGATGGAACCCGGCCTATCCCGACTGGCCGCGTCTGCTGCCCGAGTTGACCAATCAGGTCATCGCGGCGGCGCGGCAAAGCGGCGCGACGGTGGTGCTGGCCGGCAATGTCTATGTCTTCGGCCCGACCACGCCCTCGCCCTGGTCGGAAACCTCGCCCCGGGCGGCGACCAACGAACTCGGCCGGCTGAGGATCGCGATGGAGGCGGCCTATCGCGAGGCCGGGGTGCGGACCATCCTGCTGCGCGGCGGTGATTTCCTGGATGTCGAAGCTTCGGGCAACTGGTTCGACCGGATGATGATCCCGGCGCTGCATCGTGGCATCTTCACCTATCCCGGCGATCCCGAGATCCCGCATGCCTGGGCCTATCTGCCTGACTTCGCCCGCGCGGCCGAGGCCTTGGCGGCCAAGCGGGCCGAATTGCCGGAGTTCTGCGAGGTTCCCTTTCCCGGCTTTACGCTGAGCGGGGCAGAGATGTGCCGCGCCTTGGGCCATGTGACCGGGCGCCGGCTGACGCTGCGGCCGATGTCCTGGCTGCCCTTGCGGCTGGCCTCGCCGTTCTGGCCGATGGCGCGGCGGTTGCTTGAGATGCGCTATCTCTGGACCACGCCGCACGCGCTGGACGGCAGCCGCCTTGCCCGCCTGTTGCCGGAGTTTCAGTTCACCCCGCTGGAGGCGGCGCTGGCCAGCGCCATCCCCTCAGGGTTGGTCCGGCGCTAGGTCGACCCAGATCAGCCGGTGACGGCTGGCCTTGGGGGCGGGGGCGGACAGCCCGGCGGCCTCGACCCGCCAATCGATGGAGGGCAGGAGGTAATCCACCCTGAGGGGGCCCGACCCGTCGAATTCGGCGGTCGGCCGGCCTGGCAGCGGATCGTGCAGCCGGGGATCGGCCAGCAGGCTGCGGATCGCCCGATGCCGGCCAGCGCCCCGCTCAGGATCCAGATTGGCGCCGCCGGCGATCACGACATGCCCCGTGGGCGCCGGCCCCAGCGCGCCGTCGAGGTAAAGCTGCCAGAGGCGGATTTCATCGGCGTTGCGCCGCCCGTTGCGATCCTCCGGCCCGTCGAAGACCGGCGGGCCGGCCTGAAAGGTCAGCAGCGTCAGCCGTGGGCCATCGGGCAGGGCGATGGGGACCGCCCAATGGCCGGTCGAGGACAGCCGCTGGGCCGCCTGCGCCGCCTCGGAGGGGAAGGGGGCGCCGTGGGGATGGGTCGGCAGCTCTGCCCCTGGCAGATCGCGCCAGAGCAGCGGGGTGAAATCCCGCACCTCCTGCCTCAGGATCGGAAACCGCGACAGCACCGCAATGCCGCCCTGGCCGGTGAAGCGGCCCCAGCCCTGGGCGTCGCCCGGTCCGCCCGGACGCCCATCCCCGTCGAGGTCGAGCCCGCTGTCCTGTCCGCTGTTGGGTCGCAGCGCCAGTCGATAGGGATATTCAACGCCCGCCTTTGCCAGACGATCGGCGAGGGCGGTCAGCGCCCGCGCTTCCAGATCCCAGTCGATCCCCTGCAGGGCGAGGATGTCCGGCCGCGCGTTTGCGATCACCTCGATCACCGCCGCGACCTGAAGGTCTTTGTCATGCTGCAGATCGCGCAGCAGCAGGCCCGGCCCCTTGCGGGACAATTCGGCGTTGAAGCTCGCCACCCGGATCGGGTCGGCAAACAGCGGTGCGGCGAGGGACAGGCAGAGCAGAAGGGCGGCAAGCCCTCTCATGCCGCCTGGGCGGCGTCGGCATCCGCATAGGCGCGCCGCCGTTTCTGTGCGATCAACCCGGCGATCCGCATCAGGGCGATGCCGCGCATGATCATGCTGGCAGGCAGAAAGGCCCAGGCGCTGATCAGCCAGATCATCGTCTGCGGTTCAGTAAAGGGCAGCGGCTGGATCAGTGCCGAGGACAGCTTGATCAGCGCCGGGATCGCGAAGGGCAGCAGGATGCCAAGCACGGTGTTGATCTGCCCGTCACGCTGCAGCCGGTGCACCACGTCGCCCCCCGCTGTCGGGTCGAACAGCGGCAGATTGGTCCAGACGTTGAAGGCGCCATGCGCCACCGGCCAGCCAAAGCCACGCACCGCCAGCAGAAAGGCCGCGACAGTCAGCAGCGCGATGACATAGCTGAGCCCCGCGGCGGTCCGCAGCGTCTCTACCGTCGCCGCTGAGGCGTCCGGGGGCAGCATCAGCACCGCCAGCCGCACCGGCGAATAGGGGAAATCGGTCCAGTGCCCCAGAAGCCCGCCGAGCCCGCTGACCAGCGCGGTCAGATGTGTCGGCTCGATCCGCTGCTTGGCGATCAGCGTCAGCGCCAGCACCGTGACCAGCAGCGCCACATAGCGCAGCCGGTTCAGCGGCGGGGCGCTGCGGAATTCGACGATGCTGGGATAGGAGGAATTATATTCGGCGAAGGTCAGAAGCGCGGCCACCAGCGCCAGCAGCGTCGCGATCTCGGGCGCGCTCACGGGCAGCAGCAGTGACGGAAACGCCACCACCAAAGCCACGAGCAACCCACGCAGGGCCGCGCCTGTGAAGCGTGCTAACACCGTTCGATCCCTTCAAACCGGACAGGCCCGATTCTTTGCCGGGCCCTTGTTCCAACTTGATGCCGCCCGAGTGGGGCGGATTGCCTCATTTATGCCATATTTGTGTCGAGATTTCGCCATGGGCTCAAGCGCGCATCGGGCAAAAGGCTGAATTCGCAGCGAAAAGGCGCGGGAACTGGTGCCTTCTTGCATCAACTTGCCGGCCGGATCGCATTATCCCACGGTCAATTCCACCATGTCTGGTGGGTCAATGCCGGTTTCTCTACCTTAGGGAGAGATGCAAAACGGGCGGCTGTGCGCCAGCCGCCCGCTTGCCGGTCATCCGGTCAGAGACTGCTCAGACCCAGGGGCGCTCGATCGCGGCCTTGGATTCGAAGGAGGCGATTTCCGAGGCTTTCGCCATGGTCAGGCCGATATCGTCCAGCCCTTCCAGCAGGCAATGCTTCTTGAACGCGTCGACTTGGAAGGGGATCACCTCACCGTCCGAGGTGGTGATCTCCTGCTTTTCCAGATCGACGGTCATCCGGGCGTTTTCGCCCTTTTCGGCGTCTTTCATCAGCAGGTCGACCTGCTCCTGCGGCAGGGCGATCGGCAGGATGCCGTTCTTGAAGCAGTTGTTGAAGAAGATGTCGGCAAAGCTGGGGGCGATGACGCAGCGGATGCCGAAATCCTTGATCGCCCAGGGCGCGTGTTCGCGCGAGGAGCCGCAGCCGAAATTATCGCCGGAGACCAGGATTTCCGCGTTGCGATAGGCCGGCTTGTTCAGCACGAAATCGGGCTTTTCGCTGCCGTCGTCGTTATAGCGCATCTCGTCGAACAGGTTCACGCCCAGGCCGGAGCGTTTGATGGTCTTCAGAAACTGCTTGGGAATGATCATGTCGGTGTCGACGTTGATCAGCGGCAGGGGCGCGGCAACGCCGGTGAGTTTTTCGAACTTGTCCATGAAGCTCTCCATATGCGGGGCCCCCGAAGGGGCGTGGCCCGCGGGCGGGCCAGGGATGAAAGGGACGGGGCGCGCGCGCTGGGGCGCCCCGATGGTCCGTCTGGCGCGGTCAGAGACGGCGGCCGGCACTGCGGATGAACAGCGCCAGCGCGACCAGACCGGCGCCGTTGAACAGAAGCTCGATGCCCAGAAGGATGCCCAGAAGCTGGACCGAGACGAGAGAGAAGTTCACCGCGATATAGGCGGCGAGCAGGATGGTGAGCGCGCCGGACAGCAGCATCGGCCAGAAATAGGCGGTCTGCCGCATCATCCAGGCGAAACTGAGCCGCAGGATGCCGCCGGCGGCCAGCAGGATCAGCACCAGCATCGCCAGCGAAATCGCCCCTTCCAGCGGGTTCGACAGGAAGGAGAAGCCCAGGAAGGCCATCAGAAGCCCTATCAGCACCGCGACGATGCGGTTGCCGATCGAGCTGCCAGAAAGGCCCGCGATGGTCTGGATGACGCCGATGATCAGGAACAGCGCCCCGGTGATCGTCGTCACCGCCAGCGAGGCCGCCAGCGTGTTCGCCAGTGCGAAGACACCAAAGGCCAGAGACAGCAGGCCCAGCAGCAGCCATTTCACCCAATCGCTCATATCGAAAACTCCTGTTCAGGTTGTGTTGGAGGCTGACATTATTCCCCAACCCTGTAAAGCGCGGTTAACCCGCGCCGCGGGGTCGGACGGCCCTGCCCGGGGCAGGGCCTTCCGGGGGTCACATCAGCTCGCGAACATCCGTCAGGTGGCCGGTCACCGCAGCGGCGGCGGCCATCGCCGGGCTCAGCAGGTGGGTGCGCCCGCCGCGGCCCTGACGGCCTTCGAAGTTGCGGTTCGAGGTGGCCGCGCAGCGTTCGCCGGGCGACAGCTGGTCGGGGTTCATCGCCAGGCACATCGAGCAGCCGGCGAGCCGCCATTCGAAGCCGGCTTCGAGGAAGATATCAGCCAGGCCTTCTTCCTCGGCCTGGGCCCGAACCAGGCCCGAGCCCGGAACGATCATGGCGCGGATGCCGTCCTTGACCTTCTTGCCCTTCACGATCTCGGCCACGGCGCGCAGATCCTCGATCCGGCCGTTGGTGCAGGAGCCGATGAAGACCGTGTCGATCTTGATGTCGGTCAGCTTCTGGCCGGGTTCCAGCCCCATGTATTCCAGCGAGCGGCGGGCCGCATCGACCTTGCCGCCGGTGAAGTCCTCGGGCGCCGGCACGGTCGCGGTGATCGGCAGCACATCCTCGGGCGAGGTGCCCCAGGTGACGACCGGGACGATTTCCGATGCGTCGATGGTGATCACCTTGTCCCAATGCGCGTCGTCATCGGAATAGAGCGTCTTCCACCAGTTCAGCGCGGCTTCCCATTGCGCGCCCTTCGGCGCATGCGGACGGCCCTTGATATATTCGAAGGTGGTTTCGTCCGGCGCGATCAGACCGGCGCGGGCGCCGCCCTCGATCGCCATGTTGCAGACGGTCATCCGGCCTTCCATCGACAGATTGCGGATCGCCTCGCCGCAATATTCGATGACATAACCGGTGCCGCCGGCGGTGCCGGTCTTGCCGATCACCGTCAGGGTGATGTCCTTGGCGGTGACGCCCGGGTGCAGTGTCCCGGTGATCTCCACCTTCATGTTCTTGGACTTCTGCTGGATCAGCGTCTGCGTCGCCAGCACGTGTTCGACCTCGGAGGTGCCGATGCCGTGGGCCAGCGCGCCAAAGGCGCCATGGGTGGCGGTGTGGCTGTCACCGCAGACCACGGTCATGCCCGGCAGGGTCCAGCCCTGTTCCGGGCCGACGATATGGACGATGCCCTGACGGATATCGTTCACCGGATAATAGTTGATGCCGAAGTCCTTGGCGTTCTTGTCGAGCGCCTCGACCTGGATGCGGCTTTCCTCGTTCTCGATCCCCTTTTCGCGGTCGAGCGTGGTGGGCACGTTGTGGTCCGGAACCGCGATGGTCTTGTCCGGCGCATGCACCTTGCGGTGTGCCATGCGCAGCCCCTCGAAGGCCTGCGGGCTGGTCACCTCGTGCACCAGATGGCGGTCGATATAGAGCAGGCTGGTGCCGTCCTCGTCCTCATGCACGAGGTGGGCATCCCAGATCTTGTCATAGAGTGTTTTGGGGGACATCTGTCCTCTCCCGTTCTTGCTGTCTTGCTACTGGATTGGCGTGCGCGGGCTGGCGGCCGCTTATAGGCGGGCCAGAACGGTGCGGGCAGCCCCAAAGAACCGTTCGCGCAGACGCGCGCGGTCCTGAAGATCGAAATAGGGGGCGGTTTCCGGTGTCATGCCCGATGAGATACTCCCGCGCGGGTCCGCAATCAAGGAGGGAAACCGTTCGGGGCCGGGCAACGGGAGGCTTGCCAAGCGCGCGCCGCCCGGTCCACCCTGCCGGGGAGGAGGGCCGCGATGGACAAGGAAATCCTGCCGCCTGAGGTGGGCTCGATGATCTCGGGCCTGTGGGTCAGACTCGAGGGGCTGGTCCATATGGTCGTGACGCCAGGCTGGCGGCAGAACCAGATCCTGATCATCCTGGGGCTGATGGCGCTGTCCTGGCTGCTGCGACTGCTGACCGCCTCCTGGGTGCAGGACTGGACCCGGGCGCGCGATGGTTGGCCGAAATGGCGGCTGCGGATGATGGTGCAGCTAAGGCGGCGGTTGGCGCTGATCTATTTCACCTTCGGCATCTGGATCACCTATGGGGCGATGCGGCAGCTCACCTGGCCGTCGCGCAGCTATCTGATCGGCATCGTCGCGACGCTGGTGACCGCCTGGTTGGTGATCGCGATGCTGTCGCGGCTGGTGCAGAACCGGACGCTGCGGCGGATCCTGACCTGGACGCTCTGGATTTACGCCACGCTCTACGCGCTGGAGCTTGTGGATGATGTGGAGCGGTTCCTGAGCTCTCTGGCGGTGCAGGTGGGCACGCTGCGGCTGAGTGTGCTGACCGCGATCAAGGCGCTGTTGCTGGTCTCGGCGCTGCTGGTGGCGGCGCGGCTCGGCACCCAGGCGGCCAGCCGCAGCCTGACCGGCAACGACGATATCTCGCCCTCGATGCGGGTGCTGATGATCAAGGCGGTGCAGGTGGTGCTCTATGGGCTGGCGGCGCTGATCGGCATCCGTGCGCTGGGCTTCGATCTGAGCGGGCTGGCGCTTTTGTCCGGCGCTGTCGGGGTCGGTATCGGCTTCGGCCTGCAGAAGGTGGTGTCGAACCTGGTGTCTGGGATCATCATCCTGCTCGACCAGTCGATCAAGCCGGGGGATGTGATCTCGCTGGGCGATACCTTCGGCTGGATCGATTCGCTGGGGGCGCGCTATGTCAGCGTGGTGACCCGTGACGGCAGGGAATATCTGATCCCCAACGAGGATCTGATCACCGGCCAGGTGGTGAACTGGTCGCATACCAACAAGTTCGTCCGGCTCGACCTGAAGTTCGGAACCTCCTATGGCGATGACCCGCACAAGGTGCGGCACGTGGCGGTCGAGGCGGCCAAGAGCGTCGCCCGGGTGCTGACCCATCCGACGCCGCCGGTGTGCCATATCGTGGGGTTCGGCGACTGCAGTGTGGATTATGTGCTGCGGTTCTGGATCACCGACCCCTCTGACGGGCTGACCAATATCCGCGGCAATGTCTTTCTGGCGCTTTGGGATGCTTTCAAGGTAGAGGGGATTTCGATCCCCTTCCCGCAGCGGGAAGTGCGGTTGCTGAACGATCCCGAGCCCCCCAGGGCCGGGCCGGAAGTGCCGTGAAATCGTCGATTGCCGCAGCCGGGCGTGGTTTCATTGAAATCGGGCCTCTGGCTTGCTACCTTAGACCTACCCCGCGCCGGGGGGCTGCCGGCGCATCAAAAGGAGGACACTGTCCTGTCACCCAATGCTGAAGCGGCTGTTTCCGCTGATGACCGGGCCGGAGTTATGACGGCCCGTCCCCTGCTGACCAGCCAGAACTTGCTGGCAGATATCCTTTCCTCGCTCGACGATGACAAGGCAGAAGAGGTTGTGCAGGTCGATCTGCGCGGCCGGTCGTCGATCGGCGATTACATGGTGATCGCCTCCGGGCGGTCGACCCGTCAGGTTGCGGCCATGGCCGAGCATCTGGTGGAGCGGCTGAAGCAAAACTTCGGCATCATCGCCAAGACCGAGGGCAAGGAGATCGGCGACTGGGTGCTGATCGACACCGGCGACATCATCGTGCATCTGTTCCGCCCGGAAGTGCGAGAATTCTACCAGCTCGAGAAGATGTGGATGCCGCAGGCCTCCGCCAAGGGCTGACACGGGGTTGGCCCGCACAACAGCGGGCCACGGATTGGACTTAGCATGCGCATCCGGATTTGCGCCGTCGGTCGTTTGCGCGCCGGGCCAGAGAAATCGCTGATTGATGACTATCTGATGCGCTTCGACCGGACCGGGCGGGCGCTGGGCCTTGGCCCGGCCGAAGTGGTGGAGGTCGAGGATCGCAAGAATGCCGGCATGGCGGCCGAGGCGCAGCTGTTGCGCAAGGTGCTGCCGACGGGCACGGTGATCTGTACGTTGGACGAACGCGGCAAGCTGATCGATTCGCCGGGCTTTGCCGAAAGGCTTGCCGGCTGGCGCGATCAGGGGCGTGGCGATCTGGCCCTGATCATCGGCGGCGCCGACGGTATTGATCCGGCGCTGCGGGCCGAGGCGGATTTCAGCCTGTCCTTCGGCAAGATGGTCTGGCCGCATATGCTGGTGCGAGTGATGCTGGCCGAACAGCTCTATCGCGCCGCCACCATCCTGTCGGGCTCGCCCTATCACCGGGCCTGATCGCAAGCTCCGAGACGCGGGCTTCGCCCGCGTGCCTCCGGCGGGAGTATTTTCGCAGAGAAGAAAGCTCAGGGACGGTTCGCGAGATCCGGCGGCATGCGCAGCAGCACCCCGCGCGAGGCGGAGCCGAATTCGCGCCGGTAGATCATGATCAGCGTCAGCAGCGTCGCGAAGATCAGCGCCTCGGGGCCCATCAGCCAGGTGGCGGCGGCGAGGGCGAAATAGGTGGTGCGAAGGCCGCGGTTGAAGCTGCGCGCGGCGCTGATGCAGAGTTCGGCGGCCTGATCGGCGCGCGGATAGGCCATCGGATCCTGCGCGTCATTGGGCACCGCGCCCATCACCACCGAGCAATAGCCGAACAGCCGGTTGGCCCAGACGAATTTCAGGAAGGCGGCGGTCAGGAACAGAAGTGCCAGTAGCAGCTTGATTTCCCAGACCACATGCGGTGCGGCGGAGATCGTCAGGTCGGTCGCCAGCCCTTCGACCGGCTCGGGATTGCGGATCAGCGCCATGCCGCCGCCCAAGGCGATCATCGTGGCCGAGGCGAAGAAGGCGGTGCTTTGCCGCAGGTTGCCGATCAGGTTGGAATCGAAGATTCGCGGTTGCCGCGTTACCAGTTGCTGCATCCATTCGCGCCGGAAATCCGCCATCAGCTCGGCCACCGAGGGCCGCGTCGGCGACGGGTTTTCGATTCGCCAGCCGATGCCGATCCAGGCAAGCAGCAACAGGCCGAGGGCGGCATAATCCAGCGCGGAGAACAGGGCGAGCGGGGCGATCCAGGTCATGATGCAGACCCTATGGGCAAAGCCGGTGCCTTGTCATCAGCAAGAATTGGTCATATGGATTTACCAAATTGGGAGGAGCCGATCCATGGAGATGCCACAGCCCGATCCCGCGATCCTGGGCCGCAAGGCGCGGCTGGTCGCGCGCCTGTCGCAGGTGCTGCCGGAGGCGGCGCTGATCCAGGATCCGTCCCAGACCCGGGCCTATGAATGCGACGCGCTGACCGCCTATAGATGCGCGCCGCTGCTGGTGGTGCTGCCCACCTCGACCGAGGAGGTCGCGGCGGTGTTGCGCATCTGTCACGAGGAAGCTGTGCCGGTGGTGCCGCGCGGCTCGGGCACCTCGCTGGCCGGCGGCGCGCTGCCGACGGCGGATTCGGTGGTTCTGGGGGTGGCGCGGATGACGGCCGTGCTGGAGACGGATTATGACAACCGCTTCATCCGGGTGCAGACCGGTCGCACCAACCTGAGCGTGACCGGCGCGGTGGAGGAGGAGGGGTTCTTCTATGCCCCCGATCCCTCCAGCCAGCTCGCCTGTGCCATCGCCGGCAATGTCGCGATGAATTCTGGCGGGGCGCATTGCCTGAAGTACGGGGTGACGACGAACAACCTGATGGGCGTCACCATGGTGTTGATGGATGGCTCCGTGGTGGAGATCGGCGGGGCGCATCTGGATGCCGGAGGGCTTGATCTGCTTGGGGTGATCTGCGGATCGGAGGGCCAGCTTGGTGTGGTGACCGAGGCGACCCTGCGCATCCTGCACAAGCCCGAGGGCGCGCGGCCGGTTCTGATGGGCTTCGACAGTTCCGAGGTCGCCGGCGCCTGCGTGTCGGATATCATCAAGGCAGGTGTGTTGCCGGTGGCGATCGAGTTCATGGACCGCCCCTGCATCCGCGCCTGCGAGGCCTTTGCCCATGCCGGATACCCCGATTGCGAGGCGCTGCTGATCGTCGAGGTGGAGGGGTCGGAGGCGGAGATCGCCCATCAGCTCGGCCTGATCGAAGCGATCGCCCGGCGGCATGATCCGGTCGAGTTCCGCGAGGCGCGCGATGCGGAGGAGGCCGGTCGGATCTGGCTTGGCCGCAAGTCGGCCTTTGGTGCCATGGGGCAGATCAACGACTACATGTGTCTCGACGGCACCATCCCGGTATCGGCGCTGCCGATGGTGCTGCGCCGGATCGGCGAGCTGTCCGAGGTCTACGGGCTGGAGGTGGCGAATGTGTTCCATGCCGGCGATGGCAACATGCATCCGTTGATCCTGTTCGATGCCAACACGCCGGGACAACTGGAGCAATGCGAGGCCTTCGGCGCGGCGATCCTGAAGCTGTGCGTCGAGGCGGGCGGCTGTCTGACCGGCGAGCATGGCGTGGGGGTCGAGAAGCGCGATCTGATGCTGCATCAGTATAGTCGCGGCGATCTCGAGGCGCAGCTCGATGTGAAGGACGTGTTCGATCCGCTCTGGCTGCTGAACCCCGCCAAGGTGTTTCCGTTGCAGGTGACGGCGAGCCGGCGGCTCGGGCGGCTGGCGGCGGAATGAGGGGGCGCTGCCCCCGCCGCGCGAGGCGCGACTCCCCCGGGATATTTCCAGCTAGAAAAAGGCAGACAGGGTGGGATGAGGATGAGACCGGAGACTGAGGGGGAGCTGGCGGAGGCGATCCGGGGCGCGACGGGGCCCTTGGCGGTGCGTGGCGGCGGCACCCGGGGGATCGCGGTTGCCGGCGAGGCGTTGAGCCTTGCCGGCCTGTCCGGCATCACGCTTTACGAGCCCGGCGCGCTGACCCTGGTGGCGGGGGCCGGCACGCCGCTGGCCGAGGTCGAGGCGGCGCTGGCGGCGGAAGGTCAGCGGCTGGCTTTCGAGCCGATGGATCATCGCGGGCTGATGGGGACGGCGGGGGAGCCGACTCTGGGAGCGCTTTTTGCCGCCAATATCTCGGGGCCGCGGCGGATTCAGGTCGGGGCGGCGCGGGATTTCCTGCTGGGGGTGCGGTTCGTCGATGGCGCCGGCAGGGTGGTCAAGAACGGCGGTCGGGTGATGAAGAATGTCACCGGTTACGATCTGGTCAAGCTGATGGCCGGCGCCCATGGCACCCTGGGGGTGTTGAGCGAGGTGGCGCTGAAGGTGTTGCCCCGGCCCGAGACCGAGGCGAGCCTGCGGGTTGCCGTGCCGGATGCCGGCGCGGCGGTGCGGCTGATGTCCCAGGCGCTGGGCTCGCCCTTTGACGTGACCGGCGCGGCCTATGATCCCGCAGCGGGGGCTGTGCTGGTGCGGGTCGAGGGCTTCGCGGACGCGGTCGCCTATCGACTGGGGCGGTTGGAGGCGCAATTGGCGGCGGTGGGCGAGAGCGCGCGGCTGGAGGCCGAGGCCTCGGTCGCGGTGTGGCGTGCGATCCGCGATGTCGAGGCGTTTCATGGCGCGGCCGGGGATGTCTGGCGGCTCTCCTGCAAGCCGTCCGAGGCGCCGGAGGTGGCGGCGCGGATCGGGGCTGAGGCGCTGCTCTATGACTGGGGCGGTGGGTTGATCTGGGCGCTTGTCGCGCCGGGCATGGATCTGCGGGCGCGGGCGGGGCGCTATGACGGCCATGCGACGCTGGTGCGGGCGGATGCGGCGACGTTTGAACGGCTGGGGCGGTTTCAACCGCAACCGGCGCCGTTGGTGGCCTTGGCCGCCGGGCTCAGGGCGAAGTTCGATCCGAAGGGGATCCTCAATCCGGGGCTGATGGGCTGATGCAGACGACATTCACCGAAGAGCAGTTGCAGGATCCGGGCACCGCGCGGGCGAATGAGATATTGCGCGCCTGCGTGCATTGCGGCTTCTGCACCGCGACCTGTCCGACCTATCAGGTGCTGGGGGACGAGCTGGACAGCCCGCGTGGCCGCATCTATCTGATCAAGGACATGCTGGAGAACGAGCGGGTGCCCGATGCCAAGACGGTGCAGCATGTGGACCGCTGCCTGTCGTGCCTGTCCTGCATGACCACCTGCCCCTCGGGGGTGCATTACATGCATCTGGTCGATCATGCCCGCGCCTATATCGAACGGAATTACCAACGCCCCCTGGCCGATCGGGCGCTGCGCTGGATGCTGGCGCGGATCCTGCCCTATCCGGCGCGGTTCAGGCTGGCCTTGCGGGCGGCGAAGCTGGGGCGGCCGGTCCGGGCGCTGCTGCCGGATGCGCGGTTGCGGGCGATGCTGGACATGGCGCCGGAGACGATTCCGCCGGTCAGCCCCAATGATGCGCCGCAGGTTTTCGCCCCCGAGGGCGCGCGGCGGATGCGGGTGGCGTTGATGACCGGCTGCGCGCAGCGGGCGCTGAATACCGACATCAACGACGCCACCATTCGCCTGTTGCGTCGGCTGGGCTGCGAGGTGGTGGTCGCCAAAGGGGCGGGCTGTTGCGGCGCGTTGACCCATCACATGGGGCGGGAGGGCGAAAGCCATGCGGCGGCGGCCAGGAATATCCGTGCCTGGAGCGCCGAGATCGCGGGCGAGGGGCTGGACGCCATCGTCATCAATACCTCGGGCTGCGGCACCACGGTGAAGGATTACGGCCATATGTTCCGCGACGACCCGCTGGCCGAGGCGGCGGCGCAGATCTCGGCCCGGGCGATGGATATCACCGAGCTGTTGGCGCAGCTCGATCTGCCCGAAGGGGCGCCGCGCGATTTGACGGTGGCCTATCACGCCGCCTGTTCGCTGCAGCATGGGCAGAGGATTCGGACAGAGCCCAAGACCCTGTTGAAACGGGCCGGGTTTCGGGTGGTGGAGCCGGCAGACAGCCATCTGTGCTGTGGCTCTGCCGGCACCTATAATCTGATGCAGCCGGAGATCTCGGCCGAGCTGAAGGCGCGCAAGGTTCGCACGCTGGAGGCGAAGTCACCGGATGTGATCGCGGCGGGGAATATCGGTTGCATGATGCAGATCGGCTCTGGCACCGGGGTGCCGGTCGTGCATACAGTGGAACTGCTGGACTGGGCGACGGGTGGGCCGGTGCCGCCGGCACTGAAACGGGTCCCGGGATAGAATGAGGACGGGCTGCCTCATCTGCGCCAGATCTGCGCGGGGAATTGCCCGACGGGTGCCCTATTTTCGCCCCACCGCCCCCCTAGCCCTTGGGGGGAAGGTGACGACGGAGGGTAACGTGCGAGCTTGGGTGATCGGAGTGGTCTTGGCGCTGATGCCGCTGGCGGGCATCGCCGGTGATGCGCGGCCGCAGCGGCTTGACAGTCTTGAGGCGGGTCGTGCCTGGCAGGCGGTCGGGCGGCTCGACATCGACGGCAAGGGCTTTTGCACCGGGACGCTGATCGACACCGATCTGGTGCTGACCGCGGCGCATTGCCTGTTCGACCGCAAGACCAAGCAGCGCATTCGCCCCGAAACCATCGAATTCCGCGCCGGCTGGCTCAATGGCCGCGCCTCGGCCTATCGCGGGGTGCGGCGCGCGGTGGTGCATCCAGATTATGTCTATGACGGCTCGGTCACCTCGAAACGGGTGCGCAACGATCTGGCGCTGCTGCAGCTTGAACAACCCATTCGCAACACCACGGTGATGCCGTTCCAGACTGCGGACCATCCCGGGGCCGAGGCCGAGGTCGGCGTCGTCTCCTATGCTCGCGACCGGGCCGAGGCGCCGACCCTGCAGGAGGTCTGCGGCATCATTGCCCGGCAGGACGGCATCCTGGTGATGTCCTGCGATGTCGACTTCGGTTCTTCCGGGGCGCCGATCTTCTCCTTTGCGGGGGGCGTGCCGCGCATCGTGTCGGTGGTCTCGGCCAAGGCAGAGGTGCGGGGCACCCGGGTGGCGCTGGGCACCGAATTGGGCGAGCCGCTGGAGCTTTTGAAAGCGATCATCGAGGCCGGGCGCGGCCTGGCCAGATCGGCGCCGCCGCCGGGTGTCAGCCATGTGGTGGTGGGCGACGCCCGCCGCGAAACCAGTGCGAAGTTCACCCGCCCCGGGGGGTGAATTTCCCGGAAAGTCCCGGCCTCTCAGAGTCTTGAAACCCTCGGGCTGGGTTCCCACATCCGTTGCAGAGCCGGATCGCCTGACTTGGGATTCGGACATTCGACCGCCCGTCCATATTGGAGGGTGCTTTCGTGAATCGCTCGCAACATGAGGATGACGACATGCGCAGTTTTGATTTCGCCCCGCTGAACCGGGCCACCGTTGGTTTTGACCAGATCGCTGATCTGATGGATCGTATCATGGCCAATGATGTCGGCCAGTCCAGCTATCCCCCCTATAACATCGAAAAGACCGCCGCCGATGCCTATCGCATTTCGATCGCGGTGGCCGGTTTCTCCGAAGCCGATCTGTCGGTCGAAATGCGCGATCATGCGCTGATCGTCTCGGCCAAGAAGGCCGAAGAAGATCAGGGCCGCACCTATCTGCATCGAGGCATCGCCACCCGCGCGTTCGAACGCCGCTTTACGCTGGCCGATCATGTGCGCGTGACCGGGGCGACCCATGAGAACGGAATGCTTCATATCGACCTGAAGCGCGAAGTGCCCGAGGCGCTGAAGCCGCGCCGGATCGAGATCACTTCGGCCAAGCCCGCTGACGCTCGGCTTGCCTCGTCTGAAGTGGTCGAGGCGAAAGCCGTCAACTGATAGTCTTTCTGATCAGTCGCCCACTCCCCCAAGGCGGGGTGAGGGCGGAAGGTCGGGATAGGACAATGTGACGAAGGCGCAGGGAAAGCAACCTGCGCCTTTTTTGTATCGGCATGAGCGATTGACTTTTAGACTGGGGCTTGGTCGCCGAACAGATGAGGCGACAATACATTATATACGTTATGACATGTTTACTTCTTGTTACGGCATTTCTTGCAAAGGTTGAATACGAGAGAGGTTTGGCAGCATGGCATTAGAGATGAACGAGAGGGTGCGGAGAACTCTGCCTCAGGTGTTTGAACGGAAGGCTTTGATCGCGGATCAGTTTTTTGAAAAGGTTTTCCAGCGGGCTCCGGAAATGCGCCGGTTCTTCCCCCGCAACTATGGTCGGCGAAAGGAGCTTTTCGTCCGGTTCTTGACCCAGGTGGCGCTTGTTGCGGAGAATTCCAGCTCATTGGAGACCGTGGCGCAGCAGCTTGCAGGCGAACATCGCGCGCTGGGGCTCCGGCCCGAACATTACCAATTGGGCAATCAGGCGCTGGCCGAGGCGTTCGAGACGACCCTTGCGGATCGTCTCGGTGCCGAGGATTTACAGCTTTGGCTCGCTGCGCTTACCCGGTTCAATCAACGTTTGGCCGAGCTTGCAGCTTAAATGTGCATTTAAGAAGTATCTTAAACCGCCATAGGTTAGACCGCCATGCAGATGTATTTCATTTCCAGATAATCCTCGATCCCGTGATGGCTGCCTTCACGGCCGAGACCGGATTGCTTGACCCCGCCGAAGGGCGCGACCTCGGTGGAAATGATGCCTGTATTGACGCCGACGATGCCATATTCCAGCGCCTCGGCCACCTTGTAGACGCGGCTCAGATCCTTGGCGTAGAAATAGGCGGCCAGGCCGAAGATGGTGTCATTTGCCATCTCGATGACCTCATCGACATCCTCGAACTTGAACAGCGGTGCGAGCGGGCCGAACGTCTCTTCCTTGGCGACCTTCATGGCCTGGGTCACGCCGGTGACCACGGTGGGTTCGAAGAAGTTCGCCCCCAGATTCGACCGATGGCCGCCGGTCAGGATGGTGCCGCCCTTGGCGGTGACGTCGCCCAGATGCTCCAGCACCTTGTCGATCGCCTCCTGGTTGATCAGCGGGCCGGTGGTGACGCCGTTCTCCAGCCCGTCACCCAGCACCAGTTTTTCGGCGGCTTCCTTCAGCTTCTTGGCGAAGGCGTCATAGACGCCGGCCTGCACATAGATGCGGTTGGCGCAGACGCAGGTCTGGCCGTTGTTGCGGAACTTGCACATCATCGCGCCTTCGACGGCGGCATCCAGATCGGCGTCGTCGAAGACGATGAAGGGCGCGTTGCCGCCGAGTTCCATCGAGCATTTCATCACCTGATCGGCGGCCTGGCGCAGCAGGATGCGGCCCACCTCGGTCGACCCCGTGAAGGTCAGCTTGCGGACCTTGGGGTTTTCGCAGAACTCCTTGCCGATCTCGCTGGAGCGCGACGACGGCAGCACATTGAAGATGCCGGCGGGAATGCCGGCGCGGTCTGCCAGGACCCCCAGAACCAGCGCCGAAAGCGGGGTCTCGGCGGCGGGGCGGGCGACAAAGGCACAGCCGGCGGCCAGTGCCGGGGCGGCCTTGCGGGTGATCATCGCGTTGGGGAAGTTCCACGGGGTGATCGAGGCGGCAACCCCGATCGGCTGCTTGATGACGGTGATCCGCTTGTCACGCTGGTGGCCGGGGATGGTCTCTCCATAGATACGCTTGGCTTCCTCGCCGAAGAATTCGACGAAAGAGGCGCCATAGACGATCTCGCCCTTGGCCTCGGCAAAGGGTTTGCCCTGCTCTGCGGTCAGGATGGTGGCCAGATCGTCGGCGTTCTCGATCATCAGGTCGAACCATTTGCGCAGCACCGCGGCGCGTTCCTTGCCGGTCCAGGCGGCCCAGTCCTTTTGCGCGGCATAGGCGGCGTCAATGGCACCGGCCACCTGCATGCGGCTCAGGTCGGCGACCTCGGCGATCACATCGCCGCGGGCGGGGTTCAGCACTTCGAACGTGCCTTGATCGCCGGTCACCCATCTACCGCCGATATAGGCCTTGGTGGCCAGCAGGGTGGGATCCTTGAGCAGGGATTTCAGATTGGTCGGCGCGTCGAGCATGGTGTCGTCCTCGTCCTGTCGTGAATGGGGCGGGGTGTTCGGCACCCCGTCAGGGTCTGATGTCCTAGGTAGAGCCTGCAGGCCCCGGATGCAAAGCCTGTGTCGCGGGCGTGTCGCAAACAGGCTTGCGCGGCGAGGCGGGGCGCGGCAAGCTGACCCGGGGTCCGGCGATGGCGTCGCCCTCGTTCTGCGGTCTGATCCGCCGGTGGAACGCGACCTGTGATTTTCAGTCCTGTACGCCGGGGCCTTTCTGTAAGGGAGGGTCTTTGATGACCACACGTCCGGAATATTTTACCTGTCATAATGGCGACAAGGCGCGGCTGCCCTTCGCCGATACCGAATATCAGGCCCGTCTGAACGGGCTGCGCGCCGCGATGGAGGAGCTGGGCGTCTTCGCCTGTGTCCTGACCTCGATGCAGAATGTCGCCTATTACTCGGGGTTTCTCTATTGCTCTTTCGGGCGGCCCTATGCGCTGGTGGTGACCGAGGACAAGGCCGTCACCATCAGTGCCGGCATCGACGCGGGCCAGCCCTGGCGGCGCAGCTTTTGCGACAGTCTCACCTATACCGACTGGGCGCGGGACAATTTCTGGCGCGCCGTGGTCTCGGTCTGCGGTCAGGATCAGGTGGTGGGCTATGAGGGCGATCACCTGACCCTGGCGCAGCGCGACCTGCTTGAGGATTTTCTCGATCCGCTGACGATGGTGGATATCGCCTCGGCGACCATGCGCCAGCGGATGCGCAAATCTCCGGCCGAGATCGCCTTGATCCGCGCCGGGGCCGAGGTTGCCGATGTCGGTGGTTACGCCATCCGCGAGGCAGTGAAGGCGGGCGCGCGCGAGATCGACATCGCCATGGCCGGCCGCGACGCAATGGAGCTGGAGATCGCCCGCCGGTTTCCCGATGCGGAATACCGTGACACCTGGGTCTGGTTCCAGTCCGGGTTGAACACCGACGGGGCGCATAACCCGGTGACCGGTCGGCGGCTGCAGCGGGGCGATATCCTCAGCCTCAATGCCTTTCCCATGATCTCGGGCTATTACACCGCGCTGGAACGCACGATGTTCCTGGGGGAGGTCGATGCCGACAGTCTGGAGATCTGGCAGGCCAATGTCGCCGCGCATGCCTATGGCATGTCGTTGCTGAAGCCGGGGCTGAGCTGTGCCGAGATCACCCGTGCGATCAACGACTTTTTCGCCGAACGCGACCTGCTGCAATATCGCAGCTTCGGCTATGGCCATTCCTTCGGGCTGCTCAGCCACTACTATGGGCGCGAGGCGGGGTTGGAGCTGCGCGAGGATATCGACACCGTGCTGGAACCCGGGATGGTGATCAGCATGGAGCCGATGCTGACCATCCCGCAGGGGCATGCCGGCGCCGGCGGCTATCGGGAGCATGACATTCTGGTGATCACCCAAGAGGGCGCCGAGAATATCACCGGCTATCCCTATGGGCCGGAGTTCAACGTGGTGGGATGAGGGCGAAGGGCCCCGACCGGTCACCGGGCGGGGCCGCGCCGGTCAGCGCCCGAAATTCGCCAGGGCGCGCAGATCCATCGTCTTCAGCACGTCGAGCATCAGCGCCGGATCGCCGCCCGAGGCCTTCACCAGGATGCGGTTGTCGATCAACCCGGTGATCTCGCCATCCTGCACCATCACCTTGTCGCGGCCGATCCGTTCGACCTTGGCGCCCATGGCGGCGGCATTGCCCAGCATGCCGGCCATGGCGCCGACCATCGGATTGTCGGCAAAGAGCGAGACGGTGAAGCTGTCGCCGGCGTCGTTGCTATAGGTCGCCTCGGCCCCGGTGCCGCCGCCCATCAGCATCATGCCGGCGCCCATTTCGGTGTTCATCTCGCGCTTATAGCCGGCGGGCGCCTCGGGCAGGTATTGCGCCAGCGCGTCGACCTGCAGCTCGGTCAGCTTCTGCTTGGCATAGTTCAGTTCTTCCAGCGCATATTTGACGTCACCGTCCTGATAGGCGCTGAGCGCGGAATTGAGCGCATCGGTGATCTCGTCCGCCGCGGCAAAGGGGGCGGTCAGGATCAGGGCAAGGGCAGCGGGCATGATATGATGCCGAAGCATGGAAATTCCTCCGAAAGAAATAGATCAGGTCAAAAACGGGCAGAGAATGCCGCGAGATCGGGGACAAGGCAAGCCGGGTCGAAGGGCAGGGGAGCGCTTCCCCTTTCTGCCGCGTCCCGCTGATCCCTGCCTGCGGTGAAGAAGCGCCGCAGGTTGCCGAAGCCGGTGCCGGCGCGTATCAGTGAGGACAACAGGCGGCCGGCAGAGGGAGAGGGACTGACATGATCGCATTGCTGCGCCTGCTGGTGCCGCTGCTGCTGGTGCTGACGCTGATCTATGTCGGCCTGTCGCTCTATTCCCGCCACCGGCGGCGCCAGAAGCTGATCGCCCGCTGGAACAGCAACCGGTTGACCGGGGATCGAGAGATCTTCATCCGGCGGGGGCTGGCGAAATACGATCACTCGCTGCGGCGCAAGCTGATTCTCGGGGTCTATGTCATTCCCCTGGGGGTGATCGCCATTATCGTCTATTACACGAATTTCACCTGAGGGCGCCGCAATGGTCTATGTCAAATGGGCAATCATCCTGATCTTCTGGGCCGTGGTCGGGGCCTTCCTGCATTACACCCTGCCGCATCGGGATATCGTCCGGATCACCGATACCTATGAAAAGCGGGTCGATCCGGGCGAAAACAGCTGGTTCTGGGCGCAGCACGATGTCGGCAGTGATCCCAATACCACCAACCGCGATGTCTTCTTCATCCAGACGCGCGGCGCCAACGGCAAGATCATGGTCTATCGCAACGAGGATACCAGCTGGTCCTGGCCGCCCTATTTCAAGGTCAACAGTTCGAACCTGCAGGCCGAGGCGGCGGATCTGAAATCCACCGCGGAAAATCCCAAATGGGTGGCGATCCGGCACTATGGCTGGCGCAACGAATTCCTGTCGATCTTTCCCAATGCGGTGCGGATCACCCCGGTGGCGGGGCCCGACGTGCGACTCATCCCCTGGTTCAACATCATCTTCCTGACCGTGCTGGCGGCGATCCTCTATGCGATCTGGGTGCGCTGGCGTCGGTTCCGGCAGCGCCGGATCGACCCGCTGATCGAGGAGCTTGAGGATCGTGTCGATATCGCCGGCGAGGCGATCGCCGAACGCCGCAGCCGGTTTCGCCGCTGGCTTGACAATCGCCGGGGCTGAGCCCGCCCGGGTTCAGTCGGCGAAGAGGTGGTCGGTTCTTGCCAGTGTCTCGGCCTGGTCATGGGGGATGCCGAGAAATTCGGCGATCTTCTCGGCATTCTCTTCCGGCGGGGCGGTTTCGCTGATCCGCCGGTAATGGTCAAAGTCCGCGTCCCGGATGCGGTCGGTCTCATAAACCATGTCATTGCGGATGGTGGGCAGCAGCCGCTCCAGCGTGGCTGGCCCGGTCTGAGCGCCCGCCAGCCCCACCCGGCGGGCGTGGCCGATCAGATAGTCGTCGGAGAACTGGCATTCGATTTCCAGAATCCGCGTTTCCGACCGGTCCGAGGCGAAATCCTGCATCAGGTCGAGATTCGAAGGGTCGATGCAGACGATCAACCGGTCGGTTTCATAATAGTCGAACAGCATCCGCATCAGCGCCCGACGGTGGCGGGTGCGTTTTTCCAGCGTGGTCTGGATGCCACCCAGATCGGGCAGCGGCGTGTCGGCCTCGTTGAACAGGTAATCCACCGAGGGCAGGTTGGTAAGCTGGCGGATATGCGCCAGAAACCGCTTGGCCACATGCCATTTCTTGCAGACCACGATCATCAGTTCGCGTTCGCGGCCCAGGCTGCTTTCGGCCTCCCAGAACCGCATGCCGAATCGCCGACCGATTCGGCCGCGGCCGGTGAGGAACTTGTAGAGGCTGCGGCCCTCGTTCGAGATACGGAATTCCACATCATGGGCCGAATAGAGTTGCCCCAGCCGCAGCTTCAGCTCGGAGGCCTCGGGGCTGATCTTGCGGGCAAAGAGGAAATCCTGGCTCAGCAGCAGGTCGTAGTGATCGTTGTAGAAGGTGACCGGCATGCCGTAGTCCGAGAACATCAGGAAGGTCAGCGTGCGGCTGTCGATCTCGTTCTCGGGGACCAGGTGGCGCACCAGGGTCTGAAAGAAGGTCTCGTCCGGGATCCAGGTGGTGCGGAAGAACCGCATCACGTCACGGCGCTGTCGGGTGAAATCAAGGATCCATTCGATGGTGCGCCGCCGCAGGCACCACCATTGGCTGCCGATCTGGATTTGCAGATCATGGGGAATCGCGCGTTTCAACCCCAGTTTCCGCTGCAGGTTGAGCCCGGCATAGAACAACCACTTGTGTTTCCGTTCGTTCAGGAGATGGCGATAAATCAGCCGGTCTTCCTTGATCCCGGTCTTGATCCAGTCGCTGTCGAAGAAATCGAAGCTTTCGACATAGTCGATGTCATGGTCGTCCAGATAGCGATGCGCATATTCCGCCGTCTTGATCGGCATGCAGTCGCCCGAGAGCATGTAGAAATGGGTGGCGCGCGGAAACGCCTCGACCGCCGCCTCGACCGCGTTCAGCGTGGCTTGCACCAGCGACCATTCCCCCCAGCCGCAGCGGATGCGCGGGCGGGCAAAGGCGACGTTGGGATTGTCCGCCAGAGCCTCGCGAATCTGGCGATAGGCGTCCTGCGGAGCGCGGGCGTCGAAGTGGATCGAGATATAGTCGCCGGCGTCAGTGATCCGCTGCGCCTGCATGACGATGGCGCCAGGATCCTTGTGACACAGCAGGATGTACGCGATTTTCGCCATGGGAAACAGGATATACCGTTAACTGCTCTTTCTCTTACTAGATAATGAGGAACGCAGATTGAATAAACACTGATAATTTGGTTTTTTGACCGCGCCGGCGCCGGCAGGTGATCAAGACCGGAGCGGCAGGTATGGAGGCGAGAGCAGATGGGGTTTCCCGGCACCTGGATGACCGAGAGCGAGAGCATGGTGTATCGGGTGGTCCCGAAATGCGCCTGTTCGACGATCGGGCAGATCATGTTCTATTCCGATCACGGCCGGTTCTTTGACGGTGACATCCACGATGCCACCGAAGGCCTGTACAAATGGGCGCAGGAAGGCAGCCACGAACCGATCACGCGCAATGTGCAGGGGCATCAGTCCTATGCCTTTACCTGCGTGCGCAATCCCTACACGCGGCTCCTCAGTTCCTTCTTCGACAAGATCTGTGGCATCCAGCGCAATGGCAAACGCTATCGCGGCAATCTGGTGCCCAAGCTCGCCTATACCTATGGCGTCGAGGTCGGCGGCGACGACGGCAAGCAGGAGTTCGACCAGATCCAGTCGTTCCGCCGTTTCCTGCTGTTCGCCCGCGACACCATCCGCTGGCGTCGGCCGATGGATCCGGACATCCACTGGTCGGCGATGTCGGGCCATGTGTCGACCTTCATCGTCAACGGCGGGCGCTATGACCACATCTTCTGGACCGAGAAGTTCAACGACGGCATGCAGGTGGTGCTCGACGCGGTGAAGACGCCGCATTCGGTCGATCTGGCGACGATCCCGCGGTTCAACGAAAGCGAAGGCCACGGCCCCAAGCGGGCGCATCCGGTCGAGGATTACTTCGACGACCTGTCGATGCATCTGGTCTATGAGATCTACAAGCGCGATTTCGAGCTGTTCAAGTACGACGCGCAGGATCCCTCGAACAAGATGCCGGTGGGCGAAATCGACCTCGATGAGGTGCACGCCAAGCTGGGGAGCTGATCCCGAAATCGCGGCTTTGCCGCGATGCCTCCGGCGGGGATATTTTGAGCTAGAAAAAGGCAGGGGAGCAGATGTTCCGGAAACCGTCCGGTGGACGGTTTCGCCTGTGAAGGGGCGGGGTGCCGGGAGTACCGGAAGGGCGCGCCCATGCGCCTGCCATCTTGCGAAAGGCGCCGCCGATGCGTAGATCGGTGCGCATGGCCAAGCAGAAGACAGATCCGAACTACAAGATCATCGCCGAGAACCGGCGCGCGCGCTTCGATTACGCGATCGAGGAGGATCTGGAATGCGGCATCATCCTGGAGGGATCCGAGGTGAAGTCGCTGCGCGCCCATGGCGGCAATATCGCCGAAAGCTATGCGGCGGTGGAGAATGGCGAGCTTTGGTTGGTGAACTCCTATATCGCCCCCTATGCGCAGGCCAAGACCTTCGGTCACGAGGAGCGGCGGCGCCGTAAGCTCCTGGTCAGCCGCAAGCAGATGGCTGATCTGTGGAACGCCACCCAGCGCAAGGGCATGACGCTGGTGCCGCTGGTGATGTATTTCAACCATCGCGGCATGGCCAAGCTGAAGATCGGCATCGCCAAGGGCAAGAAGACCCATGACAAGCGCGAGACCAGCGCTCAACGCGACTGGTCGCGGCAGAAACAGCGGCTGTTGAAGGACAATCGCTGAGGCGGGGCTTTGTTCGGCGAGGGGGGGGGGATTTATGGCGGTTTTTCTGATCCTCCTGTTCGTCGCGGCCGGCGCCTTCGGCTATTGGCAATGGTCGCGGCGACGGCGCCGCAAGCAGTTGCTGGTTTCTGCCCTGACGGAGCATCAGCGCGCGGTTGTCGCGGGGCAGGTGCCCTTGAGCCGCAGGCTGCCGCCTGATCTGCGCGGTGCCTTCGAGGGCAAGATCAATGCCTTTCTCGATCAGGTCGATTTCGTCGGTTGCAACGGGCTGGAGGTGACCGAGGAGATGCGGCTTTCGATCGCCGCGCAGGCCTGTCTGCTGGTCGTCAACAGTGATACCTGGTACGATCATCTGACCACCGTTCTGATCTATCCCGGCGCCTTCAAGTCGCGGCAGGCCAGGCACAACGGCTATGTGGTGACCGAACGCGAGACGGTGCGCGTGGGGGAAAGCTGGTCGCGCGGGCCGGTGATCCTGTCCTGGGCGCATACCCAGCAGGGGGCGCTGGACGATCATGACGGCCATAACGTCGTCTTTCATGAATTCGCCCATCAACTCGATGATCTGTCAGGTCATACCGACGGGGTTCCCGATCTGCGCCGGGATCAGAGTTTTGCCGGTTGGGCGCATGCCTTTCTGCCGGCCTACAAGGCGCATGTCAGGGCGGTCGAGGCCGGGCATAAGACGGTGCTGGACCCCTATGGCGCCGAGGGGCCGGAGGAGTTCTTTGCGGTGGCGGTCGAGGCGTTCTTCGAGCGGCCCGAGGTGCTGAAGCAGCACGAACCAGCGATCTACCAGCAGCTGGAGATGTTCTTCCGACTGGATCCCTCGGCCTGGGGCGCCGGCCGGCAGGGCTGACAGCGCGGCGCTGATCCTTCAATGAAAATCCCGGCTGGGGAAGAGTTTCTTCGCCTGTTCGCGCGGGTGGCGGGCGCGGGCGGGCAGGGCGCGCGGGCGCGGCGCATCATCGGCCTCGGGTCGGGTGATCCCCACCACATCGTCCAGCGGATGGCCGAGATCGCTGAGCCGATGCGACAGATCCTCGATTCTCTCGGCGATCAGATGCACCACGATCCCCTCGCGCTCCAGCCGGCCGGTGACGCGCAACAGGCGCCCGCCGATCACCGCACGGCGAAAGCGTTGATACATCTTGGGCCAGACCACGATGTTCGACACGCCGGTCTCATCCTCCAGTGTCAGGAAGATCACGCCCGAGGCGGTGCCGGGTCGTTGCCGGGTGATCACCAGGCCGCAGACGGAGACCCGTTGCGGTGGCACCCGGGGCAGCTCTGCGTGCGGGGTCAGCCCGGCGATCATCGGGCGCAGCAATTCCATCGGATGGGCGCGCAGCGACAGCCGCAGGGCGAGGTAATCCTCCACCACCTCCTCGCCCAGATGCAGGGGCGGCAGGGTGACCTCGGGTTCGCGGATGCCCTCGCCCTCGAAGGGATCGTCGAACAGCGGCAGCGGTGTCGGGCTGCGGATCGCGCGCACCTGCCAGAGCGCGTCGCGGCGCCTGAGGCCGATGCCGGCGAAGGCGTCGGCCTCGGCCAGTCGCTCCAGCGTGGCGGGCATCACGCCGGCGCGCAGCCAGAGGCTTTGCGCATCGGGATAGCCGTTGCCGCGGGCGGCCGCGATCCATTCCGCCTCCTCCCGTGGAAAGCCCTTGATCTGGCGGAACCCCAACCGCAGCGCCAGCCTGCCGTCGGCGCGGCGTTCCAGTCGGTTGTCCCATGTGCTGGCGTTGATGCAGACCGGCCGCACCTCGACCCCGTGGTCGCGCAGGTCGCGGACGATCTGGGCTGGGGCATAGAAGCCCATCGGCTGGGAGTTCAGCAGGGCGCAGCCGAAGATCGCCGGGTGGTGGCATTTCAGCCAGGAGGAGACATAGGTGAGCATGGCGAAGGCCGCCGCGTGGCTTTCGGGAAAGCCGTAATCGGCGAAGCCCTCGATCTGGCCGAAGCATTGTTCGGCGATCTCGCGACTGTAGCCATTGGTCCGCATGCCGTCGATGAAGCGGTTGCGATGGTCGCCGATCGTGCCCATCCGCCGGAAGGAGGCGAGCGAGCGGCGCAGCCGGTCGGCCTCCTCCGCCGTATAGCCGGCGCCGACCACGGCGATCTGCATCGCCTGTTCCTGAAACAGTGGCACGCCGAGGGTGCGGGCGGTCACCGCCTCAAGCGCCGGGCCGAAGGGCTCAGGCGCCTCGCGCCCCTGGCGGCGGCGGATATAGGGCTGGACCATGCCGCCCTGGATCGGGCCGGGGCGGACGATGGCGACCTCGATCACCAGATCATAGAAGGTGCGCGGCCGCATCCGCGGCAGAAAGTTCATCTGCGCCCGGCTTTCGACCTGAAACACCCCCACCGCATCGGCGCGGCAGAGCATGTCATAGGTGGCCCCGTCCTCCTGCGGGACCGAGGCGATGCTGTGGCGGACCCCCTCGTGGTCGCGCAGCAGATCGAAGCTCTTGCGGATGCAGGTCAGCATCCCGAGGCTGAGCACATCGACCTTGAGGATGCCCAGCGTGTCGATGTCGTCCTTGTCCCATTCGATCACCGTGCGATCCGCCATCGCCGCGTTCTCGATCGGGCAAAGTTCGTCCAGTCGGCCCTTGGTGATGACGAAGCCGCCGACATGCTGGCTGAGGTGGCGGGGAAAGCCGATGATCTCGCCGATCAGCCGGACGGTCAGGGCCAGCCGGTGGTCGGTGGGATCGAGCCCCAGGTCGCGCAGCCGCTCCGGCTCTGCGCCGCTGTTCGACTGGCCCCAGATCTGGCCGGTGAGCGCGGCGGTGACATCCTGGGAAAGCCCCATCACCTTGCCGACCTCGCGGATCGCGGCGCGGGTGCGGAAATGGATCACCGTGGCGCAGAGCCCGGCGCGGTGGCGGCCGTATTTCTCATAGATATGTTGGATCACCTCCTCGCGCCGCTCGTGTTCGAAATCGACGTCGATATCGGGCGGCTCACCCCGGTATTTCGACACGAAGCGTTCGAAGACCATGGCGATCTGATCGGGGGCGACATCGGTGATCCCCAGAAGATAGCAGAGCACCGAATTCGCCGCCGATCCGCGCCCCTGGCAGAGGATGCCCTGCGACCGGGCGAAGGCGACGATATCGTGGACGGTGAGGAAATAGGCGGGAAAGTTCAGTTCCGCCACCAGCCGCAGTTCCTTGTCCATCAGGCCCCGCACCCGCTCGGGCGCACCATCGGGATAGCGTCGGGTCAGGCCCGCGCGCGCCAGCCGCGCCAGCCGGTCTTGCGGGCTTTCACCTGCCGCGATCTCGTCGGGGTATTCATAGCTGAGCTCACTCAGATCGAAGCCGCAGCGCGCCGCGATCTCCCGCGTGCGGCGCAGGGCGGCCGGATGGTCGCGGAACATCCGCGCCATGTCGGCGGCACCTTTCAGCCGGCGTTCGCCGTTGGGCAGGGCGCGGGTGCCGATCCGGTCGATGGTGACGCCTTCGCGCAGGCAGGTCAGCACATCGGCCAGTTGCCGGCGTCGGGCGGTATGCATCAGCACGTCGCCCACCGCCACCATCGGCGCGGCGCTGCGATGGGCGGCGCGGGCGCAGGCGGCCAGCCGGGCCTTGTCGCCGCCGTCATAGCGAGGTGCCGCGCCCAGGAAGACATGGTTGGGAAAGGCCCGCAGCGCCCGGGTGATCTGGGCGATGACCTCGGGTCTTTCGGGATCGGCGTGTGGCAGGGCGATCAGGATCATGCCGGCACAGCCCGCCAGCAGATCGGCGAATTCGAGCCGGCATTGCCCCTTTTCGGCCCGCCGCTTGCCCAGGGTCAAAAGCCGCGCCAGCCGGTGATAGGCGGCCCGGTCTGTGGGCAGGGCGATCCAGTCGGCGGCGCTGTCGCTGATCACCAGCCGGGTGCCGGTGATCAGCCGGGGCAGGCGGGCGCCGGCGCTGACGCGGCGATCCGCCCCCATCTGCTGGCGGCTGGAGGGATCGGTCCGCTGGCTGGAGCGGATCGGGACGCCGTCTGAGGGGCGGGCCTCTTCGGCTGGCGCCTCTTCGGCGGCGCGGCGCAATTCCTTCAGGGCGGCATAGGCGCGAACGACGCCGGCCAGCGAATTGCGGTCGGTGATGGCGATGGCCTCCAGCCCCAGCTCTGCGGCGCGGGCGACCAGCTCCTCCGGGTGGGAGGCGCCGGTGAGGAAGGTGAAATTGGAGGTGACGCAGAGTTCGGCATAGCCGGCAGGGATATCCAGCTCTGGCCTCTCGGTCCCGTTCGATGGGAGGGCGTCGTGCCGAGTGTCGTTGCCCCTCATGCGAATTCCCCCTGCACGTACCAGCCCGGGACTTGCGGCGTGTGAAATAGCCAGAGCCGGCGGCCCTGCCGTGTCTCCACCCGCCAGTAATCGCGCAGGCCATTGCGCCAGGCGTCATCCTCCAGCCACCATTCCGGCGCGATGCGCTCGGGGCCGGTGGCGCGGGCCGTGGTCAGCGCCATGCCGCGCCAGCGGAATTGTCGCGGCGGTTGCGCGCCATGGGCGGCGATGGGTTCGGGGGCAAACAGCCGCAAGGGGCGTGGTCGCAGGGTGACCCAGGGGCCTGCGGGATCGGAATAGGCCGCCGGGGCGATCAGGAAGCCGCGTTCGGGGATATGGCTGTCGGCGGGCAGGAAGCGCTGGATATTCTCCAGCCCGATCCGGGTGCCGAGCCGGCTGATCAGATCCTCCAGCCGGTCCCCCCGTTGGGGGCCGAGCGCCACGCTCTGCCGGGCGGGCAAGGGTTCGACCACCCTGGCCTCGAGCCGGAGCTGGTCGATGCCGAAGCCCGCCTCCACCCCGGCGACGCCACGTTCGAACAGCGGCAGGATGCGCGCCGGATCACGCAGCGGCCGGGCCAGCCGCAGCTCCACCTGCCGGCTGTCCTGATCGACCCGCCGCAGCGTCAGGCAGAGCACCCGCGCGCCGGCCTGATGGCTGTCGAGCTGGTCGCAGAGCCGCGCCAGCAGCCGCTGGGTGCCGGCCATCACATCCGTGGTCAGCCCGATCGGTTCGGGCAGGGTCAGGCGCACGGCGTAATGCGGCGGCTCCGCCTCGGGCGAGATCTGTTCCCCCGTCCGCCCCAGTGCCTGATCCAGCCGCAACAGCAGGCCGGCGCCGAAGCGGCGGGCCAGCGGCGCGCGCGGGGTGGCAGACAGATCGCCGATGCTGCGCAGCCCCAGCCGTTCCAGCGTGACGACCTCTGCCGCCTCCAGCCGCAGGGCGGCGACGGGCAGGGGGGCGAGCGTGACCAGCGGATCGCCCGGTGCCGCCACGCCCTCGCCATGATGCGCCAGCGCCCAGGCGGCGCCGCGACTGTCGCCCAGCCCCAGCCGCACCGTCAGCCCGGCCCGCGCCAGCCGCCGGCGCATGTCGGTCAGCATCCCGGCCTCGCCTCCGAACAGATGCGCCGCCCCGCTGATGTCCAGAACCAGCCCATCCAGTCCCTCGACCCCGACCCAGGGGCTATAGCGCGTGGCCCAGCGTCTGAGCGCCGCCAGAAACCGCGCGTCTCCCGCAGGGTCGGCCGGCCGGCACTGCAGCCCGGGGCAATAGGCGCGGGCATCGGCCGCCGTCATGCCAATGGCCAGCCCCAGCCGCTCCGCCTGACTGTTCAGGCAGTAGATCCGTTCCGCATTGCTTTGTGTCAGCGTCAGCGCGACGGGCCCGTCAGCCGGCCGCGTCCGGAGGCTCCGGTCGCTGGCCAGTCGGGGAAACCACATCGAGACGACGCGCCGCGTGATTCCATCGAACATCCCAGGCCTCAAGTGTTCCTGATTTGTTCTTAATAAGCGACCAGCGCATCAGAGTCGAGTCCGCCGCCTCTTCGGGATCGAACAGCGGCGCGGCCTGCCAGCGGGTCTCGGCGGCATTGCTGCCCATGCCCTCGGGGATCAGGCAGAGGCCCCGGGTCTGCCCCGCCTCTGCCGCCAGTTGCAGCCGGCGGCCGGCGGTCAGGCTCAGCGGTTTGCTCAGCTCGATCACCACCAGATCCACCGCGCCGGCGCGCAGTGCCTCTTCGGCCGAGGCGAGCGTATCGGCCTGATCCTTGGCCCGCACCATCAACAGCCGGCGCGGATCGGTGAAGGCGGTGAGGCCTAGAGGGTTCAGCGCCTCGCCCCGCCAGCTTTCGGTGATCCACAGGATCGGCCCGCTCCCCTGCGCACAACAGACCCCGGCAAAGGCCGTGGCGGCGGGGCCGCAGACCTCATGCACACGATTCGCTTTCAGCGGAAAGGCGGGGTTCGGGAAACGGGACATGGGGTGGGATGCTGCCAGAAAACGCGGTCGGACGGAAGCCGCCCGGCGGGGCGGCAGCCATGGGGGCCGATGCTCGGCGGCTTCCCGGTCCGAACACTCTCGCCAAACCATCCGACGCGCCGGGGTGGGCGACCGCTGCGGTCATCTGGCGCCAAAGCCTGCTTGCCTTGCACCCCAAGCCTCTCGATAGTAGGCAGAACATGGTCTAGGCGAACAGGGTGGAGCAATGCAGGACGACCCGAAAACACTGGTTTCAACCGACTGGCTGGCGGCGCATATGAAGGATCCCGATCTGCGGATTCTCGATGCCTCCTGGTATCTGCCGCAGTTGGGACGGGACGCCCGGGCGGAATATGAGGCGGCGCATATTCCCGGCGCCCGCTTCTTCGATATCGACGAGATTTCCGATCACCGCTCCGACCTGCCGCATATGGCGCCGCCGGTCGAGAAATTCATGTCGCGGCTGCGCGCCATGGGTGTGGGCGACGGTCATCAGGTGGTGGTCTATGACGGCGCCGGCATCGGCTCGGCGCCGCGGGTCTGGTGGCTGTTCCGGCTGATGGGGCAGACCAATGTCGCCGTGCTGGACGGGGGCTTGCCGAAATGGCAGGCCGAGGGACGCGAGATCGAGGATCTGCCGCCCATCGTGCGCGATCGCCACATGACCGTGCGGGTGCAGAACCAACTTGTTCGCGACGTCACCCAGGTGTCGGCTGCCGCCAAGCTGGGCGATCACGAGATCATCGACGCGCGCTCGGCCGCCCGCTTCCGCGGCGAGGAGCCGGAGCCGCGCCCGGGGCTGCGCAGTGGCCATATTCCGGGCGCCAAGAACGTGCCCTTCACCACGCTGCTGAACGAGAACGGCACGATGAAGTCGCCGGAAGACTGCCGCGCGATCTTCGAGGCGGCCGGCGTCGACCTGAAGAAGCCTGCAATTACATCATGTGGGTCGGGGGTGACCGCCGCCGTGCTGAGTCTGGCGCTGGAGCGTCTGGGCAAGGACGATCATTCGCTTTACGACGGCTCCTGGGCCGAATGGGGCGCCTTCCCCACATTGCCCGTCGCAACCGGAGACAAGTGATGTTCGAAACTCTTAAACAGCAGCCTGCGGACAAGATTCTGCAGTTGATGCTGATGTATGCCGCCGACCCGCGCGAGCAGAAGATCGACCTCGGTGTGGGGGTCTACAAGAACGCTGACGGCATCACCCCGGTGATGCGTGCGGTGAAGGCCGCGGAAAAGCGCATCTGGGAGGCGGAGACGACCAAGACCTATACCGGTCTCACCGGCGATTCCGCCTTTACCAATGGCATGATCAGCCTGCTGCTGGACGAGTCGGTGGCGCGTGATACCATTGCGGCGGTGGCCACCACCGGCGGCACTGGCGCGGTGCGTCTGGGATTCGAGCTGATCCGGATGATGAATCCCAAGGCTCGGATCTGGGTTTCCGATCCGACCTGGCCCAACCATATCGCGATCCTGAATTATCTGGGGATCGAGATCAAACCCTATCGCTATTTCAACGCCGAGACGCGGGGCGTCGATTTCGACGCGATGATCGCCGATCTGCAAGGCGCGGAACCGGGCGATGCAGTGCTGCTGCATGGGTGCTGCCACAACCCGACCGGGGCCAACCTGAACCTGGTGCAATGGCAGGCGGTGGCCGATCTGCTGAACGATCGCGGTCTCTTGCCGATGATCGACATCGCCTATCAGGGCTTTGGTGACGGGCTGGAGGAAGACGCCGCCGGCACCCGGCTGATCGCCGCTTCGGTGCCTGAATGCCTGATCGCGTCGAGCTGTTCGAAGAACTTCGGCATCTACCGCGAGCGGACCGGTATCCTGATGGCGATCTCTGCCGACAGCGGCCGTCAGGCGCTGGTGCAGGACACCATGGCGACGCTGAACCGCCTGGCCTATTCCTTCCCGCCGGATCACGGCGCCCGGATCGTCAGCACCATTCTGAACGACCCCGATCTGCGCGCCGACTGGATGGCCGAGCTGGAAGAGGTGCGCCTGTCGATGCTGAGCCTGCGTCAGCAGCTTGCCGATGAGCTGCGCCGGCTGACCGGGTCGGACCGTTTCGCCTTCCTGGCCGGTCACCGCGGCATGTTCTCGCGTCTCGGCGTCTCGCCCGAGATCGTCGAGCGGCTGCGCACCGACTATGGCGTCTACATGGTGGGCGACAGCCGGATGAACATCGCCGGGATGAACAGCAAGACGGTGCCGATCCTGGCCCAGGCGATCGTCGACGCCGGCGCCTGATCCCGCCGATCCGCTCTTTTCCTGACGCCCCGGTCCGTTGCGGCCGGGGCGTTTTGCTTTGCGCCGACCGTCCGGGACAGGCGCGCGCCGAGGGCGAAGCCTGCTTGCAAAGAAAAGACCCGGGCGCGAACGCCCGGGTCTGTGATCTCGGTTCCCTCAGGGGAAGACCGATCAGTTCTTCGAGAACTCGGGATAGGCTTCCATGCCCAGTTCGGCCATGTCGAGACCGTTGATCTCGGTTTCCTCGTCGACGCGCAGGCCCATGACGGTTTTCAGCACGAACCAGATCACCAGCGAGGAGACGCAGACGAACAGGCCGACCGTGATCACCGAGTAGAGCTGGGTGACGAAGGAGGCGTCGGGGTTGGTCAGCGGAACCGCCAGGGTGCCCCAGATGCCGCAGACCAGGTGCACCGGGATGGCGCCGACGACGTCGTCGATCTTCAGCTTGTCCAGGAACGGCACGGCGAAGACCACCAGCACACCGCCCACGGCGCCGATCAGCGTGGCCGCGCCCAGCGAGGGCATCAGCGGTTCGGCGGTGATCGACACCAGGCCGGCCAGGGCGCCGTTCAGCACCATGGTGATATCGGGCTTCTTGTAGAGCAGTTGGGTCAGGATCAGCGCGGCGACCGCGCCGCCGGCTGCGGCGGTGTTGGTGTTGGCGAAGATGCGGCTGATGTCGGCGACGTTGGCGGCGGTGTCCATATAGAGCTGCGAACCACCGTTGAAGCCGAACCAGCCCAGCCACAGGATGAACGTCCCCAGGGTGGCCAGCGTCAGGTTCGAACCGGGCATCGGGTGAACCTTGCCATCCTTGTACTTGCCGATCCGCGGCCCCAGCAGCAGCGCGCCCATCAGAGCGGCCCAGCCACCGACCGAGTGCACGATGGTCGAGCCGGCGAAGTCGAGGAAGCCCGCTTCGTCAAGGAAGCCGCCGCCCCATTTCCACGAGGCTTCGATCGGATAGATGAAACCGGCCAGGAGGATGCAGAAGATCAGGAAGGGCCACAGCTTGATGCGCTCGGCCAGGGAGCCCGAGACTATCGAGCAGGTGGTGGCGCAGAACATCAGCTGGAAGAAGAAGTCGGACCCGACGGAGGCATAGGTCAGATCGGTTTCAGTATCGGCCAGGCCGACCGGCTCGAGCACGGTGGGCGAGAAGGCGCCGAGAATGCCGGTGATGCTCCAGCCGTCGCCCGGGTACATCAGGTTGTAGCCGATCAGATAGTACATGATCGCGGCGAAGGCGAAGAGCGCGACGTTCTTCATCAGCTGCATGGTCACGTTCTTCTGACGCACGAGGCCCGCTTCCAGCATCGAGAAGCCGGCGCCCATGAACATCACCAGGAAGCCGGTGACCAGGAACATGAAGGTGGTGAAGATATAGCCGATCTCGCCATTCGGCGGGGTTACGTCCGCCTCTTGCGCCAGGCCCAGCGAGGGCAGCGCAATCAGCGCCGCGGCGGCGGCAAGTGCGTTGAGTCGTTTCATAGCTCCGTTTCCCTTGGTTGCGCGCTTCAGAGCGCGTCTTCGTTGGTTTCGCCGGTGCGCACGCGGATCGCTTGTTCCACGTCCAGAACGAAAATCTTGCCGTCGCCGATCTTGCCGGTCTTGGCGGTATTGGTGATGGTCTCGACCACCTGATCGGCCATGGCCGAGCTGACCACGATCTCCAATTTGATTTTCGGCACGAAGTTCACGGCGTACTCGGCGCCGCGATAAATCTCGGTATGGCCGGACTGCGATCCGAACCCTTTGATTTCAGTCACCATCATGCCGCGGACGCCAGCCTCGGTCAGTGCCTCGCGCACCTCCTCCAGCTTGAACGGCTTGATTGTCGCAATGATCAGTTTCACGATCGTCCCCTTCGTTCGGCAGGTCCCCCTGCGGTCGCCTCGCAAGCAAGGCGCCAAGGGGGATGGAATGGAATATTTTGTGCTGCATAACTGTGATTTCGCGAGGGTTATCTGATTACTTTTTGTGCGAAATTGCATATTTGCACAAAAAGTAATCTGAATTGAGTCGCGCAAAAGCGATCGCGACAGGCTCTCAACAAATCGCTCCGCAGCCTGTATCCTGCGGGCAGAACAAAAGATCGGGCAGGATCGTGCATGGCAAATTCCTCACGGGGCAAACCACCTTTGGTGGCGGACAAACGCTATTCTTCGGGCGGGCGCGCGGCGTCCAAGAGCAGTCCCAAGGCGGCGACGAAATCGACCGCCAAACCCAGGGCAAAAGCTGCGCCGAAGAAATCGGCGCCGCGGCGCAAGGTGGCGTCGGGCGGGCGTGGTGGTAATGGCGGCGGCGGGCCTCTCGGGATGATCCGGAGGCTGATCGGCGGGCTGTTCCGGCTGGTCTGGGGCTTTTCCTGGCGGATCGGCATGGTGGTCGTGCTGCTGATCGCCGCTGGCGTCGGCTATCAATACACCCAGTTGCCCGACATGACCGCCCTGTTGGACGGGCGCGCGCGGGGGTCGGTCACTTTGCTGGATCGCGACGGCAAGGTCTTTGCCTGGCGTGGCGACCAGTTCGGCGGCGTGGTGACGACCGAAACGGTCTCGCCCTATCTCAAGCACGCCATCATCGCCACCGAGGACAAGCGATTCTATCACCACTTCGGCATCAGCCCGCGCGGCGTGCTCAGCGCGGTGGCGATCAACCTGCGCGAGGGGCGCGGACCGCTTTCGGGCCATGGTGGTTCGACCCTCAGCCAGCAGACTGCCAAGCTGCTGTGCCTGGGCGTGCCCTATGATCCGTCCTCAGGCATGTCGGAAAGCGATTACGAGGCCGATTGCCGGCAAAGCACGCTGTGGCGCAAGATCAAGGAAGCGATCTATGCCATGGCGATGGAGGCCAAGTATTCCAAGGACGATATCCTCACGATCTACATGAACCGGGCTTTCCTCGGCGCCGGTGCCCGCGGTTTCGAGGCGGCGAGCCAGCGTTATTTCGGCAAGTCGGCATCCGACGTGAACCCCGCAGAGGCGGCGATGCTGGCCGGGCTTCTGGTGGCGCCGACACGGTTTGCGCCGACCAACAGTCTGACGCGGGCGCAGAACCGCGCCAAGGTGATCGTCGGGCTGATGGAGGAGCAGGGCTATCTGACCACGGCGCAGGCCGAACAGGCCCGCAGCCAGCCCGCCGAGCTGTCCGAGGCGGCAGCGGCGCGTGCGGGTGGCTATTTCGCCGACTGGGTGATGGACGAGACGCCGGAGTTCTTCGGCGACAAGACCACCGAGGACGTGATCCTGAAGACCACGCTCGACCAGCGCATCCAGGCCTCGGCCGAGGAGGCGATGAAGTTCGTCTTCCAGGAAAAGGTCAGCTCCGGCTCCAAGGCGCAGGCCGCCATCGTGGTGATGAGCCCCGACGGCGCGGTACGCGCCATGGTGGGCGGGCGCCTGACACGGGTGTCGGGGGTGTTCAACCGCGCCACCCAGGCGAAGCGGCAGACCGGTTCGGCCTTCAAACCCTTCGTCTATGCCACCGCGCTCGACCTCGGGGCCTCGCCGCTCGACATGGTGGTGGACGAACCCTTCTGCATGACGATCCCCGGTTCAGGCAAATGGTGCCCGCAGAACTATACCCACAAGTTCTATGGCCAGGTGACGCTGCTTGAGGCGCTGAAGAAGTCTCTGAACGTGCCGGCAGTGAAGATTTCCGAGAAATACGGCCGCGACAAGGTGCGGCTGGTGGCCAAGGAATTCGGCCTCGACAGCGACCTGGCGATGGGGCCGGCGCTGGCGCTGGGCGCGTCGGAAAGCACCTTGCTGGACATGACCGGCGCCTATGCGGGGATCCTGAACGGCGGCTCTTCGGTCAAACCCTACGGGCTGACCGAACTCAGGCTGCTGGGCGACGATGCGCCTGTCTTCGGCGCCTCGGGCGGGATCGGCGAGCGGGTGATCCGCCCCGAGGCGGCGGAACAGCTTGTCTGGATGCTGTCCCAGGTGGTGTCCGAGGGCACCGGCGGGCGGGCGCAATTGCCCGGCGGCTGGCAGGTGGCCGGCAAGACCGGCACCTCGCAAGAGGCGCGCGATGCCTGGTTCATCGGCTTCACCGCTGATTACGTCACCGGGGTCTGGATGGGCTATGACGACAACACGCCGCTGAAAGGGGTCACCGGCAGCGGTCTGCCGGCCGAGATCTGGCACGAGACCATGGTGCGGGTGCAGGAGGGGATGACGCCGAGGCCCCTGCCGATGCGCGAGCCGATCCCGCCAGCCCAGCCCAAGGTCGAAGCGCCCGCCAAGGGCGGCGGGGGCGGCCTGGGGCAGGCGGTGGATCAATTGCTGCGCGACATCTTCGGCGGTGGTGGTGGCGGTGCCCCGGCACAGCCTGAGCGGTAAAATGGATCGGGGCCGGGCAGAAAAAAGCCCGGCCCCAGCCATATCAGGCGGGGGCCGGGCGAGTTCACTTTTGAGTGAACGCCTGAATCTTGGTCAGCTTGCGGTCTTCAGATCGGTGATCAGCTTGTCGATACTGCCCTGGCGGGCGTCCAGCATTGAGCCGATCTCGGTCCGTTCGGTCAGCAGCATGTTCACACCCTCGATGTAGATGTTGAAGAACAACTCCTTGCCGGTGCGGTCGGAGACGTGGAAGTTGACCTCGAAGGGCGATTCTCCACGCAGATAGGCGGTGGTGCGCACTTCGAGGAAGTTCTTCACCGGTTGCACCCCCTCGACCTCGAGCCGGCCGCCGATGAATTCGCGGAACCGCTTGCCGTATTTGCGAGAGATATAGCCGGTGAAAGCGTCGGTGAAGGCGCGCTTTTGCGCTGCCGTGGCACGGCGCCCATCCGGCCCCATCGCGTAGGCGGCGATATAGGAGGTGTCGGAATAGGTCTTAAAGATCCGCTCGAACTCGCCATACATGGCGGTTTCGGTCTTGCCGCTGTCGATCACCTTGTTGATCGCGGCGACCACTAGGTCGACCATGGTGCGTGCGTTGTCCGGATTCAGCGCGAAGGCGGCGCGAGGCAAGGCGGATACCGCCATTGCGGCGCCGGCTGCGCCGATCAGGTGTCGTCTGGAAACTGAAACGGTCATCAAAATCCCTCAGTACTGATCGCGTCGGGGGATATGTAGAGATCGGGCGTGTCACCTTCCAGCTTGAAACGGCGATTTTGCAGATAGAGGGTGCGGGCCTGGGCATAACCGTCGGCGCTACCGTAAAGAATCGCGTCGACCATGTCGGAATAGCGGCCGCGTTCACCCAACCGCCGGACGCCATCGGCATAGAGACCGATGTTGTTGACCGGGTTGGTCCGGGCGAAGTCGAGCGGGTTGGTGAACATATTCACCACTACGCCAACCGCGTCGCGGGTGGTCGAGGGGCCATAGATCGGCAGCTCGACATAGGCCCCTTCACCGAATCCCCAGACATGCAAGGTTTCCCCGAAATCGGTGTCCACCTGCGGGACTTTGAACTCGGTCGCCGGGTCGGCGAGGCCGGCGAAGCCCACGGTCGAGTTGATCAGGAAGCGCGCCAGCGCATATCCGGCCTGCTTGAATTTCCCCTGCAAGACGGAGTCGACCATCTGCCCGGGCATCGAGAGGTTTTCAGCGAAATAGTTGAAGCTGTCGACCATCGGGGGCGGGACGACGGCGACGTAACCTTTTGACGCCGGACGGAAAAATACCTTGTCCACGGCAAGGTTGAAACCGTGGACCGTACGGTTGGCACCCTCATAGGGGTCGAAGATCTGTTCTCCTGCCTTTTGTTCCGGTGTTGGGGTGGCACAACCAGCGAGCAGTCCGGTCAGCGCAATCACACTGGCGGCGAGGAGGGGGCGCGGTGAAAGTTCCATGGTCTGAGTCGAATCCGTTATTTACGAGCAGCGAGGCGGTAGCTCTTGAAATGTAGAGACTGACATGGTTGGTCAAAGTCGACACTTCGTCCCTTAATGGATGTGTCACCATAATGAAACAGCCTCTGGGCAGATTGAGCTTCCGAGCGCCTGATTCTCCGGCGCGTCACAATCACTCAAAACCTATTCGGAGAGACATGGCTACTGCTTACCAGAACAGCGCCGACGGAGCCCTTGAGCTCGTCGCGGCGCGCCGACAGAGCCGATCGCTCTATTGGGCCGTTGGCCTGTTCAGCGTGTTCGCCAACATACTGATGCTGACCGGGCCACTTTACATGCTGCAGGTCTATGACCGGGTGTTGGGCAGCCGATCGGTCGAGACCCTGGTGGCCTTGTCGATTCTGGTGGCCTTCCTCTACGGCATCATGGGGCTGCTGGACTTCGCGCGCGGCCGGGTGATGGCGCGGGTCGGCGCAAGATTCCAGGCCGCGCTCGACCGTCGGGTATTCGAGGCGATGCTGCGCCGCTCGGCGGTGGCGCAGGATCCGGTGGCTCAGACCGGGCTGCAGGATCTCGAAGCGATCCAGCGACTGATCGCGGCGCCGGTGCTGATGGTGATCTTCGATCTGCCCTGGACCCCGTTCTTCCTGGTCGGCATCACTCTGTTCCACCCCTATCTGGGCATTCTGGCGGTCTGCGGCGGCACGCTGCTGGTTTTTATCACCGTGCTGAACCAGGTCTATTCGCGCAAGCCGGTGCTGCAGGCCAATGTCTCGTCGCACCGGGCCGGGCTGATGGCCGAGGAAATCCGCAGCGAGGCCGAGACGATCCAGTCGATGGGCATGCGCACCGCTGCCTTCACCCGCTGGAAGAAAACGCGGGACAATTCACTGGTGGAGACCGTGGTGGCGAGCGACGTCGGTGGTACGTTCTCCTCGCTGACCAAGACGCTCAGGATGTTCCTGCAATCGGCGATGCTGGGCCTTGGCGCCTATCTGGTGCTGCAGGGCATGGCGACCGGCGGCGTGATGATCGCCTCGTCGATCCTGCTGAGCCGGGCGCTGGCGCCGATCGAACTGCTGGTCGGCCACTGGCCGCAGGTGCAGCGGGCCCAGAAGGGCTGGCAGCAACTGGGCGAGCTTCTGACGAAAGTGCCGGAGGACAACCGGCGGACGGCCCTGCCCAAGCCCAAGGCGCGGCTTGAGGTCAACGGTCTGACCGTGGTGCCTCCGGGCGACACGCGGGCCAAGCTGAAGACGGTCAGCTTCAAGGTGGAACCGGGCCAGGCGCTGGGGGTGATCGGGCCATCCGGTGCGGGCAAGACGACGCTGGCCCGCGCGCTGACCGGCTTCTGGCGGCCAGCGGGCGGCGTGGTGCGGCTGGATGGTGCGGCGCTCGATCAATATGCGCCGGACGTCCTGGGCCAGCACATCGGCTATCTGCCGCAGCGGGTGCAGCTTTTCGACGGTACCATCGCCGAGAATATCGCGCGGCTCTCGCCGGAACCCGACAGCGCCAAGGTGGTCGAGGCCGCCAAGAAGGCCGCGGCCCATGATCTGATCGTGTCGCTGCCCGAAGGCTATGACACCCGCATCACCGCTGGCGGCGGTCGGCTGTCAGGTGGCCAGATGCAGCGGGTGGCGCTGGCGCGCGCGCTTTACGACGATCCGGTGCTGTTGATCCTGGATGAGCCGAACTCGAACCTCGACAACGAAGGCTCGCTGGCGCTGAACAATGCGATCAAGGGCATGAAGGCGGCCGGCAAGTCGGTGCTGATCATGGCGCACCGGCCGTCGGCGATTCAGGAATGCGATCTGCTGCTGGTGCTTGACGATGGCCATCGCAGCGCCTTCGGTCCGAAGGACCAGGTGCTGCGCGAGATGGTCGCGAACCATCAGCAATTGCTGAAATCCTCTGGGATGGGGGGCATGCGATGAGCATTGTTGAAGCGAACCCTTCGGGCCAGCCGCCGGCGAAACGGCCGGGCAAGAAGCTGCCCGCCAAGCTCGCCGCGAAACCCGCCGGCATCACCGCCGAGAGCGTCCGCGGCTGGTCGGCCGCCAAGCCGCTGTTCGTGGGTTTCCTGGCGCTTTTCCTGCTGGTCGGCGGCTTCGGCACCTGGGCGGTGGTCTCCTCGATCGCGGGCGCCGTGGTGGTCAGCGGCCGGATCGAAGTGGAGAGCAATCGCCAGGTGGTGCAGCACCCCGACGGCGGTGTGGTGTCGGAGGTCCTGGTCGGCGAGGGCGACAGGGTGCAGGCCGGTCAGGTGCTGATCCGGCTGGATGACACCATGCTGAGATCGCAGCTTGCGATCACCGAAGGACAGCTTTTCGAACTCATGGCCCGCCGTGGGCGGCTGGATGCGGAGCGTGACGGGCAGGATACCATCACCTTCGACCCCGAGCTTGAGGAGGTCGCCCGCGATCGCCCCGAGGTGGCCGAGCTGATCGAGGGCCAGCGCCGGTTGTTCCTGGCGCGGCGCGAGTCGGTTGCCCGCGAGACCGAGCAGTTGCAGAAACGCGAATCCCAGATCGGCAACCAGATCGAGGGGATCGAGGCGCAGCGGGCTTCGTTGCGGCTGCAGCTCGAACTGATCCAGCAAGAGTTGAACAACCAGCAGGGGCTGCTGGACCGTGGGCTTGCGCAGGCGGCCACCGTGCTGAACCTGCGCCGCACCGCTGCCGATCTCGAAGGTACGCTGGGCGAGTTGAAGGCCTCGAAGGCACAGGCCGAGGGGCGGATCACCGAGACCGATATCGAAATCCTCAAGCTGGGCACCACCCAGCGCGAGGATGCGATCACCCGGCTGCGTGATCTGGGCTATCGCGAACTGGAACTGGCCGAACAGCGCCGGTCGCTGAAAGAGCAACTTTCGCGGCTCGATATCAAGGCGCCGGTGGCGGGGGTGGTCTATGGGCTCGGGGTGCATACGCTGCGCGCGGTGATCCGGCCGGCCGATCCGCTGATGTACATCGTGCCGCAGGATCAGCCGCTGGTGATCGCGGTGCAGGTCGATCCGATCCATATCGACGAGATTCACGTCGGTCAGGCGGTGATCCTGAGCATGTCGGCACTCGATCAGCGTCATACGCCGCAACTGACCGGCAAGGTGGTGCGGGTATCGGCCGATGCCTTTGACGACAGCAACAGCGGCCGGTCGTTCTATCGCGCCGAAATCGTGCTGGATGAAGGCCAGACCGACCTGTTGCCCGAGGGCAAGGTGCTGATCCCGGGCATGCCGGTGCAGGCTTTCGTGCGCACGGCCGACCGTTCGCCGCTGGCCTATCTGGTCAAGCCCTTCACCGACTACTTCACCAAGGCCTTCCGCGAAAACTGACGTTTCCCCTTTCGGCCTTCGGGCCGAGAGGGTAGCGTCCGCGCCAAACCGATCAGAAGGAGAGCCGAGCGATGAGCATCGAAGGCAGATTGGAAAACATGGGCGTTACCCTGCCCGACGCCCCCGCTCCGGCGGCGAATTACGTGCCCTTCGTGCGGGTCGGCGACATGCTTTACGTCTCGGGCCAGATTTCGTCCGGCGCAGATGGGCTGATCTGCGGCAAGCTGGGCGCCGACATGGATGTCGAGGCCGGCGCCGCCGCGGCGCGGGCCTGCGCGATCAACCTGCTGGCGCAGGTGCGGGTCGCCTGCAACGGCGATCTCGACAAGCTGGTGCGCGTCGTCAAGCTGACCGGCTTCGTCAACTCCACCCAGGAGTTCACCAATCAGCCCGAGGTGATCAACGGTGCATCGGACTTCATGGTCGCGGCACTGGGCGATGCCGGCCGGCATTCGCGTTCCGCCGTTTCCGCCGCCGCGCTGCCGCGGGGCGTCGCGGTGGAGGTCGAGGGGATTTTCCTGCTGCGATGAGACATCTGGCGACCCTGCCCGACGATCTGCTGCGCCTGCCGGTGGCGCATCGGGCCCTGCATGATCTGGCCGACGGCCGACCCGAGAACAGCCGCGCGGCGATCCGCGCGGCGATCGCTGCGGGCTATGCGATCGAGATTGACCTGCAATTGACCGCCGATGGTCAGGCCATGGTCTTTCACGATTACGACCTGAAGCGGCTGACCCACGACGCCGGCCCGCTGCGTCAGCGGACCGCGGCGGAGCTGTCGCAAATCCCGCTTGCCGGCGGCGATGGCGAGGGCATCCCGCGCTTCTCTGAGGTGCTGGAGCTGGTCGCGGGCCGGGTGCCGCTGCTGATCGAGTTCAAGGATCAGGACGGCGCCATGGGCCCCGACGTCGGCCCGCTGGAAGCGGCGGCAGCCGAGGCGCTGAAGGGCTATGGCGGGCCGCTGGCGTTGATGTCCTTCAATCCGCATTCGATGGCGGAAATGGCGCGGCTCGCCCCCGATCTGCGCCGCGGGCTGGTGACCAGCGCCTATGATCCGGCCCATTGGCCGCTCTCGGCCGCGACCTGCGATCATCTGCGCGAGATCCCCGATTTCGACCGGGTCGAGGCCTCGTTCATCAGCCATGAGGCCGCCGATCTGGCCCGCCCCCGGGTGCGGGCGCTGCATGCCGAAGGGGTGCCGGTGCTGTGCTGGACCATCCGGTCGCCCGCAGCCGAGGCAGAGGCGCGCAAGCTTGCCGACAATATCACCTTTGAGGGCTATCTGGCCGATATCCCGGGTTGAACGGGCGGGGTCCGGGCCCAGATAGTGCCCAGGCCCCGGAGGAAATATGGATCAGGCGCAGATCGAAATTCAGGTTGTCGCCTCGCTGGCGGAGATTGATGCCGGCGATTGGGATGCCTGCGCCTGCCCCGAGGCGATGGGGGGCGGGCGCCCCGCCGATCCCTTCACCACCCACCGGTTCCTCAAGGCGCTGGAAGACAGCCGATCGGTCGGGCGTGGCACCGGCTGGCAGCCGCAATATCTGACGGCGCATCTCGACGGGCAGATGATCGCCGCCGCGCCGATGTATGCGAAATCCAACAGCCAGGGCGAATATATCTTCGATCATAGCTGGGCCCATGCCTATGAGCGCGCCGGCGGGCGCTATTATCCCAAGCTGCAGATCGCCGTGCCCTTCACCCCGGCGACCGGGCGGCGGTTTCTGGTGCGCCCAGGCTATGAGGGGATCGGGCAATCGGCGCTGGTGCAGGGGGCGGTGCAACTGGCAGACGCCAATAACCTCTCGTCGCTGCATGTCACCTTCTGCACCGAGACGGAGGCCGCGGCGGGCGAGGCGATGGGGTTGCAGGCCAGGGTCAGCCAGCAGTTTCACTGGGTCAATCGCGGCTATGCCGATTTCGAGGGTTTCCTCGCCGATCTCTCCTCGCGCAAGCGCAAGAGCATCCGCAAGGAGCGGCGTGAGGCGAATGAGTTCGGCGGCTCGATCCAGGCCTTCACCGGCGACGATTTGCGCCCCGAGCATTGGGAGGCCTTCTGGGCCTTCTATCAGGACACCGGCGCGCGCAAATGGGGTTCGCCCTATCTGACGCGGGCCTTCTTCGATCTGGCGCAAGAGCGGCTGCGCGATGACGTCTTGCTGGTGCTTGCCGAACGCAACGGCCGCTGGGTCGCCGGCGCGTTGAACTTCATCGGGCGCGAGACGCTGTTCGGCCGCTACTGGGGGGCGATCGAACATCACCCCTGCCTGCATTTCGAACTCTGCTATTACCGGGCCATCGACTATGCCATTGCCCATGGGCTGGCGCGGGTCGAGGCCGGCGCGCAGGGCGAACACAAGCTGGCGCGCGGCTATCTGCCGGCCCAGACCCATAGCCTGCATTGGATTGCCGATCCCGGTTTCGCCGATGCGGTGGCGCGTTTTCTCGAGGCCGAGCGCGCCGCGGTGGAGGAGGAGATCGACATCCTCACCGATTACGGCCCGTTCAGGAAGATCCAAGTGGAGGAGCAGGAATGAGCGAAATTCTGTCAGACGAGGCGCGTCACCTGCTGTTGGAGCCGTTGTTCAAGACCGGCTGGGCCCTGGCCGAGGGGCGCGATGCGCTGGTCAAGACCTATGAGTTCGAGAATTTCGTCGAGGCGTTCGGCTGGATGACCCGCGCGGCGATGTGGGCCGAGAAATGGGATCATCACCCCGACTGGCACAATGTCTACAAGACCGTCAAGGTCGAGCTCTGGTCGCATGATCTGGGCGGTCTCAGCGCGCGGGACGCCAAGCTGGCGCGCAAGATGGACAGTCTGCTCTGATCGCTGTCGCCGGTGGTCGGCCCCGAAGGGCCGACCTGGGGGCGGGATTTCGGCGATCTCAGATCGCGGCCAACAGGCCTTCGCCGGCCGAGACTTCGCACTGGCCGGAATTCTCTTCGGCGTTCAGCACGCTGACGACGCCGTCCTCGACCAGCATGGCATAGCGTTTCGACCGCGCCATCAGGCCGGCGGGGGGCGCGTCGAAATTCATGCCGATGGCGGTGGTGAAGGCGCTTTGCGCGTCCGACAGCATGCTGATGCCGGCCGCGGTGGCGCCGGTCGCCTCGCCCCAGGCCTTCATCACGAAGGGGTCGTTGACCGAGATGCAGATGATCTCGTCCACGCCCTTGGCATCGAATTGGGCCTTGGTGCGGATGAAGCTCGGCACATGGGCGGAATGGCAGGTGGGGGTGAAGGCGCCGGGAACGGCGAAGATCACCACTTTGCGGCCCTTGGTCAGATCCGAAATCTGCACCGCTTCGGGGCCGTTCGCGCCGAAACGGATCAATGTTGCGTCAGGCAGGCTGTCGCCGGGTTTGATGGTCATGTGTGTCCCTTTCTCAAGCGATTGTGTTTCGCCCGAAGGTGAATGTAGTGTCCCGGCGAAAAAGGAAAACGACCAAATCCAATGGAGAGAGGCATATGAGCCATATCGTTGTGATCGGAGCCGGCCAGGCCGGATCGTCCCTGGTGGCGAAGCTGCGCAAGGATGGCTTTGACGGCCAGATCACCCTGATCGGGGCCGAGACGGTGCCGCCCTATCAACGTCCGCCGCTGTCGAAGGCCTATCTGCTGGGCGACATGGCGCTGGAGCGTCTGTTTTTGCGGCCGGAGAGCTTCTATGCCGATCAGAACATCGCCTTGAAGCTGGGCCAGCCGGTCACCGCCATCGACCCGGCGGCAAAGACCGTGACAGTCGGGGGAGAGGTGATCGTCTATGACGATCTGGTGCTGACCACCGGATCGGACCCGCGGCTGTTGCCGGCCGCGATCGGTGGCGATCTGCAGGGCGTCTTTGCCGTGCGGACCCTGAAGGATGTCGACGCCATGGCGCCCGCCGTGGTCGAGGGCGCCCATGCGCTGATCGTCGGCGGCGGCTATATCGGGCTGGAGGCGGCGGCGGTCTGTGCCAAGCTGGGGGTCAAGGTCACCCTGGTCGAGATGGCCGAGCGCATCCTGCAACGGGTGGCAGCACCCGAGACCAGCGATTATTTCCGCGACCTGCACCGCTCCCATGGGGTGGATATCCGCGAAGGCGTCGGGCTGACCCGGCTGGTGGGCGCTGACGGCAAGGTCACCGGCGCGGTGCTGTCGGATGGCAGCGATCTGGCGGTGGATTTCGTCGTCGTGGGCGTCGGCATTGCGCCCGCCACCGCCCTGGCCGAGGCCGCGGGGCTTGAGATCGACAATGGCATCAAGGTCGACGGGCTCGGCCGCACCTCGGATCCGCATGTCTGGGCGGCGGGAGATTGCGCCTCCTTCCCCTACAGGGGTGGCCGGCTGCGGCTGGAAAGCGTGCCGAACGCCATTGATCAGGCCGAATGCGTCGCCGGCAACTTGCTGGGCGCCGGGGTGGATTACGTGCCGAAACCCTGGTTCTGGTCGGATCAATACGACGTCAAGCTGCAGATCGCCGGGCTGAACGCCGGCTATGACCATATCGTCGCCCGGCGCGGCGAGGGGCTGAGCGCATCGTTCTGGTACTTCAAGGGCGATCAGCTTCTGGCGGTGGACGCGATGAACGATCCGCGCGCCTATATGGTCGGCAAGCGGTTGATCGAGGCGGGCAAGACTGCCGACCCGGCGCTGGTGGGCGATCCCGCCTTCGATCTGAAAGGCTTGATGCGGGCGTGAGGATCATCGCGGGAGAGTTTCGGGGAAGGGCGCTCGCCTCGGTCGGCAAGGGGGACGCGGGGGCGCATCTGCGCCCCACCACCGACCGGGTGCGCGAAAGCCTGTTCTCGGTGCTGACCCATTACGGGGTGATCCCCGGCGCGCGGGTGCTCGATCTCTTCGCTGGCACCGGCGCGCTGGGGCTCGAGGCGCTGTCGCGCGGCGCGGCCGAGGTCACCTTTGTCGAAAACGGCCGGGTGGGGCAGGGGCTGATCGCCAAGAATGTCGAGATTACCCGCAGCAAGGGCGCGACCCGGCTGATCCGCCGCGACGCCACCAAGCTGGGCCCGCACGAGGGCGCCGCTTTCGATCTGATCTTTCTGGATCCGCCCTATGGCATGGGGCTGGGGGCCAAGGCGCTCGACGCCGCCCTGGCCGGCGGCTGGCTCGCTTCCGGCGGCCTGGTGGTCTGGGAAGAGAATGCGCCGATGGAGCCGCCTGAGGGCTTCACCCTGCTGGAACGGCGCAAATATGGTGACACCCATATGACCCTGCTTGAGGTCGCGGCGGCGGGCTAGAAACCGTCCCTGCCGTGGTTCGCCCCGGGCCTTCCGCGAAGTAACAAATTTGTGACGCTGCGGCGCAGCGGTTTTTACCTCGCTGCCTCTCGCATTTTTCGGGCATCATGCCTATTTCCCGCGCAGATGAAAAACAACAAGAACAAGACTGACGAGCGAGAATTATGACTGGATTGCGTGTGTCTCTTCTGGGCGGGATTGCCCTGTCTGCCCTGGTCGCGGGGACGGTGGCGCTTTATGCCGCCGATTGCGAACAACGAATTTCCGAGCGGTATCAATCCGCCCCCCTGCATGTGCAAAAGGCGATGACGCTGAACGCGCAGTAAGGGGCCGTGACGCCGGCGGCATCGCCGGAGGTCCGAAACGACAAAGCTGTCGGATCATTCGTAGGTGGGGTGGAAATTGCCCGCCGGCGATAGGGTGAAGATATCGACACCATTGGCGGTCACCCCCACCGAATGCTCGTATTGCGCCGACAGCGACTTGTCGCGGGTCACCGCCGTCCATTCGTCGGCCAGCGTCTTGGTCTCGGGGCGGCCGAGGTTCACCATCGGCTCGATGGTGAAGAACATGCCTTCCTCGAGCACGGCGCCGGTGCCCGGACGGCCATAATGCAGAACGTTCGGCCGGTCGTGGAACACCTGACCCAGCCCATGGCCGCAGAAGTCGCGCACCACGCTCATCCGCTGGCTTTCGACATAGGACTGGATGGCATGGCCGATGTCGCCGAAGGTATTGCCCGGCTTGACCATCTCGATGCCGATCATCAGCGAGTCATAGGTGACCTGCAGCAGCCGCTCCGCCTTGCGGGAAATCTTGCCGGCCACATACATCCGGCTGGTGTCGCCGAACCAGCCGTCGACGATCACGGTGACGTCGATGTTCAGGATGTCGCCATCCTGCAGCCGCTTGTCGCCGGGGATGCCGTGGCAGACCACATGGTTCACGCTGATGCAGCTTGCGTGTTTGTAGCCCTTGTATCCGATCGTCGCCGAGGTGGCGCCATAGGCGGTCACCTTCTCTTCGATGATACGGTCGATCGCTCCGGTGGTCTGGCCGGGGAAGATGTGTTCGGGCATTTCGTCAAGGATACGGGCGGCGACTTGTCCCGCCTTGTGCATGCCGGCGAAATCGGCCTCTTGGTAAATACGGATACCGTCCCGGTTCAGATGTCCGTTCAATTCGGTTTTCAAGGGTAGGCTCCATCTTTCTGCCTGATTATGCCTGTATCTAATAACTTCGGCAGGAAAGTGCCAGAGCCGCGCCCGGATGGTCGGCAGCCTTGCATCTGGCGCAAGGGCGGGGGGCTAGCCGACGAAGGGCAGGGCGCGGCCCAGGCTGATGTCCTCGGGCGAGATGCGGCAATCGAAACACAGGATTTCGACGCCTGCCGATCGTGCCGCCGCCACCCCGGCCGCATAGGCGGGGTCGATGTCGCCGGCGATGCCGACCCGGTCGCAATCGGTGCGCTGCACCAGATAGAGCATCACCGCCCGATGCCCCGCCGCGACCATGGCGGAGAGCTCGCCCAGATGTTTCAGCCCGCGCGCGGTTCTGGCATCGGGGAATTCGGCAAAGCCGGGCTGACGGCTCAGCGTCACCGATTTCACCTCGACATAGGTATCGGGGCCGGCGCCCGACAGCAGGAAATCCACCCGGCTGTTTTCGCCGTATTTCACTTCCGGCCGCACCACCGGAGCCTCGAGCCCCGGAACCTCGCCCGCCTCCAGCGCCGCCTTCAGGGCACGGTTGGGGACCGAGGTGTCGACGCCGGTGAAATGGCCGTTCTCGTGATCGACCAGCCGCCAGCCGAATTTCAGCTTCTTCTTCGGGTCGTCGTTGGGCTCCAGCCAGATTTTCATTTCAGGCTCCGCCAGGCCCATCATCGACCCGGGGTTGGCGCAATGGGCGGTCACCTCGCGCCCGTCCTCCAGCCGGCAATCGGCCAGAAACCGCTTGTAGCGGCGGATCAGCCGGGCGGGGACGAGAGGGGTTGGAAAGCGCATGAAAGCCGGCCTATACCTGCCGGCGCGGCCCTTCAAGACCGCGCAGCAAGGGAAGGGGAACCATGGGCAATCCAACCGCAGCCATGCTTGTGATCGGGGATGAGATCCTCTCGGGGCGGACCCGCGATTCCAACATGTATTTCCTGGCCGGCGAGCTGACCAAGCGCGGCATCGACCTGAAGGAAGTTCGCGTCGTCGGGGACGAGCGTGATGCCATCGTCGCCGGCGTTCGGGCGCTGTCCTCGGCCTATGATCACGTCTTCACCAGCGGCGGCATCGGGCCGACGCATGACGACATCACCGCCGATAGCATCGCCGCCGCCTTCGATACGCCGATTTCGGTGCGCGACGATGCCCGTGCGCTGCTGGCCGCCCATTACGCCAAGACCGGGGCCGAGCTGAACGAGGCTCGTCTGCGCATGGCGCGGATTCCCGACGGCGCCGCGCTGATCGACAACCCGGTATCGACCGCGCCGGGCTTCACCCTTGGCAATGTCCATGTGATGGCCGGCGTGCCCACGGTGTTCGAGGCGATGGTGGCGAGCGTGCTGCCGAATCTGACCGGCGGCGCGCCGCTTCTGTCGCAAAGCCTGCGCCTGATGCGTGGCGAGGGCGAGATCGCGACGCCGCTGGCGGCGCTCGCGGCCGATTTCCCCGATCTCTCCATCGGCTCCTATCCGTTCCAGAAGGATGGGGTCTATGGCACCAATATCGTCATCCGGGGCACCGAAGGTCCGCGGATCGACGCGGCGATGACCCGCCTGGCGCGCGAGGTCGGTCTGTGACGGCGGCGGCTGATGAGGCCGTGGCGCCCTGGCTGTTTGCCACAGTCGATGGCACCTGGCCGGCGGCGCGCTATATCCACCAAGGCCCCTGGCTGTTGCGGCAGGGGCTGGGCGGCGGCAGCCGGGTTTCGGCGACCTCGGCCATGGGGCCGGTGACCGAGGCCGATATCGCGCTGGCCGAAGAGGGAATGCGCGCGCTGGGTCAGCGCCTGCTGTTCATGATTCGCCCGGGCGACGAGGCGCTTGACCAGATGCTGGCGGCGCGCGGCTATCAGGTGATGGACCCGGTTCAGGCCTATGCCGCGCCGGTCGAGGTGCTGACGGATATCCCGGTGCCCCGGGTCACCGTGCTGCAGGTCTGGGAACCCTTGGAGATCATGCGCGAGATCTGGGCCGAGGGCGGCATCGGTCCGGCGCGGCTGGCGGTGATGGAGCGGGCGCAGGGGCCCAAGACCGGGCTGCTCGCGCGTTTCAACGACAAGCCGGGCGGAACCGCCTTCGTGGCGATCCACGAGGGCGTCGCCATGCTGCACGCACTTGAGATCCTGCCGCATCAGCGCAAGCAGGGGCTGGCCAAGTGGATGATGCGCGGCGCCGCCTTCTGGGCGCAGGCCAATGGCGCCCATACGCTGTCGGTGGTCTGCACCCGGGCGAATATCGGGGCGAACGCCTTGTATTCCTCTCTCGGAATGTCTGTAGTGGGGGCCTACCACTACCGCATCTTGCAAGAGGAGGAGTTTGCAAGTGACTGAAGAGAGAGCCGCCACCGCGCTTGACCTGCCGATGGTCGACCCATTGCCCGAGGCGACGCAGAAATACTTCGATATCTGCCAGGACAAGCTGGGGCTGGTGCCGAACGTGCTGAAGGCGAATGCCTTCGATATCGACAAGCTGAACGTTTTTTCGGCGATGTACAACGATCTGATGCTGGCCCCCAGCGGGCTGAGCAAGCTCGAACGCGAGATGATCGCGGTGGTGGTCTCGTCGATCAACCGGTGTTTCTATTGCCAGGTCGCCCATGGCGCCGCCGTGCGTGAGCTGTCGGGCAATCCGATGCTGGGCGAGATGCTGGTGATGAACTATCGCGTGGCGCCGCTGGATGCGCGGCAACGCGCGATGCTGGAATTCGCCGAGAAGGCGACCCAAGCCAGCTATACCATCGTCGAGGCCGACCGGCAGGCGCTGCGCGAGGCCGGGTTCTCCGATCGCGATATCTGGGATATCGCCAATGTCGCGGGTTTCTTCAACATGACCAACCGGGTGGCCAGCGCCACCGGCATGTGGCCCAACGACGAATATCACGGGATGCACAGGTAACGGATGCTCTTGGGCGGATGGCGGGATATCGGGCTTCGGGCGCTGCTGCTGGCGGCGCCGCTGCTCATGTCCGGAGCCGCCGCCGCCCTCGAGATGCCCGCCGCCGCGCGCCTGCTGTCCGAGCGGATCCTGCCGCTCGACAGCTATGATCTGCCGGTCGGGGTCTTCGACGGCTCGGCCGTGCCCTCGCGGGTGTTCGAGGGGCGGGTCGCGCGGCGCAGCTGGCGGATCGACGGCAGCGCGGCCACCACGCTGCAGCTTTTGCAGCCATTGCGCGATCAGTTGCGGGCGGCTGGCTATGTGGTGATCTTCGACTGCGCCGCGCACGATTGCGGTGGCTTCGATTTCCGCTATGGCACCGATGTCGCCGAGGCGCCGCAGATGCATGTGGATCTGGGCAATTACCGTTTCGTCTCGGCCATTCGCGGCGCCGACGAGGCGCTGAGCCTGTTGATCAGCCGCACCGGCAGCAGCGCCTATATCCAGGAAATCCACGTCAGCCCGCCCTCTCGCGAGGAAGAGGCGACGGCACCGGGCCCTTCGGAAACGCCATCTGAGACAGAGGCGCCCGCCCCCGCCGCCACAGGCGACGCCTTGATCGATCAGCTCGTGGCCGATGGGCATGTGGTGCTGCCCGATCTGGACTTCGGCACCGGCGCCGGTGCGCTTGGCTCCGGCCCTTTCGCCTCATTGGAAAAGCTTGCCGGGTTTCTCCAGGCCAATCCTGACTATCGGATCATGCTGGTCGGTCATACCGACAGCGTCGGCGCGCTCGAGGGCAACCTGACCCTGTCGCGGCAGCGCGCCGAGGCGGTGCGCGACCGGCTGCTCGGGCTCTATGGGCTCGACATGAACCGGGTCAGCGCCGAGGGGGTCGGCTATCTGGCGCCGGTTGCTTCGAATCTCACCGCCGAGGGGCGGAACAAGAACCGCCGGGTCGAGGCGGTGTTGCTGCCCTGACCCTCTCTGGCTGACATGCTCCTGTCTTCTGCCCGGTCGGGTGCGTTCGCCTAGTGCCTTCATTCCGGATTGTATCGTGATCAGTCCGAACATGACTTGGACCTCGATGCGCCGGGGGCGGTATTCACCGAAGACGGCAGCAAGGAGAAGCGGATGGGCAAGATGATTGCCATTGTCATGGCGGCGGTTCTGGGGCTCGCCGGGGCGGCGTCGGCGGACGAGCGTGTGGTCTGCACCCTGGCGCAGGAGATCGGATCGGCCACACCGCTGGTCCGGCAAGGCCAGTGCGATGACAGGATCTCGCCGGCGTCGACATTCAAGGTGGCGATCAGCCTGATGGGGTTCGATGCCGGGATCCTGAGCACTCCAGATGTGCCTGAATTGCCCTTCAGGGAAGGCTATGCGGATTGGAACCCGAAGTGGCGGCAGCCGACCACGCCGACAAGCTGGATGCGCGATTCGGTGGTGTGGTATTCGCAGCGGATAACAGAGCAACTCGGCCCCGATCGCTTCACCGACTATGTCGATGCCTTCGGCTATGGGAATATGGATGTCTCCGGCGATGCGGGAAAGGCGAACGGCCTGACCCATGCCTGGCTGAGTTCGTCGCTGCAGATCTCTCCCGCCGAGCAGGTCGCTTTCCTCACCCGCATGATCGGGGGCAAACTGCCGGTGTCCGCCTTTTCCGTCGATCAGACGAAGGCGCTGATGGACAATGGCGAACAGCCGGGCGGCTGGCATCTCTATGGCAAGACTGGCGCCGGGTTGCCCTTTGGCGACGACGGCGCCCTGCTCAGGGGGCGGCCGTTCGGCTGGTATGTCGGCTGGGCCGAGAAGAGCGATCGCAGGGTGGTCTTCGCGCGTCTTGTCCGGTTCGGTGAACGTCCGACTTCCGGCGCTCCGGGGGCGATTGCCCGCAGCGGTCTGGTCACGGTTCTGTTCGGGCCGGAGGGTGCGCTGAAGTGAGACCGTCTTGACGGGCTGTCATACCCGGATGCCTCCTTGTGCCGGTCAGGGAGTGGCCGGTCGATGAATATCGAGCAGTTGCGGGATTTCCTCTGCGTGGCGGAGACGCTGAACCTGACGCTGGCGTCCGAGCGGCGCAACACCACCCAATCGAATCTGAGCAAGCGTCTGCGATCGCTGGAAGATTATCTTGGTCGGCTTCTGGTCGATCGGCGCAGCCGGCCGATCCGTCTGACAAAGGCGGCGAAGACTTCGTGCCGAAGGCCCAGCAGATCCTGGCCGAGATCGACCTGTTCCGCGGCGCTTCGACGCCCTGGAGCCCGAGCGAGGGCGGCGTGTCCATCGTCATGCCGCACAGTGCGACGGTCACGCTGTTTCCCGAGTTCAAGGAAAGGCTGTCGCGCCACTTGCCGGGGGTCTATTTCGCGCCGCGGATTGCCAATCACGATATGGCGGCGCGGATGTTGGCGCGGTCCGAGGTCGATCTTGCTCTGGTAACCCGCCACCCTCTGGTGCCGATAGATGACGATTTCACCGTGTTCCGCGCGGCAGATATCGGCACGGACAGATTGGTGATCGTAGAGCCGCAGGGCGTGGGGGATGTCGCATTGCCGCTGCATGTGTCGCATCCGCTGACCTATATTGGCCGGATATGGCGGGCCTGCCGCACCGATCTGCCGGTCACGGAGGAGGTCCCGCATGGGATGGCTGCCGATATCCGGGCGCATTGCATCGCCGGGCGCGGCCGTGGCGTTCTGCCCGCCTCTCTGATCGAGGCCGATGTTGCGGCGGGGCGGCTGGCCGTCAGGCCGGCACCCGAGGGGCTGGGCTATACCATCACTCTCGTTTGCGCGCCGCGCGCGTCCCGCCGCGCCAAGCGGATCTGGTCACTTGCCTCCGAAGGCCTCACCCGGCTGGCAACCTAGAGGCAGGCCCGCCCGACGGGTGCGACCCGCGTCCGCGAGGCGGTTTTCGCCACGATCGGAGAAGGCGCCGCCCCGGTCGTCCCAGTACAAAAAAGCCCCCATGCAGAGCACGGGGGCAGGTTATGCCAAGGGCGCAGGCTTCGGCTCAGGCAAATTACCAGTCGGTCGGGCCTTTCTCGGCGAAGGCGTGGACCAGGAAATCAATGAAGGCGCGAACCTTGGGCTGGGTGAAGCGGCCCGGCGGGTAGACCGCATAGATGCCCTGGGTTTCCAGCGGCAGCGAGGGCATCGCATCCTCGACCAGCCCCTCCTTCATCGCATGGGCGTAGAGATAGCTGGGCAGATAGGCGATGCCGAGCCCGGAGATGGCGGCGTTCAGCAGCGATTGACCGTCGTTCACCGACAACCAGCCCGAGGTGCGCACCTGCCGCTTTTCGCCCGAAGGCGCGGTCAGCTTCCAGACGTTGCCGCTGGACTGGTTGGAATAGTGCAGCAGCTTGTGTTCGTTCAGATCATCGATCTTCTGCGGCCGGCCGTATTTCTGGATATACTCGGGGCTCGCGATCAGCCGCTTGGTGGTTTCGGTCAGCTTGCGGGCGCGCAGGGTGCTGTCCTCAAGCTCGCCGATCCGGACCGCCATGTCGAACCCTTCCGAGATCAGTTCGACATAGCGGTTGTTCAGCACCATGTTGACGGTGATGTCGGGAAAATCGGCCAGGAAGTCGGACAGGATCGGCGACAGCAGGTTGACCCCGAAATCGGTGGCGACGGAAATCCTGAGCAGACCCGAGGGCGCCGATTGCATCGAGGTGACCAGCGCGTCGGCCTCTCCGGCGTCGTTCAGCACCCGGCGGGCGCGATCGTAATAGGCCAGGCCGATTTCGGTGGGGCTGACCCGGCGGGTGGTGCGGTTCAGCAGCCGCGCCCCCAGCCGTGCCTCAAGGCTCGACACATGCTTGGACACGGCGGATTTCGAAATCCCCATCTTCTTGGCCGCATCGGTGAAGCCACCTTGATCCACCACATTGGCGAAGGCTTCCATTTCGGTCAGTCGGTCCATGCCGTCATCCTCGGTTTCTTGTCTTTCAACCGCTTATCGGGGTCAATCTGGGCAAGAACGGGGCAGGGATGGGATATTCTCGGGAATTTGGCAGGTATCGTGTATAAGTCGGAAACGACGATTGTGGCTCAGCCCCGGGGCTCGGGGCGGGGGAAGGTCTGCGTGAAGGCCTGGGCAAAGGCCATCTCGCCCTGGCGCGTGAAGATGACCGCGCGACTGTCTTTGGCGCGTCGGGCCCAGCCATTGGCGATGAATTGCGTCAGCAGCGCACGGCCGAGTTGCCCGGCCAGATGCGATTGCCGGGCGCTCCAGTCCAGACATTCACGGCAAAGCGGCGCGCGGCTGCGGGGCAGGGCGGCGAGATCGACACCCAGACCCGCGACAAAGCCTCGCCCCGAGTCGGTCAGCGCCAGTTTCTCGTCCTCTCCGGTCACAAACCCGCGGGCGCGCAGGGCGTGGTACATCTGCACCCCCATCTCGCCGGCAAGGTGGTTGTAACAGACCCGGGCGCGGCGCAGCGCGTCGTCTTTCGGGCCGGTGCGGGTACGCAGGTGGCCATGGCCGGCAGCGAGCCCCATCAGCGCCTCGAGCACCTTGGCGACCTCATCGTCCGAGAGGGTGAAATAGCGGTGGCGGCCTGATTTGCGCTGGGCGATCAGCCCACCCTCTTCAAGCTTGCGCAGGTGCGACGAGGCAGTGGGCAGGCCGACGCCCGCCTCGGCCGCCAGTTCGCTGGCGGTCAGGGCCTTGCCGCTCATCAGCGCGGTGAGGATGTTGGCGCGGGCCGGATCACCGATCAGCGCGGCGACGCGGGCGATGTCTGGACCTTCTTTCATGCTTCGATCATGGGCGAAGCATAAGCGCGGTGCAAGCGGTTAGAAGGGGGCATTCAGACCAAGGAGAAAGCCCATGCTGACCTGCGTGATCCGTTATCAGATCGACCCGACCAAACACGACCAGTTTCGCCAGTACGCCCGCACCTGGGGGCAGGCGATCCCGCGCAATGGCGCCGACCTGATCGGCTATTTCGCGCCGCATGAAGGATCGAGCACGCTGGCCTATGGCATTTACAACATCGAGAGCCTGGCGGCCTATGAGGCCTATCGCGCCCGGCTGGCCGCCGATCCGCTGGGTCGGGAGAATTATCTTTTCGCCCAGAAGGAACGCTTCATCTTGCGCGAGGACCGATGCTTCCTGAAACTCGCCTCGGGAGGACCGGCAACATGATCGCAGTGATTTTCGAGGTGGAACCGATGGAGGGCCGCGCCCCGGCCTATCTGGATATCGCGGCCGAGATGCGGCCTCTGGCCGAGGCGATCGAGGGCTTCATCTCGGTCGAGCGGTTCGAAAGCCTGACCCAGCCCGGCAAGCTTCTGTCGCTGTCCTTCTGGGAAGATGAGGCGGCGGTGGAGCGCTGGCGGGCGCTTGCGGCACATCGCGCGGCGCAGGCGAAGGGACGGGGCGGGTTGTTTCGCGACTATCGGTTGCGGGTCGCCCATGTGCTGCGCGATTACGGCATGACCGAGCGGGCAGAGGCCCCCGCGGACAGCCGCGCGGCGCATGGGGAATAGGGGGCTCTGCCCCCACGGCCTGCGGCCGTTCCCCCGGGATATTTGCAGCTAGAAAAAGGGGGGTGAGCGGCGCCCGGAAAACAGTCCAGTGGACTGTTTTCAGCCGCGAACGGGCGTAGCCCCGGGAAGGCGCAGGGACAAACAGTCCAGTGGACTGTTTTCAGCCGCGAACGGGCGTAGCCCCGGAAGGCGCAGGGACAAACGGTCCACTGGACGGTTCGGCGGGGAAACTCTCCCCCCGGGAGAGTTTCCTGATCCGCCGCACTCAGCCGCGACCGGGCGGAGTCCCGGGGAGGCTCCCAGGCCACGGCGATGGCCAGGGAGGGCCGCGCCTCGACCGGTTTTTGCCTCGCGCGGATCAGAGCGCGGCGGCGAGCCTTGTGCCTTGGTCGATCGCCCGTTTGGCGTCCAGTTCGGCCGCCACATCGGCACCGCCGATCACATGGGCGGCGATGCCCTTTTCCGCCAGCGCCTCGGCGAGGCTGCGCTCCGACACTTGGCCCGCGCAGAGCACCACGGTATCTGCGGCGATCAACGTGGGGTTCTCCCGCGCCTCGCCGAAGGAGACATGCAGACCGTCTGCGTCGATCTTCTCGTAATTCACGCCGCCGACGAAATTGACCCCCTTCATCTTCAGCGTGGCGCGGTGGATCCAGCCGGTGGTCTTGCCGAGCCCCTTGCCATGCGCCTGTTTCTTGCGCTGCAGCAGCGTCACCTGCCGCGCCGGCGCCGCCGGTTGCGGCCCCTCGGGGGCGAGGCCGGAGCGGTGTTTGGCGGGGTCGGTGACCCCCCATTCGGTCATCCAGGCCGGCAGGTCGGTGGCGGGGCTGTGGTCTTCGAACAGGAATTCCGAGACGTCGAAGCCGATGCCGCCGGCGCCGATCACCGCGACCGATCTGCCAACCGGGGCCTTGTCGCGCAGCACCTCGATATAGCTGAGCACATTGGCGCCATCCTCGCCGGGGATCCCCGGATCGCGCGGGGTGACGCCGGTGGCGATCACCACCTCGTCGAAGCCGGTCAGATCCGCCGCCGTGACCTGTCGCCCCAGTTCGACCGTGATGCCGGAGGTCGCGAGCATGGTCTTGTACCAGTCGACCAGCCCCCGGAACTCTTCCTTGCCAGGCACCTGCTTGGCCATGTTGAGCTGGCCGCCGACCTCTTCCGCCTTGTCGAAGAGCGTGACCTCATGGCCCCGCTCCGCCGCTGCCAGCGCGGTGGAGAGCCCGGCGGGGCCGGCGCCGACCACCGCGATGGTCTTGGGCGCTGCGGTCTTCTCCAGCACCAGCTCGGTCTCGTTGCAGGCGCGCGGGTTGACCAGGCAGGAGGTCAGCTTGCCGCCGAAGGTGTGGTCCAGACAGGCCTGATTGCAGGCGATGCAGGGGGCAATGGTCGCCGCGGCGCCCGCCGCCGCCTTGGCGACGAAATGCGAATCGGCCAGCATCGGGCGCGCCATCGACACCATGTCGGCGCAACCCTCGGCCAGAACCTGCTCGGCCACGGCTGGGGTATTGATCCGGTTCGAGGTGATCAGCGGCACCGACACCTTGCCCATCAGCTTCTTGGTCACCCAGGCGAAGGCCGCACGCGGCACCGAGGTGGCGATGGTGGGGATGCGCGCCTCGTGCCAGCCGATGCCGGTGTTGATGAGGGTGGCGCCGGCCTTTTCGATCTCCCGCGCCAGTTGCACCACCTCGTCATGGGTGGAGCCGTCGGGCACCAGGTCGATCATCGACAGTCGATAGATGATGATGAAGTCGGGGCCGACGGCCTCCCGCGTGCGGCGGACGATCTCGATCGGCAGGCGCATGCGGTTCTCATACGAGCCGCCCCAGCGATCCGTGCGCTTGTTGGTATGGGTGACGAGGAACTGGTTGATGAAATAGCCCTCGGATCCCATCACCTCGACCCCGTCATAGCCGGCCTTCTGCGCCAGCACGGCGGCCTGCACGAAATCGGCGATCTGTTTCTCGATCCCCTCCTCGTCCAGCTCGTTCGGCGGGAAGGGGGAGATCGGCGATTTCACCGGGCTGGGCGCCACGCATTTCGGCCCGAAGGCATAGCGACCCGCATGCAGGATCTGCATGGCGATCTTGCCGCCGGCCTGATGCACGCGATCCGTCACGATGGCATGATTGGCGACATCCTTGTCGCTGACCATCATCGCCGCGCCAGGGGCAACCGAGCCCTCGAGGTTCGGGCCGATGCCGCCGGTCACCATCAGCGCCACGCCGCCACGGGCGCGTTCGGCATAGAATTCGGCGACGCGGTTCCAATCACCGGTCTCTTCCAGCCCGGTGTGCATGGAGCCCATCAGCACGCGGTTCTTCAATGTGGTGAAGCCCAGATCCAGCGGCGCCAGAAGATGTGGGTACTCGGTCATATCAGCCCTCCCTTAGCTGGCGGCAGAATTGCCGCATTCGGGATATCTGTCACGCCTGAACCCTGCGTCAGCGGCTTGCGCCCGGCGATGCAGGCGCTAGACAGAGGGGGCCCAGCGAAAGGAACCGCGTCATGACCCCTGAAGAGATCGCCAAGCTGCCCTATCGCCACTGCGTCGGCGTCATGCTGCTGAACGCCGAGGGGAATGTTTTCGTCGGCCAGCGCAATGACCGCAATGAGGATGCCTGGCAGATGCCGCAGGGGGGCGTCGACAAGGGCGAAGCGCCGCGCGATGCTGCCCTGCGCGAGCTTTGGGAAGAGACCGGGGTGACCGCCGATCTGGTGGAGATCGTGGCGGAGACCGCCTCCTGGCTGCCCTATGATCTGCCGCATGATCTGGTGCCGCATATCTGGAAGGGCCGTTATCGCGGGCAGGAGCAGAAATGGTTCCTGATGCGCTTCCTCGGGACTGACGATCAGGTGAATATCGAAACCGAACACCCGGAATTCAGCACCTGGCGCTGGCAGGAGCCGGAGCATCTGGTCGATCGCATCGTGCCGTTCAAGCGCGCGGTCTATGAGCGGGTGGTCGCCGAGTTCGCGCCCTATCTGCGCTGATCGCCCTTTGCGCGCCCCGGGGCTGGCGTTACCTTCGGCGATGACCCAGTCCCGAAGGGAGGCCCCGATGCGTCTCTGCCTTGTCCTGATGATCCCCGCGTTTTGTCTGGCGGCCTGCACCGGCTGCGAGCCGGCGCGGCCGGACGTGACCGTTGGTGTCGGCGTGGGCACCAGCGGGACGCATTCCGATCTGTCTGTCGGTCAAAGCTGCGGCCCGATGCATGTGCGGGTCGGCACCGGTGGCATGGGGCTGGCGCTTTAGGCGGGCGTTGCACGGAGGTCGCGTGCGGGAGCCTCCGGCGGGGATATTTTGAGCTAGAAAAAGACCGGGGGCCGGCCGCCAGCCTGTCGCGGGGCGGCGGCGCCGGGATCAGCCTTCGAAGATCGGTATCCGGGGCGCGGCGTCGCGCGGCAATTCGCCGGTCAGTCGCGGGTCCGGCGTGATCTCGATCTGCTGCCGGGTGGGGGTGAAGCCGCTGCGCAGATAGAAGCTCAGCGCGGCGGGGCTGTCGAGCGTGCAGGTATGGACGTGGAACCGGGCGATCGGTCGGGCCCAGGCGCGGGCGATGGCCTGGTTCATCAGCAGCCGCCCGGCGCCCGAGCCGATCAGCGCGTCGGTCAGGCCGAAGAAGGCCAGTTCGCATTCGCCCTCGTGCCGGAAGTCGAGTTCCAAGAGCCCCTCGGCGCGGCCATCCTTTTCCAGCGCCCAGATCTCGACATCGGGGTCGGTCAGGATGGCAACCAGTTCCGCCGTCTCCATCCGCAGGCGCGAGAACCACAGCCAATCGGCCCCGACCCGGGTGTAGAGGTCGCGGTACCAGTCGACTCCCGGGATTTCGATCCGGCGCAGGATGAGACCCTCGGGCAGGGGGACCGGGCGTTCGGCGGCGGGGGCGCGCATCTCAAGATGCGTCACCACCGTGGTCAGCATGCCCGGGGGCACCTCGTGGAAACCCGCCGCCAGAGCCATCAGAGCAGGCCCGCGTCTTTCAGCAGCGCCGAAACATCGGCCTCGGGCCGCGGCCCGATATGGCTGATCACCTCGCGGGCGCAGATATTGCCGATCCTGGCGCAGGTCTCCAGATCGCGACCGGTCGCCAGGCCATAGAGGAAGCCCGCGGCGAACTGGTCGCCGGCGCCGGTGGCATCCACGGGGGTGATCTTTTCGACCGGGATATCGGTGCGGACCGTGCCCTCCATCACCGTCACCCCGTCGCCGGAGCGGGTGCAGACGACCAGCGGGCAGAGCGCCGCGGTCATCATCAGCGCGTCGTCCAGGTGATCGGTCTGGAACAGCGACTGGATCTCGGCCTCGTTGCCGATCACGAAATCCATCTGATGTTCGATCAGCGACAGGAAATCGCTGCGATGCCGGTCGACGCAGAAGGGATCGGAGATGGCGATGCCGATCTTGCCGCCGCCCTTGTGGCAGTCTTGCGCCGCTTGCAGAAAGGCCTCTTTTCCCTTGTCCTTGTCGAAGAGATAGCCTTCGAGGAACATCAGCTGCGCCTGGCCCGCGACCTCCGCGGGCACGTCGTCCGAGCTGAGTTCCGAGGAAATCCCCAGATAGGTGTTCATCGAGCGTTCGCCATCGGGCGAGACGAAGATCATCGAGCGCGAGGTCGGCAGGTCGCCTTCCGCCACTGGCGGGTTGACGAAATCGACGCCCTGATCGGTCATTGCCTCGGCATAGAACCGGCCCAGCGCATCGTCGCGCACCCGGCCGATGAAGGCGGTCTTCAGCCCCAGCGCACCGGCGCCGGCGATGGTATTGGCGACCGATCCACCGGGCGTCTGCAGCCGGTTGGTCATCGCGCCATAAAGCAGTTCGGCGCGGTCGCGCTCGACCAACTGCATGATGCTCTTCTCGATGCCCATGTGGTCGAGAAAACTGTCGTCGGCCTGGCTGATCACGTCGACGATGGCATTACCGATGCCGACGAGCTGATAGGTGGTCATAGGTTCTTGTCCTCGAATTGGCAGAGATCGCGGATCAGGCAGGTGCCGCAGAGCGGTTTACGCGCCTTGCAGTGATAGCGACCGTGCAGGATCAGCCAGTGGTGGGAATGGAGCTGGAAATCCACCGGCACGTTGTCTTCGATGGCGCGTTCGACCGCCTCGACGGTCTTGCCGGGGCAGATGCCGGTGCGGTTGCCGACGCGGAAGATATGGGTGTCGACCGCCTGCGCCGGATAGTGCCACCACATGTTCAGCACCACATTGGCGGTCTTGCGCCCGACGCCGGGCAGCGATTGCAGCGCGGCGCGGGAATTGGGGACGATGCCGTCATAGTCCTCGACGAGGATCTTCGACAGCTTCATCACGTTCTTGGCCTTGTTGCGGTAAAGCCCGATGGTCTTGATATGCTCGATCAGCCGGTCTTCGCCCAATTCGAGCATCTTCTGCGGCGTGTCGGCGATCGGGAACAGGTGCCGCGTGGCCTTGTTCACCCCGGCATCGGTCGCCTGCGCCGACAGCGCCACGGCGACCAGCAGGGTATAGGCGTTGACATGCTCCAGCTCGCCCCTGGGTTCGGGCTCGCGGTCGTGAAACCGGGTGAAGATCTCGCGGATCGTATGATAATCGAGCTGTTGTGCCATCCGGGACTTAATGCCGTGGGTCGCGGTATCGTGCAACGTGAAAGCGTGGCGGGCGGTTGTCGCTGTGGCGGCGCGATGACACAGTTGCACCTGAAACCGACGATGGAGGCGCCGATGCTGATCGAGATCGGCCAGGGGTTGTTCTATGCCGAGGGCGGAGTTCGGTTCCTCGGCGCGCATCTGATGACCCGGATGAGCGTGGTGGTACTGCCCGATGGTGGGGTGGCGGTGATCTCTCCGCTGTTGCCGTCGCCGCCGCTGATCGGGGCGCTGCGGGCGCTGGGGCCGGTGCGGCATCTGATGTCGCCCAACAAGATCCACAATCAGGGATTGCCGGGCATGGCCGCCGCCTTTCCCGAGGCGCAGATCTGGGCCTCGCCCGGCCTGATCGAGCGACGGCCGGGGTTGACCTATGCCGGCACGCTGGGGGATCGTCCGCGGCCAGACTGGGCGCCGGTGATGGACCAGCACCTGACCCGGGGCAATCTGTTCTTTTCCGAGGTGGTGTTCTTCCATCGCGCCAGCAGGACGCTGATCGTTGCCGATCTGGTGGAGAATATCACCGAGGCCACGATAGGCGGGGGCTTTGCCCGGGCTGCCGCGCGGGCAGGTCATATCCTGGGGCGGCCGCTGCCGTCGCCCGAATTCCGCATGTATACCGATGACGCCGAGGCGGCCGCGGCGAGCCTTGATGCCATCGCCGCCTGGCGGTTCGAGCGGATCCTGATGGCACATGGGGAGATCATCACCGAGACCGCGCAAGAGACCTTTGCCGGGCTCAGGGATTTCCTGGTCGAAGAGGTGCGCCGCCGCCCCGCCTGGCGCCGGTCGCTCTATCGTCATCTCGCCGCGCGGCAATAGCGCAGCGGGTCATCGGGGCGGGGCTGCCAGCTCTCTGGCCAGGGCGATGGCGGCCTCTTCGGCCGGGGCGCTGTCGGGGCCGGCACCGAAGGCCGCCACCGTCACCCCCGGCGCGCCTTCGGGAAAGCTGCCGACGTAATTCGCCGCGAAGGGACCGCCGCCGGCATGTCCGATGGCGGCGCCCAGTCCGGGCGCTTCGCCCAGCATCAAGCCCATGCCATAGCCGATCGCGCTCCATGGCCGGCCGGGGACTGCCGGGGCCTGCATCGCCGGGGTGCGCATCAACGCCCGCATGTCGGGCGAGAGGATTTCTCCCTCAAGCACCGCCTGCATCATCAGCGCCGCCTCGCGCGCCGTGCCGATCAGACAGCCATGATAGACCCAGCCGGGATGATAGCGCCGCGCCGCCGGCCAGGCCAGCGCCGCGAAATCGGCACGGGTTTCCGCCAGCCGGGCGGAGAGGCCGAGCGGTTGGCAGATCTCCTGCTGCAGCAGGGCGGCCAGCGGGGCGTTATGGGTCTGCTCCAGCACCTGCCGCAGCAGCAGGTAGCCGATGTTGGAATAGGCCCAGCGCGTGCCAGGCATATAGCGCAGGGTTCTGGCCCCGGCGCGCCGCATGAGCTCATCGACCGGCCAGGGGTCTTCGTCTGCGGCCACCGCCATCTGATAGGCCGGCAGGCTGCCGTAATCGCCAAGCCCGGCGCGGTGTTGCAGAAGCTGGCGCAGGGTAAAGGGGCGGCCGGGCAGCGGCGCATCCAGATCGACGCGGCCCCGCTCGGCATCGCAGAGCATCAGGGCGGCAATCGCCGTCTTGGTCACGCTCCACCAGGGGAAAAGCACCTCATCCGCAGTATCGTACAGGCTACGCCCCGCGGCATCCACTGCCGCCAGGAAGATCGTCATCGTCATCTGTCCCCTTTGTTCCGACGACCAGCATATCCGATCCTGCGCGGCAATGCGCAACATTCGGGTCGCTTCCTGCCGCGTTCGACCCTACCTTTTTTGAGATTGGACAAGGAGTGGAATGATGGGCATCCAGGCAACGGGCAACCTGACCGGCGAGGCGCGGGAGCAAAGCTATCATTTCAACGTGATGCGGCGGGCGATCGAGCTGATCGACGAGAACCAGCAGGCCGGCGGCGAAGCCTTGTCCCTTGAGGATCTCGCCGCCCGCATGGGCATGAGCCCGGCGCATTTCCAGCGGCTGTTTTCGCGTTGGGTCGGGGTGTCGCCGAAGAAATATCAGCAATATCTGCGGCTCGGTCAGGCCAAGGCGCTGCTGCGCGATCGCTTCACCACGCTGGAGACCGCCCATGCGGTTGGGTTGTCGGGCGGCGGGCGGCTACATGATCTTTTCCTGCGATGGGAGGCGATGAGCCCCGGCGATTTCGCCCGTCACGGCGAGGGGCTGGTGATCCGCTGGGGCTGGTTCGACAGCCCCTTTGGTCCGGCGCTGGCGATGGGCACCGACAAGGGGCTGTGCGGTCTCGGCTTCGCGGCCGAGATCGGGGCCGAGGCGGCGATGGCGGACATGCGCGGCCGCTGGCCGGGGGCGGAGTTCATCGAGGATGCCGCCCGGCTGCGCCCGCTGGTCGAGGCCGCCTTTGCCCAGAAGGGGGAAACCGCGCTGCACATGATCGGCTCGCCCCTGCAGATCAAGGTCTGGGAGGCGCTGCTGCGCATCCCCTCGGGCCATGTCACCACCTATTCCGAAATCGCCCAGTCGATCGGCGCCCCCCGGGCGGTGCGCGCAGTGGGGACGGCGGTGGGGCGCAACCCGGTCAGTTGGCTGATCCCCTGTCACCGGGCCCTGCGCAAATCCGGCGCGCTGGGCGGCTATCACTGGGGGCTGCCGGTCAAACGCGCCATGCTGGCCTATGAGGCCGCGCGGGAGGACGGCTGCGACGAGGGCCGGGTGCAAGCCGCCGGCTGAGCCCGCCACCGCAGCCAGCGCCGCCAACCGGTCGGGGGCGGCGGCAGTTCCGCCGCCCTGCGCGCCTCGTGCAGCTTGCGGATTTCCCGCAGCTCGATCTCATGCGAGCTGGGGCGCCGGTCCTTCTCCCAGCGATCGAGCCCGAGGGTGACCATCACGATCCAATCATAGGAATACATCGGTTTTCTCCTGTTCGAGTGTATGGAGAAAACCCGATCCCTGCTGACAGCCTGTTGTCAGTGGCCCATGCTAGGATGTCAGCAGACTGACACGAGACCGCCCGGGACCCTTTCGCAATGCCGCGCAGTAACCGCCTGTTCGAGATCATCCAGATCCTGCGTGCCGCCCGCGCCCCGGTCCGGGCCGAGGATCTGGCCGACAAGCTCGAAGTCTCCAAGCGCACCGTCTATCGTGACATCGCCGCACTTCAGGCCATGCGCACCCCGGTCGAGGGCGAGGCCGGCGTGGGGTACATGCTGCGCAAGGGATACGATCTGCCGCCGTTGAATTTCGACGAGGAGGAGATCGAGGCGCTGCATGTCGGCCTGGCCATGCTGATCCGCACCGGTGACGGTGCCCTGCAGCAGGCCGCCGCCCGGGTCAGCCGCAAGATTGCCAATGTTCACGACTCGGCCGACTGGCTGCAGGTGGCGCCCTGGGGCGCGCCGCAGGACGATCCTGAGCTGGCGTGCGTGTCGATCGCGCTGTTGCGCCGGGCGGTGCGCTCTGCCCGGAAGCTCGGGCTCAGCTATGTCGACAAGGAGGGCCAGCAGACCACCCGGGTGCTGCGGCCGCTGGGGCTGATCTACCACGTCGATTGCACCCTGCTGGCCGGCTGGTGCGAGCTGCGCGGCGGCTTTCGCCATTTTCGCACCGACCGGATGCTGGGCGCCGAGTTGCTGGATCAGAGCTTTGCCGAAGAGGCGCCGGCGCTGCGCAGGCTCTGGCGCGAGCAGGAGGACTGGAATTACATCTTCAGCCCGTGATCCTCGCGCCCTGATCCCGGTTCGCGCGCTCGCGGATGCGATCACATGGGCGGCATTTCGCCGAAATCAGCCGCTCTGCGCTTGAGGGCGGGGGCCCAAGGTTCGATATTGCCCGCAATATCCCGCCTGGACGGGGTAAGATCACAAGAGGCAAGTTGATGACCTTCCTGAAAACCACCACCGTGGCAACGCTCTGTGCCGCTGTCCTGCTGGGCGCTTGCACCGACACGCAATTGCTCAGATCGAACGATCCCAATGCCAAGACCAAGAACGGGGCGCTGATCGGCGGTCTGCTGGGGGCGGGGGTCGGCGCGGTGTCGAATTCGTCGAACAAGACCGCCGCCGTTCTGGGCGGCGCCGCGGTCGGCACCATTCTGGGGGCCACCATCGGCCAGTCGCTCGACAAGCAGGCGGCCGAGCTGCGCCAGCAGCTTGCCAGCGACGGCATCACCGTCGTCAATACCGGCAGCCAGCTGGTGCTGACCCTGCCCAATGACATCACCTTCGATACCGACAGTTCCACCGTGCGCCCGGCGCTGCGGGCCGACCTGGATACCGTCGCCCTGCACCTGCAGCGCTATCCCGACATGCTGGTGCAGGTAATCGGCCATACCGACAGCGATGGCGATGCCGCCTATAACATCGGCCTGTCGCGTCAGCGCGCCACCGCCGTCTCCGATATCCTGCAGGCCGACGGCGTGCCCTACACCCGGCTCACCACCGTCGGTCGCGGCGAGGAGGAGCCGGTCGCCTCGAACCTGACGGCCGAGGGCAAGGCCCGCAATCGCCGCGTCGAAATCGTGATGATCCCGACCAAGTAAGTTGGCAGAGAAGACCGCCCGCCCGGCGCCATGGTGGCGCCGGGCGGGCGGTGTGGTCTAGGCTGACCCAGATAGGCGGATGTGACAGGAACCGAATCCGATGACAGCACTCACCCTTCTGGGGATCGCCGGCGCGCTGCGCCACGGCTCGACCAATCGCAAGCTGATCCGCGAGGCGGCCAGGGCCTTCGGCCCGGCCGACTTCATCGAGGCCGAGCTGACCCTGCCGCTCTATGACGGCGATCTGGAGGACGGCGCGGGCATCCCCGAGGCGGTGCAGCGGCTCGCCGATCAGATCGCCGCGGCCGACGCGGTGGTGATCTCCACCCCCGAATACAACAAGGGGCCATCGGGCGTGCTGAAGAACGCGCTCGACTGGGTCAGCCGGACCGCGACCAACCCCTGGGTCGACAGGCCGGTGGCGGTGATGTCCTCGGCGGCCGGGCGCGCCGGCGGTGAACGGGCGCAGATGGTGCTGCGCGGCTTTCTCACCCCGTTCCAGCCGCGCCTGCTGACCGGGCCCGAGCTGCATGTCGCCGATTGCCGCAACCAGTTCGATGCCGAGGGCCGGCTGATCAGCGATCGTTACGCCGCGACGCTGGAGACGCTGATGCAGAAGCTGCGCGCCGAAGTCAGGACCTGAGCCCGTGCGCCGGGGGCTTTGCCCCCGGACCCCCAGGATATTTGTGCCAGATCGAAGGGGCGGGCGGGATCAGCCGATCGGCGTCGCGATCTCGATCAGGTTGCCGTCGGGGTCGCGGATATAGAGCGACAGGATCGGCCCGGTGGCGCCGGTGCGGCGGATGGGCCCGTGTTCGATGGCGATCTCCCGGTCGGCGAGATGGGCCTGCCAATCGGAGAGAGGTGTCTCGGTCAGGAAACACAGGTCTGCCGTGCCGGGGCCGGGGTGGGCGGCCTTCGGGTCGAAGGGCGCGGCGGCGGGGTGAAGGTTGATCTTCTGCTGCCCGAAGCGCAGCGCGGTGCGGCGGCTGCCGTCGGCGGGGTGGAAGACCTCGGCGTTCATGCCGAGGGCACCGGTATAGAAGCCGACCGTCGCGTCGATATCCGTGACGGTGAGAACCAGATGGTCGAGCGCGGTGAGGCGGGGGGCGGTCACAGCGAGGCCTCCGGTCGAAAGCCGTCGGGGATGGCGTCGCGCCCCTCCAGCATCAGGTCGGCCATCACCTCGGCCACCTTGGGGGCCATGCCGAAGCCGATCTTGAAGCCGCCGTTGGCGATGAACTGGCCCGGGTGCAGCGGATGCGCCCCGAGCATCGGTGCGCGCGACTTGCTGCGGGGGCGCAGCCCGGCCCAGCGTTCGAGCACCGGCACATCGGCCAGCACCGGCATGGCGGCGACGGCGCGGGCGATCACCGCATCGAGCTGGGCATCGGTCGCGGTCGCATCGTCGAACTCCCGTTCGCTGGTCGAGCCGATCGCCAGGGTGCCATCGGCATGGGGCACGATATGGACCGCATCGGCGAAGAGCTGTGGCGCCTCGGGGCCGGCGTCATAGGCGAGAAGCGCCGCCTGTCCCTTGACCGCATTGCCCACCACCTTGCCGAAATGGGCGGAAAGCTCTGCCAGGCCGGCGGCGCCGGTGGCGTGGAGCACCTGGCCCTCTAGCGAGCCTTCGGCCACGATCTCCGCCCCCTTCGTCTTGAGCGCCGCCACCAGCGCGGCGCAGGCGCGGCGCGGGTGCATGCGCGCGCTGAGGCTGTCGTGGATCAGCAGGCCGGTGGGCGAGGGCGGCGCCCAGGGGCCGAAATCGCCCACCGGGCGCACCGCCCAGGTCGCGCGGCCCTGCCAGAGATCGGCCGCGGTGATCGCGCGGGCACGGGCCAGCTCCAGCGCATGATCGTCGGCGATCGGTTGCAGCCGGCCGGTGCGGCCATAGCCGGCGCTGGTGCCGCCTGCCGCCTCGACGCCCGCCCAGAAGTCTTCGGCCATCAACAGGCTGTCGAGCTGGAAGGCCTTCTTGTCGTTCCAGTTCTCGGGCACATGCGGGGCGAGCGCGCCGACCAGCCCGCCGGAGGCGCCGGCGCCGGGGCCGAAGGGGTCGATCACCCGTACCCTGGCCCCGCGCCGGGCGCAGGCCCAGGCCGTTGCCAGCCCGAAGGCCCCCGCGCCGAAGACCGTCACATCCGCCATTGCCATTGTCGCCGCCTTTCTCCAATGTCGCGCCGTTCTTGAACTGTCTTACGGAAAATCGGAATGGCCGACCAGCGGGCGGAACTCACATGGCGCGATGGCGGCGTGCCGGTCTCGACGCGTTTCGACGACCCCTATTTCTCGCTCGATAACGGGATGGCGGAGACGCGGCATGTCTTCCTGGCCGGCAACGATCTGCCGGCACGGTTTGGCCCCGGGTTCCAAGTTGCCGAGCTGGGCTTCGGCACCGGGCTGAACCTGCTGTCCGCCTGGGCGCTCTGGGAGGAGAGCGGCCAGCAAGGCGCGCTCGGCTTCACCACATTCGAGGCCTTTCCGATGGCGCCCGCGGATATGGCGCAGGCGCTGCGGGCCTTTCCCGATCTCGCCCCCTGGGCGGCACGGTTCCTGGCCGTCTGGCAGGGGACGGGCCGGGTGGACCTGGACACGCTGCGCTTCGAGATGATCGAAGGCGACGCGCGCGCCACCCTGCCCGAGTGGCAGGGCTGCGCGGATGCCTGGTTTCTCGACGGCTTCGCGCCGGCCAAGAACCCCGAGCTTTGGGGCGATGATCTGCTGGCGCAGGTGGCCCGCCATACCGTCCCCGGCGGCACCGCCGCCACCTATACCGCCGCCGGTTTCGTCCGCCGCGGGCTGGAGGCCGCCGGTTTCGCGGTGGAGCGCGCGCCGGGGTTCGGCCGCAAGCGACATATGACCCGCGCGAGGATGCCGGAATGACCGAGCCGCAACGCAATAACGTGCCGCTGGGCATTCTGCTGATGGTCGGCTCGACCATCGTCTTTGCCTTGCAGGACGGGATTTCACGCCATCTGGCGGGGGCCTATAACACCTGGATGGTGGTGATGATCCGCTATTGGTTCTTCGCCGCCTTCGTTATTTTCCTGGCCGCCCGGTCGCGCGGCGGGCTGCGGGCGGCGACGCGGACCGAACAGCCGCTTCTGCAGATCTTTCGCGGTCTGCTGCTGGCCGGCGAGGTCTGTGTCGCGATCTATGGCTTCACCGTTCTGGGGCTGATCCAGAGCCAGGCGGTGTTCATCTGCTATCCGCTGCTGGTGGCGGCGCTGTCCGGCCCGGTGCTGGGCGAAAAGGTCGGCTGGCGGCGCTGGGTGGCGATCGGCATCGGCCTGGTCGGGGTGATGATCATCCTGCAACCGGGGGTCGGCGTCTTCAATCCGGCGGCGATCATTCCGCTGATCTCGGCGCTGATGTTCGCGCTTTACGGGCTTTTGACCCGCTATGTGGCGCGGCGGGATACGGCGGCCACCAGCTTCTTCTGGACCGGGGTGGCCGGGGCGGTGATGATGACCGCGATCGGCATCTGGTTCTGGCAGCCGATGATCGGGACGGACTGGATCTGGATGTCGATCCTCTGCGTTACCGGGGTGCTGGGCCATTGGCTCCTGATCAAATGCTATGAGGTGGCCGAGGCCGGCGCGGTGCAGCCCTTCGCCTATTTCCACCTGATCTGGGCCTCGATCCTGGGCATGACGGTCTTCGGCGAGGTGCTGCGCGACAACATCCTGATCGGCGCGGCACTGATCATCGGGGCCGGGCTTTTCACCCTATGGCGCGAACGCGTGAAGGGTTGAGCCGGCAAGCTCCTGCGAAAACGGGATCGGCAGCGCCGGCAGCCCCAGACGGGCGCGATAGATCGGCAGGCTCTCGGTGACCCGCATGACGTAATTGCGGGTCTCGTCGAAGGGGATGTTCTCGATCCAGTCGACGATATCGGTGCCGGGCGCGCGCGGGTCGCCGAACTGGTCGATCCATTGCGCCGGACGACGCGGTCCGGCGTTATAGCCGGCCGCCATCAGCACCACATTGCCGTTGAAATCGCCGGCGAGCTTGGCCAGGTAAGTCGCCCCGAGCCTGGCGTTATAGGCCCAGTCGCTGGTCAGCCGGTCGGTGCTGTGCCCGCCGAGGAGCCCCAATTGCCCGGCCATCAGCTTGGCGGTGGCGGGCATCACCTGCATCAGCCCGCGGGCGCCGGCGCCGCTGATCACGCCTGGGTCGAATTCGCTTTCCCGCCGGGCGATCGACAGGGTCATCTCCCTTGCCATCGGCAGTTGCAGATCGGCGACCGCATGCAGCGGGTAATAGGCGCCCTCCAGCACGATGCCACGGCTGGCGGCGCGCTTGGCGATCATCACCGCCAGATGCGGCCGGTTCATGTCCAGCGCCATGGCGCCCATCTGGGCCGCCTGGATCGGGTCGAGGCTTTCGACCAGATGGGTGAGAAAGCGTTCGCCCAGGTCGGTTTCATCGGCGTCAAGCAGCATCAGCCCGGCCTTGGCGACGCTGGAAGTGAGAAACGCGGCCTGATGCCAGTCGGGCGGCGGCGCCGGGTCGAGCGGCGCGGCGTCGAAGGGGCGGCCGATCTTTTCGGCGGCCAGCAGCCCATAGAACGACGTCTGTTCGCTGGCGGCCATCGCATAGGCGGCATAGGCGTTGTCGGCATCCCCCAACGCCGCATAGGCGCGCCCCAGCCAATAGCCGGCACGCCCCTTGGAGATCGGCGTGGCGACGGCGGCCTCGAAATTGCGAAAATGCCGGATCGCCGTCTTGGGATCGTTCAGCCGGGTCAGCGCGGCATAGCCGGCGATCCATTCAAGATCGGCGTAATCATAGCCTGCCGCAGGGGTGAGCTGATGGCGCGCCGCGATCTTATAGGCGAGCGCCCCGTCGCCCGCGCGCAGCTTTTCGCGGGCCAGCCAGCGGCGGCGTTGCGCCCAGGCGGCAGGCTCGCCCAGATCGGCGGCGCTGTCGGAATGCTCGACCAGCAGCGCGATGGCCTCGTCGCTGCGCCCCTTGCGGTGACGCCAGACGAAACGGGCATGCGACAGGCCGGGATCGTTCTGCAGCCGCTCGGGCACCTTGGCGATCAGCGCATCGACGTCGGGCGACATCTCGAGCAGCGCCATCCGCGCCTCGGCCAGGGCGCGCTGGTCGGCGGGGACCAGCGGCAGCATCTGCCGGGCGCTGCCCAGGTTGCCGTCCCAGATCATCCGGTCGAGCCGTGCCTGATGGTGCGGCGCCAGCAGCTTGCCATGCCGTTCGAGATAACTCTCCTGCAGGTCGGGGCCCATCGGCAGGGTACGCCAGGCCAGCACCAGGCCGGCCTGGGAATCGCCCATCTGGCCTTTCTCGGCCAGCGCCTCGGCCTGGGCCAGCGCGCCTTCGGCGGTCTGCGGCGGCTGGCCGGCGAAGAAGGCCAGCACCTGATCGACGGGGGCCTCGGCAAAGGCCGCCTCGCTCTTGCGGCGCAGCCAGTCGAGCCCCGGCCAATCCGGCCGCCGGTTCAGAAAGACCAGCACGTCGTCGGCCGTGCCCTTGCCGGCCCTGAGCCAGTTCCAGACGATGATATCGCGCGAGATCGAGCCCGGGGCGCCCGAGATCGCCAGCGCCTGATCCCAGTCGCCGGCGCGCATCGCCTTGAGGCCCTCGGCCAAGGCATCCGGGCCGGCGGCGCGCGTCGGCGTCGCGGTGATCAGAAACACCAGCGCCAGAACCGCGAAGAGCCCCCGAAGCGGGGCAGGGCAGAGCCGCCCCATGCGCAACATCCCTTGCATTTCTCATATAACCGTGGCTAGAGCCTTTGACGATAATCCGCGCAGAGCGGGGATCAACTCACAATCGTGCAACGCGCCCCGGTTCGGCGGGACGCAAGGCACAGGATAGCAGATTTCATGGCGGGTGGAGCCCCGCCCGACCACGCTTTAAGGAGCACTTCCATGTTCAAAGGCTCAATGCCGGCCCTCGTCACCCCGTTCCGCAACGGCGAGCTGGACCTGGATGCACTCAAACGTCTGGTCGAATGGCAGATTGCCGAAGGCTCCACCGGCCTCGTGCCGGTCGGCACCACCGGCGAAAGCCCGACGCTTAGCCACGACGAACATGAGACGGTGATCGCCGAGGTGGTCAAGGCCGCCGCCGGCCGCGTGCCGGTGATCGCGGGCGCCGGGTCGAACAACACGGCCGAGGCGATTCGCTTCGTGCAATTCGCCGCCTTCGCCGGTGCCGATGCGGCGCTGGTGGTGACGCCCTATTACAACAAGCCGACACAGCGCGGCATGATCGCCCATTTCACCGCGCTGCACGAATGCGCCGAGATCCCGATCATCATCTACAACATCCCCGGCCGTTCGGTCGTCGACATGGCGCCTGCGACCATGGGCCAGCTGGCAAAGCTGCCGCGCATCGTCGGCGTCAAGGACGCCACCGGCAAGATCGAGCGGGTCAGCCAGCAGCGTGCCACCTGCGGCGCCGATTTCATCCAGCTCTCGGGCGAGGATGCCACCGCGCTGGGCTTCAATGCCCATGGCGGCGTCGGCTGCATCTCGGTCACCGCCAACGTCGCGCCGAAGCTTTGCGCCGAATTCCAGGCGGCGACGCTCGCGGGGGACTACAAGCTGGCGCTGGACTATCAAGACAAGCTGATGCCGCTGCACGAGGCGATCTTTATCGAGCCGGGGCTGGTCGGCGCCAAATACGCCCTGTCGAAACTGGGCCTGTGCAGCGAAGAGGTCCGCTCGCCGCTGACCACGCTGGAAGACAGCACCAAGGCCGCGATCGACGCCGCGATGAAGCACGCGGGTATTCTCTGATCCAGGGCCTGCGCATCCGGGGCTGTCCCGGGGGCGCGTGTCATTGCTTAGAGCACGAGAGCGCAGGATGCCGGCGGGCTGTCCTGCGCTTTTCATTTGGCGACGGCCCTGCCGGGATGTTCTCCTCCCGGTGATCCCGAGACGGTTGCCCCAATGGTCCGCGATGCGGGGTCAGAGCAGGGCGCGTTCCGCCTCGGCAATCCGGGCGATGCCGCCGGGAATGCGCGCGGTGGGGATCGAGGAATAGCCCAGCCGGTAAAAGCGCCCCGGCCGGTCGGGGCCGGCGAAGAAGGGGGTGCCCGGTTCGATGAAGACGCTGTCGCCCTGCAGCCGGGCGGCCAGCTGGGTGCTGTCCACCCCCTCGGGCGCCTGCATCCACAGCGACGAGCCACCATAGACCCCGCGCCCGGCGATGGTCAGCCCCTGGTCGGCGATCGCGGCCTCCATCGCGCGGCGGCGGTCGTGCAGCGCCTGGCTCATCCGCCGGATCTGGCTGTCGTAATGGCCGAGCGACAGGAAATAGGCGGCGGTGCGCTGGATATGGCCGGGCGGGTGGCGCAGCATGGCGGCGCGCAGGGCGCGGGCCTCGCGGATCAGGGGTTCCGAGCCGACCATGTAGCCCAGCCGCAGCCCGGGGAAGAGCGATTTCGAGAAGCTGCCGACATAGATCACCCGTCCGTCCTCATCGAGCGACTTCAGCGCCGGCGAGGGGGCGGCGAGAAAGGCCATCTCGAATTCATAATCATCCTCGACCACCAGCGCGTCGAGCGCGCGGGCGCGCGCGAGCAGCGCCTGCCGGCGGCGCAGCGGCATGGTGGCAGTGGTCGGGCATTGGTGGCTGGGGGTGGTAAAGATCACGTCGGTCCCCTCGGGGATCGCCTCGGGCGGCAGCCCGTCGGCATCGACCGCAACCGGGATCAGCCGACAGCCGGAATGGGTCAGCAGATCGCGCTGGGCGGGGTAGGAGGGATCCTCGATCACCGCCTGGCGATGCCGGTTCAGCAACATGCGCGAGGTCAGCCAGAGGGCGTTCTGGGCGCCGAGCGTGATCAGAATCTCCTCTGGCCGGGCCGAGATGCCACGTCGCGGCAGGCTGTGGCGGGCGATGTATTCGACCAGCAGCGGATCGTCGCGGTCGTTGTAATCGTCGGTCAGGGCGGCGAAATCCTTTTGTCCCAGCGCCCGCAGCGCGCATTGCCGCCAGTTGGCGTGATCGAACAGCGTGGGATCGGCCTGACCGTAGATGAAGGGATAGCGGAAGCCGCGCCAATTGTCGGGCTTGCGCGGGGTGTCGCCGCCGGTGAACCGCTGGACCAGGGCGCGCGACCAGTCGACGCTATCGGTGCCGCGCGGGCGGGGTGAATAGGTCGGCGGCACCGGGGCGCTGTCGGAGACGTAATAGCCCGACCGACCGCGCGCGGTGAGATAGTCGTTCGCCACCAGTTCGGTATAGGCGAGTGTCACGGTGATCCGGCTGACCCCCAGATGTGTCGCCAGCCGGCGCGAGGAGGGCAGCTTTTCTCCGGCGTGGAAACGGCCGGAGAGGATGCCTTCGGCGATCATCTGTTGAACCTGCGCCTGCAGGGTGCCCGGGGCGCCGGGGGTGAGGAAGAAGGTTTCGATGGCGATGGACATTGGGGGGCGGGATCTGTTGGACCTAAATGCCCTATAAACTGGACTTAAGGGCGGCGCCAGCGTCGCGTGCGGGCGGGGGGCTCTGCCCCCCACGGCCTGCGGCCTCCCCCCGGGATATTTCAGGCTAGAAAAAGGGGGGGTGAGCGGCGCCAGGAAAACAGTCCAGTGGACTGTTTTCAGCCGCGAGCGGGCGTAGCCCCGGGAGGCGCAGGGACAAACAGTCCGGTGACCGTTCCGCGGCGAGGTCGCGGGAAATGCGGGAATGCCCATCTGCCCCTCCCCGGCGGGGAAGGGGCAGATGGATGGTCTGCCCTGGTCAGGTGAGGGTCAATCGACCGTCCAGAGTGATGCCGGTCTGATCCGAGATGGTGCCGATCTCGCGCAGTGCCGCGATCAACTCGTTGCGATAGACAAGGCCGGTGTGGTTCCAGGGCAGGGCACGCACGTCGAAGCTGGGGATATCACCCGCCACGCCGCCGCCGATCGGCTTGCCGTTCCAGGTCTCGCCAAAGGCGCCGAGCGAGATGTAGCTGTTGAAGGCCATGGTGAAGGGGGTCTCCAGCACCTCTTCCACCGGCTGGCCGTTCAGGGTGATCCCGACCGCCTGCGCCTCGGCTGCAGACCCGCCGAGCGCGATCCGGTAGCGGATGCCGGAGGAGAAATGCAGGAACCCGCGCGAGACGAATTCCGAGAGATCGGTGCCCGCGACCTCCTCCGGGCGCAGGATGCGCTTGGCGTTCGAGGTCAGCATGTCGCGGATCTGGGCACCGGTCAGGGTGGCGACGTCGATCACATCGGCATAGGGCATCACGTCGAACCATTCGCGGAAGGTCAGCGGTCCCTTGTGAATGCCTTTCGCCAGACCGGTGGCATTGAACAGCGAGAAATCGACCGCCCCACCGGGGAAGCTGGCCGAGCGTTTGACCAGCGTGTCGTTCATCAGGTTGCCGATGGCGACCTCGCCGACATAGCGGTCGGCGAGGGTGCGGGGGGTGGAGACCAGGGTGTCGGCGGCAACCTCGGCGATCACCTCGGACAGTTTGGCATCGAGCGCCGCGATCATCGGCGCCATCACCTGTGCTTCGAACTCGGCGTCGTAATCACCATCCTGTTCGGCGGCGGCGAATTTTTCATCCTCCGGTTTCAGCCGGTCGTCGCGGCGCTTGATCGGGTGCAGCGAGACGTTGGAGAACCATTGATCACGGCCCTGACCCGGGGCCACCGACATCACGATATCGCCGAGGAACTGGCCATTCGCCTTGGCCTGGGTCAGCAGCAGCCCCGCCACCATATTGTCGGCGTCGATGCCGTCGGTGTTGAGCTCGGTATGCGAATGGCCGCCGATCAGCACCACGGGTTTGCTGGCCATCGGGCCGATGGCGTCGGCGATGTCGAAGTCGCCCTCGCCGATCAGCCGGGCGGTGCCGGCCTTGCCGGATTGGTGCATGCCACGGCCGTAACCGCAGTGCGACAGGATCACCACCACGTCCGACACCGCCTCGACCGCCTTGTAGAGGTTGGCGGCGCTTTCCACCGGGCTGGCGACGGCCAGGGTCGGATCGCTTTCCATGCCGACCCGGGTGTCGATGGCGGTGGTCAGGCCGATGAAGCCGATCCGGAGGCCCTTTACCTCGGCCACGGCGGCGGGGGTGTAATCGACGTCCCGCGCGATATGGGCCGAAGCGTTGACATTGGCCGAGAGCACCGGGAAGGCGGCGTCGCGGTCGAGCCCGATCTTGAGCTGCGCCGCGCCACGGTCGAATTCATGGTTGCCCAGCACGGCGAGATCGACGCCGGCGGCGGAGGCGGCGCGATAGCCGGCGTCGGCGACGAAGTCGTCCGGGGTCCAGCCCATCAGCTCGTCAAAGACCGAACCGGTGTGATCGTCGCCGCCGGAGAGGAGCAGCACGATTTCATCGTCGCCGGCCTGGGCCTTGGCCTGTTTCACCAGTTGCACCATCTGCGCCATGCGGTGGGTATCGCCACGCTTGCCGTCGAGATCGGTCATATGGTTGTGCATGTCGTTGAAATGCATCAGCCGCAGCACCCGGCGGCTGCCCTCGGGCAGGCTGCGGGCGGGCTCAACGGCGCCATCCTCGGCCAGGATGGTGGTGATCGGGCCCGACAGCGGATCGCCCTTCAGCAGATAGAGCTTTTCGAAGCTGCCCCTGGGGTTCGGCTGGACCGCGACCATCGCCAGTTCGCCGGCGCCGGGGCTGGCATTGGCACGGGTGACGATGACGGGAGAGACGGCGGCGGCCGCGGCGAGCGCGGTGCTGCGCGCCAGAAAGGCGCGGCGGGTGAAGCGGGGCATGGAAACCTCAATGAAACGGAATGTTTGGCGAGGCTCTGCTGTCTTTGGGTAACGTCTGGGTGATGGTGGGATGACGGTCGGGTGAAACCTGGGCGACTGCGGCAATCGCGCTCAGGTCGCGCGCAATTCGTCATAGGGGATCATCACATGGTCGCGAAAGGCGGGGCGGTCGGTCAGCCGGTGATAATAGGCCCTGAGTGCCGGCAGATCGGCGCGGGGGATGTCGATATCGTAATAGCGATAGAGCACATGACCGAACTGGATATCGGCGAGGGTGAAGGCGGGGCCGGCCAGGTAAGCATCTGTTTTCAGGTGGTCTTCGGCGATGCGCAGCCTGTCTTCTAAGGCAGTGAGCGCGTGGGTGATGGCAGTCGCATCCCGCCGGGCGGGTGGGGTGCGCACCACCCGCCAGAAGATCGGGCCGGTGAACCCCAGCGCGATATTGATCTTAGCCCATTCCGCCCAGCGGTCGACCTCGGTTCGGGCCAGAAGATCGGCGGGCCAGAAGCTGTCTGATCCGTATCGGCTGGCGAGATAGCGCAGGATGGCGCCGGTTTCCCACAGCGCCGGGCCGTCGCCGTCGCGCTGCACCGGCACGGTGCGGTTGGGGTTCATCGCCACGAATTCGGGCGTATCGGTGCCGCCGAAGCGGTGGCCGATGTCGTGGCGGATGTGGTCGAGCCCCAGTTCGCCCACCGCCCACATCAGCGCCTGAACGTTGGAGGAAGTCTTGCGGCCCCAGATTTCCAGCATGCGAGTCTGTCCCTGCGTGATGGTCCGAGACTGGCGGTTGCGGCGCGATTTGGCCAGAGGCCGAAGGTCAGACCGCGATCAGCCGGCAATCGGCGGCGGTGCAGGCGTCGCGGGTGGCGTCGGGCAGGCTGCCGGCATGGACCACCAGGTCATAATCCCACAGATGCCCATGCTTCAGGGGCGCGGGGCGGCCGATCTTGGTGCTGTCGAGGATCAGCACCGTCCGCGCGCCACAGGCGGCGATGGCGCGGCGGGCGCGGATTTCCTCGGGGGTGAAATCCATCACCTCGCCCTGGGGCGAGAGCGCGCCGCAACTGAAGATGGCGACATCCAGCCGGAACTGGCCGAAGAACTCCTGGCTTTCGGCGCCGATGATATCGAGATCGCGCAGCCGCACCTTGCCGCCGGCCAGATGCACGGTGACGCCCGGCGCCGCCCGCAGGGCGAGCACGGCGTGGATGTTGTTGGTCGCCACCAGCAGGTTTTCCCGCCCGACCAGGGCGCGGGCGACCTCCTCGACCGTGGTGCCGGTGCCGAGCGCGACCCGCGCGGCGTCGGGGACCAGCCCGGCCACCGCCTGACCGATCCGCCCCTTTTCGTCCCGCGCGATGGCGAGCCGCGGCTGATAACCGATGTTCTCTGTCCCCCGGTTCAGGCTCGCCTCGCCATGACGGCGGCGAATCACGCCCTGTTCGTCCAGCTCGCGCAGATCGGTGCGGATGGTCTGCACCGAGACCGCCAGCCGCCCGGCCAGATCGGCGGCCGACAGGCTGCCGTGGATCGACAGGAGGTTGACGATTCTGTCACGGCGGCGGGCCAGGTCCGGGGCGGACATGCTGTTTTCCTTCGAAAGCAAGATTTCCCTCCCCCTTTGCCTAGCTTGGCCCTGCCATCCTGCAAAGAAATTTATTTTTCCCGATTTTTGCTGAGTGTCACGAAGCTGTCACGCGGCAGCTATAGCCGGGGGCCATTCGCCGGAGGTCGACGATCGACTTTCGAACGAAAGGCAGATTGGACCATAGGAGCCCCTGATGAAACTGCGCTTTGCCGCCCTTCTCGCCCTGGCCGTGCCCTTCGGCGCCCAGGCTGAAACCCTTACCCTCTATACCTCGCAACCCAATGCCGATGCCCAGCAGACGGTCGATGCCTTCGAGGCCGCCAATCCGGGCATCAAGGTCGAATGGGTGCGTGACGGCACCACCAAGCTGATGGCCCGTCTGACCGCCGAGATCGAGGCCGGCGCCGCCCAGCCCGACGTGCTGCTGATCGCCGATTCCGTGACCATGGAAGGCATGGCGCAGCAGGGCCAGCTTCTGGCCTACAAGTCGCCCGAGGCCGCAGCCTATGATCCCGCGCTCTACAGCGCCGACGGCTATTACTATTCGACCAAGGTGATCACCACCGGCATCGTCTATAACACCGGGGCCGCCAAGGCGCCGCTGGCCTGGGCCGATCTGGCGGGCGAGGGGATGGACGACATGATCGTGATGCCCTCGCCGCTTTATTCCGGCGCGGCGCTGATCCATCTGGCGACCCTGACCGGCAACCCCGATCTGGGCTGGGGTTTCTATGAAAAGCTGGCGGCTGAACATGCCCGCGCCGAAGGCGGCAATGGCGGCACCTTCAAGGCCGTCGCCTCGGGCGAGAAGCCCTATGGCATGGTCGTCGACTATATGGCGATCCGCAACATGGCCAAGGGCTCGCCGGTCAAATTCGTCTTCCCGGCCGAGGGTGTTTCCTATGTGACCGAGCCGGTGGCGATCATGTCGACCGCCAAGAACGTGCCGGCGGCCGAGAAATTCGTCGACTTCGTGCTGAGCGAGAAGGGCCAGAAGCTGGTTGTCGACATGGGCTATATCCCCGCCCGTCCCGGCATGGGCATGCCCGAAGGCTTTCCGACGCGGGAAGAGATCAAGCTGATGGCCTTCGACCCGGCCGCCGCGCTGAAGAATGCCGAAGCCAACAAGGCCCGGTTTTCTGAGCTTTTCGGTGTGAAATGAGCCAGCCTCTGGCACGCAACATGGGGGGCAGCCGGTCGGGAGACTGGCTGCTTTCCGCCTTGATGGGGCTGGCCATCCTGCTGACGCTGGCGCCCGTCGTCCGCCTGCTGGTCGAAGGTGTCTCTGGCCCCGCGGGCTTCAGCCTGGTGCCGGTGGCCGAGGTTCTGGCGCGCCCGACCACGCTGTCGGCACTGTGGCATTCGATCTTTACCGCCGGGGTGGGCACGGTGATCTCGGTGATCCTGGGCGGTGCCTTCGCCTTTCTGGTGGCGTTGACCGATATCCGCGCCAAGGGGGCGCTGGTCTTCTGCCTGATGATCCCGATGATGATCCCGCCGCAGATCACCGCCTTGGCCTGGACCCAGGTGATGGGGCCGTCTTCGGTGCTGTTGAAGACCATCGGCCTGGCGCCGCCGCTCGGATCCCCGCAGCCGCTGCATTCGCCGATGGGGATCGCGGTCTTGCTGGGCATCCAGCATACATCCATCGTTTTCCTGACCCTGCGCGCCGGTCTGCGCTCCATCCCGCCCGAGGCGGTCGAGGCGGCGCGGATTTCGGGTGCGCGCGGGCTCAGGCTCTGGTGGCAGGTGGTGCTGCCCCTGAGCGTGCCGAGCCTCGCCGCCGGCACCGCCATGGCCTTTGTCACCGCGCTGGGCAATTTCGGTATCCCGGCGATGTTGGGGATTCCGGCCGGCTATTCGACCCTGCCGACGCTGATCTATCAGCGGCTGGCAGGCATGGGCACCTCGGTGCTGACCGAGGTGGCGGTTCTGGCGCTGCTGATCGGCGCCGTGGCGCTGGCGGGTGTCATCCTGAACCGCCTCTTCCTGCGGCGTCGCGGCTTTGGGCTGATCGGCCTCGCCAACCGGCCGCTCGAGGTCAATCTGAAACATCTGCGGCTGCCGGTGGAACTGGCGCTCTGGCTGGTGATCTTCTCGATTCTGGTGCTGCCGCTCTTGGCACTGGGCGCCACCTCTCTGGTGCCGGCCTATGGCGTGCCGCTGAACTGGCAGACGCTGAGCCTTGCTGGCTGGTACGAGGCGCTGTTTCGCCAGCCGGTGACGGCGCGGGCCTTTGGCAATTCCTTCCTGCTGGCGACCGGCGCGGCGGTGGTGCTGATGGCGATCTGCCTGCCCTTGGCCTGGGTGATGCTGCGCCGCCCCAACCGGCTGAGCCGGGCCTTCGACCTGCTGGTCGATCTGCCCTATGCGCTGCCCGGTGTGGTGCTGGCGATCGCCTGCATCCTGCTGTTCATCAAGCTGCCCTTCACCGATCTGACGCTTTACGGCACCATCTGGATCATCTTCATCGCCTATCTCGCGCGGTTCTTCACCGTGATGCTGCGCCCGGTGCAATCGGCGCTGGCGCAGCTCGATCCCGCGATGGAGGAGGCGGCGCAATCGGCCGGCGCCAGCCTGGGCCGCCGGCTGCGGACGATCATCCTGCCCCTGACCGCGCCGGCGGCGGCGGCCGGGGCGATCCTGGTCTTTCTGACCGCCTTCAACGAATTGACCGTCTCCGCGCTTCTCTGGTCCTCGGGGACCGAGACGCTGGGGGTGGTGATCTTCAACCTGGAAGACAGTGGCGAGACGGTGATGGCCTCGGCTGTTTCCGTCGCGGTGGTGGGGGTGGTGATCGTGCTGATGGGCGCGATCCAGCTCGCCTCCCGCCGCCTGCCCAAGGGAGTTGTGCCATGGCAGAACTGACATTGACCGCGCTCGGCAAGCGCTTTGACAGCCATGTGGCGCTGACCGATGTGTCCGCCACCTTTCACGACGGCGAATTCGTCGCGCTTCTCGGTCCCTCGGGGTGCGGCAAGACCACGCTGCTGCGGCTGCTGGCGGGTTTCGAGGCGCCGACCGAAGGGGAGATCGCGGTCGACGGGACACTCGTCGCCTCCGCCCGGACCGGGAAACTGCTGCCGCCGGAGGAGCGGAACATGGGCATCGTGTTCCAGTCCTATGCGCTCTGGCCGCATATGAGCGTGGCGAGGAACGTCGCCTATCCGCTGGAGGTGCGCGGCATTCCCAAGGCGGAGCGGCGCGCCCGCGTCGCCGCCGCGCTGGAGATGACCGGGCTGACGGATTATGCCGATCGGATGCCGGCGGCGCTGTCGGGCGGGCAACGGCAGCGGGTGGCGCTGGCGCGCAGCCTGGTCGCCGATCCCTCTGCCGTGCTGCTGGACGAGCCGCTCGCCAACCTCGACCTGTCGTTGCGCGCGACGATGCAGGAGGCTTTCGCGGCCTTTCACGAGCGGACCGGCGCCACCATGGTCTATGTCACCCATGACCAGACCGAGGCGATGGCGATGGCCGACCGGGTGGCGGTGATGGATGGCGGCCGCATTCGGCAATTCGCCACGCCCGAGGTGCTTTACAGCGAGCCGACAGATGCCTTTGTCGCGGGCTTTGTCGGCGACGGGGCGGTGGTGCCGGTGGTGCCCTGCGGCCCTTCGGGCGCTGGCGACGTCACCGTGCGGCTGCTGGGGCGGGAGGTCTCGGCCCGCGCCCGGGTGGCGGGGCCCGACCGGCTGTGCATCCGGCCGGAGGATATCACGCTGGGCGACGAGGGCGCGCTGCGCGCCGAGGTGCGGCAATGCACCTATCTGGGCGGGCGGTTCCGGTTGCGGCTGATCGCCGAGGGCGGGCTTGATCTGGTGGCCTTCAGCACCGCGCGGGTGCGCCAGGGCGCCTCGCTCGGCCTGACCATCGGGCGACCCTGGGGTTTTGCCGCGGAGGTGGCCCATGGCTGAGATCGAGGTTCTTTCGGGCGTCGGCGACAAGGGGCCGGCCTGTCTGCGGCTGACCCATCAGGGTCGCGTCTGGCTGTTGGATTGCGGCCATGGGCCCGAGGCCAGCTCGCCCTTCGATCCGGCTTGGCTGGAGGGGGCGGATGCGGTTTTCATCACCCATGACCACGTCGATCATATCGGTGGTGCCGCCCATGCGATTGGTGCGGGCCTGCCGATCTATACAACCGCAATCACCGCGCGGTCGCTGCCGCCGGGGGCAGAGGTGCGCGAAATCCCGGTGGGCGGGCAGATCGAGATCGAGGGCGTGCGCCTGACGACGGGCCGCAACGGCCATGCCCTGGGCGGGGTCTGGTTCCATTTCGATCTGAGCGGTGGCCTCTTCTATTCCGGCGACTGGTCGGAGGAATCCCATTGGTTCGGCTTTGACGAGCCGCCGGCGGCGGAAACCGCGCTGATCGACGCCTCCTATCACCTCGACGACGTGACCCAGGACCGGCGCAAGGCCGATCTGAACGCGCTGCTGCGCTGGCTGCCGGGCACCGTGCTGTTGCCGGTGCCGCCCTCGGGCCGGGCCGGAGAGCTGGCGCTGCACCTGATGGATCAGGGCGACGTGCGGCTGGACGACACCTGCCGCGATTTCGTCGCCCAGGCGCTGGCGGCGGGGCCTGCGGCGGGCATCGCCGACAGCGCCGGCGCGATCCGGCCGCTGTTGGACAAGCCCTTCGATCCGGCGGCGCGGTTCCTGATCTGCGACAATCCCAACGCCGATGGCGGCATGGCCTGGACGCTGGTCAAGGCCGCCCGCGACGCCGGGAGGCTGGGCCAGGATTTCCATGTGGTCTTCACCGGCCATATGACGGCACACGCCCGTGCCATCTGTGCCCATCCGGGTGGCCATTTCACCCGCTGGAACGTCCACCCGCCGTTGCGCGATCAGCTCGGGCTGGTGCGGCGGCTGGGGGCGAAACGCTATGCGCCGCTGTTCTGTACCCTGCCCGAGGAATATCTGGTGGTCGATCGCCCCGGCGCCGATGTCTTCTTTCATGAAAAGATCACCCTATGACACCGTTGCCCGATCGTGCCTTCATCCTCATCCGTCATGGCGAGACCGACGCCAACCGCGCCGGTGTGATCGCCGGCCGGATCGAGGCGCAACTGACTGACAAGGGCCGGGCCGAGGCGGCGGCGCTGGCGCGGCTGGACTGGCCGGCTGAGCCGCTGATCTTCGTCAGCCCGCAGGACCGGGCGCGCGAGACCGCCGCCTTGGGTTTCCCGGGGCGGGTGCCGCAGGTCGTTGACAGTCTGCGCGAACGCAATTGGGGTGTGTTGGAGGGGCGCCCCTTCGATGAAATGATCCCGCGCGAGGATACGCCCAAGGAGGGCGAGGCCTGGGCCGACATGCTGGCCCGGGTGCATGCGGCGCTGGTTGGCGCGCTGAGTGACCCGCGCGACGGGCTGCCGGTGCTGGTGGCCCATTCCGGCACCATCCGCGCCGTGCGTCGGCTCACCGGCGGCAGCGAACACGGGGCGCGCGCGGCTAATGCGACGCCCATCCTCTTTACCCCCGCCACAGGCATCTGGGTGGATCGCGTCTGGCAGGTTGCCGGCGTGGAAGACTGACGAAAGGAAAGACAATGGAATGCGTGGTTTTCGATATTGATGGCACCCTGGCGCGATTTGATGCCGACCGGCTGGGCCATCTGGTCCATGGCGAGGACAAGCATTGGGACGCGTTTCACGACGCCATGCACGACACGGCGGTGATCGAACCGGTGGCGCGTCTGCTGAACAGGCTGCGGCAGTCGGGCGAGGGGATCGTCCTGTGCTCGGGGCGCCCGGCGGGCTGGCAGCACCGGACCGAGGATTGGCTGGCGCGCGCCGGTCTTGCCTATGACGGCATCTATCTGCGTCCCGAAGGGGCGGACACCTGGTCGGATCCGGACGTGAAATCGCATCTGCTCGACAAGATGCGCGCCGATGGTTTCGCCCCCTGGCTGGTGGTCGACGACCGCAGCGCGGTGGTGGAGTTCTGGCGCAGCGCCGGCCTGGTCTGCCTGCAATGCGCGCCGGGCGATTTCTGAGGCTCAGAGCACCGAACAAATCCGCTCGGTCAGTGAGGCGACGTGCTGCGCCGCCTCCGACAGCGGCACATGGCGGCGGGTGATCAGACCCATCTGGATCGGCGGCGGCAGCTCCTGATCGGCGCGCAGGATCACCCGGCGCAACCCGCCCGGTTCCAGATTCTGGGTCAGCATCGGCTCGGGTGCCAGCATGATCAGATCGGAATGCCCGCCCAGCACCGTCAGCAGATAGGGCGAGCGGCAGAGCGTCGGCGGATGGTGGGGCCGGATGCCGCGCCGTGCCAGCCAGTCCATCACCCGCTGATCGACACTGTTGACGCCGGGATGCAGCGCCCAGAACCGTTCAGCCAGGTCTTCCCAGGTGACAGACTCGGTCACCTGGGCGCCGGCCCCCACCGTGGGCACCATGCGGATCGCGGTGAAGGGGCGGAACACCATGTCCGATGTCAGCATGTCCGGATAGCCGAAGGTCACCGCGAAATCGAGCCGCCCTTCGAGGATCAGCGGTAGCGCGTGGTCGACCATGCCGAGATCGACGTCGAGCTGCCCGTCTGGATAGCGGCGATGGAAATCCTGCACGATGCGGTGCAGCCCCAGCGTGGCGACCAGCGGGGTGAGGGCGAAGCACACCCGCGCCTGTCCCTGACCGTTCAGGCGGCGCACCTCGTCGCGGGCGCGGTCCAGCGTCGCCATCACCAGCCGGGCGTGGGACAGCAGGCTCTGGCCCGAGGGGGTGAAGCGGGTGCCGTCGACCCGCCGTTCGAACAGCTTGGCGCCGACGTCCTCCTCAAGCTCGCGCAGGGCGCGGGTCACCGCGCTCTGGCTCAGGTTCAGCTCGCGCGCGGCGCCGCGGATCGACCCGGTGGAGGAGAGCGCCAGCAGCGCCTTGAACTGTCCCAATCGCATGAAATCACCCTGACCACGAATGGTTGTCACCAGACCTGATTTACTGTCTGGGAGAGGGGAGGGAAACCAATAAGCTCCTATCCATGGATAGATTGACCTCACAAGAACAGCCCAACGCGGATGCGATGACGGAATGGCGGCAATATCTGCATGCCCATGCCGAAGTCGGTCACGATCTTTTTGAAACCAGCGCCTATGTGGCCGACCGGCTTGAGGAAATGGGGCTCGACGTCACCCGCAACGTGGGTGGAACCGGCGTCGTGGCCCGGATCGAGCTGGGCAATCCCGGCAAGGGGCCGCAGCTTGGCCTGCGCGCCGACATGGATGCCCTGCCGATGCAGGAGCTGACCGGCCTGCCGCATGCCTCGAAGAACCCGGGCGCCATGCATGCCTGCGGTCATGACGGGCACAGCGCCATGCTGTTGGGGGCGGCGGATCTGATCCAGCGCCGCATCCGGTCGGGCCAGATCACCGGCGACGGCGCCATCACTTTCATCTTCCAGCCCGCCGAAGAGGTTGGCGGCGACGACAGCGGCGCTCAGCGGATGATCCGCGACGGTCTGTTCGACCGCTTCCCGATGACCGAGGTTTACGGGCTGCACAACGCGCCGCTCGACGAGGCGGGCGTGATGTACTTCCGCCACGGGCCGCTCCTGTGTTCCTCGGAACGGGTGGAGATCACCATCCACGGCAAGCAGAGCCATGGCGCCACCCTGCATCTGGCCAAGGACGCGACGCTGGCCATGGCCTCGATGATCGTGTCGTTGAACACGCTGGTGACCCAGGATGTGCCGCCGCTGGAGACCGGTATCTTCAATATCGGCGAGGCGCATTCCGGCACCACCTATAACGTGATCTCGGCCGAGGCGAAGATCGACGGCTGCCTGCGGGTCTATCTGCCCGAAGTGGCCGAGACCCTGCGCCAGCGCATCCGCGAGATCGTGGAGTTCAGCGCCAAGACCTTCGGCTGCACTGCCGAGGTTCAGATCGGCCCGGGCTATCCGGCGGTGATCAACGACGACCGGCTGTTGGACTATGCCATCGACAGTGCCACCCGCCTGTTCGGTGCCGATCGGGTCACCACTGAATCCTCCCGCATCACCGCGGGCGAGGATTTCTCCTTCTACCAGCAGCACGCGCCGGGGGCTTTCGCCACCATCGGCAATGGGGACAACGGCTGGAAGGACGGCAAGCACATCGGCCCCTGCGCCGTGCACAGCCCCTATTTCGACTTCAACGATGCTGTGCTTCCGACGGGGGCCTCCTATTGGGCGGCGCTGGTCGAGGATCGGCTGAAAGCCGGCGTCTGATACTCCCCCCTGCCGCCCGTGTCCTTGCATCCAAGGCACGGGCGGGTTTTGTTTCGATCCCGAAACCACGTGAGAGGAACATTCGGATGGCTTCGGATTTCCCTGCCGATTGTCTGCGCCTGCTGCCCTGTTGGGAGGCCTATGTCGATATCGCCCCGACCCGGGTCCATGGGCCGGGGCCCTTTGGCGTGCGCAACGTGGTGCCGATCACCGGCGGCCGGTTCAAGGGCCAGTTGGCACCCGAGACGGCGGCGCCGCAACCCTTCGAAGGGGTGGTTCTGCCCGGTGGCTTCGATCTCCAGCGCGAACGCCCCGACGGGCTGAAGGAGCTTGAGGCGATCTATCACATGCAGGCGAGTGACGGCTCGCTGATCGAGATCCGCAATTATGCGCTGCTGTCCTATGCGCCGGGCGGCGGGCTGGAGTATTCCCGGTCCCGCATCTTCGTCGAGGCGCCGGACGGCCCCTGCGCCTGGCTGAACACCCGGGTCTTCGTCGGGTCGGTCGAGGTGGTGCGTCCGCAGGATCAGGTGCTGATCCGGTCCTTCGTCGTGGTCTGAACGACCGGGCGACAGGCTCGGTCAGAGGGTGCCCTGAGCGCAAAAGAAATGCGCCCACCGGAAGGTGGGCGCATCCGGGGCGAGGGCCCATGTTGCAAGATCAGCCGCGCGGGTCGATCGGCAGGGTCGCCCCGATGGCGCGTTCCAGCACCGCGCCGGCCTCGAGCAGACGGCGATCGCCATAGCGGTCCGAGATCAGCTGAACCCCCATCGGCACGCCAGGCACGGTGCCCACCGGCACCGACAGGCCGGGCAGCCCCAGCGTCGGCGTGCCCATCATCGGCCCATGGGCGCGGAAGAACCAGTCGGAGTCGGTTCCGTCGATCACATCCAGATCGTCCAGATAGGGTTTGATCCAGGTCATCGCCGTCAGCACGATGGGATAATCGACGAAGAACATCTGCCACTGCCTGAGCAGGGTGGAGCGTTTGGCGAAGGCCTGCAGGAATTCCTCCCGCCCCTCGATCACCGGCACGCCTTCGAGCATCAGCTCCATGGATTTCTTCAGCTTCTCGTCGCCGTTCTTCAGCATCAGCTGATAAAGTCCGCCGCGCATCTCGTTGCCGAGGATCAGCCGCCAGAACATCATCGCCTCGTGGAACGAGGGCGTCTGAACCTCTTCGACCTGATAGCCGGCCTCGGCCAGGATCGCGCCGGCCTGGCGGATCGCGGCGGTGACCTCGGGGTCGACCTGGCTGTCGTCGGTCTCGGCCAGCATGGCGACCTTGCAGGGGCGATGGGTCAGCGGCGCGTCGAACATGGTGCTGAGCGGCACCTGCCAGATGTCGCGCGGATCGGGCTGGGCCAGCGCCTGCATGGTGATCCGGATATCTTCGATCGAGCGCGCCAGCGGCCCCTGGACCGAGGCCATCTGCGACACGATCGGCCGTTCGGCCAATTGGCTGGGGTTATAGGCCGGGGTGATGCCGGCGGTCGGGCGCAGCCCGTAGATGCCGCAGCAATAGGCCGGATAGCGCACCGATCCGCCGATGTCGTTGCCATGCCCCATGGCGCCGATCCCCGCTGCGGTGGCCGATCCGGCACCGCCGGAGGATCCGCCGGGGGTCAGCGTCTTGTCATGCGGGTTATAGGTATGGCCGTGCAGGTCGTTGTTGGTGCAGCCGCGCATCGAATAGCAGGGCGTATTGGTCCGCCCGATGATCACCGCGCCCGAGGCCTTGAGGTTCCTGACCACCGAGCCGTCCTCGGGGGCGATCAGATCCTTGTAGGCGACCACCCCGTTGGTGGTGGCGCGGCCCTTGTAGTCGACGTTGATCTTCACCGTGATCGGCACACCGTGCAGCGGCCCGCGTGGGCCCGAGGTCTTCAGCTCGGCATCGGCGGCGCGGGCGGCCTCCATCGCCTGCTCCGGCAACGGGTCGACCACCGCGTTGATCGGGCCGTTCACCGCCTCCATCCGTGCCAGCGCGCTTTCGGTCGCCTCGACACTGCTGATCCGGCCGGCGCTGATCGCGTCAGCCAGTTCGCTGGCGGTCCAGGCCCAAAGTTCCGTGCTCATGTGTTTTCCTTTTCCCTGTTGTCTGTCTTCTATCTCGTGGCGGCGGCCTGCTGACGCGCGAAGAACTCCCGCCCCGGGACCGAGGCGAGCAGCCGCCGGGTATAGGGATCCTTCGGATCGTCGAAGAGAGCCTCTGCTGTATTGGCCTCGACGATGCGGCCGGTCTGCATGACGATGATCCTGTCCGCGATCTCGCGCGCGACGCGCAGGTCGTGGGTGATGAAGAGCATCGACAGGCCCATTTCTGCCTTGAGATCGCTGAGCAGGTCCAGCACCTGGCTTTGTACCGAGACGTCGAGCGCCGAGACCGCCTCATCGGCGATCACCAGATCGGGTTTCATGATCAGGGCGCGGGCAATGCAGATGCGTTGCCGCTGGCCGCCGGAGAATTCATGCGGATAGCGGTCGAAGGCGGCAGGCGTCAGCCCGACCCGGTCGAGCCATTGGCGCGCCTCGGCCTCGGCCTCCTCTCGGGGCGTGCCGAAGATCATCGGGCCGCGGGCGATGCTGTCGCCCACCTTGATGCGCGGATCGAGGCTGGCATAGGGGTCCTGGAACACGATCTGGGCGCGCCGGCGGTATTGCCGCAGCGCCTCGCGCCCCATGCCGCGGACGTTGTGCCCCTGCCAGAGGATGGCGCCCTCATCGGCCTCGATCAGCCTCAGCACCATCCGTGCCAGCGTCGACTTGCCCGAGCCGCTTTCGCCGACCACCGCCAGGGTTTCGCCCTCGCGCAGGGTCAGATCCAGCGTTTCCGCCGCCCGCACCCGGCGGGGCGGCGCGAAGAGGCCCTGGCGGGTGACGAATTCCTTCTCCAGCGCCTTCACCTCAAGCAGCGGTTTCGCATGGCTCAGCGTGGCGCGCGCGGCACCCCGGCCGGGTACCGCATCCATCAGCATCCGGGTATAGGCTTGCGTCGGCGCATGCAGCACCTCGGCCGCCGGGCCCTGTTCCATAACCTCGCCCTGTTTCAGCACAACGACCTTGTCGGCGATATCGGCGACCACGCCGATGTCATGGGTGATGAACAAAACCCCCATGCCGCGGCTTTCCTGCAGCGACTTGATCAGATCGAGGATCTGCCGCTGGGTGGTGACGTCGAGCGCGGTGGTGGGCTCATCCGCGATCAGCAGCTTCGGGTTGTTCGACAGCGCCATGGCGATCATCACCCGCTGCCGCTGGCCGCCCGAAAGCTGGAAGGGATAGGCTTTCCTGAGCCGCGCCGGATCGGGCAGGCCGACCTGGGTGAACAGCTCCTCCACCCGGGCGGTCATCGCCTGCGCCGGGGTGGCGGGCGCATGAACGCGGATCGCCTCGGCCACCTGATCGCCGACCTTCTTCAAGGGATTGAGCGCGGTCAGCGGCTCCTGGAAGATCATCGCGATGTCACCGCCGCGCAGCGCCATCATCTCGGGCTTGGTCAATTGCAGCAAGTCGTGGCCGCCAAAGCCCAGCCGGCCGCCGTCGGGGCGCACCTTGGGCGGCAGCAGGCCCAGGATCGCATGGGCGATCATCGACTTGCCCGAGCCGCTCTCGCCCACCAGACAGACGATTTCATTCGGGTTGATGTCGAAGCTGACCTTCGACACCGCGTGTTTGCGATCGGCCCCCGCGGGCAGCGCGATCGACAGGTTTTCGACTGAGAGCAGGCTCATGCGCGGGCAATCCTCGGGTTCAGGGCGTCGTTCAGCGCCTCGCCCACCAGGTTGATGGCGACGACGGTGGTCAGGATGGCGAGGCCGGGAAAGACGCTCATCCACCAGGCCTGGCGGATCACAGTGCGGCCGGCACCGACCATATAGCCCCAGCTCATGAAGTTGGGGTCACCGAGGCCCATGAAGCTCAAGGCCGCCTCGATCAGGATGGCGGTCGCCACCGTCATCGAGGCGGTGACGATGATCGGAGAGATGGCGTTCGGCAGCACGTGGCGCAGCAGCACCGACAGCCCCGATTGCCCCTGGCAGCGCGCCGCCTGGACGAATTCGCGCTGCGCTACCGATTTCACCTGCGCCCGGGTCAGACGGGCCAGCGGCGGCCAGCTGACGATGCCGATGGCCAGGATCACCGTCCAGATCGACGGCGTCATGATCGCCACCAAGAGGATGGCGAGAACGAAGTTGGGGATGGTCTGGAACACCTCGGTGGCGCGCACGATCAGCGTGTCGACGACCGGTCCGGAGAAACCGGCGAGCGCGCCGAGGGTCACCCCGATCAGCACCGCGGCGAGCGTCGAGGCGACGCCGATCAGCAGCGACACCCGCGCCCCGTGCATCACGCCCGAGGCGATATCGCGGCCCAAAGTGTCCGATCCCAGCAGCATGCCGCCTTCGCCCGGATGGGCGAAGGGCATGCCAGCCATGTCCCAGGGCGAGCCGGGGTAGATCACCGGGGCCAGCGCCGCCATCAGGCAGACCAGCGCCAGCAGCGTCAGCCCGACGACGCCCGCCGGGCGCCGCAGGAAGGTTTTCAAGGTCTGGTTCATCAGGTCTTTCTCCGGGCTCAGCGCAGCGCCAGCCGCGGGTCCACCAGCCGGTGGATCAGGTCGGTCAGAAGGTTCACGGCGATCACCAGCACGGACATCACCAGGAAGAGCCCCAGCAGCACCGGGTAATCGCGCGCGGTCACCGCGTCGAAGGTCAGCCGACCGAGACCGGGCCAGGAGAACACCGTCTCGACCACCACCGAGCCGCCGACCAGGGCGCCGATCTGCAGCCCGGCAAAGGTGATCACCGGCAACGAGGCGTTCCTGAGCATATGGCCGCGCAGGATGGCGCCCTCGGACAATCCCTTGGCACGGGCGGTCTTGACGTGATCTTCCGCCGCCACCTCGATCAGCGCCGAACGCATCAGCCGGGTATAGGCGGCCATGTAGATCGCCCCGAGCGTCAGCGCCGGCAGGATCAGGTGCTTGATCACGTCCCAGGCATAGGCGAGCGGCCCGAAGCTTGACGCGCGCATATCGGCATAGCCGAAGGCCGGCAGCCAGTTCAGTTGGATCGAGAACAGCAGGACCAGCATCAGCCCCAGCCAGAACACCGGCGTGGCATAAAGCAGGAGCGCGGTGAGCGAGATGGCGAGATCGGAGAGTTTCCCGTGCCTGAGCCCGGCCAGCGCCCCGAAGGTCACCCCGCCGATCAGCGACAGGAAGAAGGCGGTGAGCGTCAGCAACAGCGTCGGCCCCAGCCGTTCGAGGATCAGGTCCGACACCGCCCGTCGCTGACGGAAGGAATAGCCGAGGTCCAGCGTCACCACCTTCTTCAGATAGGTGCCGAGCTGCACCACATAGGGCTGGTCCAGCCCGTATTCCGCCCGCACCGAGGCCAGGAACGCCTCATCCGTCGCCCCCGACTGCCCGGCGATCACCGCCGCCGGATCGCCGGGCGCCGCGCGGACCAGAACGAAATTGATCGTCGCGATGACGAGGATCGCGAACACGATCCCCGCCAATCGCGTCAGCACTTGCTTTGCGATACGCATCAGCCCCAATGCGCCTTTCCGAAGGTGCCGTTGACGCCGGTGGCGCCGACGATCAGGTCCTGCAGCCGGGCATCGTAGATCGTCGGATATTGCGATTCCGAAATCCAGAGCACCGGCAGCTCATCGACGATGATCTTCTGCGCCTCACTGTAATAGGCCTGCCGGTCCGCGTCCGAGGTGGCGATCGCCGCCTTGGCGAAAAGCTCGTCCACCTTGGGGTTGGCATAGCCTTCGGTGTTCGAGAACAACACGCCCTTGCGGATGTTCGAGCTGACATAGGTCCGCGCCACGCCCATCGCCGGATCGCCGTATTGATAGAGCAGGTTCGAGGTGATGTCGTAATCCCAGCCCGACACCGCCTGCGCCCAGCCCGCCATGTCGGTCGCGATCAGCTTGATCTCGATGCCGGCGGCGGCCATGGCCTGACGGAAATATTCGCTGGTTCGGGTCATCATCTCGCCATAGGGCGGGATGGTGAAGCTGAGGCTGACGCGGGTGCCGTTGGCGTCGGGTTTCAGACCCATCTCGTCCAGCAGCGCCTTGGCCTTGTCGACGTTCTTTTCATAGAGGATCACGTCGGGTTCATAGAACCGCGTGGTCGAGGCGACCGGGCCGGTGGCGACCTTGCCCAGGCCGAAGAGGATGCGGTCGACGATGAACTGGCGATCCAGCAGATACATCATCGCCTTGCGGAAGCGTTTGTCGTTCAACGGTTCGCGGCGCAGGTTCAGCTCGTACCACATCAGCGGCGAGAAGAATTCGTACCCCTTGGTGGTCATCTCCATGCCCGGCGTCGCGGCCAGGCGTTGGACGTCGAAGGGTTCGATGTCGTTCCACTGCGACAGGTTCGCCTCGCCGGTCTCGATGGCGACCGACCGCGAGGCGGCATCGGGGACGACCTTGTAATAGATCTCGGTCAGCCCGGGCTGGCCTTCGATGTAATAGTCGTCGAAGGCGGTCAGGTGGATATAGGCGCCGCGCGCCCATTCGGTCAGCTTGAACGGGCCGGTGCCGATCGGCGTGTCATTGGCCGGGTTGTTGCGGTAATCGGTGCCGCCATAGATGTGCTTCGGCGCGATCGGGGCAGAGGAGGCCTCGAAGGCCAGCAGGAAGGGGGCGAAGGGCTCCTTCAGCGTGAAGACGACGGTATAGTCGTCCGGCGCGGTGATGCTGTCGCAGCGGTCGAAGTTGGCGCGGGCGCGGGGGTGAACCTCTTTCAGCATCACATCGCAGGAAAACACCACATCGGCGGCGGTGAAGGCCGTTCCGTCGTGCCATTTGGCGGTCTCGACCAGATGGAAGGTATAGGTCAGCCCGTCCTCGGACACCTCCCAGCTTTTTGCCAGTTGCGGCTGCGGCGTCAGGTCGAAATCAAAGGTCAGAAGGCTTTCGTAAATCTTGCCGGCGACGGTGCCGGTCGGGGTCTGCTGGTTCAGCGGCAGCACCAGGATCGGCGGCTCCGGCTGGATCAGGGTGACCAGCCCGCCATCGGGCGTGGCGGCCGTGGCGGCACCGTTGAGCAGGCCGTCAAGGAAAGGCAGCGCTGCGCCGGAACCCAGCATCAGCTTGTGGAAATCGCGTCGTTTCATGGAGTCTCCTGTCAGTTGACCCGTTTCATTTTGCGGCGTCGCGATTTCGGTTGGGGTCGCCGAAAGCCCGTCCTGCGTGTCGGCCCGGCGGGGAGAGGCCGGGTGAAGGTGCGCAGCGGGCGGTCCGGTCGGCCTTCGCAGGGGCCGGCGGACTCGCTCTGCCTGTTGTCATGGGAAAATCTTGGAGAGTTTTCCGCAGTCCGCACAGACAGCAGAACCAATGGGGTGACGATGAAAGGTTGTCACCCGCTCTAATGCGTGCATGGGGTGGACATGAAAAAGGACCAGGCGTTGCCGCCTGGCCCCTGTTCATCCGCATGCGGCGCCCGAAGGAGCCGCAGACCGCTGTCAGCCGAAGACCTTGCTCAGCGCGCGGTCGACGGTGTCGGTGATCTGGTCGATATCGTCCGCGGTGGCGATCAGCGCCGGCGAGAAGCACAGAACGTTGTTCAGCCCGGGGATCGACCGGTTGGTGGCACCGATCAGCACGCCCTGGGCGCCGCATTCGGCGACCACCTGACCGACCAGCTTTTCGTCAACGGCTTCCTTGGTGGCGCGATCGGCGACCAGTTCGGCGCCCAGGAAGAGGCCCTTGCCGCGGACATCGCCGACGACCTTGTGCTTTTCCATCAGCGCCTCAAGGTTGCCCATCATGCGCTCGCCCATGGCGTTGCAGTTGTCCAAGAGGTTCTCGTCCTCGATGATGCGCATGTTCTCCAGCGCCGCCGCCGGGCCGGCCGCGCAGCCGCCGAAGGTCGAGATGTCGCGGAAATAGTTCATCGGATCCGCGGCATTGTCCTTGAACATGTCAAAGACTTCCTCGGTGGTCACCATGCAGGCGATTGCCGCATAGCCCGAGGCGACGCCCTTGGCCATGGTCACGAAGTCCGGCTTGATGCCGTATTGCTGATAGCCGAACCAGGTGCCGGTGCGGCCGATACCGCAGACGACTTCGTCGATATGCAGCAGCACGTCGTATTTCTTGCAGATCTCCTGCACCCGTTCCCAATAGCCCGGGGGCGGGGTGATGACGCCACCGCCGGCGGTCACCGGCTCAAGGCAGATGGCGCCGACGGTATCGGGGCCCTCGGCCAGGATCACCTCTTCGATGGCATCCGCCGCGCGCTGGCCATAGGCCTCGCCGGTCAGATCCCACTGGGCGCGGTATTCCATGCAATGGGGCACGCGCACGAAACCGGGGGCGAGGGGGCCGTATTGTGCCACGCGCTCTTCCTGACCGCCGGCCGACATGGTGGCCAGGGTGCCGCCGTGATAGTCACGGTCGCGGAACAGGATCTTGTGCTTCTTGCCGCCGTATTTCTTGTGCGCGATCTGGCGCACCATCTTGAACACCTTCTCGTTCGCTTCCGAGCCGGAGTTGCAATAGTAGACGCGGCTCATCCCGGGCATCTTCGAGATCAGCTTTTCCGAGAACAGCGCGCCGGGGATCGAGCCGGCCGATTGCGCGAAATAGCACAGCTTGATGAGCTGGTCATAAACCGCCTTGGCGATGGACTCGCGGCCATAGCCGACGTTGACGGTCCAGACGCCGCCGGACACGGCGTCGAGGTATTCCTTGCCCTTCTGGTCCCAGACGCGCATGCCCTTGCCTTCGAGGATGATACGGGGATCGCCCGTCTCGAAAGCCTTGTGCTGGGTCAGGTGGTGCCAGACGTGGGCCTTGTCGGCATCCACGATGTGGCTCAGGTCGTTCTCATTGAATACGCCGTCCATGGCAGATCCTCTCGAAATTCGGAATGCACCGACGCGCCAACCCCCGGAGACTCCGGGGTGGCGCGGCTGGATCCCACAAACGCCAAAATTGCGGCATCCCGTAGGGCCAGTTTGATCGTGACGATGATGCCAGTTTGTCTCAAGGCGGAAACCGTCTCATCCGTGCCTGAGGGATAGGCGCCGGGGAACCCCTGTGAAATCCAGATTAACAAAAGCCGAATCCAGATTTCAAGAACCGCAAGATATCAGAAAGCCTTAGAAAAATAGTTTGATCGTCTTGGGGAATCGGGCTCGAATTCCGGGTGTCGAGGCGGCCGGATGGTTACGAACTGGCGCCGGCACGGATGTGTGGCGGGACTCTGACCTGCCGCCTGAAAAGCATGCAGATCGTCCGCAAGGGGCGGCGACCAATACGGGGAGACATGAATGTTCGCAGCAAGGACCAAGCTGAAAGGCGCCGTGGCCGGTCTGGCGCTCTTGGCGGGGGCCGGCATGGCCAGCGCCGAGGGGATCACCGTCGGCTATTTCCTGGAATGGCCGATGCCCTTCGAATACGCCAAGGAAATGGGCCTTTACGACAAGGAGATGGGTGTCACCGTCAACTGGGTCAGCTTCGACACCGGCACCGCGATGTCGGCGGCGATGGCCAGCGGCGACGTGCAGCTTTCGGTCAGCCAGGGCGTGCCGCCCTTCGTGGTGGCGGTCAGCGCCGGGCAGGATCTGCAGATCCTCGATGTGGCGGTCAGCTATGCCGACAACGACAATTGCGTCGTTCGGTCCGATCTCGAGATCGACAAGAATTCCGCCAAGGAGCTTGAGGGCAAGAAGGTCGCGGTGCCGCTGGGGACTGCGGCGCATTACGGCTTTCTCAAGCAGATGACACATTTCGGCGTCGATCTCGGGACGTTGACCATCGTCGACATGGCGCCGCCCGACGGCGCCGCCGCCATCGCCCAGGGAGCGGTCGACATGGCCTGCGGCTGGGGCGGATCGCTGCGCCGGATGAAGGAGCACGGCAACGTGCTGTTGACCGGGGCCGAGAAGGAGGACCTAGGCATTCTGGTCTTCGACGTGACATCCGGCCCGGCCGCCTGGGTGGCCGAGAATTCGGATCTGGTGGCCAAGTTCCTCAAGGTGACGGCAGAGGCCAACGCGATGTGGAATTCCGGCGATCACAAGGCCGAGATGCTGCCGGTCATCGCCAAGGACGCCGGCATGGACCTTGAGGCCACCGATCAGACGATCTCGACCTTCGTCTTTCCCTCGGTCGCCGATCAGCTCGGACCGAAATGGCTGGGCGGCGGCGCACAGGAGTTCATGAAGGGTGTCGCCGATGTCTTCGTCGCGGCGGGCAGCATCAGCGCCGCGCTCGACAGCTATGACAATGCGGTGAACATCGGTCCGCTCAAGGCCGCGTCCGAGATGTAAGTCGGGGGCCGGGCTCTGTGCCCGGCCGCCCGAAGGGGCGCAAGCGATCGGCAGGCTTTCGGCCTGCCGGTCGGCCTGATACATCCGCGGGCCGGAGGGAAAGCCATGTCCGGACTGACAATCGACAATATCTCAATGCGCTTCGATCTGCCTGGCGGCACCTCGGTCCAGGCGTTGAAGAACGTCTCGCTGCACCTGAAGGAAGGGGAGCTGCTGAGCGTGCTTGGCCCCTCGGGCTGCGGCAAGACCACGCTTTTGAACATCGTCGCGGGGTTCCTGGCGCCGACCGAGGGGCAGATCGTGATGAACGGTCATCGTGTCACCGGCCCGGCCGCCGAACGTGGCATGGTGTTCCAGCAAGGTGCGCTCTTCGAATGGATGAGCGTGCGCGACAACGTGTCCTTCGGCCCCCGGATGAAGGGCATGGCCAAGCGCGACATGGCAGAGATCGTCGATCACCTGCTGGAGGTCGTCGGCCTGCGGGATTTCAAGGACAAGGCGGTTTACGAGCTTTCGGGAGGGATGCAGCAGCGTGTCGCCCTGGCGCGTTGTCTGGCCAATGACCCCGACGTGATCCTGATGGACGAACCGCTTGGCGCGCTCGACGCGCTGACGCGGGAGAAGATGCAAAGTCTGGTGCTCAGGCTCTGGAAGGAGACCGGCAAGACCATCATCCTGATCACCCATTCGGTCGAGGAGGCGCTGCTGTTGGGCGAAAGGCTTTTGGTGATGGCGCCGCGCCCGGGGCGCATCCACACCGAATACCGGCTGCCCTTCGCCGACATGGGCGTGACCACCGATCTGCGCGCGGTCAAGAAACACCCCGATTACGCGCCGATGCGCGAGGAAATCCTGAACATGATCTGGAACATGGAAGAAGAGATCATGGGCCGGGCGGAGGCGGGCGCATGATCCCGCTGCTGATCTATGTCGTGATCTTCATCGGCTCCTATCTGCTGGTGACTCGGGCGTTTCGTCGCCGCAAGGCGCATGATCTCACCTCGCTCAAGACGGTGACCTTCGGTGATGAAAGCGCGGTGGTGCCGAACCGCTGGGCCAGCGTGATCTCGATCGCCACCATCTTCCTGCTCTGGGGGATGTTCACCGGATCGGCGCTGTTGCCGAAGGCCCTGCATGTGCCGGGTCCGTTCGAGGGGACGGCGCATTTCAATTATACCACCGAGGCGCCCGACGGGCGGACCGATACCGCCACCGTCACCGTTCTGGTCCATCCCATCGACCAGAAGGTCGAGCCGCCCAAGGTCGATCCGGGCGAGGGGTGGGCCAAGAACGACAGCGCCACCGTCGGGGTCTGGCGCAGCGGGCTGATCCGGGTCGACGGCAATGACGAGGTGACGCGCGATCAGGGCGCCCGGGTGATCGCCGTCGATGGCAAGCCCATCGCGCCCGGGGGCAGCGTGAAGACCGGATTCGGCCGCGTCGGCATGTCGTCCAAGGGCACGCTGAACTTCGAGCCCGCCAGGGGTTGGCAGATGGAGCCGATCTGGCTGCCGCCGCCCGAGGCCGTGGTCTCCCGCCTGATCGAGATCGCGCGGGAAGGGTTTCGCGGCGCCACCCTGTGGCAGCATATGGGCTATTCCCTGTTCCGGGTGATCGCGGGTTTCGTGCTGGGGGCGCTGGTCGGCATCCCGCTGGGCTATGCGATGGGCCTGTCGAACTGGTTTCGCGGCTGGTTCGATCCGATCGTCGAATTCATGCGCCCGGTCCCGCCGCTGGCGCTGATCCCCCTGGTGATCATCTGGGCCGGCATCGGCGAGGCGGGCAAGATCATCCTGCTGTTCCTCGCGGCGCTCTGGATCATGGCGATCGCGGCGCGCGCTGGCGTTTCCGGCGTGCGGATCTCCAAGGTTCACGCCGCCTATTCGCTGGGGGCGAGCAAATGGCAGATCCTGCGCCATGTGATTATCCCCAATTCGCTGCCCGAGATCTTCACCGGCGCCCGGGTGGCGATGGGGGTCTGCTGGGGCACGGTGGTGGCCGCCGAGCTGGTCGCGGCGGAAATGGGGGCGGGGATGATGATCATGGTCGCCTCGAAATTCCAGAACACCGACATCGTGATCATGGGTATCATCCTGATCGGCGTCATCGGCTTCGGCATCGACATGCTGATGCGCTGGGCCGAACGGCTTCTGGTGCCCTGGAAGGGCAAGGGCTGATCTTGTCCCGATTACTCCCGAGGTTGCGCCCGCTGCCCGCTCTGTCCTACTTCTGAGCCGACGCAGGAGGATCGCGCATGGTCGCCACCGAGCCCCGGATCACCTTTCCGGCCATTCGCCCCGTCGGGCTGACGGGGATGCTGGTCACTTTCGCCGACCACCTGGACGAGGCCGCGAACCGGGCCGCCCTGGCCTTTCGTGCCGCCGTTCAGGATGCCGGCTGGGACGGGATCGAGGAAACCTCGACTTCGCTCGCCTCGGCCTTCCTGCGCTTCGATCCGCTGCGTCTGGCGCCCGAGGGGCTGCGCGCCCGGCTGGCCGATCTGCTGGCCTCTCGCGACTGGTCGCAGGCGCCCCTGCCGACCGGCCGGCGCCTGTTCCGGGTACCCACCGTCTATGGTACCGATCTCGCGCCGCAGCTCGAGGAGGCGGCGGCAGCGGCCGGGCTCGACCCCGAGGCGGCGATCGCCGATCTCTCGACCGCCCGCGTCCGGGTGCTGACCATCGGCTTTGCCCCCGGGCAACCCTATCTCGGCCGGCTGGGCGCGCGCTGGGATCTGCCGCGCCAAAGCACGCTGACCGCGCAGGTGCCGGTGGGCGCGCTGGTGCTGGCGGTGCGGCAGTTCACGCTGTTCTCCGCCGCCGCTCCCACCGGTTGGCGCCACGTCGGCCAGACCAATTTCCGCGGCTTCCGCCCCGAGGCGCCGGCGCCCTTCGCGCTGGCCCCGGGGGATGAGATGATCTTTCCCGCGATTGCGAAGGCCGATTTTCTGCGCCTGCGCGCGGCCGGCGAGGATGGCGCCAGCATCGAGGAGATCGTCGGATGAGCCGGCTGCACGTGCTGCGCGCGGGCCCCGCCTGTACCGTGCAGGACATGGGCCGGCCCGGATATCTTGATCGCGGCCTGTCGCGCGGCGGCGCGGCCGATCGTCTGGCGCTGGCCGAGGGGGCGGCGCTGCTGGGCCAGTCCGCCGATCTGGCGACGCTGGAGCTTGCCGGTCTGGGCGGGGAGTTCCGCGCCGAGGGCGACCTGAGGATTGCGCTGACCGGCGCACCGATGGCGGCCGAGATCGACGGCAGCCCGCTGGCCTGGAACGCCAGCCATCTGTTGCGCGACGGGGAGGTCCTGACCCTCGGCGCGGTGCGGCGCGGCAGCTATGGCTATCTGCATCTGGGGGGCGGCATCGACACGCCGGTGGTCCTTGGGGCCCGGGCCACCCATCTCGCCGCCGGTCTGGGGCGGGCGCTGGCGGCGGGGGATGTGCTGCCGGTGGGGGGCGATCCGGGCCGGCGCAGCGGTCTGCGGCTCGAGGTCGAGGATCGCTTCGGGGGCGGCACCATCCGGCTGATCGCCGGCTTTCAGACCCCGCTTTTCGCCGCCGCGACGATCGCCCGTTTCGAGGCGATCACCTTTGTCCGCAGCCCGCGCGCCAGCCGCATGGGCATGGCGCTCGACAGCGAGGGAGAGGGCTTTGTCGCCGAGGGGCAGCGCAGCATCCTCTCCGAGGTGATCCTGCCCGGCGATGTCCAGATGACCGGCGATGGCCGGCCCTTCGTGCTGCTGCCGGAATGCCAGACCACCGGCGGCTACCCGCGGATCGGCACGGTGATCCCCTGCGACTTGCCGAAGGTGGCCCAGACCCCGCCCGGCGCGCCGCTGCGCTTTGTCTTCGTCAGCCGCGAGGAGGCGCTGGCGGCCGAGATGCGCCAGGCGGCGCATCTGGCGGCCCTGCCCGGGACAGTGGCGCCGCTGGTCCGCGATCCGCGCGACATTCCCGATCTGCTCGGCTATCAACTGATCGGCGGGGTGATCTCCGCCCTGGGAGAGGAAGACTGAGATGGACCGATCCGTCGATCTGAACGCCGACATGGGCGAAAGTTTCGGTGCCTGGAGCCTGGGCGACGATGCGGCGCTGCTGCGGGTGGTCAGCTCTGCCAATATCGCCTGCGGCTTTCACGCCGGCGATCCGGATGTGATGGCGCGGACCATGGCGCAGGCGGCGGCCAATGGGGTGGGCATCGGCGCGCATCCGGGCTTTGCCGATCTGCAGGGCTTCGGCCGCCACCGGATGCAGCTGCCGCATGACAGCCTCGCCAATGCGGTGCGCTATCAGCTCGGCGCCGCGCAGGCGATGGCGCGCGCCGCCGGCGCTGAGGTGCGCCATCTCAAGCTGCACGGCGCGCTGGCCAATATGGCCTCGGAGGACGAGACGCTGGCGCGCGCCTGCTACGGTGCCGCCCTCTCGGTCGATCCCGAGATCATCCTTTTGGTGCTGGCCTGCACCGCGCAGGAACGCGCCGCCCGCGCGCTTGGCGCCCGCTGGGCGGGGGAGATCTTCGCCGACCGCGCCTATAACGACGATGGCACGCTGGTTGACCGCCGCCTGCCCGGCGCGGTGATCCACGATCCGGCGTTCGCCGGGCCGCGCATCCGGCAGATGGTGGAAGAGGGGGCGATCATCACCGAAAGCGGCCTGCGCCTGCCGGCGGCGATCGACAGCATTTGCCTGCATGGCGATACCGCCGCCGCCGTCGACCTGGCCCGCGCCGTGCGGGCCGAACTGCAGGCCGCGGGCATCGCCATCCGCGCCTTCGAGGGGCGGCGCTGACGGGGGATCCTGTCCTGGCCCTTTTTCTAGCTGAAAATATCCTCGGGGGGATGAGCAGGCCTTGCCTGCGAAGGGGGGCAGACAGCCCCCCTTGTCGCCGCCAGGGGCGGTCTAGTCCTGCGAGGGGGGCGCCTTCGGGTCGGGCACCGGATCATAGCCAGAGCTGCCCAAGGGATGGCAGCGGCCGATCCGTCGCAATGCCAGCCAGCTTCCCTTGATCGCCCCATGCTTCTCCAGCGCTTCCAGCGCATAGGCGCTGCAGGTCGGTTGATAGCGGCAATTATGTCCGACCCAGGGGCTGAAGATCAGCCGATAGGCGCGAACGGGCAGGGCGGCGATATGGGCGAGCGGCGTCATGCGCGGGGCTTGGAGCGATCTGCGTGAAGCTTCTTCATCGCATATTTCAGATCATTCCGCAGCGCGTCATAGGGCCGCGCGATGGTATCCTCGCGCCGGCCGATCAGCACATAGTCCCAGCCGGCAAGACCGAGTGTCGGCATCAGTTCGCGCGCCACCGCGCGCAGCCGCCGCTTGGCGCGATTGCGCGCCACGGCGTTGCCGATTTTCTTAGAACAGGTGAACCCCACCCGGATGCCTTCTGCCGGATGGCCTTCGGGACGGCGGCGCGCCTGCACCAGAACGCCCTGCGTCGCCTGCCGGCGGGCGCGGGCGGCGGCGAGGAAATCGGCGCGCTTCTTCAGCGTCTGCAGCCGGGATGATCCAGCGTCAGGACATGACGAAACCGCCGGGGGCGTGATCCCCGCGCTGACGTCGGGGGCCTCCGGCGGTGTCATGCGTCCTTGCCTAAGCCTTGGGGCTTATGCGCAGAGCGACTTGCGGCCGCGGGCGCGACGCGCATTCAGGACCTTGCGGCCGGCCTTGGTGGCCATGCGGGCGCGGAAACCGTGGCGGCGCTTGCGAACCAGGTTCGAAGGTTGATAGGTGCGTTTCATCGCTCCGTCTCCAATCTAGCGGTCGGGTACGGCGCGGAATCGCCTCCCGTCTGTTATTCGAGGCCCGTCCTTTACGGCGGGATTCTCTCCAAGTCAAACCCTGAGCGGCGGGATTCGGATGAAAACCGCGGGGAAACTGCAACAATTCTTCCGTCCCGGCCCGGCCGAGGGCGGCAAATCCCGGGGTCGGGGGCGGAACCGGGGGCTTTTCGTCACGAATGGCGTCATCGTCTTCACCCTGGCGTGAGGGGGCTGTCGTTTTCGGCGCAACCTGCGCATCTTGTCGGGATGAGCCTTTCGAATGATCCCTTCCCCCTGCGCCGCAAGCCCCGTGCGGCCCTGCGCCTGATCCCGCTGGCGGCGCTGCTGGCGGCGGCTGTCTTCGGCATGTCGACACTGGGCGAGACGCTGAGCTTCGAGACCCTGCGCGACAATCGCGCCGATCTGCTGGCCTTCCGCGATGCCCATCTGGGGCTGATGGCCCTGGGGTTCGTCGCGCTCTATGTGCTGGTGGTCGCCTTGTCGCTGCCCGGTGCGGCGGTGCTGTCGGTGACCGGTGGGTTCCTGTTCGGCTTCCTGCCCGGGGTGGGGCTGAACGTTCTGGCCGCCACGCTCGGCGCCTCTGCCATCTTCCTGATCGCCCGCTGGGGCGCGGGCGCGGCGCTGGCGGCGCGGATGGCGGTGTCCGAGGGGCGGCTCGCCCGGCTGCGGGCAGCGCTGAGGGATCACGAGATCAATGTTCTGCTGCTGTTGCGGCTGGTGCCGGCGATGCCCTTCTTCCTGGCCAATCTGTTGCCGGCGCTGGCGGGGGTGCGATTCGGTCGGTTCGTCTGGACGACGGCGGTGGGCATTATTCCCGGTGCGCTGGTCTTCACCTGGATCGGCGTCGGGCTTGGGGCGGTCTTCGCCCGTGGCGAGAGCGCCGATCTGTCGCTGATCTGGCAGCCCTATGTCTTGGGGCCGATCCTGGCGCTTTGCGCGCTGGCGGCGCTGCCGATCGCGCTGAAAGCCCTGCGCCGCCGGGTGCCGGGCTGAGGATGGCGGCGGTCCTGACCCCTGATCTTCTGGTGATCGGCGCCGGTGCCGGCGGGCTGTCGGTCGCGGCCGGGGCGGCGCAGATGGGCGCGCGGGTGGTGCTGCTGGAAGGCGGCCGGATGGGCGGCGATTGCCTGAACCACGGCTGCGTGCCCTCAAAGGCGCTGCTGGCGGCGGCGCGGCAGGCTCTGCCCTATGCCGGGGCGATGGATCAGGTCGCCCGGGCCATCGCCGCCATCGCGCCACATGACAGTCAGGAGCGGTTCGAGGGGCTGGGGGTGCGGGTGATCCGCGCCTTCGGTCGTTTCACCTCGACGCGGGAGGTCGAGGCCGGCGGCCAGGTGATCCGGGCCCGGCGGGTGGTGATCGCCACCGGCTCCACCCCGCTGGTGCCGCCGATTTCGGGGCTGGCGCATATGCCCTATCTGACCAGCGACACGCTCTTCGATCTGCGCGACTGCCCGGCGCATTTGCTGATCGCCGGCGCTGGTCCCGTGGGGGTCGAGATGGCGCAGGCCCACGTTCGCCTTGGCGCCCGGGTGACGTTGATCGAGGCGGGTCGCGCGCTGGGGCGCGAGGATCCGGAGCTGGCCGCCCCGGTGCTGGACCGCCTGCGCGCCGAGGGGGTGGAGATCATCGAGAACGCGGCCCTGGCCCGGGTTGACGGGGCCGAGGGCGCGATTCGGCTGTGGCTTGATGGCGGGCGGCAGATCGAGGGCAGTCATCTGCTGCTGGCGCTGGGGCGGCGAGCCGATCTGGCGCGGTTGAACCTCGAAGCCGCCGGGATCGCGGTGACCGGGGCGGGCATCCGTACCGATGCGCGGCTCAGAACGACGAACCGGCGGGTTTTCGCTGTCGGCGACGCGGCGGGGCAGGGGCAGTTCACCCATCTTGCCGGCTATCACGCCGGGATCGTGCTGCGATCGGCGCTGTTCGCCCTGCCGGCGCGGGCGCGGACCGATCATATCCCCCGCGTCACCTATAGCGATCCCGAATTGGCCCAGATCGGGCTGACCGAGACCGAGGCGCGTGCCCGTTTCGGCCCCCGTCTGAAGGTCTTTCGCGCCGATTACGCCGGCAACGACCGTGCCGTGACCGAGGCGCGGACCGAAGGCTTCGCCAAGCTGATGGTGGTCGGCGGCCGGCCCGTGGGTGTGTCGATCGTCGGCGAGGCCGCGGGCGAATTGATCGGCCCCTGGGCGCTGGTGATGGCCAATCGTCTGAAGTTAACCGCGATTGCGGGCACTGTCCTGCCCTATCCGACGTTGGGTGAACTTAACAAACGGCTGGCGGGGGCCTATTTCTCGGAGAGGCTGTTTGATAGTCAGGCGGTCAAACGAATGGTCCGGGTGGTGCAACGCGTCCTGCCCTGATCGGGATAGGGCATATGCTGAATACGCTTTCGGGGCGATTTCTGATCCTGACCACGGTCTTCGTGATGCTGGCCGAGGTGTTGATCTTTGTCCCGTCGATCGCGCGCTACAGGATCGACTATCTGCACGACCGGTTGGAGCGGGCGCAGATCGCCTCGATGGCGCTGCTGGCCGATGACATGCTGGACAGCGACCTTGAAAAGGAGCTGTTGCGCAACGCGCAGGTGTTCAACGTGGTCCTGCGCCGGGACGAGATGCGCCAGCTCATGCTGTCCTCACCGATCCCCGAGCCGATCTCGAATACCTATGATCTGCGCGACGCCGGCGCGGCCATCCTGATCCGCGATGCGGTCAAGCGGCTGTTCACCCCGGAGAATCAGATCGTCCGGGTGATCGGGGCGCCGACCCAGGATGCGGGGCTGCTGATCGAGGTCACGATGGAGACCGCGCCGCTGCGCACGGCGATGATCGACTATGGGCTGCGAATCCTGCTGCTGTCGGCGGTGATCTCGATCGTCACGGCGCTGTTGTTGTTCGTCGCGGTGCGGGTGTTCCTGGTGCGGCCGATCAAGGGCGTGGTCGGCTATATGAAACGCTATGCCGCCGCGCCGGAAGATGCGCGCGGGATCATCCAGCCCTCGGCCGGGGTGTTCGAGCTGCGCGAGGCCGAAGAGGCGCTGCAACAGTTGCAGACCGAACTGACCCAGCTTCTGAAACAGCGCGAGCGCATGGCGCAGCTTGGTGGCGCGGTCGCCAAGGTCAGCCACGATCTGCGCAACATCCTGACCAGCGCGCAACTGATCACCGACCGAATCGAGGCCAGCGAGGATCCGAGCGTTCGCCGGCTGGCGCCGAAGCTGGTGAACTCGATCTCGCGGGCGGTGTCGCTGTGCGAAAGCACGCTGGCCTTCGGCCGGGCGGAGGAGCCGCCGCCGGCGCTGAGGATGGTACCGCTGGCGACCATCGCCGAGGATGTGATCGACAGCGAACGCCTGGCCCTGAGCGGCGAGGGGGTGACGCTGGAGAATCACGTGCCCGAGGGGCTGGAACTCAGGGCCGATCCCGAACAGCTGTTCCGGGTGATGATGAATCTGGTGCGCAATGCCCGCCAGGCGCTGGAGACCAGTCATCGCACTGGCAGCGTCGTCATCACCGCGCGCGAGGATCACGACAATTGGTGGATCGAGGTCGCGGATACCGGCCCCGGCCTGCCCGCCAAGGCGCGGGAGAATCTGTTCACCCCGTTTCGCGGCGGCGCGCGCGCTGGCGGATCGGGGCTGGGGCTGGCGATTTCCTCTGAGCTGGTGCGCGGCCACGGCGGTTCGCTGGAGCTGGCCGAAAGCGGGCCGGACGGCACCGTTTTCGTCATTCGCCTGCCGCGGTCGATGACCGCGCTCGAGGTCACGGCGGCCTGATCCCCGGGGCCGCCGGAGCTATTTTCATTTTCTGTGACGGCTTCGTGAAAAAACCTCAGAATGGGTGTTGCAAACCCCCGTTGGGGAAGATACATGCTCCCCCACAGTGGACCGATAGCTCAGCTGGATAGAGTACTTGACTACGAATCAAGGGGTCGGGGGTTCGAATCCTCCTCGGTCCGCCACTGCCACCAAACGACGTTAATCATATACGTCATTTCTGGTTTCCCCAATATCTATCCAGCTGCCGAAGAACTTCATTCCGAAGATGGAACGCGGGCCCGTGCGGCTTTGCCGTGCATCGGAGCGCTTGCGCTATTCCGGTCCCGGCCTTGATCTCACTACAGTTTACGCAGGGTGCCCTGCCGGGTTAGCCCGCCTGTTCGGCCTCGAAGACAAGCTCGACACCGAACAGGGGCCAGCAGCCGCGGCTCAGTTCGATGATCCGGCCGGAGAGATCGGTATTGGTCGAGCGGGCGCGCAGAATCGGCACCGCCGGGCTCAGTTGCAGCAGGTCCGCCTCGGTGGCGCTGGCCATGTCGCCGATGATCCGGGTCTCCGTCCTGCGGTAATTCTCCACCCCGCCAGCCGCATAGGCGCCGAGGATGCTGCCGGTCTCGGCATAGTCGGATTCGAAATCGGGAAAGACGGAGATCGGGAATTCCTTGATCGTGAAATAGATCGGCATATTGCCCAGCAGCATGCGCAGGCGCAGTTCGATCACCTCGTCGCCGGGGCATAGACCGAAGGTTTCGGCCGCTTCGGCACTGGCGGGGATGCGGCCGATCGACAGGGTTTCCTCGACGATGCTTTCGCTGTTGATCGGGTCGTTGAAGGCGCGGTTCTGATGCACGATGTAGCGCACCGACAGCGAGCGGACGAAGATGCCCACCCCCTTGCGCGCGACCAGGTGGCCTTCCTGCTGATGCCGTCGCAGGGCCCGGCGCAGGGTGGCGCGGCTGACGCCGAACAGCACCGCCATATCGTCTTCGCCCGGCAGGCGGGTGCCCTCTGGCAGCAGCCCGGTGGTCACCGCCGCCCCGATGCGGTCATAGATCTGCAGCCAGATCGGACGTTCGGCCCGATCCGCATAGGGGGTCGAGGCAAGTTCCCGCAGTGTCTCCAAGGCGATCAAGGGCAATCTCCCGTTGCGCGGATCCCGTCGTCGGCACATAGCCCCGCGCGCTGTGGCGGGACAAGCCTCGGTCTCGCTTTGGCCCGCCCGCCCGGGCTGCACGTTACAAAACTGGCGTGGGCCTGTCACACCCGCGTCAAGTCCCGGTCTTAGGAGAGGGGCGCGCCTGCTGTCTAGACAGGATGCCCCCATCGCCCTCAGGTTCTCACCAGAACGGATACCCGATCAGATGAAAAGCTCCCGCTACTCCCGTCGTGATTTCGGGCGGATCGCTGCCGCGCTCGGCACCGCCGCCATCCTGCCCAACCGGCTGCTTGCCGGCGACGACGCGCTTGTGACCATTTCCAGCCCCTGGGGCGAGGACAAGCCGTTCCAGAAGGTCGTCGACGCCTACAACGCCCGCAAGACCGGGGTCACCGTGGTCAACCGCTTCGATGGCGATTACCAGGCGATGGCGACCAAGGCGCTGTCGTCGATCGCCGCCGGCCGCGCGCCCGAGCTGATGGTGACCGGCTGGAAGTTCGGCTATTTCGCCCGCCGCACGCTCGGCGCCCGCGACTTCCGCGAGATCGACGCGGCCAAGGCGGAGGCGCTGATGGCGCAGTTCCGCCCGTCGCTGGCGCCGCTGGTCACCATTGACGACGCGCTGATCGGCATGCCCTGGTCGCTGTCGACCCCGGTCACCTGGATCAACATGGATCTGTGGCGCGCCGCCGGGCTTGACCCTGAATTTCCGATCGACATCAGCCATGGCTGGCTGATGGAGCAGGCGGGCAGGCTGGACAAGGCGCTGGCCGGCAAGCATCCGACCTATCGCTCGGCCATCGACCTGTCGAACAACGAATGGACCTCGCAGGCCTATATCCAGAATGCCGGCGGCTTCATCCTGCAAGGCGACCAGATCGCCTGTGACAGCCCGGAGGCGATCCGCGGCATCACCGCCTTCGCCGAACCGGCTCGCAAGGGGCTGTGGACCAACATGGATTACCGCGCCCAGACCAATGCGCTGCTGGGCGGCAATATTGCGGTGGTCACCACCTCGTCCTCGTTGGCCGGGGTCGCCAGCAAGGCGGATGCCGAGATTCGCGACGTGATGTTCCCCAGCCTCGACGGGCATCGCAACATGAACTCGGGCGGAAACTTCCTGGCGATCTATGCCCGCAACGACGAACAGGCGCTGGCCGCGATGGATTTCCTGGCCTTCTGCGCCAGTGCCGAGGGCATGTCGATTTGGTCGGAGATGGGGTATCTGAACCCTTCGATCCACGATCTGGGGCCGAAGCCGCTGCAAGAGGCCGCCAATGCGCAGCTTGAGGCCGGTCTCACCGCCGAGACGATCTGGCCGGGCCAGCGTGGGCTGGAGGGCCAGAAGGTCTGGCGCGACTGGGTGGCCCGGGTGGTGCAGGGCGCGGCCGAGCCGGCCCAGGCCATGGCCCAGGCCAAGGCCGAACTGGCGCCGCTGCTTGCCGCCTGAGGCCCGCGCGCGCATGTTCTTGCGACGTATGACAACCCTGCTGGCCCCCTATCTGTTCGTGGGGCCGGCGGTGCTGTTCGTGGCGGCGGTGCTCTATGCGCCGGTGCTGTTTTCGGTCGGCCTGTCGCTGAGCGACTGGAACTTCATCACGCCCGAGGCGCATTTCGTCGGGCTTGACAACTATCGCGCCATCCTGGCCGATCCGGGGTTCCGCACCGCCGCGGGCAATACGCTGCTTTATTGCCTGTTGCTGATCCCGGCGCAGATCCTGGTGCCGCTGGCGCTGGCCGCCCTGCTGATCCGGGTGCGTCGCCCGGGGCTGTCGCAGTTCTACAAGGCGGCGCTGTTCCTGCCGACGATCCTGGCCTATTCCACCGCCGGCATCGCCTGGTCCTGGCTGTTCGATCTGCAGAACGGCTTTCTCAACACGCTGCTGGGCTGGTTCGGCCTGCCGCCGAGCGGCTGGCACAGCGACCCTGGGCTGGCGCTCTATTGCGTCGCGCTGGTGACCTTCTGGAAGAACTTCGGGCTGAACATGCTGCTGTTGCTGGCGGCGCTGGTGGCGGTGCCGCGTTCGGTGCTGGAGGCGGCGGCGATCGACAATGCCGGGCCCTGGCGGCGGTTCTGGAGCATCGAGCTGCCGATGATCTCTCCCACCTTCTTCTTCGTCGCGGTCACCACCACGATGAACGTGCTCGACGACATCGTCGGGGTGATCGACGTGCTGACCGAAGGCGGCCCCTTCAACCGGTCGACCAATATCCTCTATTACATGTATCAGAGCGGGCTGAATTTCTTCCAGTTCGGCAAGGCCAGCGCCGCCGCGGTGATGATCATCCTGCTGGTCTTCGCGGTGACCTGGGCGCAATTCCGCATGTTCGAAAGGCGGGTCCATTATGAAAGCTGAACCCCTGCAACGAACGCCCTGGGTCGTCCACGGCCTGCTGATGCTGGCCGCGGTGGTGACGATCTTTCCGCTGTTCTGGGTGGCGACCACCGCCTTCACCCCGAACGATCTGGTGTTGCAGAAGGCCTTCCGCTTCTGGCCGGACCAGCCGTCGTTCGAGAATTTCCGCGCTGCCTTCGCCGGCTATCCGGTGCTGGCCTGGACGCTGAATTCGCTGCTGGTCGCCGGGCTGGTGACGCTGGGCAAGATGCTGATCGCGGTGCCGGCGGGCTTTGCCTTTGCGCAGATGCGCTTTCGTGGGCGCGAGACGCTGTTCTGGATCATCGTGGTGACCATGACCTTTCCCACCGTGATCGGAATCGTGCCGCTCTACATCGGGATTTCGATGATCGGCTGGTACGACAGCCGCGCCGCCATCATCGTGCCGTCGATTGCCTATATCGGCTTTTACGTCTTCTTCATGCGTCAGACCTTTCGTGGCCTGCCGCGCGAGATGTTCGAGGCAGCCCGGCTTGACCGCGCCGGCCCGTTTCGCGAGCTGGTGCAGATCGCCCTGCCGAATGTGCTGCCCGCCATCGCCTCGCTCAGCGTGATCAGCTTTCTCGGGGCCTGGAACATCTATCTCTGGACCCTGCTGATCGTCGATTCCGACAGCAAGCGGACCCTCGCGGTCGGCATCAAGGTATTTACCGCGGTGGATGATTACGAGCCGCTCTGGGGGCCGATGATGGCGGTCGCGCTGATCTCGATGCTGCCTGTCTTGATCCTGTTCCTTTTCGCGCAGCGCTTCGTCATGGCCGCCTTCACCGGGCGGATCGACGAATGAGCCGGGTCGCGGTGATCGGGAATGTCTCGCTCGACATTCTGTTCGAGGTGCCGCGGCTGCCGCGGGATCACGAGAAGCTGGTGGCCGACGACATGCGGATCGCCGGCGGCGGGGCGCCGGCCAATGTCGCCCACTGGCTGGCGCGGCTGGGGCATCAGGTCGATGTCTATTCCGTCACCGGCACCGATCCGCTGTCAGAGGCGGCGGTGCAGAGCCTGCGGCAGAGCGGCATCGACACCGGTGGGATAAACCGGGTCGCGGGGGTGTCGCCCGCGATCTCGGTGATCCTGACCGGCGGCAGGCTGAAGTCGATGATCTCGAGCCGGCGGTTGCGCGATCCGGCGCTCTGGGCGGCGCTGGTCGAGGGCTGCGATCTGTCGGGCTATGATCACGTCCATATGCTGGCCGCGCTCTTTCCGACGCTCTTCGCCGGCGGGCGTCGCGCCGATCTGGCTGGTTGCACCGTCTCGACGGATCTGAACGGCAGCTATGATCCGGCGCTGGTGGCGGCGTTGGATCATGTTTTCAGCAATGCCGATGAGCTGGCCGCCTGTACCGGGCGGCAGGATATCGACGCCCTCGTCGCCGCCGAGATCGCCGGGCGGCCGCACCATTTCGTGGTTACCCAGGCCGGCGCGCGGGTGAGCTGTTATCGCGACGGCCGTCGTTGCGACGTGGTGCCGGGTCCGGTCGCGGTGGTGGATCGCACCGGTGGCGGCGATGCCTTCGGTGCGGGATATCTGCATGCCATCTGGGCCGGCGCGACCGAGGAGCAGGCGCTGCGGGCGGGGCTTCGCCTTGCCGGGGCCGTGATCGGCGCCTTGGGAGCGCGTCCCGAAGGGGCGGCGATCGACGACGCCCTGGCCGAATTGCGCGAGCGCTGGCCGGCCTGAGCCGGGGCAGGGGGCGAAAGGCAGATGCCGCGGGGATAATCGCCCGCGGCATCGGTGTTCGTGGCCTCTGATGATCTGGAAGAATGGGTGGTGGCGGCCCTCGAAATCGATAGCCGCCCCCGCCTGATCAGAGAAAGTCGATGTCGTTCAACAGCAAGGTCCGGTCGGCGACGCCTTCGACGATCAGCTTGGTGCCATCGCCGAAGTCGAAGACGACGTTGCCGTCGATCTCGGTGGCATAGGTATTGACCATCTCTTCCACCGACAGCACCCCATCCGTGGCCCAGAGCTGTTCATCGAGCCACAGGGTATCGGCGTCGTCGGTGAAATCGGTGATGGTGTCGGTGCCATATTCCACCATGAAGACAAAGGTATCCTTGCCCACGCCGCCTTCCAGCAGGTCGTCTCCGGCGCCACCGTCCAGCAGGTCGTTGCCGCCGCCGCCAAGCAGGGTGTCCTGGCCGTCGCCGCCATTCAGAACGTCCTTTCCCCGGTCGCCGGCAAGGATGTCGTTACCCTCGCCTCCCGCCAGGCTGTCGCCGCCGCGCCCGCCAAGGAGCGTGTCGTTCCCCGCGCCGCCCTGCAGGTCGTCCTGACCCTTGCCGCCGCTCAGCGTGTCGTTGCCGGCGCCACCGATCAGGGTGTCGCGACCGGCCCCGCCGAACAGCGTATCGTTCCCGTCGCCGCCGTCGATCTGGTCAGCGCCCATCTTGCCGCGGATGAAGTCGTCGCCGCCGAAGCCGGACAGCAGATCATCGCCCGTCGTCGCCGCGATCACGTCATTGGCGTCGGTGGCGCCGAAGGCATCGGCCTCGACATCAAGGGTGACATTGGCCGTCGCAGTGCCGCCGTTGCCGTCGGAGAGGGTATAGGTGAAGCTCGCCTCACCCTCGAAACCGGGGGCGGGAGTAAAGATCACCTTGCCGTCTTCGCTCAGCGTGACGGTGCCGTTCACCGCGTCCTGCACCGAGACGATGCTAAGCTGGTCGGTGTCGGCATCGCTGTCGTTGGCCAGCAGATCCTCAGCCGCGATCACCAGGGCCACCCCGGCCGTCGCCTCCAGGCCGCTGTCGTCCATGGCGATGGGATCGGCATTCACCACCGGGGCAGGTTTTGCCAGGGACACCACGGTGACCTCCTCGAAAGAGGTGCCGGCGCTTTTCCAGGTGTAAAGCCCGAAGGTGCCGGTTGCGATCTGATGATCCTCGGTCGGATCGGCAAAGATCATCTCGCCATCGAGATAGGCCGAGATCACCCCGTCCTTGATGTCGAGCCGCAGTTCGACCGTGCTGCCGGGGGTGTATTTTGCCGGAACCCGGTCCAGCACCTCTTCGATGCCGTCCTTGACGTAGACCAGGTTCCACAGGCCGCCTTTGCTGTCGAGCTCGAGCTTATAGTAATTCGCCTCGTCCTGATAATGGAACACCAGGCCCAGCCCGTTGGCGGCATCGCCTTCCGGGGTCGCGATGGTGGTCTGCACCGAATAGTCGGCCCAATCGGCCGCCTCTTCCGCGTCATAAAGCGCGATGGTGCCCTTGCGCAGGACGTTGACGCCATCGCCCAGCGGGCTCCAGCGCTGTTCCCAGACACCATTGCCGCCGCCGGTCAGCTGGTCGCTGTAGATGTCCGACATCTGGCTCAGCGCGCCATCGGCAAGCTGCCAGTCCGAGCTGCCGATCGAGCCGTCCTGGTCGATGATCCGCCAGGTGCCATCGGTCAGGCTGTCGGTGTCGAAGCTGTCGTGCACCAGGATATCCTTGGCCTCGACGATATCGACCGCGACGAAATCGCTGGCGGTGCGGCCGCTGGCATCGGTGACCACCAGGGTCAGCCCTTCGGTTCCGACCGGCAGGTCCAGGGTGACCCGGGCGCCGGTGGCGATTTCTGTGCCGTCGAGCTGCCAGCTATAGCTGACGATCTCGTCAAGCCCATAGGAATCCGCGCCGTTCAGCGTGACCGAAGCGGTGCCGTCGCCATCCATGTCGAGAGCGCGGAACGACCCTTCCGCATGGGCGGTGAGCGAGACCTGCTGTACCAGCACGTTGTCGAAGCTGGTGCCGTCCTGATAGTTCGAGAATACCCCGACGGTGCCGCCGGACAGCGGATCCGCGTCGATCACCGGGCCAAAGACGCTCTGGCCGTTCATGAAGACTTCGATCTGATCGCCTGCGACCACCACCTTCACGTCGATGTCGTCGTCGAAGACATAGCCCTTGTCGACCTCGGCCAGCACCGTTTCGACGCCGTTGTCGACCTTGATCAGCCGGCGATAGTTGCCGGCGTCATAGGTCTGGAAGCGGTAATAGGTGCCCTCGTCCTGATAGTAGAAATAGACGCCGAATTCGTCGTCATCGGTGGAATGGGCGGTGACCTCGAAGCTGTAATCGCTCCAGTCCATCGCCTCGGCGGCGGTGTAGATCAGCATTTTGCCGGGGGCGTCACTGACATCGTAAAGTTCGCCCAGCGCCGCCTCGGGGCTGACCCCGTCCGAGGCATAGGTGCCGCGCACGATCCAGCTTCCCAGATCGTCCTCGGCATTGTCAAAGATGGTGATCCCACCCGTGCCGCCGAAACTGTCGGACAAGGGAGCGTCGCCCCCGAAGTCGAGCTGGAAAGTCTGCGCGCCCTCGATCGCCTCGGTCAGGATGCCGCCGGCGGTGACGCCGCCAAGCTCGGCCACCTCAGCCGCCGTCAGCACCGCCTCGGTCAGCATCAGGCTGCTGATATAGCCCGACATGGTGGCGCCGTCGGTATTGTCGTTGAACAGCACGAAGCCGACCTCGGGGTCGATCACGTAATTCGCCAGCGCGTTGCTATAGTCGAAGGAGCCGATCAGCTCGCCATCCAGATAGATGTTCAGGCCGGCGACATTCTTGCCGTTGACGGTGCCGGCATCCTCGACGGTCAGCACCACCCGGTGCCATTCGTCATAGCTGAAATCACCGAAATAGGTGCCCGAGTTGCCGATCACGTTGCGGCCATCGCCATAGCGGTTGGTGTTGACGAACAGTTCGCCATCGTCGGTATTGGTCGGATCGGCCTGGAAGAAGGGGAACCAGTTGCCCTGGCCCGAGGGCACCAGAACGTCGAAGGCGATGGTATAGCTGGTCAGCTTGGCGCCATCCTCGGTCGAAAAGCCGGGATCGACCAGAAAGCCCTGGCCGCTGACCTCCAGCGCCGGGAAGCTCATGACGCCGGTGTCGCCATCCGCCAGCTTGGGCAGGTCCAGCGTATCGGTCGTGACGAACTCGGTCTGGCTGTCCAGAGACGGGGACAGCGAACTGCTCCAATGGGCGGCGGTGCCATCGTTGAAGTTCTCGACCAGCAGGGTGTCGTCGGTGCTGACCACGACCAGCACGTCATCGCTGTTCACCCGGCCCTCGGCATCGGTCACCTGCAGGGTGATCTGGTGCCGACCGGCCTCCAGCTCGATCTCGGCGGTGGCGCCGGTGGCGATGACCTTGCCGTCGGCATCGAGCCAGTCATAGGCGGTGATCAGATCGCCGTTCAGCGATTTGCCGGCGTCCAGCGTGATCGTGGTGCTGTCCGCGCCTTCCGAGGCGTCGACAAAGACGTCATTGCCGGTGTCGGCCTGCGCCCGCAGTTCCGGCGTGCCAAGGTCGATCCCGGTGATCACCTCCTCATGCTCGAGATAGCTGCCGGTCAGCCCGTCGCGGCCGGCCTCCGCGCTGTCGCGATAGCCCTCGATGTAGGAGTCGAGATTGGCGAAATAGGTCTCGGTATAGACGGCGCCGTTGTCCGGGTCGATCGTGACCAGCCGCACCGCGCCGTTGCCGCCGTTGCCGCCCGAGATCTCGGTGGTGACGCCGCCCTGATAATTGGCCAGCATCTGCAGCACGCTGGTGCCGTATTCGGTATAGCTCTGCGCCGTCTCTGCGCCGTCGCCGCCGATGATATGGCCCGAGAAGACGAAGCTGATGTTCGGATATTGGCTGACCAGCTTTTCCCAGATGTCGGCGCCGCTGCTATAGCCTTCGACATCCTTGCCCAGGCCGTAATCGGTGCCGGTGCCGCCGCCGTATTGGCCCAGCTCGTCGTTGACGCCGGCATAATCCATGTAATTGTGGGTGGTCAGGATGACGCGGTAATCGAGATGGCTGTCGAGCACTTCGGAGGCCCATTCCAGCACGTTGTCGCGCGGCGAGAATTCCAGGCTCAGCACCATCCAGTTGGTGCCGTCGGGGGCGGTGAAGCTGTGATAGGTATTGGCGGCGCTGTCCGGATCGCCGTCATAGGTGCCGCCGAAGGAGCCGGAATTGACCTCGGACTGATGCGCGACCGAGAAATATTCGTCCAGATAGGTGGCGCTGTGATCGCTGGCACGGCCGCCGGTGCTCATGTCATGGTTGCCCGGCAGCAGCGAATAGGGGATCACCCCGTCGAGGTTGCTGATCGCATCCGCGGCGATTTCCCACTGATAATCATAATTGTTGTCAGTCACGTCACCCACATGGGTGGCGAAGAGGATGTTCATCGACTCCGCATTGTCGGCCAGCCATTGCGTCATATCGCCGAAGATGTGGTTCAGGTCGGGGTTGGAGGTATAGGTCTGGGTGTCGGGCAGGACCGCGACGGTAAAGGCATTGTCGCCGGCCACCCGGGCGCGGAAGCTGTCGCTGATCTCGTTGCCGAGACCGTCGGTGGCGGTGACGGTCAGATCGCTGTAGTCGAGCAGCCCCAGCACATCGAGGGTCAGAACCCCGCCCTCGATATGGGCATCGATCACCGCCCCGTTCGAGTTGGTGACGCTATAAGTCAGCCCCTCGCCGGTGAAGTGATCGGACAGGGTGATGGTGACCTGCTCCTGGCTTTCCTTGATCAGCAGGTGGTTGATCTCTTCGCGCAGTTGCAGCGATTGGGGTGCCTCGGCTTCCGAGGCGTCGGTGGTGGTGGTGGTGGCGAGGGACGAGGACATGAGGGGGTTCCTGTTCAGGTCGGGGTGAGTGTTCGCGGCCTCGTTAACAGGGTCGTGGTCCCGGAAATGTGACAGATCGCTTACAACCCATTGATTTTGCTATGGGGTTTTTCTATCCCCGCCATAGAAAAACACCGCGGTCGCGGCGGGTGTCACATTGATGTCAAGGGCTTGGGTATAGAGAACGCCTGCGGGCGCGCCCGTTCTTCGGCACGCGCTGCCCTGGCCATCGGAGCCGTTGACGTCATGTCCACGAAACAGTTGAAAGCCTTCCATGTGGTTGCCCTGTCCGGCGGCTTCTCTCAGGCTGCGCGGGACATGGGGGTCAGCCAGCCGACCCTCTCGGCCCATGTCCGGGCGCTCGAGGCGCATTGCGGCGTCAATCTGCTGGAGCGCAAGAATTCTGGCGTCGTGCTCAGCCCGCATGGGGAGGAGCTGTTCCAGATCACCACCCGTCTGTTCAAGGCCGAGCAGGAGGCGAATGCCTTTCTGCGCACCAAGAGCCGCCGCGACAGCGGCCATCTGCGCATCGCTGCCGATGGTCCCTATCCGGCGCTGTCGATCTTCGCGCTGCTCCGGGCCGAGCGGGCGAATATGACGCTGACGCTGTCGATCGACAATTCCGCGCGGGTGATCGAACGGGTGCTGGACCGGCGCGCCGATGCGGCGATCACCGCCTGTCGGCCCGATGATGCCCGCCTGCACGGGGTCAAGTTCCTCAGCACCCGCCTGGGGCTTTGCGTGCCGCTGGCGCATCCCTTGGCGGCGTATCCCGACGGCGTGGCGCTGGGTGACATCCTGGACCAGACCTTTGTGATGCGCGAGCGCGGGTCGCGCACCCAGGAGGTGTTCGAGACCAGCCTGGCCGCTCGCGGGCTGGCGATCGAAAGCTCGATCGCCGTCTCGTCGCGCGAAGGCATGCGCGAGGCGGTGCTGAACGGCATGGGCTGCGGTGTCGTCACCGATCTGGGCTTCGGCTCCGACCCGCGATTGGCCTTCGTGCCGCTGCGGGATGTCGACGAAGGCGTCGACGAATATGTCGTCTGCCTCGAGGAGCGGCGGCATCTGCCGTTGATCCGCCGTTTCACCGCCGCCTGCCAGCGCCCTGCGCCGGGGCGGCTCGGGCCGGCGCTGCGCCCGCAGCAGGCCGGGGCAGGGCGCTAGGCACCTCTGGCACCGTCTGACGGGGGGGCGGATAGCGACGGCTTTGGCCGCCGAATCAGGTATTCCGCGCGCCTCTGAGCCGGAAATGCCGATGGTCTGAAACCCGATCATGCCAACAAATGTGTTTTATATCATGATCTTGATGATAATGATTTGCATACATATCAACTATTGACGGAATATAATAAGCATGGATATTAAATGCCCTATGGGGACCGCCTGCGCGGCAGAGGAGGAAAAGCGATGCAATTCTATGTGGACGGCTTTCGCGGGGGCGACCCTGACATCAGGACCGCGGCGCCCTGCCGACGGGATCGCGGCCCCTATGCGGCGCTGCCCGACAAGGTGGACGTGTTGATCGCCGGCTGCGGTCCGGCGGGGCTTTGTCTTGCGGCGCAGCTTGCGCAGTTTCCCGACATCGACACCATGATCGTCGATCAGAAGCCCGGCCCGATCGAGAAGGGGCAGGCCGATGGCGTCAACACCCGGACGATGGAGATGTTTCAGGCCTTCGGCTTTGCCGAGAAGGTGAAGCGCGAGGCCTATTGGGTGAACCAGACCGCCTTCTGGACGCCAGATCCCGCCAATCCGGCGCATATCAGGCGGATCGGCCGGGTGCAGGACGTGCCCGAGGACAGTTCGGAAATGCCGCACACGCTGCTGAACCAGGCGCGGGTGCACGAGCTGTTTCTCGACGTGATGCGGAATGCGCCGGCGCGGCTCGAACCGGATTATTGCTGGGCGGTGCGTGATCTGATCGTCGATACCACGACTGACGACCACCCGGTCACGGTGACGCTGGAGAACACCGGGGTGAACGCCGGGGAGACCGCCACGGTGCGGGCCAATTACGTGGTTGGCGCGGATGGCGCGCGGTCGAGCGTGCGCAAGGCGATCGGCGGCACGCTGCACGGCGACGCGGCGCATCAGGCCTGGGGGGTGATGGACATCCTGGCCAATACCGATTTCCCGGATGTGCGCCAGAAATGCCTGATCCAGTCGGCGCAGGAGGGCAACATCCTGATCCTGCCGCGCGAGGGTGGCTATCTGTTCCGCATGTATGTCGAACTCGACAAGCTCAACCCCGGCGAACGGGTGGCCAGCCGCAACTTCACCGCCGACCACATGATCGCGGCGGCGAACCGGATCATGCAGCCCTATACCATCGAGGTGAAAGAGGTCGTCTGGTGGTCGATCTATGAGATCGGCCATCGGATGACCGACAAGTTCGACGATGTGCCCGCCGGAGCGGCGGCCCACCGTACCCCGCGTGTCTTCACCGCCGGGGATGCCTGTCACACCCATAGCCCGAAGGCGGGGCAGGGGATGAACGTCTCGATGGGCGATACCTTCAATCTCGGCTGGAAGCTGGCGCATGTGCTGCAGGGGCGGTCGGATCCAAGCCTGCTGCACAGCTATTCCGCCGAACGCTGGGTCGAGGCCAAACGATTGGTCGACACCGATCACGAATGGGCCCGGATCATGTCGGCGCCACCGGGGGAATCCAAGCTCGACGCCGCCGACATGCCGCGGTTCCAAAGGCAGTTCATCGACAATCTCGAATTCACCGGCGGGCTCGCGGTACAATATCAGGCCTCGGCCCTGGTGGCGGCGCCGACCTATCAGGCGCTGGCCCTGGGCGAGGAGATCGGCCGCCGTTTCCACTCGGCCCCGGTGGTGCGCCTGGCCGATGCAATGCGGATGCAGCTTGGCCATGCGGCGGAAGCTGATGGTCGTTGGCGGATCTATGCCTTCGCCGGGGCTCAGGACAGCTCGGCGCCGGGGTCTGCCATCCATCGTCTGGCCGATTGGCTGGAAGGCGATCCCGGCTCACCGGTGGTGAAATTCACCCGCGAGGGGGAGGATATCGACGCGGTGATCGACCTGCGTGCGATCTTCCAGCAAACCTTCGAGGCGCTCGCCTACGAGGATATGCCGTCGCTGCTCAAGCCCGCGACGGGAAAGCTCGGTCTGCAGAACCATGAGAAAGTCTTCTGCGTCGATCACAAGGGGGCGGGCGATATCTTTGATCTGCGGGGCATCGACCGCGCGCGGGGCTGCATGGTGGTGGTCCGTCCGGATCAGTATATCGCCCATGTGTTGCCGCTGGACGCCTATGTGGAGCTTACGGCATTCTTCGACGGCTTCCTGCTGCCGGCCAGGGAGGGCTGAACCGGGGTTGGGCGAGGATTCGGCCGCCGGCCCTCTCCAAGGGGCGGGCGGTCGCAGGGTCGCGCGCTGGCGTGCGTGGGGGGCGGTGTTCTGCCCGCAGGCCCCGTTCTGACCCGCCCCGGCGGGGGAAAAACGGCTAAATTGGCCGTTTGGGGCCGCAGGTCGTGCCCGGCTGTAGTGATTTCGCCATATACTTCGGGCGCAACTTCCGGTATTGGCGATGCTCTCGTGTCGCCCCCGACCACCCCCTCACGGCGCCTTTTGACGCCAGCCCATGGATTTCTGATCATGATCACCCCCCTGTCCGAGGCGCTTGCCGAGCGCGGATTCGATAAGCTTACCCCAGTACAGGAGGCCGTGATCGAAGCGGACGTCATGGAGGCGGATCTGCTGGTCTCGGCGCAGACCGGATCGGGCAAGACGGTGGCCTTCGGGCTGGCGATCGCCTCGACCCTGCTGGGCGAGGCGAGCCGCTTTGGTCCGGCGGCGGCGCCGCTGGCGCTGGTCGTGGCGCCGACGCGCGAACTGGCGTTCCAGGTGAAACGCGAATTGTCCTGGCTCTATTCCCGGACTGGCGCGGTGGTGGCCTCTTGTGTTGGCGGCATGGACATGCGCGAGGAGCGGCGGACGCTCGACCGGGGCGCGCATATCGTCGTCGGCACGCCGGGGCGCCTGCGTGATCACATCGAACGCCAGTCGCTTGACCTGAGCGCGCTGCGCGCCGTCATCCTCGACGAGGCGGACGAGATGCTCGACCTCGGGTTCCGCGAGGATCTGGAATTCATGCTGGGCGAGGCGCCGGAAGACCGGCGCACGCTGCTGTTCTCGGCCACCGTGCCGCCGATGATCGCCAAGCTTGCCCAGCAATACCAGCGCGACGCTCGCCGGATCAGCACCATCGACACCACCCGGCAGCATGCCGATATCGCCTATCAGGCGATCCGCGTGGCGGCCTCGGACAGCGATCACGCGATCTTCAACCTGCTGCGGTTCCACGAGGACCAGAGCGCCATCGTCTTCGCCAATACCCGGGCGATGGTGAACCATCTGGCCGCGCGGCTGGCCAATCGCGGTCTGTCGACGGTGATCCTGTCGGGCGAATTGAGCCAGTCGGAGCGGTCGCATGCGCTGCAGGCGATGCGTGACGGCCGCGCCCGGGTCTGCGTGGCCACCGATGTGGCGGCGCGTGGCATCGACCTGCCGAACCTCACCCTGGTGATCCATGCGGATCTGCCGACCAATGCCGAGACGCTGCTGCACCGCTCTGGTCGTACCGGCCGGGCCGGTCGCAAGGGGATCTCGGCGCTGATCGTGCCGCCGAAGTCGGTGAAGCGCGCCGAACGTCTGCTGGGCTGGGCCAAGCTCAGCGCCGAATGGACCGTCGCGCCTTCGATGGAGGACATCCTGCGCAAGGACGAGGAGCGCCTGCTTGCCGATCCCGCCTGGGACGAGCCGATGACCGAGGAGCAGACCATCTTTGCCGCCCGCCTGCTGGCGGAACATACTCCGGAGGTGATCGCCGCGGCCTATCTGCGCCTCTACCAAGGACGCCGCGCCGCGCCGGAAGATCTTCTGCCGCCCGACAGCAAGCCCGCCGCGCGCGAGCAGAAGGAGTTCGGCCCGAGCCGCTGGGTTTCGCTTTCGGTCGGTCGCGATCGTAACGCCGAGGCGCGTTGGCTGTTGCCGCTGCTGTGCCGCACGGGCGGGCTGGACAAATCCGCCATCGGCGCGATCCGGGTGCAGGACACCGAGACCTTTGTCGAAATCGCCGAAGCCAACGTCGAGGGATTTGTCGGCGCGCTTGGTGAGGGCGGCCTTCTGGAGGATGGCGTGACCGCAAGGTTGCTGGATGGTCAGCCCAATCTGTCGGCTCCCGGCGGGGCCCGGCGCGAGGGTGGCTTCAAGTCGCAGCCGCGGCGGAGCAATGACGCGAAGCCGCAGTCGCGGGGGCCGCGTCCCAGCCCGGCGGCATCCGAATCCGGCCCCGCGCCAGAGCGCCCGAGCCGGCCTGCTCGCCCCGTGTCGGCAGATCGTCCCGCGTCGGCAGAGCCGAGACCCTTCGCCAAGAAGAAGCCGCGTTACGAGGAGACGAGCGCGGTGGAGGTTCGCCCGGCGAAGAAGCCGTTCAAGGCCAAACCGACGGCTGCCCCCAGCGGCAAGGCCAAGTCGGATACCCGCAAGCCGGCCGGGAAATTTGCGGCCAAGACCGACTACAAATCCGCCGGAAAGGCTGATTTCAAGCCCGCAGGAAAGCCGAAGGGCAAGCCCAAGGCCTCTGCCCCCGCCGATGCCCGGGACAGCTCGAAACGCTTCACCCCGCCGGGGAAGACCGCGACGGCGCCGCGCAAACCGCGTGCCCCGCGGCTGAGCGGCAATGACGCGCCGCGCCGCGGCAAGCCCTGACCCAGACAGAGGTGTGCGGGTCGCTGCCCCCAGGGGCGGTGACCTGCCCGCCTGCCGAGGTCGCAAGGCCCTCGCCCGCCGGTTTCACCCGATGCGGGAACCTATTCCGGCAGATATCGTCGATTACCTCCGGTTCCAGAAAACTGGCGCGCGATATGTTATCTGGCCTTCCGTCGAAACAGGGGCGGGCTGGCCCCGGACGCGAGCAGGTGTTCCAATTCCCAAGGTCATCCCGGAATTGCGGGCCCGTCCGGCGCGCCAATAATTCCCGGGGAAATCCCATGTTTCCGACAGCACCAATTCCCGGCTGAAAATAGCGTCGCGTTTCGATCTGAGGCCGTTTCTTCTGATCGCGCCGCCGCTGCGGCTGAGCGATTGCTGGCGGGTGTAGGGAGGGCGCGACACCTCGGCTTCGGCCCTCTTGGGATCACCTGCATAGTCACCGAAAAAATCGTCGATGCGGATGGCGTTTTGCCCGTAAAGCGTGAATAGTGCGAAGATCACTCGCCTGAACGATCTTTGACAATTCAACAAGAATAGAGGCTTGGCCTCAAGAGGCTCCCCGCACGGTCGGGGATGGAGTTGGCTTTATCGGTGTTCCCCAAATCCGGGGCGAAAACTGATGTCGAACTGGGCAGAGCCGCCTGGAAATCAGGCGAAGCCCGGTGGGGCCAAGATTGGGAAAATCCAAACTTCTTTGGCTGTTGCCCCCGTCGCTCGGGCCGGGACAGGATGAATTCAACTGCAGGCTGAGCCGCATTCGTGGCCGGGGGAGGAGGCAGGACGGTGTTCAACTGAATGTCACAGCCGATGCCTATGCCGGGGCTGGCGCCGTCGAACGGTTCGGGGATCTCCGGGACGGGGATCTCTGGCGAACCGGGGTCTGGCGAAAACACGAAAGAGGTTTCGATGACACAGCCCGCCGAGATCCTGTCCAACCGCGTCTTCGACCAGCTCCAGATTGGCGACAGCGCCAGTCTGACGCGAACCGTGGGCCCGGACGACATCACGCTTTTCGCCACCGTTTCGGGGGACACCAACCCGGCACATCTGAATCCGGTCTTTGCCGAAAAGGGCATCTTCGGCCATGTGATCGCCCATGGCATGTGGACGGCCGCTTTGGTCTCGGCGGTGCTTGGCACCCGGTTGCCGGGGCCGGGGACGATCTATCTGGGCCAGGAAATCCGGTTTCTGCGGCCGGTTGCCCCGGGCGACACCATCACCGCCACCGTGCGGGTGATCGAAAAGCGCGCGCGTGATCACCGGGTGACGCTGGAAACCGTCTGTACCAATCAGAACGGCAAGGATGTCCTGTCGGGGCTCGCTACCGTCAAGGCGCCGGACGAGCCGGTCAGCCTGCCGGTGACCTCTCTGCCGGAGGTGACGATCCGGCGCCCCAGTCGTTTCGAGGCGCTGATCGCCGAGGCGCGCGCCTTGCCTGCGGTCAAGGCGGGGGTGGTGCATCCCTGTTCCGCCGCCGCCCTGCGCGCCGCCATCGAGGTGCGCGACGAAGGTCTGCTCGACCCGCTGCTGATCGGGCCGGAGGCGAAGATTCGCGCCCTGGCCGAGGAAACCGGCCTGTCGCTCGACGGGATCGGGATCGAACCGGTGGCCCACAGCCATGCCGCCGCCGCCCGCGCGGTTGAGCTGGCGGTCTCGGGCCGGGTCTCGATGCTGGTCAAAGGTTCGATCCGCAGCGATGAGCTGCTGGGGGCGGTGACGGCGCATGGATCGGGGCTCAGGACCGACCGGCGGATCAGCCATGTCTATGTGATGGACGTGCCGGCCTATGCCAAGCTGGTGATGGTGACCGATGCCAACGTCAACATCCTGCCGACGCTGGAGCAAAAGCGGGACATCTGCCAGAACGCGGTCGATCTGATGCATCTGCTGGGGGTGGCCTGCCCAAAGGTGGCGGCATTGGCGGCGGTCGAGACGGTCAATCCGCAGATGCCCGCCACCATCGACGCCGCCGCGCTGACCGCCATGGCGGCGCGCGGACAGATCTCGGGCGCCATGGTCGACGGGCCCTTGGCCTTTGACAATGCGATCAGTGCCGAGGCGGCGGCGACCAAGCGGATCACCTCGCCCATCGCGGGACAGGCCGACATTCTTCTGGTGCCCAATCTCGAAGCCGGCGACATGCTGGCCAAGCAGCTGATCTATTTCGGCAATGCCACCGCCGCCGGATTGGTGCTGGGCGCCAGGGTGCCGATCGTGCTGACCGGCCGCGCCGATCCGATGAGCGCGCGAATCGCCTCGGCGGCGCTGGCAAAGCTGGCAGCGGCGCGGCGCCTGGCCGCCCTGGCAGAGGAGGAGTGAGATGAGAGCGTCGATCCTGACCTGCAACCGAGAGGGGCTGAAGACATGTTGAAACTGGTCGATCTGAGCGGCAAGCGGGGGTTGGTGGTGGGGGTGGCCAATGCCCAGAGCATCGCCGCCGGCTGTGCCCGCGCCTTTCGCGACGCCGGGGCCGAACTGGCGCTGACCTATCGCAGCGATACCTCGAAACCCTTCGTCCAGCCGGTGGCGGAGGAGGTCGACGCAGCCCTTTTCATGCCCTGCGAGGTGCGCGAGCCGGCGCAGATCGAGGCGCTGTTCGAGACGATCGCCACCACCTGGGGGCGGCTCGATTTTCTGCTTCATTCCATCGCATTCGCCCCGCGCGAGGATTTGCACACCAGTGTGGTGAACTCTTCGGCCGAGGGGTTCGCTATGGCGATGGATATCTCCTGCCATTCCTTCCTGCGGTTGGCGAAATACGCCCGGCCGCTGATGACCGAGGGCGGATCATTGATGACGGTCAGCTATTTCGGCGCCGATCGGGTGGTCGAGGATTACAATCTGATGGGCCCGGTAAAAGCGGCGCTGGAGGCCAGCGTGCGCTATGCCGCGGCCGATCTGGCGCGGGACAATATCCGCGCCTTCGCGCTGTCGGCCGGGCCGATCAGGACCCGCGCGGCCTCGGGCATTGCCCATTTCGACGAGTTGATCGACAGGGTGCGCGATCGCACGCCGTCGCATCAGCTTGTCTCGATCGAGGAGGTCGGCCGGATCGCCGCCTTTCTCGCCAGCGAGGCCGCTGCTCCGATGAGCGGATCGGTGATCTACGCTGACAACAGTTTCCACCTCATGGCCTGATGGTCGGGCCATGTTCATTGTAAGGAGAGGACAATGACCAAAGTTGCAATCGTCACCGGCGGGACCCGGGGCATCGGTCGCGCGACCAGCATCGCGCTCAAGGAGGCGGGATATAGCGTTGCAGCCAACTATGCCGGCAACGACGACGCGGCGAAGGCTTTTACCGAGGAAACCGGCATCCCCGCCTTCAAGTGGTCGGTGGCCGACTACGAGGCCTGCGCCAAGGGCGTGGCCGAGGTCGAGGCCGCACTCGGGCCGGTCTCGGTGCTGGTCAACAATGCCGGCATCACCCGCGACGCCTTCTTCCACAAGATGACGCCGGCGCAGTGGCATGAGGTGATCAGCACCAACCTGACCGGCGCCTTCAACATGACCCACAACGTCTGGACCGGCATGCGTGAACGCAAGTTCGGCCGCGTCGTCTGCATCTCGTCGATCAACGGGCAGAAGGGGCAGGCGGGGCAGGCCAACTATTCGGCGGCCAAGGCCGGCGACATTGGCTTCGTCAAGGCACTGGCGCAGGAGGGCGCGCGCGCCGGCATCACCATCAACGCGATCTGCCCGGGCTATATCGCCACCGATATGGTCATGGCGGTGGAACAGCACATCCGCGACGCCATCACCGCGCAGATCCCGGTGGGTCATCTGGGCGAGCCCGAGGATATCGCGCGTTGCGTGGTCTTCCTGGCTTCGGATGACGCGGGCTTCATCACCGGCTCGACCCTGACCGCGAACGGCGGTCAGTATCTGACGTAAGTCGGACATGAAAAACGCGCCCCCGGGGTAACGGGGGCGCGGCGATCCGGGCGCGCCGGGATCGACTGAGTGCGGCGATCCGAAGGGAAGAGGTGAACCGCCGGCGTGTTGGGTGCTCAGGCGATCTCGCCCAGGCAGAGGTATTTGATCTCGAGGTAGTCCTCGATCCCGTATTTCGACCCTTCGCGGCCCAGCCCCGACTGCTTGATGCCGCCGAAGGGCGCCACCTCGGTCGAGATCAGGCCGGTGTTGATGCCGACCATGCCGCTTTCCAGCTTTTCGGCGACGCGCCAGACCCGGGCCATGTCGCGGCTGTAGAAATAGCTGGCCAGACCGAAGTCGCTGTCATTCGCCATGGCGATCACCTCGGCCTCGTCCTCGAACTTGAAGAGCGGCGCCAGCGGGCCGAAGGTTTCCTCCTTCGCCACCGCCATGCCCGGCTTGGCGCCGGTCAGCACGGTGGGGCGGAAATAGGTGCCGCCCAGGTTCGACCGCTGGCCGCCCTCGATCACCTCGGCGCCCTGTGCGACCGCATCGGCGATATGGCGTTCGACCTTGGCGAGCGCGGCTTCCGAGATCAGCGGGCCGGTGGTCACACCCTCGTCAAACCCGTTGCCCAGCTTCAGCGTACCGACCTTGGCCTTCAGCTTCTCGGCGAAGGCGTCATAGACGCCGGCCTGCACATAGATCCGGTTGGCACAGACGCAGGTCTGGCCGTTGTTGCGGTATTTGGCGATCATCGCACCTTCGACTGCGGCATCCAGATCGGCATCGTCGAAGACGATGAAGGGGGCGTTGCCGCCCAGCTCCAGCGACATCTTCTTGATGGTGGGGGCGCATTGCTGCATCAGGATCTGCCCCACCCGGGTCGAGCCGGTGAAGGTGATCTTCGACACCTTCGGGTTGGCGCAAAGCTCCTGACCCACGCCAGAGGCATCGCTGCCGGGGATCACGTTGAAGATGCCGGCGGGCACGCCCGCACGCTCGGCCAGCACCGCCATCGCCAGCGCCGACAGCGGCGTCAGCTCGGCCGGGCGGGCGACGAAGGAACAGCCGGCGGCCAGCGCCGGGGCGACCTTGCGCGCGATCATCGCATTGGGGAAGTTCCAGGGCGTGATCGAGCCGACGACACCCACCGGCTGTTTCAGAACCACGATGCGCTTGTCGCGCTGATGGCCGGGGATGACATCGCCATAGATGCGCTTGGCCTCTTCGGCGAACCATTCGATGAAGGAGGCGCCATAGAGGATCTCGCCCCGCGATTCCGGCCAGGGCTTGCCCATTTCGGCGCAGAGGATGGTGGCCAGATCGTCGGCGTTCTCGACCATCAGATCGAACCATTTGCGCAGCACCGCGGCGCGTTCCTTACCGGTCCAGGCGGCCCAGGCGGGTTGCGCGGCATGGGCGGCGTCGATGGCGGCGGCGGCGTCGGTGGCGTCCAGATCGGCGACATGGGCGATGCAGGCGCCGGTCGCCGGGTCATAGACCGCGAAGGTTTTCTCCGTCGCGATCCATTCGCCGTTCACATAGGCGCGGGTTTCCAGCAGGCTCGGATCCTTCAGCGGACGGGCGGTGGGGAAGGTCGCGGTCATGCCTCGGCCTCCTTGGCGGCTTCGATCGCGGCTTCGAGGATGTCGAGCGCCTCGGCAAAGACCTCGTCCTGGATGGTGAGCGGCGCGAGGAAGCGGATGACGTTGCCATAGACGCCGCAGGTCAGCAGGATCAGCCCGCGTTTCTCGGCCTCGATCCGCACCCGGTTGGTGAAATCCGCGTCCGGGGCGCTGCGATCGGCAGTGTTGAACTCGACCGCCACCATCATGCCGGGGCCGCGCACGTCGACGATCTGCGGCGTGGTCGCGCGGATCGCTTCCAGCCGCTGGCGCAGGCGGGCGCCCAGCTCGTTGGCGCGGCCGCAGAGGTCTTCCTCCTCGATCACGTCGAGCACGGCATTGCCGGCGGCGACGCCCAGCGGGTTGCCGCCATAGGTGCCACCCAGACCGCCCGGAATGGCGGCGTCCATCAGCTCGGCCCGGCCGGTGACGGCGGAAATCGGCAGGCCGCCGCCCAGACCCTTGGCCATGGTGGTGATATCGGCGGCGACGTCATAGCCCTCCATCGCGAAGAGATGGCCGGTGCGGGCAAAGCCGGTCTGCACCTCGTCGGCGATCATCACGATGCCATGGGTGTCGCAGAGCTTGCGCAGCGCGCGCATCAGCTCGGCCGGCGCGGGATAGAAACCGCCTTCGCCCTGGACCGGCTCGATGATGATGCCGGCGACGCGGGCGGGGTCGAGATCGGCCTTGAACAGCCGTTCCAGCATGTCCATCGTCGTGGCGACCGAGCCGCCATGCAGCTCGACCGGGAAGGGGATGTGATAGACATCGGGCATCATCGCGCCGAAGCCGATCTTATAGGGCGCGACCTTGCCGGTCAGGCTCATCCCCATGAAGGTGCGGCCGTGGAAACCGCCGCCGAAGGCGATGATGGCGCTGCGGCCGGTGGCGGCGCGGGCAACCTTGATGGCGTTCTCGACCGCCTCGGCGCCGGTGGTGACGAAAACCGTCTTCTTGGCGAAATCGCCCGGCACCAGATCGTTCAGCCGTTCGGCCAGACGGACATAGGGCTCATAGGGCAGGATCTGGTGGCAGGTATGGGTAAAGCTGCCCAGTTGCTTTTCGACCGCGGCCATCACCTTGGGGTGACGGTGGCCGGTGTTCACCACGGCGATGCCGGCGGCGAAGTCGATATAGCGGTTGCCTTCGATGTCCCAGACTTCCGCATTCTGGGCGCGCTCGGCATAGATCTGGGTCTGCACGCCCACGCCGCGGGCAACTGCGGCCGCGCGACGGGCGGCGAGGTCTGCGTTCGACATCCTGATGTCCTCTCATATGAACGGGGCCTTCGGCCCCGGCCCGGGCGAGCCCCGAACAAGCGGGAACCCTAGTGTTTCCCGATGGCAAAAAAAGTCTGTTTTTTTCGGGTCGTATCTGATTGATATTGATGGGACTAAATCAAGAATGTTGCGGGATATTGAACATGAGCAACGAGGCGGGGCAGAGTCTTGATCTGGATATCGGTCGCCGGCTGCGGCTGTTGCGCGAACGCGCCGGCCTGTCGCAACGGGCGCTGGCGAAAAAGGTGGAGGTGACCAATTCCACCATCTCGCTGATCGAATCGGGCAAGGTGAACCCCTCGGTCGGGGCGCTCAAACGGATTCTTGACGGCATTCCCGTGGGGCTGTCGGAGTTCTTTGCCTTCGAGCCGGAGACAGAGCAGACGGTGTTCTTCGCCGCCGAGGATCTGGTCGAGATCGGCAAGGGCAAGCTGTCGTTCAAGCAGGTGGGCGCGACGCTCTATGGCAAGGCGATGATGATCCTGCTGGAGACCTATGACATCGGCGCCGATACCGGCCGCAAGCTTTATGGGCACGAGGCGGAGGAGGGCGGCGTGGTGATCGCCGGCCGGGTGGAGGTGACGGTGGGGGATCAGCGCAAGACCTTGGGGCCGGGGGACGCCTATTATTTCGACAGTCGCAAGCCGCATCGGTTCAAGCAGGTGGGGCCGGAGAAATGCGTGGTGGTCAGCGCCTGCACCCCGCCGACCTTCTGAGCGTGAAGGGTGCGACGCGCCTGCCGGCGCGTGCCTCCGGCGGGGATATTTGCAGCTAGAAAAAGGGCGGGGCCGCGAAAAAGACCCCGCGCGGGCGGGCCGGCGGGGTCAGGGGCGGGCCGTGACGGGGAGGGCGCGGGCCGGAAGATCAGGCGGTCAGGGCGCGGAAGCTGCCGTTCCAGTAGATCAGCGCGCCCTGGTCCGGCGTGGTGATCAGCGCGCGGACGCGGCCGATCACGATCGAATGGGTGGCGCGGTCGATCATCTCCTCAACCTCGCAGTCGAAGGCGGCGGGGGCGTCGGCCAGCAGCCGGGCGCCGGTCACCGCCGTCACCCAGTCGGCGCCCTGGTAGCGGTCCGGCCCCTTGACGCCGCCGAAGCCGCTGAAGCGTTCGGCGACGCCTTGGTGGCCGGCCCCCAGCGACGACCAGCCGAACCGCCCGTAGCGGCCGAACATCGGCCAGCTCGAGGACGACCGGTTGACGCAGGCCAGGAGCAGCGGCGGCTCGGCCGAAAGCGAGATCGCCGAGGTCACCACCAGGCCGGTGCTGTCCTCTCCCTCGCCGACGGTGAGGACGGAGCAATTGCCCACCAGCGCGCGCATCGCGCCGGTGAAGCTCTTGCCGTCGGGGGCGGTCTGTTGCGCCATCAGGCTTATCGGATCCCGGCTTCGGCCAGGATCGGCAGCACACGGTCGCGGAACAGCGGGAATTCCTCGACATAATCCACGAAGGACAGGGTGGTGCCGGCAAAGCCGGTCTCGTGCAGCTTGATGATGCCTTCGGCCACCTGTTCCGGGGTGCCGACCAGCGGGAAGCCGCCATGTCCCTGCGCCATCAGATAGCGGATCTGGGCCAGCAGATCATGCGGGAAGCTGTGGGCATGGGCAAACTGCAGGTTGACCAGATTGTCCACCGCCTCCCAATCGGCGTTGTCGTCGGTGACATGCTTCTGGAAGGCCCGCGCCTCATCCTCGGTCTCGCGGCAGATGACATGGCTGAAGGTCAGCACGCCGATGTCGCGGCCCTTGCCGGCTGCCTGTTCCTTGAGCTCCTGAATTTCATCCTTCGACCGGTTGAGGTCGATCGCCGGGGTGAACAGGTAATTGGCGTTGTCGGTGGCGAAGTCGCGGCCCTGCGGCGAGCCGGCGGCATTCAGGATCGGCACCGTGCCATGCACCGGCTTGGGGTCGCCGATCACATGCTTGAGGTGGAAATAGGTGCCTTCCCAGTCAAAATAGTCGTCCGAGGACCACAGCTTGCGGATCACGTCGAACCATTCCTGGGCATAGCCATAGCGGGTTTCGTGATCATCGGGCAGGGTCAGTCCCAGCGCCTCGTATTCCGGCTTGTTCCAGCCGGCGACGATGTTCAGCCCGGCGCGGCCGTGGCCGATCTGGTCGATGGTGGCGATCTGTTTGGCGATCACCACCGGGTTGTTGGCGGCGGTGTGGATGGTGGCGAAGACGCTGATGTTCTTGGTCGAGGCCAGCAGCCCCGCCGCCCAGGTCATGGTTTCCAGCACGCCGCCGTGAAAGTCGGTTTCGCCGCCATAGCCGATCCAGCGGGCGATCGGCAGCATGAAGTCGATGCCGGCCTCGTCCAGCATCTGGCCGAGCTTGAGGTTGTTGTCCCAGGTGTTCTTCCAGCGTTCGGGCAGCTTGGTCACCGTCATGCCGGAGGAGCAGTTGGAAGAGAAGGTGCCGAGCTTGAAGCCTTCTTTCTTCATCATCAGGTTGGTCATTTTCTTGTTCTCCCATGTTGGATGGGAAGATTGTTTGTAATTTACATTTGAAAGTCTATTTAAAAATCGAGTTGCACCCCCTCATTCCCCTTCGCAAGATCGGTTTGCGAAGGAGATACACGGTGACTGCATCAAAAAACGACAGTGACGAGGGGGCGGTGAACTTCCGCTGGCACCTGTCCGGAAACGCGGCCGAGGTCTGCACCACCGAACTGGAGTTCGCGCTGATGCGCGCCTTCGAGGGATTCGGGCGCTGGCAGTCGGAATGTCTGGCCTCGGTCTCCGATCTGGCGGCCAGCGGGCCGGAGAATGCGCTGCTGCATATCATCCGGATGAACGACCGGCCGAAGTCGATCAAGGAGCTGGCCCGGCTGAGCAATCGCGACGATATCCCGAACATCCAGTATTCGCTGCGCAAGCTGGTGGGCGCCGGGCTGGTGGAAAAGCAGGGCGCCGGGCGCACCGGGGTGACCTATAGCGCGACGGCGGCGGGGCGGAAGGTGACCGACCAATATGGCGCGATCCGGCGCAAGCTGCTGGTCGAACGGATCCAGGGCGTGCCGGGGCTGAGCGATCAGTTGCAGGAGGCGACCCGGGCGCTGAACATCCTGACCGGGATTTACGAGGAAGCGGCCCGGATGGCGGCGACGCTCAGGCGCTGAGGGCGGTCAGTGCAGCAGCCCCAGCGCGGCGCGCAGCGTGTCGCTGGGGCTTTGGCCATAGCGGGCGCGATAGGCCTGGGAAAACCGACCCAGATGGGTAAAGCCCCAGGCGGTGGCCACGTCGGTCACGCTGGTATTTGCGCCGGGCCTCGTCAGATCGCGGTGGGCGCGTTCCAGCCGGCGGTCGCGCAGGAAGGTCATCGGCGTGGTGCCGCGAAAGTCGCGAAAGGCCATCTGCAGGCTGCGCGGGGTGGTGCCGGCGGCGCGGGCGATCTGCTCCATCGTCAGGGGGCTGTCGAGATGGGCTTCGATATACTCCTCGGCCCGGCGCAGCTTGTGCGGGGTCGCGGCGGGGACGGGGCGGCCCAGAAGGCCCGAGTAATTGTTTTCAAGCGCCTCGACCAGCCCGGTCATCAGGGTGCTTTCGATCTGTCGGTTCATCAGCCCAGCCTGCCCGAAGGTCGAGCGACCGGCATCGATCTCGGTCGCCAGATGCAGGACCAGTTGGCGCAGCATGGCGCCGATGCCTGATCGCAAGTCCATGGCGCCGGTGAACTTGACCGGTTCGGGCGTCGGGGCGCCCAGCAGATCGGCCAGATGCTGTTGCAGCGCCGCGCGGTCGATCTGGACCAGCAATTGCCGGGTGCCCGCGGTCCAGAGCATCGAGGTCGGATGCTGCGGGTTCAGCACCGCCGCCCGGGTCGGATCGGAGTCATAGCGGTCGCCGCCGTTGATGACGCGGGCGCCCCCGGCAAGCGGCAGTTGCACCAGATAGAAGCTTTGCAGCTCGCCCGGTTCGATCAGCGTGGCGGCGCCGTATTCCATATAGTTCAGCGACAGCCGTTCGCCCCGGATGTGATTGTGCAGCGCCTTGACCGGGGCGTGTTCCAGCGTCTCCAGCCGATGCGGGCAAAACACCTGCGCCACCCGCTCGCGGGTCTCTTCAAGATCACGGCTGCTGAACAGCTGATGGGCCGCGAGCAGCGGGGTATCCGTCCTTGTCCGGGTCATTCTGCCCATCACCTCTTCGCGCATCGGGGCAAAGCAGAAATTTCAGCAAGCCTAGCAGCCGGGAAAGCCCGCGGTCAAAAAATTTTCGCGATCCGGACAGCGGACGCGCGATGCGGATAGCGGGCTGCCCGAAGCCGGGGCAGCATTTGTTTTAATACTAAAACAAAACACAGGGAGTCCCTCAGATGAGAGGATTGGACGGCAAGGTCGCCATCGTTCCGGGCGCATCCACCAAGATCGGTCAGGCGGTTGTCCGCGCGCTGCGCGCCGCGGGCGTGCGGGTGATGGCGGCGGATATCGACGTCGCCAACGGCAAGGCGCTGGAAACCGATGGGGTGATCTTCAAGGAAACCGACATCCGCCACGACGATCAGATCGAGGCGCTGGTCGCCGCGACCAAGGAGGCCTTCGGGCGGATCGACTTTCTGGTCAATGTCGCCTGCACCTATCTGGACAACGGGGCGGAGTCGACGCGGGCCGAATGGCTGGATGCGCTGAACGTCAATATCGTGGGCTCGGTCATGCTGATGCAGGCGGCGCGGTCGGAGCTGGCGAAGAACAAGGGCGCCATCGTCAACTTCGGTTCGATCTCGGCCCGGGTGGCGCAGACCGGGCGCTGGCTCTATCCGGTTTCCAAGGCGGCGATCCTGCAGCTGACCCGCAATCAGGCGATGGATCTGGCGCCCGACGGCATCCGGGTGAACGCGGTGTCGCCCGGATGGACCTGGTCGAACATCATGGATGAGCTGTCTGGCGGTGATCGCGCCAAGACCGACAAGGTGGCGGCGCCCTTCCATCTGCTGGGCCGCACCGGCGATCCGAAAGAGGTGGCCAATACCATCCTCTTCCTCTGCTCGGACGAGGCCAGCTTTATCACCGGCACCGATATCCGGGTCGACGGCGGCTATACCGCCATGGGGCCGGAACAGGCCAAGCCCGCTATTCCGCTGCTGATGGAATGAGCCGGATCAACACCAAAACCAACAGGGGAACGACAATGCGCAAGATCACGATTGTGGGTGGCGGCCAGTCTGGGCTGCAGGTGGGGATCGGTCTGCTGCAGGCCGGCCATCAGGTGCGGGTGGTGCAGAACCGCACCGCCGAGGAGATCGCGGCGGGCAAGGTCCTGTCCAGCCAGTGCATGTTCGGCGCGGCGGTGCAGAACGAACGCGATCTGGGGATCGACTTCTGGTCCGACATCTGCCCGCCGGTACAGGGCATCGGGTTCACCGTGCCGCATCCCGAACAGAAGGGCGCCAAGGTGATCGACTGGGTGGCGCGGCTGGACCGCGATGCCTATTCGGTCGACCAGCGGGTGAAGGTGCCGCGCTGGCTGGAGGAATTCACCAAGCTGGGCGGTGAACTGGTGATCGCCGAGGCCGGCATCGCCGAGCTTGAGACCTATGCCGCCGAGGATGATCTGGTGCTCATCGCCTCCGGCAAGGGAGAGATCGGCAAGCTGTTCGAACGCGATGCCGGGAAATCGCCCTTCGACCGGCCGCAGCGGGCGCTGGCACTGACCTATGTCACCGGCATGACGCCGCGCCCCGAGCATTCGGCGGTCTGCTTCAACCTGATCCCGGGGGTGGGGGAATATTTCGTCTTCCCGGCGCTGACCACCTCTGGCCCCTGCGAGATCATGGTGATGGAAGGCATTCCCGGCGGCCCGATGGATTGCTGGGCCGATGTGACCAGCCCGGAACAGCACCTGGCGCAGTCGAAGGCGATCCTCGACACCTTCCTGCCGTGGGAGGCCGAGCGCTGCAAGGATATCGCGCTGACCGATGACAATGGCATCCTGGCCGGGCGCTTCCCGCCGACGGTGCGCAAGCCCGTCGCGACGCTGCCCTCGGGGCGGCAGGTGCTGGGGTTGGCCGATGCGGTCTGCCTGAACGATCCGATCACCGGGCAGGGGTCGAACAACGCCTCCAAGGCGGCGGCGATCTATCTCAAGCGCATCCTTGACCGTGGCGATCAGCCGTTCGATGCGGGCTGGATGCAGGGCACCTTCGACGCTTATTGGGACTATGCCCAATGGGTGGTGCAATGGACCAACATGATGCTGCTGCCGCCGCCCGATTTCGTGCTGGAGATCATGGGGACCGCCTGCGTGGTGCCGGAATTGGCGCATCGCATCGCCAACGGCTTCGACGATCCGCGCGATTTCTTCCCCTGGTTCGCCGAGCCGGAGGCGGCGGCCGCCTATCTGCAGGGCCTGAAGGCGGCCTGAGATGGGCATGGGGATTTCGGCCGATATCTTCCGCGACGCGATGAGCCGCTTTCCCGGGGTGGTCACGGTGATCACCACCCGGGAGGGCGAAGAGCGGCGCGGCATCACCGCCACCGCGGTCTGTTCGGTGACGGCGGAACCGCCGAGCCTGCTGGTCTGCCTGAACCGCAAGACCGGCACCTGCGCCAGCGTCGGCCAGACCGGGCGCTTCGCCGTCAACCTGCTGGGCCAGGAGGCCGGCGAGTTGGCGATGCGCTTTGCCGGCGCCGGCGGGGTGACCGGAGAGGCGAAATTCGCGCAAGGGGACTGGCGCGAGGATGACCACGGGCTGCCCTATCTCGCCGATGCGCTCCTCAGCCTCTCCTGCGAGGTGTCCGAGCGGATCGAGGCGGGCAGCCATGTCGTCTATATCGGCCAGATCCGCGAGGCGCGCTTTGGCGAGGGGGAGGCGCTGCTTTACGAACGCTCCGCCTTCCGGGCGCTGGCGCCGAAGGACGACTAAGGGCCTGACCTGCCCTCCCCGTCGGGGCCCTGAAGACGCCCGGTGCGAGAACGCGCCGGGCGTTTTGTTTGCGGTGATTTGGCCTCCACGTGAGCCTGCCGGTGGGATGGCGCATCTTCGGTATGACCGGTGCACTTTATGGCTGCCGTGGTCTTCCCCGCTGTGGCTGGTGCACGAGGTCGCCAAAGCGCCTTCGGCTTGTTCTGGATGAGATGGCGCCCGCCCGGCGCCGTCGGCGCAAAAGAAAGCCCGCCACGATGGGCGGGCTTTCCTCGCAGGTACCGGCGCGAGGTGGAAACGCCCGCAATCCCTTGGGCGGATCAGACGAAGCTGCGGATGGTCTCCAGCGCGCCGTCCAGATCCTTGCCCTTCTCGTCCTTCAAGGCGGCTTCGCGCAGGCGGGCGATCCATTGCGCCGCATCCTCGCGCCCCTTGACCAGATCGGCCCCGGCCAGCACCTTGTCGAACTTCGACAGCCCGCGCGCATGGGTGTCGGAATAACCCTTGATCAGCCGGCGGCAGCGCACCAGCTCCACCGCCACGGCGTAATCCTGGGCCAGCGCCGCCTTCACGGTGTCGAGCCAGCGGGCCAGATGCTCCTGCTCGTACTTGTGGCGCAGGGTGCGCCGGCGATAGCCGCGCAGACCGCCCAGCACATAGAGCATCAGGAAGTTGCCCATCTTGTGGGTGCGCAGGCGGCGGCCCTTGTTGAACCAGCGATCCAGCCGGGCCATCGCCTTGGGGTCCGCCTCCCAGCGCGCGCCCATGGCGGCGGGCATCATGCCGGCGATCTCCTCGGCGCGGGGGTGCATGAATTCGGTCAGGGCGACGGGGCGATCCTTGGCGCCCATATCGGCCTTGATTCGCTCAAAACGGGCGCCGCGGGTCTTCAGGTCGGCGACCCGGATCACATCGTCATAGGCCATGGCATTGGCGATGTACTTGGCGGCCTCCGCCGTCAGCTCGAAATCATGCGCCGCATCGTCAAGCGCGGCGATATCCTCAAGCCGGTCCATGTATTCGGCGCCATAGGCGACATCCTGGAATTTCACCACCTTGCGCAGCCCGTGCAGCGCCATTTCCTGCGCCGGCTGGGGCAGGGCGTGGGCGCGGTCGACCAGCGCCTGCCAGCCCTTGAGCAGCGCGGCGGGGCCTTCGGGGGTGATCGGCGCCGGGGCCGGCTTGGCCTTCTTCGGTTCGGCGGGATCGACGGCGGCGTTCTGCGCCCGGTCATAGGCGGCAGAGAAGGCGCGGAGCGAGGCTTCAACCCCCTTGCCCGAGGCGCGGACCGCCTCCTCGAAGGCCTCGCGCGGGAAGGGCAGCGCGCCCGAACCCGCCAGTGCCCCGAACAGCGAGGAGGAGATCACCGAGCCGTTGCTGATCGCCAGCTTGTCCATGTCGAACATGATCAGCTTGTCGGCGGCGATCTCGGCGGCGGCGCGCACCTCGTCCGAATTGGCGATGCCGTCGCCCGGCGTCATCTTCTCGGAGACCGCCAGCGCTCGGTGGGTCGAGGCGATCAGCGTGGTGCGGTCGGGAGTGACGAAGCCGCGCATGATGGCGCGCCCGGCTTCCATCATCTCGGCGGCGATCAGCACGTCGACATCGCCGGCCGAGGGCGCCAGCGAAAACACCGGCGCCACACCGTCGCCCATCGGCGCCATTTCGAGGTAATAGATCGTGGCGCCGGTGCGCTGGGCGACGCCGGCGACCGAGGTCGCCTGACAGGCATAGCCCTGCGACCGGGCGGTCGCCTCGATCCAGTTGGTCAACACGCCGCCACCCTGGCCGCCGACGGCCATGATGGCGAGCTTGATGATGGTGTTCAGTTTCTCATCGGGCTGGCGCGGGGCCAAAGCTTGCTGGATGCTCATCAGACGGTCTCCGGGAATTCCAGGCGTTTCGCGGCGCGGCGGTTCTGCAGCCAGCCGATCACCCCTGCGGTCACGCCCTGCCACAGTTTTTCGAACCAGGTGGCGTTGTGGATCACATCGGCACGGTAGAAGCTGGGGCACAGAACGGCGGCATCGGCCACCTCGCCACAGTTGCCGCAGCCGACGCAGGACTGGTCGATATGGGCGATGGGGTCGTCGCGCAGCGGATCGTCCAGTTTCTTCAACGACAGCGACGGGCAGCCCGACAGACGGATACAGGCGTGGTCGCCGGTGCAGATATCCTCGTCGATGCCAAAGCGCGGCACCTCGACCCTGAGGCCATCCTTGATCGCCTTGTTGCGGATCGGCTTTTCGCGCCGCTGCCGGTTCAGCATGCATTCCGACGAGGCGACGATGACCTTCGGCCCCTTTTCCTCGGTGGTCAGCGCCTCGTGCAGGATTTCGCGCATCTTCGGCACGTCATAGGTGCGGTCGATCTGGCGCACCCATTTGACGCCGACGCCCTTCAGCGCATCGGTGATCGGGTTCTGCGTCGACTTGGTGGCGTTATTGGCGCGCGACGACAGGATGTCCTGCCCGCCGGTAGCCGCCGAATAATAGTTGTCGACGATCACCGCCACGCTGTCGGACTTGTTGAACACCATGTTGCCGATCGAGGACGACAGCCCGTTGTGCCAGAAGCCGCCGTCGCCGACGATCGAGATCGCCCGCTTCTTGCCGCCGCCGTCGAAGGCCGCGTTCGAGGCCGGCCCCAGCCCATAGCCCATGGTCGAACCGCCGACCTCGAAGGGCGGCAGGCAGGCGAAGAGGTGACAGCCGATGTCGCCGGTGATCTGATGTTCGCCCAGCTCTTCCTGCACCAGCTTCATGGCGGCGAAGATCGGGCGCTCCGGGCAGCCGGTGCAGAACCCTGGCGGACGGGTGGGCACGGTCTTGGACAGATCGGGGATCGCCTGCGCGGTCTTGTTCGGCGCACGCATCTGCCCCGGCAGCATGTCGGGGGCGTGTTTCTTGAGAAAGGCGGTGATCCCGTCCAGCATCACCTGGCCGGTATATTCGCCGGCCATCGGCAGCATGTCCTTGCCGTGCATCTTCACCTGCAGCCCGTTGCGCAGGATGAAGGTGGCAAAGGCCTGTTCGATGAACTCGGGCTGGCCTTCCTCGATGACGAGAACGCCTTCCTTGTCCTTCACGAAGTCGGTGAATTCCGAGTTGATCAGCGGATAGGTGACGTTCAGGCAATAGATCGGGATGTCCGAATTGCCGTAGATATCGGCCAGCCCCAAGCGTTGCAGCGCGCGGATGACGCCGTTGTACATGCCGCCCTGGCAGATCAGGCCGATCTTCGAGGTGTCGGGGCCGAAGAATTCGTTCAGCCCGTTCTCGATAATGAACTTCTCGGCCGCCGGCCAGCGGTTGTCGATCTTGTCATGTTCATGCACGAAGGAGGCCGGCGGCAGCACCACGCGGTTGAAATCCTTCTTCGGATTGGCCAGCGCATCCTTGACCGTCATCTTCGGCCGCTTGTTGTCGCTGGCTTCAAAGCTGCCGGTGACGTGGCAGGCACGGATCCGCACGGTTAGCATGACCGGGGTGTTCGACGCCTCGCTCAGCTCGAAGCCGTCGCCGACCGCCTTGACGATCGAGGGCAGGCTGGGGCGCGGATCCAAGAGCCAGATCTGCGATTTCATCGCGAAGGGATGGCTGCGCTCCTGCATGATCGAGGAGCCTTCGCCGTAATCCTCGCCGATGATGATCAGCGCGCCGCCGTTGACGCCGGAGGAGGCGAGGTTGGCCAGCGCGTCGGAGGCGACGTTGACGCCGACCGGCGCCTTGAAGGTGACCGCGCCGCGGATCGGATAGTGAACCGAGGCCGCCAGCATCGCCGCGGCGGCGGCTTCCGAGGCATTGGCCTCGAACCGCACGCCGAGTTCGCCCAGCAGGTCTTCGGCGTCGGCCAGCACATCCATCAGATGCGAGATCGGCGCGCCCTGATAGCCGCCGACATAGCCGACACCATTCTCAAGCAGCGCCTTGGTGATCGCGAGGATGCCTTCGCCGGTGAAGGTCTCGCCTTTTCCCATGCGCAGGTGCTCGACTTCTTTCTTGAAAGATCGTTCTGCCATAAGTGGTCCCTAAACTTCGTTGCGCCCTACGTTGCGCAATATCTTGTGAAGCGTGCCGATGAAGGCGCGCTGCTCGGTTTCGGAAATGCCGTCGAACATCTGTTCATAGCTGTTCGACATGCTGGGCCAGAGCCGTTCGAAGGTGGCCCGGCCGTGATCGGTGATGAAGACGCGGGTGGCGCGGCTGTCGTCCTTGTCGGGTTCGCGGTGCACCAGCCCGTCGTTTGCCAGCGCTTCCAGCACCCGGCTGAGCGTGGATTGCTCGACCACCGCATAGAGCGCGAGATCGCGGATCAGGATGCCGTCGATCAGCGTCAGCACCGACAGGCTGCGCATCTTGACCGTGGTGAAGCCCAGTTCGTTCAGGTGGTCGCGCAGGCTCGCGTTATAGCGGCTCATGATCCGGTTCATCAGATAGGGCGGGAAATTATCCAACCCGATCTCTCCCAGACGACGCCCGGCTGCCACCTCTGTCATCATGCGCCCAGCCTCTTGGCGGCGTTGTACCCCGATCCACCGCCCAGACCCGGCCCCGGGTGGGTCGAGGCGCCGATCTGGGTGAGGTTCCTGACCGGGGTGTCGCCGTTGCGCGTGCCGGTGAAGGGGCGGAAGACAAAGAACTGGTCGATGGTGCAGAGCCCGCCATAGGGATCGCCGCCGACCAGGTTCATGTTGAGCGCTTCGAGATCGGCGGGGGAATAGGCGCGCCGGGCCAGTTTGATCTGGTCGAAATCGCGGATGTGCCTGGCCAGGATCGCCTCGATCCGGTCGGCGTAGGCTTCGCGCGTGGCCTCGTCCCATTGGCCGTTGGTCGCGATCTGGCCGGCGGCGTCGCCCTTGATCTCGCGCGGTGCGTCGGGGATTTGCAGCCAGAGGATCGCCTTGCCCTCGGGGCAGCGGCTGGGGTCGAGCGTGCTGGGCTGGCCGACGCAGATGGTCGGGGTTTCGGGGATCATGCCGCGCTCGGCCTCGTTGGCGGATTTCGACACCGCGTCGATCCCGTCCGAGAGGTGGATCAGCGCCACGTCGTCGATGCCTTCGGTCAGCCATTCGGGCTTGCGATCCAGCGCGAAATGCAGCTGGAAATCGCCCCGGCCATAGCGATAGCCGCGCAGCGCCTGCTCTTGCGGTGCCGGCACATGGCCGCGCAGCAGCCGGCCGTGAAGCTGCGTGGGCGTCACCGAGGCCAGCACATGGCCGGCCATGATCTTTTCGCCTGTCGCGGTCTCGACGCCGACAGCGCGGCCGTTCTCGATCAGGATGCGGTCGATGTCGACGCCGGTGCGAATCTCGCCGCCCTTGGCCTCGATCAGGCTGCGGAAGGCCTCTGCCGCGCGGCCAGAGCCGCCCTTGACGATCGGTGCGCCGGCGGCCTCGAGCGCGAAGGCCACCACCTTGGCCATTTCGCCGGAATAGGTGGATTCGGGCGTCAGCCCGCAATGCAGGACCCAGGGCGCCCAGAGTGCCTGGATGTCGTCGCTTTTGTAACTGGTCTCAAGCCAGCCGCGCGCCGGCACCAAGGCCTTGCCGATCCAGGATTTCAGCCCGTTCAACCCGCGTTTCCAGGCCTGTGCGGCCAGCAGTTTCGCGGTCTTCACCGACCATAGATCGCCGCCCAGCAGCGCGAAGAGAAACGGCGCGTCGGCCTCGATCGTGCCGACGTCGATGCCATGCTGGTCCCCGTCCCCGGGGGCCAGCGCGTTGAAGGCGGCGATATTCGCCGCGCGATCCATGCTCAGCACCGTCGCCCGCCCGTCCGGCCGCAGAACGGCCGTCGGGTGCGGGGTGTGGCACAGATCGAAGCCGTGCTGCGCCAGATCGCCCGCCAGTTCCGCATAGGCGGGCGAGGTCAGGAACAGCACGAAGGTGGCGGCCATCACATCATGATGAAAGCCCGGCAGCGTGGCCTCGGCGGTCATCATGCAGCCGCCGACGCGGGTTTCGCGTTCCAGCAGCAGCACACGCTTGCCCTTGCGGGCAAGCAGGGCCCCCGCGACCAGCGCATTGATGCCGGTTCCGATTATGACGTGATCGACCGCTTTCATCGGTTACGCCTTCGGTTTCAGCGCCAGGACCCGCACCGGCGAGCCGGTGCCTTTTTCGATCTTCAGCGGCGCGACGAGCAGGATGGCGCCCTTGGCCGGCAGCTCGCTCAGGTTCGCCAAAGAGGCCAGGCCGAAGCGGTTGTTGGCATGCAGCAGGTTGTGGGCGGGGAACGGCGGTTCCATCCCGCCGGCGAGGCCGGCGTCGGTGCCGACGCATTGGGTGCCCCAGCCGACGATGCCCTTGCCGACCAGGTATTGAATCACCTCTGCCGTCGGTCCGGGGGTATGCGGGCCATTTTCGTCGGCGTTCAGATACTTGTCTTCGTCATTGGCGTATTGATCCCAGTCGGACCGCATGACGACCCATTCGCCGGCATTGATTTCGCCATGTTCCGCTTCCCAGGCCTTCACATGGTCGATGGTCAGCAGGAAGTCGGCGTCTTCGGCCGATTCCTTGGAGAAATCGAGCACGTTGACCGGGGCGATCAGGCGCTGGACGTTCAGCGAGTCGGTATAGCCTTCGGGATTGTCCTTGCCGGTGATCCAGTGATGCGGCGCGTCGAAGTGGGTGCCGGAATGTTCGCCCAGCTCAAGCCAGTTCCACGACCAGAACGGGCCGTCATTGTCATAGTCGCTGATCTTGTGGATCACGACCTTGGGGGTGTTCCTGGCGAAATCCTCGGGCAGTTTCAGCAGCGGGGTGTTCGGGCCCAGCACGCCGCTGCAGTCCACCACTTCGATCCCGCCCGAGGCGATCATCGCCCCCAGCTCGCCCAGCACGTTCGATGCGCTCATCTTTTGCTCCCTTCGTTGGTGGGCACCCTCTCCAAGGGGCCCTGATGTGATTCAATGCTAGACAGGAATAAATGCTTTTGCAAATAATCTGGATAAAACAGGGAGCAACAATTGGCACAGAATTCGGCGGACGCCATCATTGTAGGCGCGGGGATCAACTCGCTCGTCTGTGCGCATCATTTGATGTGTCACGGCTGGTCGGTGATCGTTCTGGAACAGGCCGAGGTGCCTGGGGGTGCGGTGCGCACCGGGGCTTATACCGCCGAGGGATTCGCCCATGACTGGGCCGCGATGAACCTGTCGAACTTCGCCGGTTCTCCTTATTTTAAAGAGCATGGCGAGGAGCTGGTCGCCAATGGTCTGGAGTTTTCCCCGGCAAGCAACTGTTTTTCCAGCGTGTTTCCTGACGGCACTTGGCTGGGCGTCGGCACCGACGTCGCCGCCAACCGGGCCCGCATCGCCGCCCTGTCCGAAGCCGACGCGCGCGCCTGGGATATGCTCACCGAAGGCTTCTTCGGTGAGGCCGAGCATTTGTTCGCGCTGCTCGGGTCAAAGATGAAAATGCGTGCAGTTGCATCTATAATGTGGAAGGCGCTGCGCAAGAAGGGCGCGGGCGGCAGTCTCGATCTGGCGCGGTTTCTCGCCTCGACCCCGCGGGCCTGGCTGGAAGAGACTTTCGAATCGCCCAAGTTGCAGGCGATGCTCGGGGCCTGGGGGATGCATATCGACTTCTCGCCCGATATCGCCGGCGGCGCGATGTTCCCCTATCTTGAGGCGATGGCGAACCAGGCCTTCGGCATGATGCTGGGCAAGGGCGGCGCCGGCGGGGTGATCGACGCGCAATGCGCCGCGATCCGGGCGCGGGGCGGTCAGATCCTGTGCAACATGCCGGTCGAGCGGATCGTCCATGCGGGCGGCAAGGCCACGGGCGTGATCGCCGGCGGCCAGAGCTTCGAGGCCAAGCGCGCGGTGATCGCCAATGTGGCGCCGCGCGCCATGGTCAAGCTGACCGGTGGCACCGGTGATGCGCGCTATGACAGCGCGATGCGCAAGTTCCGCCATGCGCCGGGCACCATGATGATTCACCTCGCCCTGTCGGATCTGCCGGATTGGACGGCGGGGCCAGAGCTGCGACACTATGCTTATGTCCATTGCGCGCCGTCGCTCGACCAGATGGCGCGGACCTATACCCAGGCGGTGGCGGGGCTCTTGCCGGACGAGCCCATCATCGTCGCCGGCCAGCCCACGGCGATCGACCCCTCCCGCGCGCCCGAGGGCAAGCACGTGCTGTGGATGCAGGTCCGCATGGCGCCGGGCGAGATCAAGGGCGATGCCAAGGGCGAGATCGCCGCGACTGACTGGGCCGAGGCGGCAGAGCCCTTTGCCGAACGTGCCTTCGATATCCTCGATCGCTATGCCCCGGGGATCCGCGACAGGATCATCGCCAAGCGCATCGTGACGCCGGCGGGGCTCGAGGCCGACAATCCCAATCTGGTCGGCGGCGATCAGATCTGTGGCAGCCACCACCTGTCGCAGAATTTCGTGTTCCGCCCGGCGCGCGGATTTGCCGACGGCTCCACCCCGCTCAAGGGGCTTTATCAGACCGGCGCCGCCGTCTGGCCCGGGGCCAGCACCGGCGTCGGGCCGGGCTATCTGCTGGGGCAGATGCTGGCCGGCAAATGAAGACCAGAAAACAAAACGATCCAGAGACAACCAACAGGGGACTATCCAGATGACCAAACTATCCAGACGCGGTCTGCTCAAGGCGTCGGCGGCTGCCGTCACCTTCGCGGCAAGCGGCAGCTTTGCTTCGATGGTGGTGGCGCAGGCGATCGACGAGCTGATCATCGCCTATAACGTCAACCTGCCCAGCTGGGATCCGACTGTCGGCGCCTCGGCGGTGAACCCGACCATCCAGGGCCTCTATCAATCGGTCTTCGATCAATACATCCTGCAAAAGCCCGATCTGAAGCCGGCGCCGGGCCTGCTGACCGACTGGGGCTGGAACGAGGACCGCAGCCAGGTCTGGATGGATGTGCGCGAAGGTGTCACCTGGCATGACGGCTCGCCCTTCACCGCCGAAGATGTCGCCTGGAGCCTGGCGCGCGTCGCCGATCCGGCCACCGGCAGCCCGATCCAATTCGTCTGGGGCACGCTGGCCAACCACCGGGTCGAAGGCAACCGGGTGATCGCGGATGTGAAACAGTTCGACCCGACGATCTTCAAGTGGATGTACTTCCTGACCGGCTATGTGCTGCCCAAGGCCTATTACGAAAAGGTCGGCCCCGACGGGTTCGAGGCGGCGCCGATCGGCACCGGCCCCTATATGGTCGAGAAATACGAACGCAACGCCTATGTCCGCCTGAAGGCGAACGAAAACTACTGGGGTGGCGCGCCGGAGTTCAAATCGGTCACCATTAAGTTCGTGACCGACGCCGCCGCTCGGGTGGCCGAGGTGGAATCGGGCAACTCCCACGTCACGCTGGAAATCCCTTACGAGGAATTCGACCGCCTGAAGGCGGGCAAGCTGAACGGCGTGGCGGCGCCGATTTCCGATATCGGCATGATCTTCTTCAACGATATCGACGTGATGCTGGACCCGAACGTCCGCAAGGCGGCCGTCATGGCGGTGAACAAGCAGGCCATCGTCGACCGGCTGCTGTCGGGGTATGGCGTGCCGATCGACACGCTGGAGACCCCGGAATACGACGCCTACGATCCCACCATCAAGACGCCCTATGACCCCGAAGGGGCCAAGGCGCTGCTGGCGAAATCGGGCTATTCCACCGACAATCCGGTCAAGTTCACCATTCAGACCACCCGCGGCTTCAAGCCGAAGGATTATGAAATGGTGCAGGCCATCGTCGGGCTGTGGCGCAAGGTCGGCATCGAGGCGACCATCGAGGTCTATGAGATCGCCAAACATTATGAACTGCGCGCGGCCGACCAACTGGCGCCGGCGGCCTTCTACAACTGGGGCAACTCGGTTGGCGATCCGACCACCTCGACCGGGTTCGCCATGTACGGCCCCTCGCCGCATTCGGTCTGGGACGGTCAGGACCTGATCGACATGATCAACCCGCTCTGGGCCGAGCCGGATGAGACCAAGCGCATCGACGGCTGGAAGAAGGTCGACCGCTATATCGCCGACAACGCTCTGGTGCTGCCGCTGCTGCAATATGTGCAGCCGATCGTCTCGGCTCCGGGCGTCAAGGTGACGCCGCATGCCTCGGGGGCGCTGCTGCCGGCGCTGATGACCCGCGGCTGATCCGCGCGTCGATCTGAAGACATCTGACCGGAGGGCGGGCCGCGTTCCGCCCTTTCGGCTTTCGGACATATAGCTCATGACACTGATCAGACGCATCCTGCTGCGATTGCTGACCACGCTGATCACGCTTTTCGGCGTGGCCGTCATCGTGTTCTTCGTTATCCGCGTCGTCCCCGGCAACCCGGTGGCGATGATGTTGCCTCCCGGCGCGACGGAGGACGATATCGCCCGGCTCAAGGCGCTCTACGGTCTGGACAAGACCATTCCCGAACAATTCGTGATCTGGCTGAGCGGCGTGCTGCACGGCGATTTCGGCACGTCGATCACCACCCGCCAACCGGTGCTGAGCCTGGTGCTGTCGCGGCTGCCCGCCACCATCGAGCTGTCGGTGATGGCGCTGGTGATCGCGGTGATCATCGGCGGTTTCCTGGCGCTGACCGGCACCCGCAAGCGCGGCACCCGGGTCGAGGGCGCCATTGACGTCACCAATGGTGTCGCGCTCAGCGTGCCGGATTTCCTCTGGGGGCTGGTGCTGATCCTGCTCTTCGGGGTGCTCTGGCCGATCTTCAATATCTCGGGCCGGGTCACCCCGTCGCTGGACCTGCCCTTCACCACCAACTTCTATCTGTTCGAAAGCGTGGTCCGGCTGCGGTTCGACATCTGGGCCGATCTGGTCTCTCACATGTTCATGCCGTCGCTGGCGCTGGCGATCCCGCTGGCGGCGATCATCGCGCAGCTGCTGAAGCAATCGCTGAAAGAGACGATGCATCTGGACTATGTCACTCTGGCGCGCACCAAAGGGTACGGCGAAAACCACGTCATTACCCGCGAGGCGCTGCCGAACGCGATCCTGCCGACGCTGACGCTGATCGGGGTGCAGTTCACTTTTCTGATCGGCGGCACGGTGATCATCGAACGGCTGTTTTCCTATGAGGGGCTTGGCAACATGGCGATCGACGCGGTGATCAACCGCGATCTGCCGCTGATCCAGGGGATCGTGATCCTCTTCGCCCTGATCTTTACCGTGGTGAACCTGGTCGTTGATCTGACCTATGCCGCCCTGAACCCGAGGTTGCGCAATGGCTGATGCACGCGGACTTGTGAAACGTCGCGCCGGCGCGCGGCTGTGGCTGTCGGCCGGCTGGCTGGCGCTTTTGGTGATCGTGGCGCTGTTCGCGCCGCTCTTGGCGCCGCAGGATCCGCTGATGCAGGATCTCTTCGCGGCGCGGATGCCGCCGTTCTGGGAAAGCGGTGCCGATCCGAACTTTCTTCTGGGCACCGACAGCCTCGGGCGCGATGTGCTCAGCCGGATCATCTACGGCGCCCGCATCGCGCTGGGGGTGGCGCTGGTCGCAGGTCTGCTGACCTGTCTGATCGGCTCGCTCCTGGGGCTGATCGCCGGGTATTTCCGCGGCTGGCCCGATCTGGTGATCTCGCGCTTCGTCGATATCTGGATGGCCTTTCCGCCGGTGCTGTTCTCGATCCTGCTGATCGCGGTGATCGGCACCGGGCTCAGTTCCATCATCATCGCGGTGGTGGTGATCGACTGGACCCGCTTCGCCCGCGTGATCCGGGCCGAGGCGATGAGCCAGGGCGCGATGGACTACGTGGCCTCGGCCCAGGTCTCCGGCCGCAAGCGGTTCTCGATCATGCTGACGGAGATCCTGCCCAACGTGCTGCCGACCATCGTGGTGCTGTTGACGTTGGAGATGGGCATCGCGGTGATCGTCGAGGCGATCCTGAGCTTCGTGAACCTGTCGATCTCGACCGACGATCCGACCTGGGGCAGCATGATCGCCGAAGGGCGGCTGTCGATCCACCAGGCCTGGTGGGTGCTGGTCTTCCCGCTGGTGGCCCTGTTTCTCACCGTTCTCAGCTTCAGCCAATTGGGCGAGGGGCTGAAGGACCATTTCGATCCGGTGCTGCGATGAGCTTTCTGACAATCGAGAACCTGAGCGCCCGGGTCGGCCCGGCGCCGATCCTGCGCGATGTGTCGCTGTCGGTCGAGGCCGGCGAGGTGCGCGGGCTGGTGGGCGAAAGCGGCGCCGGCAAGAGCATGATCGGCAAGGCGGTTCTGGGCACTCTGCCCGCCGCGGTCGAGGTGAAATCCGGCCGCATCCTGCTGGAGGGCGAGGATCTGCAGGCGATGCGCCCGCGCGACCGGCGGCGGGTGATCGGCGCCAAGGCGGCGCTGATCCCGCAGGATCCGCTGACCGCGCTCAACCCCTCGCGCCGGGTGGGGCCGCAGATCACCAATCGGTTGGTCGATATCCTGGGCTGGAGCAAGCACAACGCGCAGGTCCGCGCGCTGGAGCTGCTGGACGAGGTGTCGATCCCCGATCCCGAGCGGGTGATGCACGCCTATCCGCATGAGCTTTCGGGCGGGATGCGGCAGCGGATCCTGATCGCCTCGGCCTTTGCCGCAGAGCCCAAGCTGATCATCGCCGATGAGCCGACCACCGCGCTCGACGTGACGGTGCAAAAGCAGATCCTGCGGCTGATCAAGGAAATGCAGGGGCGTCACGGCACCGCGCTGTTGTTCGTCACCCATGATCTTGGCGTGGTGTCGAAGGTCTGTCAGTCGCTGACCGTCCTCTTCGGCGGCATGGTGCTGGAGGATACCCGGGTCGAGCGGTTCTTTGCCGGGCCCGGCCACCCCTATTCCGCGGCGCTCTTGGCGGCGACGCCGAAATATACCGATCCGGACGCCAGCCTGACCCCGGTCCCCGAGGCGGTGATCGCCGGGGTCGAGGCCGAGCTTGCGGCGCATGACAGGAGCCACGGCCATGTCTGATGATGTCATCTATGAAATTGACGACCTGCGGCTGTCCTTTCCGGACATGGCGCATAAGCCCTTGTTCGGGCCGGCGCCGCGCATCGAGATCCTCAAGGGCATCTCCATGCGGATCCCGCGCGGCGATGTGGTGGGGATCGTCGGCGGTTCCGGCTCGGGGAAATCGACGCTGGGCCGGGCGATGATCCGGCTCCTGGAGCCCGACAGCGGCAGCATCCGGTTCAACGGTCAGGACATCACCCATCTGGGCGAGAATGACCTGCGGCCGCTGCGGCGCAAGTTCCAGATGATCTTTCAGGATCCGATGTCCTCGCTCAACCCGCGGCGGACGGTGGGGGCGATCATTGCCGGGCCCCTGCGCATCCAGGGGTTCGACCGGGTGTCCGACCGGGTCGATCAGGCGCTGGATCACGTCGGCCTGCCGCGCCGCTTCCGCACCCGTTATCCGCATGAGCTGTCGGGGGGGCAGCGCCAGCGGGTGGGGATCGCCCGGGCGATCGCGACCGAGCCCGATTTCATCCTCGCCGACGAGATCGTCTCGGGTCTCGATGTCTCGAGCCAGGCGCAGGTGCTGAACCTGCTGGAACAGCTGGTGCGCGAGCTGGGTCTGACGCTGGCCTTCATCAGCCACGACCTGTCGGTGATCCGAAGGCTCTGCCGCCACACCATGGTGCTCTATCGCGGCGAGGTGGTCGAATATCGCGAGACCCAGGCGCTGTTCGATGCGCCCGAGGCGGAATACACACGCGAATTGCTCGACGCGATTCCCTTGCCCGATCTGGATCAGGTCTGGGCCTGAGCGAGGGCCGGAAAATCGTGGATTTTCCGGTTGCGCCCCTCTTGGGGGCGCAGCCTCCGGCGGGGATATTTGAAGCTAGAAAAAGGCAGGGGCGGCGGGTCAGAGCCGTTGCTTGATCTCCGTCCGGGCCACCACGCGGGCCTTGCGCTGTTCGCGCAGGAAGACGAAGAGCCCCGATCCCGCGATCAGGGCGATGCCGATCCAGACCTCGCGCGCGGGAAGTTCGGTCCAGAACATCCAGCCCCAGAGCACCGAGAGCGGCAGGCCGACATATTCGAAGGGGGCGACGGTGGCCGCATCGGTCAGCCGATAGGCCTGGCTGAGACAATAGCCCGAAACCGAGGCCAGCGCGCCGAGGCCGAAGAGCAGGGGCAGATCCGCGCGGGCGGGCCAGACCCAGGGGCGCAGCAGGAATTGCACCGAGGGGATGTCGCTGCCTGCGGCGAAGCGTCCGTCGCCGGCCACCAGGAAGAAGCCCAGCGAGACCAGGATGAACATCGCCTGGATATAGGTCGCCATCGCCGAGGCCTTGGTGGTGGCGCCGAGCTTGCGGGTCAAGATCTGCATCAGCGCATAGGCGAAGGCGGAGAGCACCGGCAGCACCATCACCAACCGGCTGGTCGCCAGCGTGTCACTCGCCACCCAGGGGCGCTGCATGATCACCACGCCGGCAAAGCCGGCCATCACCGCCGCGATCCGCATCGGGCCGACCTTTTCGCCGAGGATCGGGATCGACAGCGCGGTGATGAACAGCGGCGCGACAAAGAATAGCGCCGTGGCATCGGCCAGGGGCAGCACCGCGAGGGCGACGAAATAGCTCATGTTCGAGATTACCACCAGCAGCCCCCGCGCCAGGTGGAGCAGCGGTTGCCGCGTCTTCAGGATCCCGAAGCCGCCCTCGGCCCGCACCATGAAGAGAATGAAGGCCAGCGCGACGGCGGCGCGGGTGAGGACGACTTGATGCAGCGGGTAGCCGCCGGAGAGCTGTTTGATCAGCACGTCGTTGATCGAAATGCCCAGCACGCCGACCAGGATGAACAGCAGCCCCGCGGGCGAACGGCTTAATGCGGCAGACGACATGGGGCACCTCGGAGTCTTGCTCCTCCGCGTAGCATGTGGGCGATATTCCGCAAGACCGCTTTGCGACTTTGCCGACGGATCGGCAGCTGCGACATCTTGGCCCGGAGGGGGCTTCTGGGATAGGTTGATCTCACCAGCAAGGAGGGCCCGTCATGCAACTGAGCGACAGCCGCGAAATCCAGGCCGATCCGGCCACTGTCTACGCCGCCATTCTGAACCCCGAGGTATTGAAGGCCTGCGTGCCCGGCGCCTCTGAGGTGACGGGCAACCCCGAGGAGGGCTATGCCGCCACGGTGACCCAGAAGGTCGGGCCGGTGAAGGCCACCTTCAAGGGCGAGGTCACCATGTCGGACATGGTGGAGAACGAGCGGCTCACCATCACTGGCGAGGGCAAGGGCGGGGCGGCCGGTTTCGCCAAGGGCGGCGCCAATGTCAGGCTGGAGCCGAACGAGACCGGCGGCACGGTTCTGCATTACGAGGTCGAGGCCAAGGTGGGCGGCAAGCTGGCACAGCTTGGCAGCCGGCTGATCGACGGGTTCGCCAAGAAGATGGCGGATCAGTTCTTCGTCAACCTGCAGGAGCAGATCGAAGGCCCGGCCGTGCCGGAAGAGGGTGCCGAGGCGGCCGATGAGGCGGCAGAGGGCGGCGAGAAGAAGGGCTGGTTGAAGCGGATCACCGGGCGCGAGTGATCGTTCGGCTCGTCCCGGCGCCGCGGCGGATGGTGCCGGCATGGGCCGTTGCGACGAAAACCTCACGGGGCGGTGTTTCTGTGGGTGCCGCACCTTGTTTGTCGGCAAGCGGCATTCTACATCGGCTGCATGAAGCTGCGCCTGCCCTTTCTCAAGAACCCGCCGCTCGTCTCTGTGGTGCGCCTGACCGGCACGATCGGTCTGGGCGGACGCAATTCCCTGAACGATGCGACGCTGGCGCCGCTGCTGGAAAAGGCCTTCCGACGCGGCAAGCCGGCGGCGGTGGCGATCGAGCTGAATTCGCCCGGCGGCTCGCCGGTGCAGAGCGCGCTGATCGGCGCGCGGATCCGGCGGCTTTCGGAAGAGACCAAGGTGCCGGTCTTTGTCTTCGTCGAGGATGTGGCGGCCTCCGGCGGTTATTGGATCGCCTGCGCCGCGGATGAGGTCTGGGCTGATGCCTCGTCTATCCTGGGGTCGATCGGGGTGATCTCCTCCGGATTCGGCGCGCATATCTTCCTGGCGCGCCAGGGGCTTGAGCGCCGCGTCTATACCGCGGGCAGCTCCAAATCCATGCTCGATCCCTTCCGGCCGGAAAACCCCGAGGATGTGGCGCGGCTGAAGCAGATCCTGGGCGATCTGCACGAGAATTTCATTGCCCATGTGAAGGCGCGGCGCGGCGACAAGCTGGATCGGGAGACCGATCTTTTCACCGGGGAAATCTGGCTCGCGCGGCGGGCCACCGAATTGGGGTTGATCGAGGGGATCGGTCACCTGAAACCGAAACTTCAGGAGCGTTTCGGCGACAAGGTGCAGATCCGCCGATATGGGCTGCGTCGGCCGATCTGGTCGCGCTTCGGGGCTGAGCTGGCGCAGGATGTCTTCGCCGGGATCGAGGAGCGCGCAGCCTATGCGCGTTTTGGCCTCTGAAGTGATACTGAAAATCGTTCTGCTGTTTCTCGTGGCGATGGCCGTGCTGGCCATGTTCGGAAAGTTCCGCTTTCCCGGCGCGAAACAGCTTGATGCGGTGCGGTGCCCGCGCTGCGGACGGTTCCGGATCGGCAAGGGGCGCTGCGACTGCGGACATAGGGGACGATGATGACTGTTTGGCTTTTTGCGGGGCTCGGGCTGGTGATCCTGCTGCTGGCCGGGGACATATTGGTCCGCGGTGCGGTGAACCTGAGCCTGAGGTTGGGGGTGCCGGCGCTGATCGTCAGCCTGACCATCGTGGCTTTCGGCACCTCGGCGCCCGAGCTGCTGATCTCGATCAAGGCGGTGCTTGACCATGCTCCGGGCATCGCGCTGGGCAATGTGGTCGGCTCGAATACCGCCAATATCCTGATCGTGCTGGGGCTGCCCGCAATCATGGCCAAGATGCACACCAGCCAGTGCGACAGCCGCAAGACCTATGTCTATATGCTGCTGTCGACGGTGCTGTTCATCTCGCTCGCCTATCGCGGGGTGTTCGATCTCTTGGCTGGGGGCATCCTGCTGGCGGCGCTGGCGCTGATGCTCTGGGATCAGATGCGCGAGGCGGCGCGCCATCGCCGCCAGGGAAAAGAGGCGGCTGACGAGGCGCTGCTGGAAGGTCTGGAAGAGGCGGACCCGAACATGCCCTGGTGGCGGATCGGGCTCTATCTGGTGCTGGGTCTGGCCGGGCTGCCACTGGGCGCCGGGCTCTTGGTCGACAATGCCACCGTCATCGCCCACACCTATGGGGTGAGCGATACGGTCATCGGCCTGACGCTGGTGGCGGTGGGGACCTCGCTGCCCGAGTTGGCGACCACCGTCATGGCGGCACTGCGCAAGCAGGCGGATGTCGCGCTGGGCAATGTCATCGGCTCGAACATGTTCAACCTGCTCGGGATCATCGGGGTGGCAACGCTGTTCGGCCCGATCTCGGTCGATCCTCAGTTCCTGCATTTCGATCTCTGGGTGATGCTGGCGGCCTCGCTGTTGCTGATCCCCTTCGTCTTCCTGCGCTTCGATCTTACCAGGCTCTGGGGCGTTGTGCTTTGCGCGCTCTACGGGCTCTATGTCGTGGCGATCCTGGCCTGAGCACAGGAAGACGAAGGAGGCGATATGCGCGCATTGGTGACCGGGGCAGGGGCGCGGCTGGGGCGGGCGATGGCGCTCTATCTGGCCGGGCGGGGCTTTGACGTCGCGGTGCATTACTCCACCTCGCAAGAGGGCGCCGAGGAGACCGCCGCGGCGATCCGCGCGCTTGGCCGCCGGGCGGTGACCCTGCACGCCGATCTGCTGGACGAGGATCAGACCCAGACGTTGTTCCCCCGCGCGGTGGAGGCACTGGGCGGTCCGGTGACCTGCCTGATCAACAACGCCTCGATCTTTGAATATGACACCGTGCAGACCGCCAGCCGGCAAAGCTGGGACCGGCATCTGGAAAGCAACCTGCGGGCGCCCTTCGTGCTGACCCAGGCGATGGCCGGTCAGGGGCTTGAAGCCGGCCGGGACGACAGGGGCGAACCCCAGGCCGTTGGGCTGATCGTCAACATGATCGACCAGCGGGTGCACAAGCTGACGCCCGAGTTCATGACCTATACCATTGCCAAGATGGGGCTTTGGGCGATGACGCGCACCACGGCGCAGGCGCTGGCGCCGGCGATCCGGGTCAATGCGATCGGCCCCGGTCCCACCCTGAAAGGGGCTCGCCAGACCGAGGCGCATTTCACCTCGCAGCGTGCCAACACGGTTCTTGGACGTGGCGCGAATCCTGCCGATATCACCGCGGCGCTTGGCTATTTCCTGGATGCGCCGGCGGTCACCGGACAGCTTCTGTGCGTCGATGGCGGCCAGCATCTGGGATGGCGAACTCCCGACATCCTGGGGCCGGAATGATGTGTAACCGGTGAAGTTGTGCACTGGTCACGCTGTCGTTACAGGCACGTTACAAAAAGGCCTTTGATTTCATTCACTTGGCGAGGGTCATAAAAAGTTTCTCATGTTTTCAATGAGTTGCAAATGAGATGAAATTTTGGGCAAATCAGGGAAATCCCCTTATTTCAACGAGAATATCGAGATGCCCAGAAGTTATCGTCAGGCTTATCCACAGGTTTGGTGGATTTGTTCGGCCTTGTAATCATGGCCCCGAGATTGCAGCCACCCCGGGAGAATCATAGGGTCGGATCATGAGCGCGCAGACAGGCAGTGAAACAGAATCACCGGCTGACTCGGGTGACGCTGGGGCAGCCTCGCCCCCGCGGCCGACCGGCCACGCCTGCATTCAGGACTATCTCAGAACCCTGGACAGCTCGCCCGGGGTTTATCGCATGCTCGATGCGCAGAACCGGGTGCTCTATGTCGGCAAGGCGCGCAACCTCAAGGCGCGGGTGTCGAATTATGCCCGCCCCTCGGGCCATACCGCGCGCATCGCCCGGATGATCCGGGAAACCGCCTCGATGATGTTCCTGACCACGCGGACCGAGACCGAGGCGCTGCTGCTGGAACAGAACCTGATCAAGCAGCTCAAGCCGAAATACAACGTGCTGCTGCGCGATGACAAAAGCTTTCCCAATATCCTCGTCGCCAAGGATCAGCCCTTTCCCCAGATCATGAAGCACCGCGGCGCCCGCAAGGAGAAGGGCAGCTATTTCGGCCCCTTCGCCAGCGCCGGGGCGGTGAACCGGGTGCTGAACCAGCTGCAGAAGGCGTTCCTGCTGCGCAACTGCTCGGACGCGATGTTCTCCAGCCGGACGCGGCCCTGCCTGCTCTATCAGATCAAGCGGTGTTCGGCGCCCTGCACCGGCCAGATTTCCGAGACGGAGTATGCCGAAGCCGTGCGCGACGCGGAACGCTTCCTGTCGGGACGGTCGACCAAGGTGCAGGAGGAGCTGGCCGAGCAGATGCAGGCGGCCTCCGAGGCGATGGAATTCGAACGTGCCGCCGGCCTGCGCGACCGCATCCGCGCGCTGACCTCGGTGCAGACCTCGCAGGGGATCAACCCGCGCGGCGTGGCCGAGGCCGATGTGATCGCGTTGCATATGGACAGCGGTCAGGCCTGCGTGCAGGTCTTCTTCATCCGGGCGCACCAGAACTGGGGCAACAAGGATTTCTATCCCCGCGTCGGCCCCGATGTCTCGGCGGCCGAGGTGATGGAGGCCTTCATCGGCCAATTCTATGACAACAAGGAACCGCCGCGGCAGTTGCTGCTGTCGGACGCGATCGAAAACGCCGATCTGATGACCGAGGCGTTGGCGGAAAAGGCGGGCCACAAGGTCGAAATCCTGGTCCCCCAGCGCGGCGAAAAGCTGGAGCTGGTTTCCGGGGCGCTCAGGAACGCCCGCGAATCCCTGGCGCGGCGGATGTCGGAAAGCGCGACGCAGACCAAGCTGTTGCAAGGGCTGGCCGAGGCCTTCGGCCTCGACGGTCCGCCGCAGCGGATCGAGGTCTATGACAACTCTCATATCCAGGGCACCAATGCGGTGGGCGCGATGATCGTCGCCGGCCCCGAGGGGTTCCTGAAGAACCAGTATCGCAAGTTCAACATCCGCGGCGACGATCTGACCCCGGGTGACGATTTCGGGATGATGAAAGAGGTTCTGACCCGCCGCTTCACCCGGCTGCTCAAGGAGGATCCGGACCGCGACAAGGGGCTCTGGCCTGATCTGCTGCTGATCGACGGCGGTGCCGGGCAGGTCAGCGCCGTCTATGAGATCATGGAGGAATATGGCGTCGAGGATGTGCCGATGGTGGGGGTCGCCAAGGGCATCGACCGCGATGCCGGCAAGGAGGAGTTCCATCGCCCCGGCGAGAACGCCTTTGCCCTGCGCCACAACGATCCGGTGCTCTATTTCGTCCAGCGGCTGCGCGACGAGGCGCACCGCTTCGCCATTGGCACCCACCGGGCCAAGCGCGCCAAGTCGATGAGCGCCAATCCCCTCGACGACATCGCCGGGGTGGGGGCCACCCGCAAGCGCGCGCTCTTGGCGCATTTCGGCAGCGCCAAGGCGGTCAGCCGGGCCAATCTGGTCGATCTCAAGGCGGTGGAGGGGATCTCGGATGCGCTGGCCGAGACGATCTATGATTTCTTCCACGAAAAGGGTTAGGACGTCGGCCGTCCCTCGCTGAAATCCTTCCAGAGGAGGATTGCGGGCGCTCCTGGCGGTTGGGCCGGCTTGTTTCCTGCACCGGTTCCCAATGAGCATGTCCGATGATTTTCTCGCCTCCGTTCTTCGCAAATATCCTTGCCGGAGGTCGCCGCGGCGGCGATGGGGCATCCCTCTGGCGGCAGATTGTCGCTGGAGGCGGTAATCCGTGCAATCACCGCGCCAAATTCGCCAAAGCCCCGCTTTCAAGTTCTGAAATCCGGGTATAGGGTCCGCCCATGCGATGGAATGTGCCCAATATCCTGACGCTTTTGCGACTTCTGGCGGCCCCCGGTCTGGCCGTGATGTTCCTTTATTTCAGCCGGCCCTATGCCGATTGGTGCGCGCTTCTGCTTTTCGTCGGCGCCGCGATCACCGACTGGTTCGATGGCTATCTGGCCCGGCTGTGGAAGCAGGAAACCAAGATGGGCGCGATGCTTGACCCGATTGCCGACAAGGCGATGGTGGTGATCGCCCTGATGATTCTGGTGGGCTATGCGGCGAAGTACTGGACGCCCTGGCTGGTGCTGCCGGCGACGGTGATTCTGTTCCGCGAAGTCTTTGTCTCCGGTCTGAGGGAATACCTTGGCGATACCGCCGGGACGCTGAAGGTCACCAAGCTGGCCAAGTGGAAGACCACGGCGCAGATGATCGCCATCGCCACCCTGTTTTCGCAGGGGATTTTCGAACATTACCTGGCGCTCTCCGCCTTCGGCGTCGATGCCGGCATGTCGGAAAAGGAACTGGCCGGGGCCCTGGCGGGAAGCGAGGATCTGCGCTGGACCTTCTATGGCATGGTCTGGTCCGGTCGGGTCGGGCTTTGGTTGCTGTGGATCGCCGCTGCTCTGACGTTGATCACCGGCGCCGATTATCTGCGCAAGGCGCTGCCCTATCTGCGGGAGACACGCTGATGCAGGTGCTTTATTTCGCCTGGGTGCGCGAGCGGATCGGCCTGCCGCGCGAGGAGATCGAGACCGCTGCGGTTACGGTGGCCGATCTGGTCGCCGAGCTTATCGAGCGTGAAGACCGCTATGCCATGGCCTTTGCCGATCTTTCGGCGTTGCGCGTTGCGCTCGACCAGGAGCTGTCGGATTTCGACGCGCCGCTGGCCGGCGTGCGCGAGGTGGCCTTCTTCCCGCCGATGACCGGGGGCTGAGCCATGCGCATCGCGGTCCAGGCCGAGCCGTTCGATCTGGGGGCAGAGGCGAATGGCTTTGCCGCAGGCATTGCCGGGGCAGGGGCCGTGGTCACCTTTACCGGCGTGGTGCGCGATCTGCCCGAAGGCGGGTTGCGGGCGATGGAGATCGAGCATTATCCGGGCATGACCGAAAGGGCGATCACCGTGATCGCCGAGGAGGCCGCCGCGCGCTGGCAGCTTTGCGATCTTCTGGTCATCCACCGCCATGGTCGGCTTGCCCCGGGTGAGGCGATCATGATGGTCGCCACCGCCGCGCCGCATCGTGCCGCGGCTTTTGAGGCGGCGGAATTCATGATGGATTATCTGAAATCCCGTGCCCCCTTCTGGAAGAAAGAGATCACCTCGGACAGCGAGGGGTGGGTGGCGGCGAAAGAGGCCGACGAGAAGGCCCTGGATCGCTGGTAGCGTCGATTGCCTCAAGGGGCGTGTTTTAACATCGACGCTTCGGGCTGGTGGCTGGCGCCGGACGCCTCCGGCGGGAGTATTTTTGCAGAGAAGAACAAGGGGAAGGGGCGGTGACGCGGGGCCCCTGCGGCTCAGGCGCGCTCGATCTGCGCCCTGAGTTCCTCGGCCTCCTGACGGGCGTCGCGCAGCCCTTCCATGGCGGCGCGCAGCTCGGCCTCGGCCTGGTTGAGTTGGTTGGTCAGCTCTGCCTCGCGCTGCTGCAGATAGGTGATCGCCTGGTCGCGGGTTTCCTCCGCCTCATGCAGCTCCTGGCTCATCCGGTCGAGATCGGCGACGTCGCTCTGCCGCACGCGGGTAAAGCGATGCACCAGCCAATTCGCGAACCAGCCCATGGCGAAGGCGATGAAGAGGATGATCGCCGTGGTGATGATGAATTCTGTTCGGTTCATGCGCTCTCCTTGCCGCGGGGGGCGGTCGCCTGGTCAGTCATCGCCGGAGCCTTCGGTCTCGGCAGGGATGTCGTCGCCGGTATTCTGGTGGGAGAGATCCTCCATCGCCGCCCCGTCTCCCTCAGGGATATCCTCGGGGTCGGTCTCGGTGTCGTCCTGAGGCGCGTCGACGGTCGGTTTGTCGGCCATGTTGTCGAGCGTGGTGGTCTCTTCCGACGTCGCCTTGGGGCGGATCAGCTTGAATTCGATCCGGCGGTTGGCCTCGCGGCCGTCTTCGGTGTCATTGCCGGCGATCGGCTTGGTTTCGCCATAGCCGACCGCGGCGAAGCTCGAGGTCAGCACCCGGCGGGCGCGCAGTTCGTTCAGCACCGATTGCGCCCGCGCCTGGCTGAGCTGGAGGTTCATCTCCTCGCGGCCCTGGCTGTCGGTATGGCCCTGGATTTCCAGCCGCAGCCCTTCGCAGTCGGAGAGGATTTCGGTGATCTTGTCGAGGATCGGTCGCGATTCGGCGGCAATGGTGGCAGAGCCGGGCTCGAAGGTGATCTTGCCATCCTTCTGCGCCTCGCTCAGGCGACGTTCGCAGACCTCGGGGTCGGCGGGCGCGTCGGCGGGCGGCGGTGGCGCCCGATAGGTGATGTTGAGGGTGAAATTCTCGGCCTCGCCGAGCTTGTCGGACAGCAGCCGCGAGATATTCGCCTTGGCGTCCTCGTCATAGCTGACGCCCCGCAGTTCCAGCATGTCGGGGGTGACGCTGACCGATCCGTTGATGAGCTGCGACAGTGCCTCGAGGCCGGCCAGCACCCGCACCCCCCAGTCACCGGGCAGCCCTTCGGCCAGCCGTGCGGCGGTATGGACGTTTTCCGAGCCGAAACGCGCCTTGGCATAGCTGTCGGCCATCTGCCGCAAGGTCTCGTCGCTGAGCCGTCCGCGCAGCTGCACCAGGCCTTCGGGGCTGAGGGTGGCGATGAATTCCGGCGGGCCGTCGGCGGCATCGGCGGCGGCGGGCGGTAGCATCGCGTGCAGCGCGAAGACATCGGGCAGGGCGGTTTCCAGCTCCCCCACCACCCGGTCGAAATGGCCCGCGTCGGTGCCCTGGGCGGCCACCAGCGTGATATCGGCATCGGCGAAGGTGATCGAGCCGCCACCGAGATCGGAAAGCGCGGCGATCGCGAGTTCGGCAGCCCGGGCCCAGTTCGGCGAGGGCACGCCCATGCCGATAACGCAGCTCGCCTCTCCGGTCAGCCCGGCGGCGCGGGCGGCGGCCAGAATGCGGTCGCGTGCCTCTTCGTCATCGGCGGAACAGGCATCGAAATGGCCGCCGGCCTCGTCGATGACATAGCGCAGGGTGAAGGGGGTGATCACCGGGCGCGGCGCCGCGATATCGAGCGACAGGCGCAGTCCCGGCGGCGCCGCGCGGGTCAGCTTGGTCTCAAGCGTCTTCTTCGCCTCGCGGCTGTCGACGATGGCGGTGATCGCCACCTCGCCGGCGCTGACCGAGACCTTGGCGCGCGGCAGATCCTCGAGCGCCCTCATGGCATAGCGCATCGCGTCGTCCCAGCCGGGGGGCGCGGGATAGGCGGCGCTTTCCAACAGGTCTGTGATCTTCTTGCCGGGGTCGAGATCTTCCAGATCGTCGACCATTTCGCTCCGGTCGGTGGAAGAGGGCACCAGGCCGATCACCGAAATGCCGCTGCCGTTGCGCAGCAGTTCGACCGAGAACCGCGGCGGTGCCAGATCGGCGGTGGGGGTGATCTGCATTTCGTCGATCACCCGGGCGGCGTCGATGGTCCGGCCGATGGCCGAGATGGCGGCAAAGCGCGCGGCCTCGTCCGGGGCGGTGCCCGAGACGATCACTCGAAGTCCGTTGGCCTGAACCTCGGCCCAGGGAAAGCCGGATTGATCGAGGGTGCGGCGCAGGTCGATCTCGGTGGTTTCCTCGATGGCTGACACCGCGAACCCCGCCGCGACAAGGCAGAGAATGGCGGCGACCCCGAAGGTCGCCCCGGTGGGCAGCAGGGAGGATAGTCGCATAAGGGCTCGGTCTTGGTCTCGTCGGGATCGCGCCGAGTCTTACAGGCCGGGGGCGGGCTCTGCAATCATACCAGCAGGGCAGCCAGGAAGAAGATGAGCGGAATCAGGCCGGTGTCGCGGTTGACCCGGAACAGCCGCAGCAGCGTCGGGTTGTCGTCGGGATCGAACTGCCGCAATTGCCAGAGCATATGCCAGCCCATGAACCAGGGGCCTGCCAGCGCCATCACCAGCGACAGGGTGGATCCACGGGTGTCCACCGTGCCGACCACGGCGACCGCCATCAGCAGAACGGTGATCACCAGGAACCGGCGCAGCCAGCGGGGGGTATTGTCGCCGAACAGCCGGGCGGTCGACTTGATGCCGATCAGCGCGTCATCCTCGGTATCCTGATGCGCATAGATGGTGTCATAGAACAGCGTCCAGGAGATGCCGGCGACATAGAGAACCAGTGGCTGCCAGCCGAGGCTGCCGGTATGGGCGGTCCAGGCCAGCAGGGCGCCCCAGTTGAAGGCAAGGCCAAGGAAGACCTGCGGCCACCAGGTGAAGCGTTTGGCGAAGGGATAGACCGCGACCGGCAGCAGCGACAGCACGCCGAGCGCGATGGCCGTGGTGTTGAAGGTCAGCAGGATGGCGCAGGCCAGCAGCGCCTGCAGGCCCATATAGGCCACCGCCTGCTTCAGCGAGACCTGCCCCGAGGGCAGCGGCCGCGACCGGGTGCGTTCGACCGATCCGTCGAAATCGCGGTCGGTGATGTCGTTCCAGGTGCAGCCGGCACCGCGCATCAGCCAGGCGCCCAGGCCACAGCCGACGAAGATCCACAAATCCTCCCACCGGGGCGAGCGGTCCGATAGCATTGCCAGCGTCAGCCCCCACCAGCAGGGCAGCAACAACAGCCAGGTTCCGATCGGCCGGTCGGCGCGCGAAAGCCGCAGATAGGGGCGGGTGGCGGCGGGCGCCAGCGTGTCGACCCAATTGCCGCGCACCGCATCGGCCACCTGGCCGTGCACGTTCGCGTCTGGCGTTGGTGTCACGCGTTGCATATGTAGAGTCCCATGAAAGCGAAGGTCAGGCTCTATGTAGATCACCCGCTGGGTGCGGGGCAATCGGTTCCTCTGTCGCGGGAGCAGGCGCATTACCTTTTCGGCGTGATGCGGCTGATCGCCGGCGACCCTGTTGCGCTGTTCAACGGCCGCGATGGCGAATGGCTGACGACCGTGGCCGAGGCCGGCAAGCGTGGCGGTCTGCTCGATTGCGTGGAACAGTCGCGGCCCTTGATGCCGCCGCCCGATCTCTGGCTGCTGTTCGCCCCGATCAAGAAGGCGCGCACCGATTTCATCGTCGAGAAGGCGGTCGAGATGGGCGCGGCCCGGATCATCCCGGTGCAGACCGATTTCACCAATTCCGAACGCATCCGCCAGGATCGGCTGCAGGCCCATGCGGTCGAGGCGGCCGAGCAATGCGGCGGCACCTTCGTGCCCGAGGTCACCGATCTGCACCGGCTCGATCGGCTGCTGGCCGATTGGCCCGAGGGGCGGCAACTGATGTTCTGCGACGAGGCGGAGGCGGGCGCGGCGCTGACCCTTGAAGGGGCAGAGCCCGGTCCCTGGGCGATCCTGATCGGCCCCGAGGGCGGGTTTTCTGACGCCGAGCGCAAGCGCCTCCTGGCCCAGCCCTTCGCCCGTGCGGTCAGCCTCGGCCCGCGCATCCTGCGCGCCGATACCGCCGCCGTCGCGGCGCTGACGCTCTGGCAGGTGGCGCTGGGAGACTGGAAATGATCCGTCGGGCCGAGGCATCGGACGCGGCGCGGATCGAGGCCTTTCTGGCGGGGCACCCCGAAACCTCGATGTTTCTGCGTGGCAATCTCGAGGCGCATGGCATCGGGCGATCCGACCATGATCATGCCTGCGACTATTTCCTCTGGCCAGCCGAAGGACCGCTGAGGGCGGTCTTCGGCTGTTCCAACAACGGCTTTTTGATGCTGCAATGCCCGGGGCGGGAGGCGGAGGCGCTTGCCGCGGCTGCCCGTGCGCTGACCGGGCGCCAGGTGCAGGGGCTGACCGGAGATGCGGCGCAGGCGCGGCTCTGGCTGGAGGCGCTGGACCTTTCGGGGCGGCTCAAGGTCGATCATGTCGAGCCGCTCTATGATCTCGATTTGCAGGACATGCCGCGCGCCGATCTGGTCTGGCGTCAGCCCGAGGCCGGGGATGAGGCGCTGCTGGCCGCCTGGTTCCAGGGCTATGAGGTCGACACCGGGACCGGTGCTGCCGGCACGCCGCAGGCGGCCGAGGTGGCGCGCGATCGCGCGCGCCGGACCATCGAGGCCGGTATCTGTCAGCTCTTGCTTGAGGCGGGCCGGCCGGTCGGCATGGCGGCGGTGAACGCGCGGGTCAAGGACATCGTGCAGGTCGGCGGCGTCTATGTCCCGCCCGAGGCGCGCAATCGTGGGGCCGGCCGCCGCGTGGTGCAGGCGCTGCTGATGCAGGCCGAGGCCGATGGAGCCCGCCGCGCGATTCTTTTCTCGAACAACGAGGCCGCCTCCCGCGCCTACGAGGCGATCGGGTTCCGCCGGGTCGGCGATTATCTGGTGGCGCTGACCGACGGGGTGGTGACCTTGGGCGGAGTGTCGGCATGAGCTTCATTCGCCCCGAGGTGACAGCGGGTCTGCTCCGCTGGCGCGAGGCGCTGACCGGGGCGGCGGTGGGGCTCCTGGGGCTTTACTGGGCCCTGGGGGTTGGTGGACTGTTGGGTTGGATCGGCTGGCTGCTGATCCCGGCCGGCGCCGGTATCGCGGTGATCGGCCTGCAGCGCGCGCGGTTCCGCATCGAAGGCCGCGGCCCCGGGGTGGTGGTGATCACCGAGGGCGAGATCACCTATATGGGGCCGCTCTCCGGCGGCTCGGTTTCGGTTCAGGATCTTGAACGCCTGGTGCTCGATCCCTCCTCTCACCCCACTCTCTGGGTGTTGGAACAGCCGGGGTTGCCGGTGCTTCACATTCCCGTCAATGCCGAAGGCGCGGGCGATCTCTTCGATGTCTTCAACGCCTTGCCGGGGCTTCGCACCGAACGCATGCTGACCGAACTGAACGGCGGATCGCGCCATCCGGTGGTGATTTGGGAGCGTCATCCATCGCGGCCGGCCCATCAACGGCTGCATTGACAGTCCCGCGATTTCACCGCACCACTGCCCCGGAATGATGCAAGTAGAGAGCGGAGCGCGCGTATGTCCATCCCCCAATCCGGCGGCGGCCTGATCGAGCGGCACGAGGATCTGGCCGAATACCTGGCCTCGGGCTGCAAGCCGAAAGAGGACTGGCGTATCGGCACCGAGCACGAGAAATTCGGCTTTCTCAAGGACGGGCATCTGCCGCTGCCCTATGAGGGCGAAAAGTCGATCCTGACCGTGCTGGAGGCGCTGCGCGACCGCTTCGGCTGGGCCGAGGTGCGCGAGGCCGGCCATCTGATCGGCCTGACCAAGGACGACGCCAATGTCTCGCTGGAGCCGGGCGGGGCGCTGGAGCTGTCGGGGGCGCCGCTCGAGACCATCCACCAGACCTGCGACGAGGTGAACGAACACCTGCGCGAGGTGAAGTCGATCTCGGACGAGATCGGCGTCGGCTTCATCGGCCTGGGCGCCGCGCCGATCTGGACGCATGATCAGATGCCGCTGATGCCCAAGGGGCGTTACAAGCTGATGGACGCCTATATGGGCAAGGTCGGCACCACCGGCACCACGATGATGCGGCGCACCTGCACGGTTCAGGTGAACCTCGATTTCGGGTCCGAGGCCGACATGGTCCAGAAGATGCGCGTCGCCATCGCGCTGCAGCCGGTGGCCACCGCGCTCTTCGCCAATTCGCCCTTCTTCGAGGGCAAGCCCAACGGGATGAAGAGCTATCGCTCCTGGGTGTGGCGGCATATGGATCCGGCGCGCACCGGCATGATCCCCTTCGTCTTCGACGACGATTTCGGGTTTGAACGCTGGGTCGACTACGCGCTCGATGTGCCGATGTATTTCGTCTATCGCGATGGCAAGTACATCAACGCGCTTGGCCAATCCTTCCGCGACTTCCTCAAGGGCGAGCTGCCGGCGCTGCCGGGCGAGAAGCCGACGCTCAGCGACTGGGCCGATCACCTGACCACCGCCTTCCCCGAGGCCCGGGTGAAGAAGTTCATCGAAATGCGCGGCGCCGATGGCGGCCCCTGGCGGCGGCTCTGCGCGCTGCCGGCGCTCTGGGTCGGGCTGATGTACGATCAGGGCGCGCTGGACGCGGCCTGGGATCTGGTCAAGGGCTGGGACGCAGAAACCCGCGAAGCCTGGCGCGTTGCGGCCGGTGACAACGGCCTGCAGGGCGAGGTCGGCGGCAAGTCGATGCGCGATCTGGCCGGTCAGGTGCTGGAGATCGCCCGCGAGGGGCTCAAGGCGCGGGCGCGCCCGGCGCTTTGCGGCATCGAACAGGACGAACGTTATTTCCTCCATGCGCTGGAGGAGAGCATTGAGACCGGCATGACCCCGGCGGATGAGCTGCTGGCCCATTACAACGGCGACTGGCACGGCGATCTGGACAAGATCTACGACGCGTTCAGCTACTGACAGGGCCGGGATTTACGGCCCGTTTCCCGCTGCGGTTTCTTTTGCGCAGGGTTTATTTTCTCAGAAGGTCCGGAAATTCTTTTTCCGGGCCTTTGTTTTTTGTTCATTTATCGTCTCGCCGCCTTATCCTGATCGAGGGGCGGCGCCATTTCCGTGGTTTCTAGATCGCGCTCTGAGGTGCTCATATTGTGGGGAGAGGAAATTCCATGCGTTCCATGATCGTTAATATCTTCGAGATGCTCGTCGCGGTTTTTGTCGTTGTCGGTGTGATCGGCGTGATCGCAACCGGCATTGCGATGATGAGCAACCCCTATGGTGGGGGCGGGGCCGCGAGCCTTCTCTATATCATCGGGGGGTTGGTCTCGATCGTGATGGCCGCGGGCGTGATCTATGTGCTGCTGGATATTCGCGACAATACCAGGCGGACGGCTAATGCCGTCGAGGCCCTGATGAAAAAGGCCGAATAGACGCAGGTTCTGATTGCTGCGTCTTCTGGTCTATTTCTGGCCGATCCTCGGTTCGGTTCCGGCCCTGAGCCGGGCGATATTCGCCCGGTGACGCCAGAAGATCAGCAGGGTCAGCAGGGCGCCCAGCAGCAGTTCCTGGCCGTATCCCAGGCCGACCGCCCAGAAGGTCGAGGCCGCCGCCGCCACCAGCGCGCTGAGCGAGGAGATGCGGCTGAGCAGTGCCACCACCAGCCAGGTCAGACAGCAGGCGATCCCGACCGGCCAGGCCAGCGCCAGCCAAAGGCCCAGGAAGGTCGCCACCCCCTTGCCGCCCTTGAACCCCAGCCAGATCGGAAAGCAATGGCCGGTGAAGGCCAGCAGCCCGGCCAGTTGCGCCGCGTCGTCGGCGGCGAAGGCGCGCGCCAGCAGTACCGCCACCGCCCCCTTGCCGCCATCGAACAGGACGGTCAGCGCCGCCGCCCCCTTGTGCCCGGTCCTGAGCACATTGGTGGCGCCGATATTGCCCGATCCGATCTGGCGCAGATTGCCCAGACCGAAGAGCTTGGTCATCACCATGCCGAAGGGGATCGACCCCAGCCCATAGCCGATCACGGCCCAGAGGATCAGGGTCAGCGCGGAAGAGGTGATCTCGGGCATCAGTCCCTCCGATAGACGGGGGCGCCCGCCACATAGGTTGCCAGTACGCGGCCCTGCATCCGGCCGCCGTCGAACGGGGTGTTCTTGGACTTGGACTTGAGTTTGAACCGGTCGAGCACGAAGGGCGCGTCGGGGTTGAACAGCACCAGATCGGCCGGCGCCCCGGCGGTCAGGCGACCGCTGCCCAGACCCAGCCGCTTGGCCGGGTTCAGGGCGAGCGCGCGGAACAGTTGCGGCAGGCTCAGATCGCCCGAATGATAAAGCCGCAGCGCCGCCGGCAGCAGCGTCTCCAACCCGACCGCGCCGCTCGCGGCCTCCTCGAAAGGCAGGCGTTTGCTTTCCTCGTCCTGCGGCGTGTGCATCGAACAGATGATGTCGATCAGCCCGCTGCGGACCGCCTCGATCACCGCTTGGCGGTCATCTTCCGAGCGCAGTGGCGGCTTCAGCTTGAAGAAGGTGCGGTAATTGGCGACGTCGAATTCGTTCAGCGTCAGGTGGTGGATGCCGACGCCGGCGGTGATATCGAGCCCGTTGGCCTTGGCGCGTTCCAGCGCCGGCAGGGCGCGGGCGGTGGTGATCTGATCGGCGTGATAGCGCGCCCCGGTCATCTCGATCAGCGCGATATCGCGATCAAGCCCCATGCGTTCGGCCATCGGCGACACCGCCGGCAGCCCGCGCAGCGAGGCGAACTTGCCGCTGGTGGCCGCGGCGCCATGGCTCAGCCCCGGCTCCTGCGGGTGGCCGATCACCAGCGCGCCGAGGCTGCGGGCATAGGTCAGCGCCCGGGACAGCACCTTGGTGTCCTCGACCACGTGGTCGCAATCGGTGAAGGCGACGGCGCCGGCGTCCATCAGAAAGCCGATCTCGGTCATCTCGCGGCCCTGCCGGCCCTTGGTCAGCGCCGCCATCGGCAGCACGTTGACCGGCGCGTCGGCCTGGGCGCGGCGGGTGACGAATTCCAGCGTCTCGGGGCTGTCGATGGCGGGGGCGGTGTCGGGGCGGGTGACGATGGTGGTCACCCCGCCGGCCGCCGCCGCCTGTCCGGCGCTGCGATAGCTTTCCTTGTGCCGCTCACCCGGCTCGCAGACCTTCACCCCGAGATCGACGATGCCGGGGGCCAGGCACATGCCGCCACAATCGACCAGCAATTCGCCCGCCCCGGGCGCCGGGGCTTCTCCGCCGCCGGTCGCCGCGATCCGCCCATCGACCACATGCAGCCAGCCGGGCGCATCGGTGCCGGCTTCGGGGTCGATCAACCGGGCGTTGGTGAAAAGGAGATCGGTCATGCCCTTGCCCTTTCTATGGCGGTCACGGTGGCCTGGGGGTCGGCCTGGTACTTGATCAGGTATTTGTGCCCGTCGCGGGTGATGACCTGCACGAAGCTGCCGATGGTGCGGACCGTCTCGATCCGGGCGAGCGGGATGCGCTGGCCGCCGGGGCCGGTCAGGTCGTGCCCCTCGATGGCCCAGACCGCCGCCAGCTCCTCCGAGGCCAGATAGAAACCGCGCAGCGCGATGGCGCCGGCGCCGGCCACCAGCCCGGTCCAGACATAGGGGTTGCCGATCAGCCAGAGGATCAGCGTCGCCGCCGCCATCGCGGCAAGTGCCAGCCAGAGATGGGCGCGGATATAGGCGGCGCGGTCGGCGGGGAAATGGGTCATGCTCATCGGATCACCAGCCAGAGGACAAGGGCGACCAACGCCATGACGATGCCGAACAGCGCGGCGCCGATCCGCCGGGCGCGGTCGCGCGCCGCACGGGGCGACATCCGGGGGGCGGAGTAGAGTTCGGCGCTTTTGGCGTGGAGCGGTTCGGCGCTCCACTCGGGGTCGGGTTCACGATAGGTTGCGATCAGCTTGACGCCGGGGCCCGGCACGATCCGGCAGGCGCGGCCGCCGAAGGCGCGGCTGCGCACCACCATGACCCAGCCCTTCAGCGCCTTGAGCCTGTCGCGATCCGGGGCGATCTGGTCCTCGGGCACGCCGCAGCCGTCGAGCAGATAGCCAGCAAGCCCCAGCTCTTCCAGATCGGCCAGGCGGATCACGTCGATCTGGCCATGGTCGAGCCTTTCGAGCCCCAGCATCTGCTCCGCCGCCCCCGGCTCGCGCTGAAAGGCGGCCTGTTCGGGCCGCATCTCCAGCGCGAAGACACGGATCACCCCGTGTTCGCCGGCCGCGATGCTGAGCGGATCGCTCATCCCAGACGCTCCGCTTCCAGGTTGCGCGCCAGCAGCTCCATCGCCGCCATGCGGACGGCGACACCCATCTCGACCTGATCCTGGATCACGCTGCGGTTGATGTCGTCGGCCAGCGTGCCGTCGATCTCGACACCGCGGTTCATCGGGCCGGGGTGCATCACGATGGCGTCGGGCTTGGCCAGCGCCAGTTTCTCGGCGTCGAGCCCGTAGCGGTGGTAATATTCGCGCTCCGAGGGGATGAAGCCGCCGTCCATCCGCTCCTTCTGCAGCCGCAGCATCATCACCACGTCGACATCCTGCAGCCCTTCGCGCATGTCGTCATAGACCTCGACCCCGAAGGCGTCGATGCCCGAGGGCATCAGGGTGGGCGGGCCGATCAGGCGAATGCGGTTTTCCATCTTGCCCAACAAGAGCAGGTTCGACCGCGCCACGCGGGAATGGGAGATATCGCCGCAGATGGCGATGTTCAGCCGGTGCAGCCGCCCCTTGGCGCGGCGGATCGTCAGCGCATCGAGCAGCGCCTGAGTCGGGTGTTCGTGCTTGCCGTCGCCGGCGTTCAGCACCGCGCAGTTGACCTTCTGCGCCAGCAGATCGACGGCGCCCGAATGCGGGTGGCGCACTACCAGCAGATCGGGGTGCATGGCGTTCAGCGTCATCGCGGTGTCGATCAGCGTCTCGCCCTTCTTGATCGAACTGGCCTGCATGGCCATGTTCATCACATCCGCCCCCAGCCGTTTGCCGGCCAGCTCGAAGCTCGCCTGGGTGCGGGTGGAGTTTTCGAAGAACATGTTGATCTGGGTGAGACCGGCCAGGACATCGGCATGTTTGGCCGGCTGGCGGTTCAGGTCCACATAGGTTTCGGCGAGATCGAGGATCGTCACGATGTCCTGCGGGCTCAGCGGTTCGATTCCCAGAAGGTGACGGTGGGCAAAGGACATGCGCGGACTCCGGCTGTGCTGCTGGGGCTGCTTATAGAAAGCCCGCGCGCGCGGGGCAACATCGTGTGGCGCTGTGTAACCCCGCATTGCGGTTTTAGAGGGCGGGTTTCCGCGATAGGGTCCGGGCATGGAATCGGGACTTGATCATCATACCGCACGGGCGCTGCTGGAATGGCAGGTGGAGCTGGGGGCGACGGATGCCATCGGTGATCAGCCGGTGAACCGATACGACTTGCCCGATCATGCCCGCCCGGCGGCGAAATCGGCCGCCGCGCCGGGGCAGGCGGCGCCTGTCGCAGCCAAACCCAAGGGCCCCGATCCGGTCGAGATCGCCCGCGCCGCCGCCGCCAGGGCCGGCGATCTGGACGCGCTGAAGGCGGCGATGGCGGAGTTCGATCTTTGCGAACTGAAGAAGGGCGCGCGTAATCTGGTCTTCGCCGATGGGGTGCGGGGCGCTCCGGTGATGATCATCGGCGAGGCGCCGGGCCGCGACGAGGATCGTGAGGGGCGCCCCTTTGTCGGCCGGGCCGGGCAGTTGCTGGACCGGATGCTTGCCGCCATCGGCCTGTCGCGGACGGAAAACGTCTATATCACCAATGTGCTGCCCTGGCGGCCGCCGCAGAACCGCGATCCCCGGCCTGACGAGATCGCGATGATGAAGCCCTTCCTCGAACGCCATGTGGCGCTGAGCGATCCCAGGCTGATCGTGCTGATGGGCAATATCTCCTGCCAGGCGGTGCTGGGCAAACGCGGCATCACCCGGCTGCACGGTCACTGGGATCAGGCGATGGGCAAGCCCGTCCTGCCGATGTTCCACCCGGCCTATCTGTTGCGCCAGCCCTCGGCCAAGCGGCTCGCCTGGGCCGATCTGCTGGAACTGCGCGCGCGTTTGAATGAAAGCTGAACGAGAGTTGAAAGACATGAAGATCCTTGCCTTTTCCGACCTGCACCTTGCCCGCCGCGCCGCCGCCGACCTGGTCGCGGCCAGCGCCGGCGCCGATCTGGTGATCGGCGCGGGGGATTTCTGCAACATGCGCGAAGGGTTGGATCAGGCGATGGAGCTGCTGTCGGGGATCGCCGCGCCGATGGTGCTGGTCCCCGGCAACAACGAAAGCGCCGAGGAGCTGCGCGCCGCCGTGCCGGCGGAGGTTCGCGTTCTGCATGGCGAGGGGCTTGAGATCGGCGGGCTGCGGCTGTTCGGTCTGGGCGGTGCGGTGCCGCCGGCGCCCTTTGGTGATTGGTCCTGGGACGTGACCGAGGAGGCCGCCGAGGCGCTGCTCGCCTCTTGTGATGCCGTTGACGTGCTGGTGGTCCATTCGCCGCCCAAGGGGGTGGCGGATCGCACCGCTTCGGGCCTTTCCGTCGGCTCCACCGCCGTGCGCGCGGCGATCGAACGGCTGCAGCCGCACCTGGCGCTCTGCGGGCATATCCACGATTGCTGGGGCGAACGCGGCCTGATCGGCCGGACCGAGGTGGTCAACCTCGGCCCCACCGGCACTTGGTTCGAGGTCGGGGAATGATCGACGCCGTCACCCTGCTGGCCTTCGTGCCGGCCGCCTTGGCGCTGAACGTCACCCCAGGTGCCGACATGATGTTCTGTCTGGGGCAGGGGCTGCGCTCGGGTCGTGGCGCGGCGGTGGCGGCGAGCGCGGGGATTTCCGTCGGCGGCATGGTGCATGTGGCGCTGGCGGGGCTGGGGCTCGGCGCGGTGGTGGCGGCGGTGCCGGCGCTGTTCGATGTGATCCGCTGGGTCGGGGTGGGCTATCTGCTCTATCTCGCCTGGGGGGCATTTCGTGGCGGTCATGCCGCCCGGTCGGACCGGCCGGCCTTTTCGCCGTTCAGGGCATTCCGCGCCGGGCTGCTGGTCAATCTCACCAATCCCAAGGTGATCCTCTTCGTGCTGGCCTTCGTGCCGCAATTCGTCCGCCCCGAGGCCGGATCGGTGCTGGGTCAGTTCCTGGCCTTCGGCGCGGTGCTGGGGCTGGGGGGCTTCATCGTCAATTCCGCCGTGGGTATCTTTGCCGGTGGCGCCGGCCGCTGGCTGGCCGGGTCCGCGGCCGCCGGCCGCTGGCTGGGCCGGATCAGCGGAACCATCTTCGCCGCGCTGGCGCTGCGGCTTGCCATTCTGGAAAGGGCCTGAGCCATGGTGGATCGCATCGACGAGAGCAAGGATTTCATTCCGGTCCGCATCGCGGTGCTGACCGTTTCCGATACCCGGACCTTTGCCGATGACAAATCGGGGCAGGTGCTGGTCGAGCGAATCGAACAGGCTGGCCACAAGCTGGCCGCGCGGCAGATCCTGCCGGACGAACGCGACCGGATCACCGATCAGCTTAGGGTCTGGATCGCCGATCCCGAGATCGACGTGGTGATCTCGACCGGCGGCACCGGGTTGACCGGGCGCGACGTGACGGTCGAGGCGCATCGCGATGTCTATGAGAAAGAGATCGACGCCTTCGGCACGGTTTTCACCATCGTCTCGATGCAGAAGATCGGCACCTCTGCCGTGCAGTCGCGGGCCACGGGGGGCGTCGCGGGGGGAACCTATCTTTTCGCGCTGCCGGGGAGCCCGGGCGCCTGCAAAGATGCCTGGGACGAGATTCTCTCCTATCAGCTCGATTATCGTCACCGCCCCTGTAACTTCGTCGAGATTTTTCCGCGCCTGACCGAAAATCAGCGAAGGAAATGATCATCCCGCGCGTATAACCCCGCAAGTTCCCCCTGCCGCTTGGCATTTGGCAGGGCGGGATTAGTTTGTGCGTCAGCCATGCTGCGCGGAAAGGGATAAGAATGCGGTTCTTGCGGCAAAGCCTTCTGGGATTGTTCCTGGCTTCGGTCGTCGTCGCCTTGCTGATCTATGCCGGACAACTGGTCATGGGCGCGATCGAGGCGCGGATGACCGACACGCCGCGCCCGCCGCAGCCGCGCGAAAGGGTCTTTGCCGTCAACCTTCGCCCGGCGCGGATGGAAACCGTCGCTCCGGTGCTGGAGGCCTATGGCCAGGTCGAAAGCCGCCGCACGCTGGAGCTGCGCGCGGCCGTTGGTGGCCGGGTGATCTGGCTGGCGGAGAATTTCGTCGAAGGCGGTGTGGTCTCCGAGGGGGACGATCTGATCTGGATCGACCCGGCCGATGCCGAATCCGCCCGTGACCGGGTGAAAAGCGACCTGCTGGACGCCGAGGCCGAACAACGCGATGCCGCGCGCGCTCTGGCGCTGGCAAAGGATGAACTTGAGGCGGCCCGGGCGCAGGAGGATCTGCGCCAGCGCGCCTTCGAACGCCAGAAGGGCCTGAAGGAACGCGGCGTCGGCTCTGCCGCGGCCGAGGAGGAGGCCGAGCTGGCGCTCGCCGCCGCGCGGCAGTCGGTGCTGTCGCTGCGTCTCGCCGTTGCTCAGGCCGAGGCGCGGGGGGATCAGGCGGTGACGCTGATCGCACGGTCCCGGCTGGCGCTGGAGGAGGCAGAGCGTGATCTGGCCGATACCACGCTGCGCGCCAGGTTTTCCGGCACGCTGTCCGGCGTCACCCTGGTCGAAGGGCGGCTGGTCGCGGCCAACGAGAAACTGGCCGAGCTGATCGACCCCAGATCGCTTGAGGTCGCCTTTCGCATCTCGACCGCGCAATATGCGCGACTGCTGAGCGATCAGGGTTCGCTGATCTCGGCGCCGGTGACGGTGACGCTGGATGTCAGCGGTGCCGCGCTCAGCGCCAAGGGGACGATCAGCCGCGACAGCGCCGCCTCGGGCGTGGGGGTCAGCGGCCGCCTGCTCTATGCCCGGCTTGACGCCGCGCCGGGGTTCAAGCCCGGTGATTTCGTCACCGTCGGAGTGCAGGAGCCGGCGATCGACAATGTCGCGCGGCTGCCGGCCTCGGCGCTTGATGCCGGCGGCACCGTGTTGGTGCTGGGCGAGGGCAACCGGCTCGAGGCGCTGCCGGTCGAACTGGTCCGCCGTCAGGGCGACGATGTGCTGCTGCGTGGCGAGGGGCTTGCTGGCCGCGAGGTGGTGATCGGCCGCACGCCGCTGTTGGGGCCGGGCATCCTGGTCCGGCCGCTGCGCGAGGATGCGAGCGCCGACGCCCGGCCAGAAGACGCGGCGCTGCTGGAACTGAGCGACGAGCGGCGGGCGAAGCTGCGCGCCTTCGTCGAGGCCAATACCGCCATGCCCGATCAGGTCCGCGAGCGGGTGCTGGCGCAACTTGGCGAGCCCAAGGTGCCGGCCCAACTGGTCGAGCGCATTGAATCCCGCATCGGAGGCTAAGCCATGATCCGCGATCTTTCCGACCGCGCCGGTGGCATCCTCAGCTATTTCACTCGTCACCGAACGGCGGCGAACCTGCTGCTGATGATCCTCCTGGTGCTGGGCGCGGCCGCGATCCCCAACATGCGGGCGCAGTTCTTTCCCGATGTGGTGGTCAATACCGTCACCGTGAAGGTGGTCTGGGACGGCGCCGGGCCGGAGGATGTGGACAGCGCCATCGTGCAGGTGCTGGAGCCCGCCGTGATGGTGGTCGACGGGGTGGAAAGCACCGCCTCTGTCTCCAGCGAGGGGAAGGCGACCATCACGCTTGAATTCGAGCCGGGCTGGGATATGGCCCGGGCCGAGGATGACGTGCAGGCGGCGGTCGATGCCGTCACCACCCTGCCCGAAGAGGCCGAGGACCCGCTGGTGCGCCGTGGCGTCTGGCGTGACCGGGTGACCGATGTGGTGATCGCCGGTCCGGTGGCGCCGGAGCAGCTTGGCCAATTCGCCGACGAACTGGTGACGCGGCTGTTCGAGGTCGGGGTGACCCGCACCACCATCCGCGGGGTGGCCGCTCCCGAGACGATCGTCGAGGTGCCATCGCGATCGCTGATCGAACATGACGTGACGATGGCGGAAATCGCCGCCGTGATCGCGGCCGAGGTCTCGACCAACCCGGCCGGCGATGTCACCGGCGCCAATGCCCGCGTGCGCACCGGCACCGAGAAGCGCAGCGCCGAGCAGTTGGCCAGTGTCGTGCTCAGGTCGAACGACGATGGCTCGAAGTTGACGATTGGCGATGTTGCCCAAATCCGGGTCCAGGGCACCGACCGCGCCCGCGCCTATTTCGTGGGGGATCATTCGGCGATGTCGATCCGGGTTGATCGCTCGGACGCCGGTGATGCCATCAAGATCCAGCATCAGGTCGAGGATGTGGTCGCCAAGATGCAGCTCAGCCTGCCCAAGGGGGTGAGCGCGCAGCTCATCCGCACCCGGGCCGAGGCGATCACCGACCGGCTGGATATCCTGGTCGACAACGGGCTGATGGGGCTGGTGCTGGTGGTGGTGCTGCTGTTCCTGTTCCTGAACGCGCGCACCGCCTTCTGGGTGGCCGCCGGCATCCCGGCGTCGATGTTCGCGGCGATCGCGCTGATGTACACCTTCGGCATCACCATCAACATGATCAGCCTGTTCGGCCTGATCATCACGCTCGGCATCGTGGTGGATGATGCCATCGTGGTGGGGGAACACGCCGATTTCCGCGCCCGCCATCTGAAGGAACATCCGGTGCAGGCGGCCGAGAATGCCGCGCGTCACATGGCGATGCCGGTCTTCGCCTCGACCGCGACGACGGTGATCGCCTTCTTCGGGTTGGAGGCGATCGGCGGCCGCTTCGGCGACATGATCAAGGACATCCCCTTTACCGTGATCGTGGTGCTGCTGGCCTCGCTGGTCGAATGCTTCCTGATCCTGCCCAATCACATGAGCCACGCGCTGGCGCATTCCGAGAAAGAACATTGGTATGACATCCCCAGTCGCGTGGTGAACCGCGGCTTTCGCTGGCTGCGCGATCACCTGTTCCGCCAGTTCATCGCGCTGGTGGTGCGCGGCCGCTATGTCGTGCTTGCCGGCGCCGTGCTGCTGCTGGCGAGCCAGGCGGCGCTGTTCCTGCGTGGCGAGGTCAAGTGGCGGTTTTTCAACGCGCCGGAACAGGGATCGGTCACCGGCAACTTCATCATGTCCGAAGGCGCCAGCCGGGCCGATACGCTGGCGATGATGCAGGAGCTGCAGCGCGCCACCGAAGCGGTCAGCAAGGACTATGAAGCGCGCTATGGTGTCAATCCGCTGAAGTTCGTCATGGCCGAGATCGGCGGCAGCGCCGGCCGGGCGCCCGAGGGGGCCGATACCAAGGACACCGATCTGCTGGGCGGCATCAGCATCGAACTGATCGACGCCGATCTGCGCCCCTATTCCAGCTTCGCCTTCGTCGCAGATCTGCAGGACGCGGTGCGCCGCCATCCGATGACCGAACTGCTCAGCTTCCGCGGCTGGCGGTCGGGGCCGGGGGGCGATGCGCTCGACGTGCAGTTCTATGGTGCCGATGTCGATACGCTGAAGGCGGCGAGCCAGGATCTGCAGGCCGCCGTGCTGCGCTATCCCGAGGTGTCGGCGGTCGAGGACAACCTTGCCTATGACAAGGAGGAGCTGGTTCTCGATCTCACCGCGCAGGGGCAGGCGCTGGGCTTCACCATGGAGGGGCTGAGCAGCGTCCTGCGCCACCGGCTGAACGGGATCGAGGCCGCGACCTATCCCGACGGGCCACGCAGTGCCACCATCCAGGTCGAACTGCCCGATGCCGAGCTGAGCGCCGATTTCCTGGACCGCATGCAGATGCGCACGCCGACGGGCGCCTATGTGCCGCTTTCCGACATCGTGACGGTCAAGCAGCGCACCGGCTTTTCCACCGTGCGGCGCGAGAACGGGCTCAGGGTGATCAGCGTGACCGGCGACATCTCGGAAGACGATCCGGCGCGGGCGGCCGAGATCCAGCGCGCCTTGCGCGACGAGATCCTGCCGAAGATCGCCGAAGAGCGGCAGGTGGAATGGCGGCTGTCCGGGCTGAGCGAGCAGGAGAACGAGTTTCTCAGCGATGCCGGCTCGGGGCTGATCCTCTGCCTGACGGGGATCTATCTGGTGCTGGCCTGGATCTTCGCAAGCTGGACGCGGCCGCTGGTGGTGATGGCGGTGATCCCCTTCGGCATGGTGGGGGCGATCTGGGGCCATTACCTTTGGGGTGTGCCGATGGCGATGTTCACGGTGGTCGGGCTGCTGGGCATGACCGGGATCATCATCAACGATTCCATCGTCCTGGTGTCGACCATCGACGAATATGCCCGTGACCGCGGGCTGATTCCCTCGATCATCGACGGCACTGCCGACCGGCTGCGGCCGGTACTGCTGACCACGCTGACCACGGTGCTGGGCATGGCGCCGCTGCTTTACGAATCCTCGCAGCAGGCGCAGTTTCTCAAGCCGACGGTGATCACCCTGGTCTACGGGCTGGGCTTCGGCATGGTGCTGGTGCTGCTGGTGGTGCCAGCGCTGATGGCGATCCAGCAGGATATCTCCCGTCCGCTGACGGCGCTGCGCCGTTCGGTCTTCAGCCCGAACCGGGCGGTGAAGGGGGCGGTGGCCGGCACCGCGGCGGCGATGGCGCTCTGGTTGGCGGCGACCATGGGCTGGGTGCTGGTCGAGGGGGCGCTGCCCGGGCCGCTGGCGCGCGCCCTGCCGCGGCTCGGGGCCGCGGATCCGATGCTGGGGGCGTTGCTGGTCTTCGTGGTTGGGGCGCTGGTGATTCTGGGGCTGGCCAATCTGGTGGCGGGGCTCGCCTATGGGCGCGCTGCGCGCCGGGCTCAGCCCTGACGGAGGATCGCCAGCTCCATCACCTCGGCGACCTGGGCGGACATCTCCAGTTCGCCGGCGCGCACCTGATCGCAGGGGAACCAGGCGGCTTCCGACACGTCGTCGGCAGCCTCTAGCTTGCCATCGGCCTCGACACAGAGGACGGCGGCCAGGAGGAAATGCACCAGCACGCGGCCCTCGGCATCCTTGCGGATCACGTCGATGCAGGTCAGATAATCGACCGCCCGCGCTGACAGGCCGGTTTCTTCCAGAAGCTCACGCCGTGCGGCCTCCAGCGCCGTTTCGCCCGCTTCGACATGGCCGCCGGGAAAGCCCCAGAGCCCGGCGTCGGGGGTTTTCTTGCGTCGGGCGAGCAGCACCTGGCCGTCGCGCACAACCACGGCGATGGCGCCAAGCTTGGGGGTTGCCTGCATCGCCTCAGCCCGCGTCACAGCCGCGGATGTCGACCGAATGCTTGGCCCCGAGCACGGTGATCCGCAGCGTCGAGCGGTTCAGCGCGAAGGCGCCGCCGCTGTCGCTCATCAATTCACTCGAGGCGATCAGCGTATCGCCCTGGCGGTGGGTCTCGGTCTCGGTCGCCCAGATGCCGGGGGCGCCGGATTCGATCACCGCGATCTCGGTTCCGCCGGCCGAGGGCATGGTGATCCGCGCCTCGACCTTCAGCCCGTCGCTGCCGGGCGACAACCGGCAGGTGGCGGCCTGAACCCCCGCCTCCCGGGCGGAATAGGGCCGTGCGGCCAGCGCCGCGGCGATCGCCGGGTTGCGGCCCGCCTTGGCGTCGATCTGATGGTCGAAGTCCAGCGCCCCGGGGATGCAGACATCGCTGCACAGGCCGAATTCCATGGTGCCTTTCAACCGCACCGGCTGGTCGGGTTTCGCCGGGGTCACCTCGACCGGCAAGACGAGCTGATGCGTGTAGCCAATGGTTCTGAGCCCGTTGGCCTCGAAGACCTCCGGTGCCGGCCAGGTGATCTCGACATCGCCCAGGTTGCGCGACCCCTTCCAGTCGAAGCTGGGCGGAATGCCTGCCTCGCCGGGGGCGCGCCAATAGGTCTTCCAGCCATCCGACAGCGTTAGCCGCAGCGCCGCCAGATAGGTGCCGCGTTTGGTCGGCCCGCCGTCAAGAACCTCGATCCGGACCAGATCGTTCAACGAGGCGGCCTCGGCCGCCGCCGCCGGAGGGGTGACGCTGGCGAGCAGAGCGACAAGACAGGCGGTACAGGCCGCCGGCAGAAGGAGTGCACGTTGGAACATACCTGCTAAATGGCCTGCGCCGCCGCGAATTCCAAGCCGGGCCGGCTCACTATCTTGCGATTCCCGCGGCGTTTTCGCCCTGGTCACGAAGCTGTGACGCAGTGGACTTGCGCCGGCCCGGTCGGCGCGCCATGTTATTGTGGCAAGGATTTGATCATCTATGGATCGCACCGCGATGAACCTGACCGGTAAACTTCTGATCGCCATGCCCGGAATGGGCGACCCGCGATTTGATCGGTCCGTGGTCTTTATGTGCAGCCACGGCGAAGAGGGGGCGATGGGGCTGATCATCAACAAGCTCGCTCCCGACCTCATGCTGGCCGACCTGCTGGAGCAGCTCAAGATCACCGCCGAGACGCCGGGGTGTGGCCGGATGCCGGTGCATTTCGGCGGCCCGGTGGAAACCGCGCGTGGCTTTGTGCTGCATTCGTCCGATTATCAATCCAACCTGCATTCGATGAAGATCTCGGATGATTTCCGGATGACCGCGACGATGGACGTGCTTGAGGATATCGCGGGTGGAGAGGGACCGCGCCGGGCGCTTTTGATGTTGGGCTATGCCGGCTGGGGGGCCGGTCAGTTGGAAAATGAGATCGCGCTGAACGCCTGGTTGACGACCGAGGCCGATCCGGCGCTGGTTTTCGATCTGGCCGATGCTGCCAAATGGGGCGGTGCTCTGCGCACGCTGGGGGTCGATCCACTGACGCTGTCGGCCAGTGCCGGTCGGGCCTGATCCCGCGGCGGCCTGCCTCAGTTGATTCGTTCTGGCCAGGGCAGATGCGCCAGGGCCAGGGCGCCATCGCGTGCCGTCTGCAGGATCGCGTTCGAGGTGGCCGGATCGGGTTCGGTCCGGGACAGTTGCATGCTGCCCATCATCATCGCGAAGATCGCCCGGCCGCGCGCCAGCCGGTCGCACTCGCCTCCGCCGGGGGGCAGGTGGTCCGAGATCAGACGCGCCGTGGCGCTGACGGCTGCAGCAAAGCGGCTCTGGGTCGTCGGGGCTTCGCGGGCGATCTCGGGGGCGAGGCTCGCCGCGGCACAGCCAAGCCCCGGATGATCGCGCAGATGCGGATCGAGATAGGCGCGGATCAGCCCGGTCAGCCCGCCCTCCGTGGCGGCGCGGCTGAGCAGGCCGGATATTTCATCCAGCGCGGTGTCCAGGGCCTCGATGACCAGCGCGTCGCGGGCGGGGAAATGGGCGTAAAAGCCGCCGTGAGTCAGCCCGGCATCGGTCATCAGCGATCGCAACCCGACAGCGGCCAGCCCGTCTTGTCGAAATCGCCGCGCCGCATGGATCAGGATGTTCCGTTTGGTTTCCTCTTTGTGGCTCTTGCTGTAGCGCGCCATCGCGCTCGCCCCCCTCTCGTTCCAGCTGTTGTCACGGTGCCGCCGTCTCTTCCGTTCGGGACCGGGGCGCTGCGCCCGGCGCGCCTGGAAACCGACTCTGTGTGACATGAAGGCTCAGGTCCAGCCCGTGATCCGGCTCGAGGTCTGGAAATATGCGATTTTCTTGATCTGACCCCGGGGCAGCGTCCATCTCGCGGCAGCTTGCCCCGGAACGGGTCACTCAGGACTCGCGCGGCGCGGCGGCGCGACGCAGCCGGTCATTGATTGCGGCGCCGAGTCCCCGGTCCGGCACCGGCGCCACCGCGATCGGGGCGCCACGGGCATCGAGCGCGTGCAAATAGCCGAAGAGATTAGCGGCCGCTTCGGCCAGATCGCCGGAGGGCGACAGGTTCAGCTCACCGTCGCGGGGGCCGAAGCCGAGGAACAGCTCGCCGGGTTCCGGCGTCTCGGCGTTCAGCCGCACGCTGGCCCTCGGCGCGTAATGCGACCGGAGCTGTCCTGGGGCGTTGATCGCCGCCTCGCCTGACCGGCGGGGCAGCGGGGCGCCCAGCAGCGCCTCGATCGCCTCGGCCGCGACGCCGCCGGGGCGCAGCAGCACCGGCGCGCCGACCAGCCCGAGGATGGTGGATTCCACCCCCACCGGGCAAGGGCCGTCATCGACCACCGCGGCGATCCTGCCCGCAAGGCCGGCCAGCACGTGATCGGCCGTCGTCGGGCTGATCCGCCCCGAGGGGTTGGCCGAGGGCGCAGCCACCGGCCCGCCGAAGGCGCGCAGCAACCGCTGGGCGGTCGGATGCGCCGGCACCCTTACTCCGAGCGTATCGAGACCGGCGGTGGTCAGTTCGGAAATTCCGTGGCCGGGCTTTAACGGCAGCACCAGCGTCAGCGGCCCGGGCCAGAAGGCCGTCGCCAGCCGCTCGGCCAGATCGGACCATTCGACATAGGCCTGTGCGGTCTCGGCATCGGGAAAATGCGCGATCAGCGGGTTGAAGCTGGGCCGGCCCTTGGCGGCATAGATGCCCGCCACCGCCTGGCCGTTGCAGGCATCCGCGCCCAGCCCATAGACGGTCTCGGTCGGGAAGGCGACCAGTTCGCCGGCGCGCAGCAGCGCCGCCGCGCGCTCCAGATCGTCGGCACTCGGGGTCAGGCGCAGGGTTTCTTTTTCAGGCATGGCTATGACGCCGCGTTTCGGTTGCTTGCAAGTGGGGGGTGGTTAGGTATCTTCGCAGGTTGAGCCATAGCGGTGCCGCCGGTGGAAGCCAAGCCCGCCAAGCCAAGGCCCCGCGCAGACAAGAGGACGCAAATGCCTTACCGTGCGCCTGTTTCAGACTATGAATTTCTTCTTCGCAATGTGATTGGATACGACCAGATCGCCGCGACCGATCTGTTCTCGGAAGCCGATAACGATGTGGTGACCGCGATCCTGTCGGAAGCCGGCAAGATGTGCGAGGAGGTGATGGCGCCGGTCAATCGCAATGGCGATCTCTATCCGGCCAAGCTGGAAAACGGCGTGGTGCGCACCAGCCCCGGCTTTTCCGACGGCTTCAAGGCGATCGCCGAGGGCGGCTGGATCGGCATGAGCGCGCCGCAGGAGTTCGGCGGCATGGGGCTGCCGATGACCCTGACCACCAGCGTCAACGAGATGATGAGCGCCGCCTGCCTGGCGTTGCAACTCGCCCCGCTGATGAGCCAGGGCCAGATCGAGGCGCTGGCGCATCACGGCTCCGACGCGATCAAGGAGCTGTATCTGCCGAAGCTGATCAGCGGCGAATGGTCGGGCACCATGAACCTGACCGAACCGCAGGCTGGCTCGGATGTCGGTGCGTTGACCTCCAAGGCGGTGCCGAACGGTGATGGCTCCTTCGCGATCTCGGGGCAGAAGATCTTCATCTCCTGGGGTGACAACGACATCACCGAGAACATCTGCCACCTGGTGCTGGCGCGGCTGCCTGACGGGGTGCCGGGCACCAAGGGGATTTCGCTGTTCCTGGTGCCGAAGTTCCTGCCGGACGAAAACGGAAATCCCGGCAAGGCCAACAGCCTGAAGGTGGTCAGCCTGGAACACAAGATGGGCCTGCACGGCTCGCCCACCTGCGTGATGCATTACGATGGTGCCACCGGCTGGCTGGTCGGCCCCGAGCATGGCGGCATGGCGGCGATGTTCACCATGATGAACAACGCTCGTCTCGGCGTCGGCGGTCAGGGCGTTGGCGCGGCGGAAGGCGCCTATCAGCATGCGGTGGCCTATGCGCTGGCGCGCAAGCAGGGCAAGACCCCGGTCGAAGGCTCGGGCATGATCGTTGATCACGCCGATGTTCGCCGGATGCTTCTCGAGATGAAGGCCGAGGTCTTCGCCGCCCGCGCCATCCTGCTGTCCTGTGCGGTGGCCATCGACATGCAAACCGCCACGGCCGAGCCCGAGTGGGCCGCCCGCGCCGCGCTGTTGACGCCGATCGCCAAGGCCTTTGGCACCGATACCGGCATCTCCGTCTCCCAGACCGGGGTGCAGGTGCACGGCGGCATGGGCTTCATCGAGGAAACCGGCGCCGCGCAATATTACCGCGACGTCCGCGTCACCGCGATCTACGAGGGCACCAACGGCATTCAGGCGATGGACCTTGTCGCCCGCAAGATGATGGACGGGGGCGAGGCCGCCTTCCGCCTGCTGGACGAAATCCAGGATCAGGCCGAACGGGCACGCGGCACCAAGCCGGCGCTGGCCGAGGCCGTCTGGCAATCGGCCGAGACACTGCGCGAAACCACTGAATGGCTGGTGGCGCAGAAGGACATGAACACCCGCTTCGCCGGTGCCGTGCCCTATCTCAAGGGCTTTGCCCGGGTGCTGGGCGGCCATTACCACCTGGTCGCCGCCCTGGCCGAACCGGAGGGTCCGCGCGCCAAGCTGGCCGAGTTCTATATCCAGCGCATGCTGCCGGAACACGCCGCCCTGCTGACCCATGCCCAGGCGGGGGCGGAAGGTCTCTATGCGCTGAGCGTCGAAGACTTCGAGCGGGGCTGAGGCGATGGACGCGCAGCCGCCGCGCACCTTGAGCTTCCCCTGGGACAACCCGCCCGAGACGGGCGAGGCGATCGAGGTCGCCGAAGGGGTGCTCTGGCTGCGGCTGCCGCTGCCGATGAAGCTCGATCACGTCAATGTCTATGCGCTGGATGACGGCGACGGCTGGACGCTGGTCGACACCGGGTTCGACACCCGCAAGACTCGCGACATCTGGGCCGGCCTTCTGGCCGGTCCGCTCAAGGGCAAGCCGGTGCGGCGGGTGGTGGCGACCCATCACCACCCTGATCACATCGGCCTTGCCGGCTGGTTCCAGACCGACTTCGGCGCCGAACTGGTGACCTCGCGCACCTCCTGGCTGTTCGCGCGCATGCTGACGCTCGACGTGCAGGAGGTCATGCCGCCGGAGACCGAGGCCTATTATCGCAGCGCCGGCATGGATCCCGAGCTGCTGGCGCAGCGCAAGGCGGAACGGCCCTTCAACTTCGCCAATGTGGTGGCGCCGCTGCCGCTGGGCTATACCCGGGTAAAGGAAGGTGACACCATTCGCATGGGCGGGCGGCGCTGGGCGGTCCATATGGGCGATGGCCACGCGCCGGAACATGCGACCTTCTGGAGCCTCGACGACGATCTGGTGCTGACCGGCGATCAGATCCTGTCGTCAATCAGCCCCAATATCGGGGTTCACGCGACGGAACCCCTGGCCGATCCGCTGGCCGAATGGCTGGCCGCCTGCGAACACCTGTCGGTGCTGGCCCGACCCGGGCAACTGGCGCTTGGCGGCCACAAGATGCCCTTCGTCGGATTGCCGCTCAGGATGGCGCAACTGATTCAGAATCACCACAGCGCGCTGAAGCGGCTGCTGAAGCATCTGGAGCAACCGCATAGCGCCGCCGAGTGTTTCCCGCCGCTGTTCAAACGCACCATCGGCCCTGGCGAATACGGGCTGGCGCTGGTCGAGGCGGTCTCGCACGTCAATCATCTCTACCTTTCCGGCCAGGTGAGCCGCAGCCGGCGAGACGATGGCGCCTGGGTCTATCAAGCGCTTGTCTGAGGTCGGAAACGGGTGACAGATGGAGCCGAATTCGGTATTCATGTGGCAACCGATGACTTTCTGATAGGATGGATTTTCCCATGGCTGACTTCAAGCATGGCGCGATGAACATCACCGAACAGACCAAAACCTACGAGGGTTTCATCAAGTTCGTGACTTGGGCCGTCGTCTTCCTGGCGGTTCTGGCGGTTTTCATGGCGGTGTTCCTGACCTGATCCGCCGCACCTGACTGATCCGATGTCCCGATCCGTCATCGGATCGGGATGATTTTTGTTTTCGCAATTTCAGGAGCCCGGATTTCCCGTGTTTCGTGCTGCCCTTCTCTCCGTCACGCTGCTGGCGGTTGCCGGCTGTGTTGCCCATAAGCGCCCCTATGCCGATGATGCCACCGTTGCCGCTGTCTCTTATCGGGACGAGGGGCCGAAGACGCTGACGCTCTACACGATGGTGAACAATCGCACCGGCGCGGGTGGCCACAGTTCGTTGATGATCAACGCCTCGGAGCGGGTGATCTTCGATCCGGCGGGATCCTTCTATGCCGATGTGGTGCCCGAGCGGAACGATGTGCTGTTCGGCATCACCCCAGCGGTGGAACGCGCCTATCGCTCCTCGCATGCGCGCAGCACTCACCATGTGGTGGTCCAGACCATCGAGGTCAGCCCGATGCAGGCCGAAATCGCCTTTCGTCTGGCGCTGAAGGCCGGGCCGGTGTCGCAGGCCTTCTGCGCCAACGCGACCTCGAGCCTGCTGCAGCAGATCCCGGGGTTCGAGGGGATTCGGACCACCTTCTATCCGACCAAGCTGGAGCAGCAGTTCGGCCAGCTTCCAGGGGTGAAGACGGAAGAGCTTTATGAGAACGACAGTGGCGATCTGCAGGCGGGGCTGGCGAAGAACAACGCCCTGCTGACCGCAGAGGCCAAGGCCGGGACGCTGGTGCCGGCGGCGGAATAGGCCTCAGCCCAGCAGATAGAGCAGCGCATAGAGCGTTGCTGCCCCCACGAAGATCGCGATCAGCACGTTGCGGGTGGACCAGCCGACCACGATGGTGATCGCTGCCGCCGCCAGCCGCGCCAGATCCGGTTGCCCGCCGGTTGCCGGCGGCCAGACCACCAGCGGCGCGACCAGCGCCGGCAGCACTGCCACGGCGGTATAGCGCAGGTGGCGCAGCAGCCATTCCGGCAGCGGCCGGTCGCCGATGAACCCGATGAAGACGAACCGCAGCAGGAAGCTGCCGATCGCCAGGGCGATGGTCACCGACCAGATGGTGAGCGGCGCGATCCCGGTGGTCGCAGTCTCGGCCGCGATCTGGGCGGTCTGATCCAGGCTCATGCCCACAGCCCCCGGCGGCGCAGCATCAGCTCGGTCCGGGCGCCAGCCACCATCGCGGTGACACCGGCGACGATCAGCCCCAGGTTATAGGGCAGGCCCGCGGCCAAGAGCGCGATGGCGATCGACACGCCGGCGGCCACCAGATGCGCCGGGGTGCGCAGCATCGGCGTGACCATGGCGAGAAAGGCGATCGGCATCGCAAAATCCAGTGCGAAGCTGTCCGGAATGCGCCCACCCACCTGCGCGCCGAGCAGCGTCATCAGGTTCCAGGCCACCGCCACCGGGGCGACCGAACCGAAGAAATAGCCCATCCGCTGCGGCACCGTCAGCTTCGGTTCGGTCTCGAACTTGACGATGGAGAGCGCATAGGACTGATCCACCATCAGATAGGCGGCGAGCGCCCGCTGCCACAGCGGGGCCGCCCCCATGAACGGGGTGAGCGAGGCCGAATACATCGCCATCCTGAGGTTCACCGCCAGCGCCGAGGCGATGACGATCAGCGTGGGGGTGTCGACCTTCATCAGTTGCAGCGCGGTGAATTGCGCCGCCCCGGCAAAGACCGTCGCGGTCAGCGTCATGGTCTCGACCAGCTTCAGCCCGGCCTCGGCGGCGAGCACGCCGAACAGCAGGCCGAAGGGGCCCGAGACGAAGATGAAGGGCGTGCCATCACGAAAACCCTTCCAGAAATATGCGGTTGCGGCGGGGGATGACATGAGCGGTCCTTGCGTTATGGTTCCGGCCTACAGACGATTGGCGAGCGATGCAATTGCTTCGGGGTCCGGGGCCCGAAACAGGCGGCGCCGCAATTTTCTGACCCAGAAAATTGTCCGGAAATTCGAATTTCCGGGTGCCCATGGCGATGGAGGTGCGGATGCAACAGCCCTTTGGGGTGATCCTGGCAGGGGGGCTCTCCGGTCGGATGGGGGGCGGCGACAAGACCCTGCTGCCGCTCGGGGGCCGGCCGCTTTTGTCGCATGTGATTGCGCGCATCGACCCGCAGGTGGCGGCGCTGGCGCTCAATGCCAACGGCGATCCGGCGCGCTTCGCGGGGTTTGGCCTGCCCGTGCTTGCCGATCCGGTGGCGGGTCATCCAGGGCCCCTGGCGGGGGTGTTGGCCGGGCTCGACTGGGCGGCGGCGCAGGGGGGCGACAGTATCGTCACCGTGGCGGCCGACACGCCGTTCTTTCCGGGCGATCTGGTGCCGCGGCTTCTGTGGGCGGCGGAAGGGATGGCGGTGCCGCTGGCGCTGGCCGCCTCGCGCGGGCCCGAGGGGCTTCATCTGCAGCCCACCTTCGGCCTTTGGCCGGTTGCCCTGCGTGACGGGTTGCGCCAGGCGCTGGCGGCCGGAACCCGCAAGGTTCGCGTCTGGGCAGAGGAGCAGGGCGCGCAGGTGGCGGAGTTTCCGGCCCCGGGACTCGACCCCTTCTTCAACATCAACACGCCTGACGATCTGGCCCGGGCCGAGACGATGTTGGCGGGGTGAGCGGTTTCGACAGCTTCGCCATGGTCGATTGGTCGGGTGGCAACGATCGCGGCCCGACCCCTTGCAAGGATGCGATCTGGATTGCCGTGGCCCGTCGGAGAGAGGTGGCGGCGGAGCCGCGCTATTTCCGCAACCGGCAATTGGCCGAAGCGTGGTTGAGCGCTTTCATCGAAGGCGAGCTGACGGCGGGCCGCCGGGCGATGATCGGCTTCGACTTTCCCTTCGGCTATCCGCGGGGCTTTGCCGCGGCGCTGACCGGGCGGGCCGATCCGCTGATGCTTTGGGACTGGTTCGCGGACCGGGTGGAGGATGCGCCCAAGGCCAACAATCGCTTTGATCTGGCCGGAGAGATCAACCGGCGCTTCGGGGGGCGCGGGCCGTTCTGGGCCAATGGGCTGAAGCGCGATATCGCCGGCCTGCCGCGTACCAAGCGCGACTATGCCAACCCCTTTGCCGACCGGCGCCGGGCCGAAATGCTGGCGAGGGGCAGCTTCCCCTGCTGGCAGATGGCCGGTGCCGGGGCGGTGGGTGGTCAGGTGATGATGGGCCTGCCGGTGCTGGCGCGACTGCGCCGCCGCTTTGCCGGCCTAATCTCCGCCTGGCCGTTCGAAGCGCTGGACAGGCCGATCGCGCTGGTGGAAATCTGGCCGTCGCTGACGCTCGGGGCCGCGCCGGCGGGGATCATCAAGGACGCCTGGCAGGTGCGCGAGGTGGCCAACGACCTGTCCGCCCGGCCGGAGGCCGAGCTTGATCGCCTGCTCAGCGTCGCGGCGCCGGAAGAAGGGTGGATCCTCGGGCTCGACCCTGACGCGCGACCTTAGGCCGACTCTGCAAGCGACAGCGCCGCCTGCAGCGGCGCCATCTCGCCCGCGCGCATCCGCCCGTCGCGCTGGACGAACATGCCGCGCAGCTCGGTGCCGCGCACGACGGTCCGGTCGCCGATCCGGCCGTGATAGTCGAGGGTAAAGGATCTCTCGCCCCATTCGACAAAGCGCAGCTCCAGCGTCATCACGTCGCCGTCGGTCGCCGGCGACAGGAACTTCGCTTTTGCGTCCATCAGCCCCAGCCCCTGCGCGTCAAGGCGTTTGCACAGATCGGCATGGCTGCCGGCGCGCTGGCGCAGGAAGTTGTGAAAGCACTGGTCGAACCAGCGGAAGAAATTCGGATAGAACACGATCCCCGCCGGGTCGCAGTGGCCGAAGCTGATCTGGATATCCATCGCGTAATCGGGGCTGGACATGGCGTCATTCCTTCGTGGTCGGTCTGGCCCGCGGTCTGGGGGCGGGCGCACTGTCTTCCGTCCCGGCCCGCTCGATCTGGCCGAGTGCGGCAGGCTCTAACGCGCAATATCGGGGGCGTCCACCGGGGCGGTGGAAAATCTTTGCGGCACCGGAGCTTGCGCACCGGTGCCCGGACCGGGTGGGGTCAGCGCCCGGTGAACTGCGGCTTGCGCTTGGCCAGGAAGGCCGCGACCCCTTCGGCGAAATCCTGGCTCAGCGCCAGGGCGCTTTGTTCGATCGCCTCGGCGCTGAAGGTCTCGCCATAGGACAGGCTGTCGGTGCGGCGCATCACCCGCTTGGCGGCGGCGGCGGCCAGCGGTGCCCCTTCGGCGATGCGCAGGGCGAGCGCGCGGGTTTCCGCCGCCAGCGTCTCGGGGGTGTGGAGCGCATTGACCAGCCCCAGGTCCAGCGCTTCGGCGGCCGGGATGCGACGGCCCTCAAGGATTGCCTGCAAGGCCCGGCGCGGCCCCATGGCGCGCTCGAGGAACCAGAAGGTGCCGCCGTCCGGGATCAGGCCGATGGCGGCGAAGGCCATGTAGATCGAGGCGTCCTCGGCCATGGTCACCAGATCGCAGTTCATCGCCAGCGCGCCACCGATCCCGGCGGCAACGCCATGCACCTCGGCGATCCACATCTTCGACGAGGCGGCGATGCCGGTGAAGATCGGGCGATAGTTGCTTTCCAGCCGCTGATGCACCGGCGGTTGCAACCCTTCGGTCAGATCGGCGCCGGCGCAAAAGCCGCGCCCTTCGCCGCGCAGGATGACGACGCGCAGCGCCGGGTCGTTTTCGACATCGTCGACGGCCTGGCGGAGCGCCGCCAACAGCGCAGTGCTGAGCGCATTGACCGCCTCGGGGCGGGTCAGGGTGAGGGTGGCGACGGCGCCGTCGCGGGTCAGGGTCAACAGGTTGTCGGTCATGGGGATGTCTTTCAGGTGAGCGCTCCGGCGGTGCGCAGGCGGTCGATCGCGTCCTCCGCAAGCCCAGCCTCTGCCAGCAGGGTTTCGGTCTCGGCCCCGGCGGCGGGGGGCAAGCCAGGGGTTGCGGTCGGGGTGCGGTCAAAACGCGGGGCAGGGGCCGCCTGGGTGACGTTATCGCGGGTGAAGAAAGTGCCGCGGGCGGCGAGATGCGGGTGCTCGGCGGCTTCCGACCAGCTGAGGATCGGGGCGACGCAGGCGTCGGTTCCGTCGAAGATTGCCATCCAGTCGTCGCGGGTCTTCTGCGCGAAGACATCCGCATAGGCGTCCCGGCGCGTCGGCCATTGGCGGGCGTCCATCTGGGTCGCCTTGTGATCCTCGGGCAGTCCGGCCAGCCGCACCAGTTCGGCGAAGAACTGCGGCTCCAGCGGGCCGACCGACAGGAACTTGCCGTCGGCGCAGGCATAGGCGCGATAGAAGGGCGCGCCACCATCGAGCAGATTGGCCTCGCGCGCCTCGCTCCACTGGCCGCGGGCGATCCAGGTATGGATCAGCGCCATCAGGGCAGAGGCGCCGTCGACCATCGCCGCATCGACCACCTGCCCCTTGCCGGAGGATTGCCGTTCGAACAGCGCGGCCATGATGCCGAACAGCAGGAACATGGTGCCGCCGGCATAGTCGGCGCCGATGTTCAGCGGCGGTGTCGGCACGTCATTGGCGCGGCCGGTGGCGTTCAGAAAGCCGGTGAGGCCGAGGTAGTTGATATCATGCCCCGCCATCTGGGCCATCGGCCCATCCTGCCCCCAGCCGGTCATGCGGGCGAAGACCAGCCCCGGGTTGCGGCTCTGGCAGACGTCCGGGCACAGCCCCATCCGCTCCATCACGCCGGGGCGGAACCCCTCGATCAGCACGTCGGCACGGGCGATCAGCGCCAGCGCCGCCTCGACCCCTTCGGGCGTCTTCAGGTTCAGCGCGGCGGATCGCTTGCCGCGGTTGTTGATGTCGGCCGGATCGGCGGGGCGGGATTTGCGGGTGATCAGGATCACCTCCGCCCCGAGATCGGCGAGGAACTGGCCGGCCAGAGGGGCCGGTCCCAGCCCCTCCATCTCGATGACCCTGAGGCCCTTGAGTGGCCCGCTCATGCGGCCTTGGCCTCGGGGCTGCGCAGCCGGTCGAGCGCGCCTTCGGGGATCGCGAAGCGGTCGCCATAGCGTTCGGACAGTTCCGCCGCGCGGGCGGCGAAGGCGTCGATGCCGATGCCACGGATGAACTGGATCGCGCCGCCGGTATGGGGCGGGAAGCCGATGGCGAAGATGCCGCCCAGGTTCGCCTCGACCTCGGTGTTCAGCACGCCCTCGTCCAGGCAACGCAGGGTCTCGATCGCCTGGCGATAGAGCAGCCGCTCCCGCGCCTCATCGACCGAGATGCCGCCATTGCCCTTGGCGAATTGCGACAGTCCGGACCAGAGCGATTTGCTGCCGTCGGGGGCATAGTCATAGAAGCCACCGCCATAGTGGCGCCCGCCACGGCCCTGATCCAGCATGGCGTCGACCACGGCATTGCTGGCCTCCATGTCGATCGGCATGCCCTTTTCGACGCCAAGCCGCTTGTCCAGCGCCTCATGCGTCTTGCGGATCTTCTGGGACAGCACCAGCGAGGTTTCGTCATGCACCGCCAGCGGCCCGACCGGCATGCCGGCCAGCCAGGCGGCGCGTTCGATCGCCACCGGCGACATGCCGTCGCGCATCAGCGCCATGCCCTCGTCGAGATAGGTGGAGAACACGCGCGAGGTGAAGAAGCCCCGGCTGTCGTTCACCACGATGGGCATGTAACCGATCTGGCGGACATAGTCATAGGCCTTGCGCAGCGTCTCTTCGCTGGTCTTCTCGCCCAGGATGATCTCGACCACCCTCATCTTGTCGACCGGGCTGAAGAAATGCAGGCCGATGAAGCGGGTCGGATCGGGGCAGAATTCGGCCAGCACCGAAATCGGCAGGGTCGAGGTATTGGAGGCATAGATGCCGTCCTTCGACAGTTGCCCGAAGGTGGCGCCGATGACCTTTTCCTTCAGGTCGATATCCTCGAACACCGCCTCGATGATCAGGTCGACGCCGGCGAAATCGGCATCCTCGGCGCTGGGGGTGATGCGGGACAGCAGCGCGTCGCGGGTTGCCTCGCTCATCCGTCCGCGGGCGACCAGCTTGTCGGCCAGCCCCTGGGAATAGGCCTTGCCCTTTTCGGCCTTGGCCAATTCTGTGTCCTTCAGCACGGTCGGAAGCCCGGCCATCGCCTGGGCCCAGGCGATGCCGCCGCCCATCATCCCGGCGCCGAGCACGGCGGCACGCTCTACCCTCCAGGCCGGGCCTTCGGGACGGATCTTGCCCGATTTGATCGCCTGATTGCCGAAGAAGAAGGTGGTGATCGCGGCCTTCGCCTCGGGTGTGGTGATCAGCGCGCAAAGGCCACGGCTTTCCACCCTCAGCGCGGCGTCGAAACTCATCCGCATGGAGTTGGCGGCGATGTCCAGGATCTTCGCCGGGGCGGGCAGCAGGCCTCGGGTTTTCTTGTAAAGCATGGCGGGGGCGGCCATGATGGTCTGCCGCACCCGGGGGCTGAGCGCGTCGCCGCCCGGATAGCGGAAGCCCTTCTTATCCCAGGGCTGTTGCCAGGCTTCGGGGTTGGCCTTGATCCAGGCCTTGGCGGCGGGGATCAGATCGTCGCGGCTGGCGACGATCTCGTCGACCATGCCTTCTTGCAGCGCCGCCTGCGGTTTCGACGGTTTGCCCTCGAGCAGATAGGGCAGCGCCTTTTCCAGCCCCAGGAGCGCGGTCAGCCGCACCACGCCGCCGGCGCCCGGCAGGATGCCCAGCGTCACCTCGGGCAGGCCGACCACGGCGGCAGGATCGTCGACCACGATCCGATGGTTGCAGGCCAGGCAGATTTCATAGCCGCCGCCCAGTGCCGCGCCGTTGATTGCGGCGACGAAGGGAACCTGCAGCTTCTCCATCACCCGGAAGGGGGCCTTGTTGGCCTCGAACTTGGCAAAGCTGTCCGCTCCGGCGCTTTCGATCGAGAGCAGCCCGTTCAGGTCGCCGCCGGCGAAGAAGGTCTTCTTGCCCGAGGCGATGACGACGCCGGCCAACCCCTCTTCCGACTGCAGCCGGCCGAGGATTTCGTTCATCATCGGGATATAGCGGTCGTTCATCGTGTTGGCGGATTGACCCGCCATGTCCAGCGTCACCGTGACGATGCCGTCGGCGTCGCGGTCATAGTGGTAATCGTTGCCATAGGTGTATTCGGTCATCTGTTTCCCCTCCCTCAGACGCGCTCGATGATGCTGGCGATGCCCATGCCGCCGCCGACGCACATGCAGATCAGCGCGCGTTTCAACTTCCGACGCTCCAGTTCGTCCAACATGGTCGAGACCAGGCAGCCGCCGGTGGCGCCCAGCGGGTGGCCCATGGCGATGGCGCCGCCGACCACGTTCAACTTTTCGTCCGGCACATTCAGATCGCGTTGCAGCCTGAGCGCGACCGAGGCGAAGGCCTCGTTGATCTCGACGAGATCGATGTCGTCGATGGTCAGCCCCGCCTTGGCCAGCGCCTTTTGCGAGGCGGGCCCCGGCCCGGTCAGCATGATGGTGGGGTCGGTGGCGGTCAGCGCGATCGACACGACCCGGCCGCGCGGGGTCAGCCCCAGATCCTTGCCGGCGCGCTCGTTGCCCAGCAGCACCAGCGAGGCGCCGTCGACGATGCCGGAGGAGTTGCCGGGGGTGTGGACGTGGTTGATCCGCTCGACCTCGGGGTATTTCGCCAGCGCAACCGCATCAAAGCCGATGGCGCCCGGCCCCGCGAAGGAGGGTTTCAGCGCGCCGAGCTTCTGCATGTCGGTGTCGGGTTTGATGAAATCGTCGCGCTCAAGGATGGCGATGCCGTTTCCGTCCCGCACGGTCACGACCGACCGGTCGAACCAGCCGGCATCCCGGGCGTGGGCGGCGCGCTTCTGGCTTTCCAGCGCGAAGGCGTCGACATCGTCGCGGCTCCAGCCTTCGATGGTGGCGATCAGGTCGGCGCCGATCCCCTGCGGCACGAAACCGGTCTGGATCGAGGTGCCGGGATCCTCGGCGAAGGGGCCGCCGTCGGCGCCCATCGGCACCCGCGACATGCTTTCATAGCCGCCGGCGCAGACCATGTCCTCCCAGCCGCTGGCGATCTTGGCGGCGGCGGTGTTGAAGGTGTCGAGACCCGAGGCACAGAAGCGGTTCAGTTGCGCGCCGGGCACGGATTCGTCCCAGCCGGCCTTCTGCAGCGCGATCTTCGGCAGCACCGCGCCCTGTTCCATCACCGGGGTGACGCAGCCCAGCATCACGTCGTCGACCCGCGCGGTGTCGAGATCATGGCGGCGCTGCATCTCGCCGAGCAGCGTGGTGACGAGGTCGATAGGCTTGACCTCGTGCAGGGAGCCGTCCTGCTTGCCCTTCGATCGGGGCGTGCGGATGGCATCATAGATATAGGCGGCTTCGGTCATTGTCGGGTCTCCTCCGGAACGGGCGCTGGGCCCCGGCCCATACGGGCACATCATGTCGATCTGAATTTCAGTCTAATTTCAGTCTGATTTCAGGCTGATAGCGGTCTGAAGACGGGCCAGGGCCCAGGCTGCGGACGCCTCCCCGCATCCGCCGATCTCGGCGGCCTCCCTCTCCGCCGGGGGCTGCGCGCCCCGTCTTTTCGCGGCAAAGTTGATCAGCGGCGGGAAGGGCTGTCAACGGCGCGCGCCGCTGGTGACGCAACGGCGCGCGAGAGAGGGGGCGGCGGCGATCAGATGTCGATCGACCGGGCGATCAGTTCCTTCATGATCTCGTTGGTGCCGCCATAGATCATCTGCACCCGGCTGTCGCCGTAGAGCCGCGCGATGGGATATTCCATCATGAAGCCATAGCCGCCGAACAGCTGCAGGCATTCATGCACCACTTCGTTCTGGGTCTGGCTGCCCCAGTATTTCGCCATCGAGGCGGTGGCGGCGTCCAGCTCTCCGGCCTCGAGCCGGGTGATGCAATCGTTGACGAAGCTGCGCAGCAGTTCCGCCTTGGTCTTGGCCTCGGCCAGCTTGAAGCGGGTGTTCTGGAAATCCATCACCCGGCTGCCGAAGGCCTTGCGCTCCTGCACGTATTTCACCGTCTCGGCGATGGCGAAATCGATCACCCCCAGCGCGGTCAGTGCGATCAGCAGCCGCTCCCAGGGCAATTGCCGCATCAGCTGATAAAACCCCTGGCCCTCTTCGCCGCCCAGCAGGTTGGTCATCGGCACCTTGACGTCCTCGAAGAACAGCTCGGCGGTGTCATTGGCCTTCATGCCCAGCTTCTTGAGGTTGCGGCCACGGCGGAAGCCCTCGGCGCCCTCGGTCTCCAGCGCGATCAGCGACACGCCGCGGGCCCCGGCGGTCTTGTCGGTCTTGGCCACAACGATGATCAGATCGGCGGTATGGCCATTGGTGATGAAGGTCTTAGACCCGTTCAGCCGATAGGAATTGCCATCCTTCTCGGCGGTGGTGCGCACCGCCTGCAGATCCGATCCGGTGCCGGGTTCGGTCATCGCGATGGCGCCGACCATCTCGCCGGTGACCAGCTTGGGCAGCCAGCGCTGCTTCTGCTCCTCGGTGGCGAAGGCCACCAGATAATGCATCACGATCGACTGGATGGAAAAGCCCCAGCCGACATCGCCACGCGCACCCTGCTCATAGACGGTGACGGCATCGAAGCCGATGCCGCCCCCGGCGCCGCCGTATTCCTCGGCGATGGCGCCGGACATGATCCCGGCCGCACCGGCCTTGGACCAGAAATCACGATCGACCACGCCCTGATCGACCCAGCGGTCCAGGTTCGGCACCAGTTCCGCGTCATAGAATTTGCCCACCGCATCGGCGAACATCTGGTGTTCTTCCTGCGCCCAGGCGGACGTCTTGGTGATAAGACTCATGATTGCCTCCTCCCTCTCTCAACCTCTTCGGCGCTGAGACTACGGCGGACGCGGGCAAAGGCAATCGGCCACAGGGTCGGTCACGCCACGTCAGGGCAATGCCGTCGCGTCACCGGCGGTGATGCTTCTGTCACTCGGATCGGCTAGGCTCGGCGGAGCAGAGCGGCAAGGGGGATCATGGCGGGCGGGCTTGAGAAATTGCCGGCGCTGCTGGCGGCAGGCGACTGGGCGGCGGCAGAGGCGGTGCTGAAACGCGCCGCCCGGGCCAGAGGCGCGGGAGCCGCGATCTTCTACAACCTCGGCAAGGTCTATCTGGAACAGGGCCGCGCGGCGCCGGCGATGACCTGGCTGACCCGCGCCACCACCGCCGATCCGCGCCATGCGCGGGCCTGGTTCGAACTGGGCCGCGCCGCCCTCTTGGCCGAGGATTTCGCCAGCGCCGAACGCGGTTTCGAGCGGGCGCTGACGCTGGTGCCATCGGACGCCGACGCGCGCCGCAATCTCGGCCGGGTGCTGCTGCGGCGGGGCGGTTTCACCCGCGCCCGGGCGATCTGGACCCCCCTGGCCGGAGAGGCGGAGGCAGACGCCGCGATCTATCGCGCCGCCGCCGAGGCGGGGGATGCCGATGCCGGCGATCTGCGCGCGGTGCTTCTCGCACGCCCCGAGGCTCGGGCATTGGCGCTGAAGACGCTGGTGCAGACCGCCAAAGGCTCGTTGCCTCTGCAGCTGCCCTGAGCGCTCAGTGCCGGAACCGTCGGCGATAGACGCCGCGCGCCTCCTGCAACTCGGTCTGCACCGCGCGATTGGCCGCGATCTTTGCGGGCTCCATCACCCCGGTCTCCACCCCCTGCGCCCCGCGCGGCAGGGCGATCACCTGCGCCACCGGGGTGCCGGCGGGCAGGGTTCCGGTGAACCCCGCCTCCTGCCAGAGCGCCGGAAAATGCACATATCCATCGTGGAAGAGATCGCAATCAACCAGACCCGACAGCGTGCGGAACGGCAGATCCTCGCGGTTCAGCGGATGGGTGAACAGCAGCGACCAGCCCGCTGGCGCCTCCAGCGTCCAGAAGTTCATGAACTTCAGGATCAGCCCCGGCGCCATGCGAAAGGGGGCGCCACTGGCCTGCTCCGGCACATGCATCCCGATCGGCGCCCGGCTGATCCGCGCGTCCTCCAGCACCGGCGGTGCCCAGTCCCAGGAGACCTCGCCATCGGCAAAGGTCAGATCGGTGGCCAGCGGGATCAGCACGCCCAGCGACAGGGCGTCGATCAGCGGCGGGCAATGCTTCAAGGTGCGCACGCTCTCGCCGCCGAGACTGGGCGCGGCCACCTCTGACGGCATGTCGCGCAGCCAGTCGGGCAGGGCGCGGCCGGCCTCCACCGGTTTCGGCAGGATCGGCTCCAGCGCGGGATGGCAGCGGGCCTTGATCATCGGCAATATCCTCCAGGGGCGGGCGCTGCGATGTGACGCCCCGAAGCGCAGGAAGACAAGGGCGCCTGCGGCTTCTTCTCGTTGCAAATACGGCGGCCGGAGGCAGGAGGCGCAAGCCTCCTCCTAGGCCGCCTTCCGCTCCTCGCGCCGGCTCAGAAAGGTATGCGCCAGCGCCGCCGCCACCGTCAGCAGGATGATCACCGTGCCCACCGCGTTGATCACCGGCGGGTGGCCATTGGGGTTGCGCGCCATGGCGCCGATCTCGGTCGAGAAGGTGCAGGCGCCGCCCTTGGCGAACATGGTGGTGTTGTAATTCTCCATCGAGGCCATGAAGGCGATGACGCCGGCCGAGATCAGCGCCGGCGCCAGATAGGGCAGGGTCAGCCGGCGGAACACCCGCAGCGGCGTCGCGCCGAGGTCGAGCGCCGCCTCCTCCAGCTCGATCGGCTGGCGTTGCAGCCGTGCCATCAGGATCAGCATCGGATAGCCGGCGACGAAGGTGACCTGCGCCATCATGATGGTGAAGAGCCCGGCATTGACCCCAAGCCGCCCCCAGAACACCAGCGCAGAGAGGCCCAGAACGATGCCCGGCGCCAGCATCGGCGACAGCAGCACCCACCACAGCAGCCCATTCGCCCGCGACCGCCAGCGGGTCAGCAGCACCGCCCCGGCCAGCCCCAGGATCAGCGCCAGCGGCACCACCACCCCCGCCACCGTCAGCGAATTGCCGAAACAGCCGATGAACCGGTCGCGGTCCAACGCGCGCAGCACCGGATCGGCCCTGAGCGCCTCTTCCGGCATCCAGAAGAAGGCATACCACTTGCCGGTCAGCCCGTGCCATTCGGTGACCGAGGGCGGCGAGACGTCGTTGAACGAGCTGATCACCATCAGGATCAGCGGCCCGAACATGAAGATCAGGAAGGCCCAGGTATAGGCGGAGAGCAGGCGGTTGGCGGTCATTGCACCCTCGCGAAGTCCTTCAGCCGGGTGCGCATGATCCACATGAACAGCGCCACCAGCGCAAAGCAGACCAGCGTATAGGCAAAGCTATAGGCCGCCCCGACGTTGGAATTCTCGGATTCGAAGAACTTGTTATAGATGGTCTGGCTGAACCACTCCGCCTGCAACCCGCGGCTGATGATCCGGGGCACCGAAAAGGCGCCGGCGGCCAGCATGAAGGTGGCGATGCAGCCCACCGCTATGCCCGGCTTGGCATGCGGGATGATGATCCGACGATGTACCCTGAAGGGCCCGGCGCCCAGATCGCGCGCCGCCTCGATCTGGTTGCGGTCGAGCGTCGACATCACGTTGAAGATCGGGAAGACCATGAACAGAACATAGGTATAGACGATCACCAGAAAGATGGTGCCGGCCATCCGCTTGAACTGGATCGGTTCGGCGATCAGCCCGGCCTGCAGCAGCAGCCCGTTGATCAGCCCCTGATTGTCGATGATCGTGGTCCAGGCATAGATCCGCATCAGCTCGACGATGGCATAGGGGATCACCAGCCCGAGGAACAGCCAAACGGCACGCTCCGGCGGGGTGGCAAGCGCGACCTTATAGGCGATGGGATAGCACATCGCCAGCGCCAGCGCGGTCGCCATCACCGCAAAGGTCAGCGTGCGCACCAGCGTGGTCAGGCCGAGCCGTTCATAGGTCTCGCCGCCCTGATCAAAGCGCAGCCCCAGCAGGCGATAGAGGCGGTTCGACAGCGTCGCCTCTATCGCCGCGCGCTGATCGGGCGGCAGCGGGATCAGCCGGGGCGCCAGCAGCGTGGCGAAATTGCCGGCGGAATAGGGGAAGGCGGTGGCCTCCTGCTGCTTCAGCCGGTCGAACAGGCCCTGCGCCAGCGTGGCGATCTGCTGCGCGGTTTCGATCTGCTGCGGGATCGTGTCGCTTTCCCGCACCGAGAGCACCGGCAGGCCCTGCGTCTCGTCGATCCAGGTGCCGTCCGGCAATTGCCGGTGGGTGGTGGCGCGATCGCATTGCAGGATATAGGGCCGCGCGCCGGCTGGGCTGCCGCCCGAGATCGAAGGCGTCGCCATGCCCGAGGGGCTGGGCACCGCCATCATCGAGGGCGAGGGGATCGCCAGGCCGCCGGAGCTGGCGGGCGCCGGCGCCTTGTAGCGGTCGAGGACCGAGGCGCAGGTCTGCGCATCGCGTCGCAGCTCCAGCGCCACCGAACTGCCCAGGGCCTGGCGCGGCGGCGTCAGCGCGCTTTCCAGCATGGTGAGCTGCGGCAGGATGATCAGCATCAGCCCCCAGATCAGCACCAGCGCGAAGAAGGCCAGAACCAGCCCGCGCCCGTATCCCCGCAGCAGCGACGTCATTGCGCGGCAAGCTCCTGCCCGGTGCGCGCCAGCGGCCCCTCGGGCAGCACCACGGCGGCGGCGGCGGCAAAGCCCAGCCGATGGTCCGCGCCCGGTGCCATATCGGGCCGGCTGCCGTCATTGGTGACATGCACCGCCAGTTCGTGCCCGGCGGCGTGGAAGAAGAGGTTCAGGAAGGCGCCCTCGAGATCGCGCCGCAAGAGCTGCGCCGCCACCGCGTTCTCGCTATGCCCGATCCGCATCGCCTCGGGGCGGACGAAAAGCATGGCCGCCGCCCCGGCGCCCAATCCGGCGGGGTTGCGCCCGACCAGCTGGCCAAGCGCGGTTTCGATCACGGCCTGTTCGCCACGCGCCTCCAGCACCCGGCCGGCGATCATGTTGCTTTCACCGACAAAGGAGGCGGCGAAGGCGGTGGCCGGCGCGCCATAGATCTCGTCGGCGGTGCCCACCTGCTCGACCACCCCGGCGTTCATCACTGCGATGCGGTCGGACATGGTCAGCGCCTCGCCCTGATCGTGGGTGATATAGATGAAGGTGACGCCAGTTTTCTTCTGAATGTCGCGCAGCTCGGCCCGCATGTGCTGGCGCAGCTTGAGATCGAGCGCCGAGAGCGGTTCGTCCAGCAGCAGAACCGCCGGCTCCACCGCCAGGGCGCGGGCGATGGCGACGCGCTGGCGTTGGCCGCCCGACAGCTCGCCCGGCATCTTGTCGCCCTGATCGCCAAGCGCGACCAGCTCCAGCAGCTCTTGCGCCCGGGCCCGTCGGGCGCGTTTGCCGATGCCGCGCGCCTCCAGCCCGAAGGCGACGTTTTCCCAGACCCGCATCAGCGGGAACAGCGCCAGGTTCTGAAAGATCAGCGCGGTCGGCCGCGCGTTGGGGCCGATCCCGGCCTGATCCGCACCGCCGATCAGGATGCGGCCCCGGGTCGGGTCGACAAAGCCCGAGACCGCGCGCAGGATCGTCGTCTTGCCGCAGCCCGACGGTCCGAGGATCGAAAAGAACTCGCCCGCCTCGATCCGCAGATCGGTGGGCTGCACTGCGGTGAACCCGTTGGGATAGGTGATCCCGACGCCTTCAAGAACCACATCCTTGCCGCGCATGTCGTTCCCTTTTCTCTTCGCAGGACCTGTCAGGGGGGGCGTCTAAATGATCCGGACGGGAGCAAAGGCCCCCGCCCGGCTGTCATGGTCACTCTGATCGGACGCCTCAGGCGTTGGTCAGGATCTCGACGTATTTGTTGACGGTCGGCGCATAGAACGGCGTATCCGCCTGCCACCACCACATGTTGCCCAGAACCGCCGGGGTATAGACCTCGTTGAACTGCTTGCGGTATTCGTTGGTGGTGAATTCGGCGGCGCCGGCCACCGCCGAGTTGTAGCCGGTGTTGTTGGCGAACATGCCACCCACTTCGGGTTTCAGCATGAAGTTCATGAAGGCCACCGCCTGATCCTTGTTCGGCGCGCCCTTCAGCATGCCGAAGCTGTCGAGCCAGGTGATGATGCCCTCTTTCGGCGCGCGATAGACGAAATCCGCGTTGTCGCGGTTCAGCAGCAGCCCGGTGGTGTCCCAGGTCTGGCCGATGACGCAGCCGGCTTCCTTGAAGGCGGCGGTGGCTTCGGTGGCGTTGTTCCAGAAGGCGCCGAAGTTTTCCTTATGCGCCAGCATCCATTTCACGATGCCGTCGAACACGCGCTCGGCATCGGCTTCGGATTTGTAGACGTCGAGCATCCGGTTCGAGGGCAGGTCACCGATCGCGTCCAGATAGAGGCCGGCACCGATCAGCGAGGATTTCTGCCGGAACGAGGCCTTGCCCTTGGCCTGCGGCTGCAGGAACAAGTCGCCGAAGGAGATATCGGCATCGGCGATGTTCAGCTTGGCGCGGTTCAGGGTAACCCCCTCGGTGCCCCAGTCGAAGGGCAGCAGGATCTGTTCGCCCGCGTGCACACCGCCGAGCGTGGCGCTGTCGCGCAGGAAGGAGGGGATGATGGCGCTGCTGTTCACCGCGGCCGGGACCGCTGCGAAGAGGCTGTCGCCATGAGCGTCGAGATAGCCGGCCGCGTTGGTGATCGAGGGGAACACCACGTCGAAGCCCTTGCCGCCGCTGGCCTGCACGGTCGAGATCGCCTCGTCGTTCGAGCCGAAGGTGGTCAGCTCCAGCTTGATGCCGGTGTCGGCTTCGAATTTCTCGGCGATATTGGGCTGGATGTAATCCTGCCAGGCGAGAACCTTGACGCTGCCCGAAGAGGCCAGCGCATCCGTCGCGCGCAGGACCGCGGGGGCGGCGACGGCGGCGGCGGTCAGTTTCAGGGCATTACGGCGCGAGAAGCTCATCGTCATTCCTCCATGAGCGGTTCATGATCGCGGGCGGCCCATGTGGGGCGCGCGGATCAGGCTGTTTCCGCCACTAGCGCCACGGGAAGACGCTTTGGTGTCAGTTTCGATTCAGCTTTGTGAAACTCCGGCGGTCGCGGGCTTTGCTCCGCGTCGCCGATGCCGCTAGGGTCCGGTCATGACATCAGCACGCCTTTGCGAAAAGCAGGCGGACCGAAAGACCGAAAGACCGAAAGGAAGACGAGATGGCGAAGGTTGCGTTTCTGGGGCTGGGGGTGATGGGCTATCCGATGGCCGGCCACCTGGCGAAGGCAGGGCATGAGGTGACGGTCTATAACCGTACCGCCGCCAAGGCCGAGGCCTGGGTGAAGGACTATGGTGGCGCTGCGGCGCCGACACCGGCCGCGGCCGCGGCAGGCGCCGATTTCGTGATCGCCTGCGTCGGCAACGACGATGATCTGCGGCAGGTCTGCCTGGGCGAGGGCGGCGCCTTCGCCGGCATGACGCCGGGCGCGCGTTTCGTCGATCACACCACGGTCTCGGCCAAGGTCACCGCCGAGATGTACGCGGCGGCCAAGGCGGCGGGGCTGGGCTTTGTCGACGCGCCGGTCTCGGGCGGTCAGGCGGGCGCTCAGAACGGTGTGCTGTCGATCATGTGCGGCGGGGACGCAGATGACTATGCCGCCGCCGAGCCGGTGATGCAGGCCTATGGCAAGTCGATCAAGCGGTTGGGCGACAGTGGCGCCGGGCAGTTGACCAAGATGGTCAACCAGATCTGCATCGCGGGTCTTGTGCAGGCGCTGAGCGAGGGGCTGGCCTTTGCCGAGAAGGCCGGCCTTGATGGCCGCGCGGTGGTCGAGGTGATCGCGGGCGGGGCGGCAGGCTCCTGGCAGATGGTCAACCGCCATGGCACCATGATCGACGACAAGTTCGACCATGGCTTTGCCATCGACTGGATGCGCAAGGATCTGGGGATTTGCCTGGCCACGGGCAACGAGATCGGCGCCAGCCTGCCGGTGACCGCGCTGGTCGATCAGTTCTACAAAGACGTGCAGAACATGGGCGGGGCGCGCTGGGATACCTCGGCCCTGATCAAGCGGCTGCGCTGAGGGGCGGACGGCGTGTTTTGACTGCGCCTTCGGCGCAGGCCTCCGGCGGGGATATTTCTGGCTAGAAAAAAGCTGGGGTGCGGTTCTGCCCGCTTCCGGCGGAGCCCAAGTGGCCGGGGCCACGAAACGCCGCAGCACAAATGAAAACGCCCGGGGGAGGTCCCCCGGGCGTTTCGCGTTTTCTGCGGTCGCAGCCTCAGGTCTTGAACACGCGGTAGATCGCCGGGATCACCAGCACCGTCAGCAGGGTAGAGGTCAAAAGCCCGAACAGCAGCGAGATCGCCAGGCCCTGGAAGATCGGGTCGGCGAGGATCACCACCGCGCCGATCATCGCCGCCACCGCCGTCAGCAGGATCGGCTTGAAGCGGATCGAGCCGGCCAGGATCAGCGTTTCGACCAGCGGCGTGTCGGGTGTGCCCTCGTGGCGGATGAAGTCCACCAGCAGGATGGAGTTCCGCACGATGATCCCCGCCAAGGCGATGAAGCCGATCATCGAGGGCGCCGAGAAGGGGGCGTTGAACAGCCAGTGGCCGAAGATGATGCCGAGGAAGGTCAAGGGGATCGGCGTCAGGATCACCAGCGGCAGCCGGAACGATCCGAACTGCGCCACCACCAGGATATAGATCCCCACCAGCGCGATGCCGAAGGCTGCCCCCATGTCGCGGAAGGTGACCCAGGTGACCTCCCATTCGCCATCCCAGAGCAGGGTGACGTGGCTTTCGTCCTCGGGCTGGCCGTGCAGCGAGATGGTGGGTTTGGTGCCTTCGGGCCAGTCCATCTTGTCGATCTGGTCGGCCACCGCGAGCATGCCATAGAGTGGCGCCTCGAACTGGCCGGCCAGTTCGCCCTGGACCATCTCGGCAGTACGCCCGTTGTGGCGGAAGATCGGGTAGGAGACCTTTTCATCCTTCAGGTCGATCACGTCGCCCAGTTCCACCACGCCGCGGGCGCCGGGCAGGACATTGGCCGGGATCGGCGTGGTCAGGAAGGTCTCGTCGACCACCTTGTGGGCCTTGTCACGTTCCACCGTGATCGGGATCGGACGCCGGCCGTCGCCGCGATGGGAATAGCCCACCGTGGTGCCGCCGTTGAGGATCTGGATGGTCGAGAAGACATCGCTTGCGTCCACCCCGAAGAACTCGGTCTGATCGCTGGAGATGGTGGCGCGCAGCCGCCGGCTCTGGGTGCCGAAGCTGTCGTCGACATCGACGACATAGGGCACCGCCTCGAAGGCCTGGCGGATCAGCCGCGCCGCCTCGCGCCGGGTCTCGGCGTCGGGGCCATAGACCTCGGCCAGCAGAGTGGCGATCACCGGCGGCCCGGGGGGCGGCTCGACCGTCTTCAGCACCGTGCCGTCCGGCACCGCCACCTTGGAAATCCGGTCGCGGATTTCCAGGGCGATTTCATGGCTGCTGCGGTCGCGGTCGCCCTTGGGCGTCAGGTTGACCTGCAGATCGCCCTGTTCCGGCTTGGCGCGCTGATAATAATGGCGCACCAGCCCGTTGAAGTTGAAGGGCGAGGCCGCCGCCGCATGGGTCTGGATCGAGACCACCTCGGGCAGATCCATGATCACCCGGGCCACATCCTGCGCCACCGCATCGGTGGCCTCGACCGAGGACCCCTCGGGCAGGTCGATCATCACCGCCAGTTCCGACTTGTTGTCGAAGGGCAGCAGCTTGACCGTCACGTGTTTGGTATAGAAGGCCGCCATCGAGCCGAAGCTGAGCCCGGCGGCGACCAGCAGGAACAGGCCGGCGCGCCCCTTGGTCTTGAGGATCGGCCGCGCGACGGCGGCATAGAGCCGGCCCAGCCGCCCGCCATGGCCGCCATCCTCATGCGCGTGCAAAGGCGCCCGGCCGGCGATCTTCAGCATCAGCCAGGGGGTGATGATCACCGCCACGAAGAAGGAGAAGATCATCGCCGCCGAGGCATTCGCCGGGATCGGCGACATGTAAGGGCCCATCATGCCGGAGACGAAGAGCATCGGCAGCAGCGCGGCCACCACGGTCAGGGTGGCGACGATGGTGGGGTTGCCCACCTCGGCCACGGCGCGGACGGCCTTTTCGGCGCGGTCGCCCTTGTCCGGCAGGCCCCAGTGGCGGGCGATGTTCTCGATCACCACGATGGCATCGTCGACCAGGATGCCGATCGAGAAGATCAGCGCGAAGAGCGACACCCGGTTCAGCGTGTAGCCCATGATCCAGGCGGCGAAGAGCGTCAGCAGGATGGTGACCGGGATGACGATGGCCACCACGATGCTTTCGCGCCAGCCGATGGCAAAGAATACCAGCGCCACGATCGACACGGTGGCGAGCCCGAGGTGGAACAGCAGTTCATTCGCCTTCTCGTTGGCGGTCTCGCCGTAATCCCGGGTCACTGTCACCGTGACGTTGTCGGGGATCAGCGATTCCTTCAACAGCTCGACCCGGTGCAGCACCTGCTCGGCCACCACCACGGCATTGGCGCCGGCACGCTTGGCCACCGCCAGGGTGACGGCCGGGGTGCGGCGCAGCCCGCCGTCGCCGTCATGCGAGATATTGCTGACGATCTTGTCCGAGGTATCGGGCACGAAGCTGATGTCGGCCACGTCGCGGACATAGACCGGGCGGTTGTCGCGGGTGGTCAGCAGCAGATTGCCGATCTCGGCCGGGGCCTGCAGGGTTTCGCCGGCGACCAGCGGGATCTGCTGGCCCTTGTCGCGGACCCAGCCGGTGGAAAAGGCCTCGTTCGCGGCCTGCACCTTGGCGGCCAGCCCCTGCAGCGTCACCCCGAACAGCGCCAGCTTGTCGGGGTCGGGGGTGATGCGGATCGCATCGGGGCTTTCGCCGACGATATAGGTCAGCCCCACGTCCTGAACCTTGGCCATCTCGACCTGCAGCTCACGCGCGACCCGGGTCAGATCGTTGGCGGTCATCGCCTCGGCGCCCGGTTTCGGGGTCAGGGTCAGGGTGACGATGGCCACATCGTCGATGCCGCGGCCGACGATCAGCGGCTCGGCGATGCCAACCGGGATCTGATCGAGATTGGCGCGCACCTTGTCATGCACGCGCAGGATGGCGGAATCGGCGTTGGTGCCGACCAGGAAACGCGCGGTGACCATGGCGTAATCATCGGTCGAGGTGGAATAGACATGCTCCACCCCGTCGATGCCGCGCACGATGGTCTCCATCGGTTCGGTCACCAGCTTGGCCGCATCCTCGGCCCTGAGGCCCGGCGCCTGGATGTGGATATCCACCATCGGCACCGAGATCTGCGGCTCTTCCTCGCGCGGCAGGCTGATCAGCGAGACCAGCCCGACCATCAGCGCCGCCAGGATCATCAGCGGTGTCAGCGGCGAATGGATAAAGGTGTGGGTCAGGCCGCCGGCGATGCCGAGGCCCTTTTTCTTCCCGTCCGGGGTGTCAGTCATGGTCGGTCACCACCCTGTCCTGATCGGTCAGCCCCGACAGGATCTCGACCATCCTGGTGCCGTCGATCTCGACCTGGCTGCCGGGCACCACGGTGCGATGCACGACCGTGCCGTCGGCGCGGGCCACCGGCACGAAATCCAGCCCCATGCGGGTGATCAGGCTGGCGGCGGGCACCAAGAGCGCCTCGTGTTCGCCGACCGGCAGGCTGACCAGCACCCGGGCATTGACGAATTCGCTGCTCAGCCCCTCGACCTCGACATCGGCGATCACCCGGCCATTGTCGATCTCGGGATAGACCTTGGCCAGTCGGCCGGGGCGGCCATCACCGTGCGAACCGATGCGGATGCTCATGCCCTCGTGCAGAAAGGGGGCGTGGCGTTCCGGCACCGCAAGCCGCAGGAAGAAGCCGCCACCGCCGATCGAGGCCACGGTTTCGCCGGGCAACAGGACGGTGCCACGGGTGACCGGGACATTCAGCACCTTGCCGGCGATCGGCGCCAGCACCGCGCCCTCGGCCGATTGTTCCTCGATCACGCGCTTGTCGCCGACGGCGGCGGCGATCTGGTTTTCCAGCACGCTGACATTGGTGCGCAGCGAGTCGAGCTGCTGATTGGTGATCACGCCGCGATCCTGCAGGCTTTCTCCGCGCTTGAGTTCGGTCCGGGCGTTGTCGAGCTGCGATTGCAGCGCGTCGATATTGCCCTGCGCGGCCTGGAGCTGCAGCGCCAGCTTCGGGTCGTGGACCATCGCGATGACCTGACCTTCGGTGACATCGCTGCCCTCGGTCACCTCGATCGACACCAGCGTGCCGCCGATGCGGGTGCGGGCGTCGATCAGATCACGCGTCTCGATCCGGCCGAACACGGCTTTCCACTCGGTGATCACGCGCCGCTCGACCGGCTGTTCCGCCGCCGTCGCCATGGACGCGGCTCCCAGAACCGCCAGCGCGGTTCCCAAAATGAACTTCCGCATCGCCACTCCTCACTGCCGTCATTCGCCTGACACAGATGCACAATGTGGAATGTTTTTCAATCCCGCGCGGGGAAAGTGATCGGGGGGATGCAAATTCGCCGCGCCCTCGGAGAGGGGCGGCGAAGCGCTCGGTCACTTGGTCAGAATCAGCTTGCCGGCGCGGGTGATGCGCAGGGTGTAGATCTGGTCACCCAGGGTGATATGCGCCAGGTTGCCGCCGCCGGTCAGGGTTTCGGCCTGATGCGCCGGGACGGATTGCGCGGTAATGCTGCGGATGGTGTCGGTGGTCTGAATGGTCATCGCCTGATCCTCGTTTCGGCCTCGATACGGTCGATCACGGCGTCCATGGAAAACCCGGGCCAAAGTGCGGCCTCGCTGAGGATGCCGACGACGTCGGCTGCCACCTGGGCGGATGTGCCGGCCAGCCTGTCGCTGAGGGGCCGGGGGGCGTTCGGGCTGTGCATGGGCGCGTTCCCTTCTCCTGCGGCTGGCTGATCCGTGGCTCCGGATTGGCTGGATGAATTCAATAACTGACTAATTCAGTCACCTTTGTCAATCCGAGTTTTTTTGTCAGATTGCGGGGCGGCGGAAGCGCGCCACCGGGGATGTGGCGAGGCGCCGGATGCGCCCGATCAGGCCGAAATCCCCCGGTGCCGCTGCTAATCCGCTTTTACGGCGCCCGAATTCCCTATAGGTCAGGAACCGCGAGTTTCAGCCATCCCGAGGACGGAGGACCAGACCTTGACCACCACCCCCAGCCTTATCGCTCCCGCAGGCAGCATTCCCGAGGCGCTGGTCGCCCCGATGCAGGCGCTGGCGCGTGTCTCTGCCGATCTGGCCCTGACCATCGCCCGCGGGCCGCTGGGCGGCGGGTCGCTGGCGGCGGAGGTCGGCAACAACTCGGACGGCGACCACCAGAAGGCGCTGGACGTGATGGCGGACGAGGCCTTTGCCGCTGCTCTGCCGGGCACCGGAGTGCGCTGGTACGCGTCCGAGGAGCAGGAAGAGGTGGTCGAGATCGACGCCGATGGCACGCTGGGCCTGGCGATCGACCCGCTGGATGGCTCGTCCAACATTGACGTCAACGTGTCTATCGGCACCATCTTCTCGATCCGCCCGGCGCAGGCCGGCGGCGCGGAGACCTTCCTGCGGTCCGGGCGCGAGCAACTGGCCGGCGGCTATGTCGTCTATGGGCCGATGACGGCGCTGGTGGTGACCTTCGGCGCCGGCGTGCTGACCTTCGTGCTGGACCCCGAGGACCGGGTGTTCAAACCGGTCGTCAGCCCGAAACCGATCCCGGCCGCGACCAAGGAATTTGCCATCAACGCCTCGAACGCGCTGCGCTGGGAAGCGCCGGTGCAGGCCTATGTCACCGATTGCCAGAAGGGCGAGGCGGGGCCCTTGGGCAAGAATTTCAACATGCGCTGGGTCGCCTCGCTGGTGGCCGAGACGCATCGCATCCTGTCGCGCGGCGGCGTGTTCCTTTATCCGTCCGACAGCCGCAAGGGGTACGAGGCCGGCCGGCTGCGGATGGTCTATGAATGCGCCCCCATCGCCTTCCTGATCGAACAGGGCGGCGGGCGCGCCACCACCGGGCGGCTGCCGCTGCTGGATCAGGTGCCCGACAAGCTGCATGCGCGCACGCCGCTGGTCTTCGGCTCGACCGAGGAGGTCGACCGGATCACCGCCTATCACCAGGCGGGCTGAGGCCGGCCGATTGGAGCGGGGGGCGCTGCCCCCCACGGCCTGCGGCCTCCCCCCGGGATATTTCCGGCTAGAAAAAGCCGGAACGGGGCGGCGGCTGGCGGCAGAGGAGAGAGGCCCATGGCGGCGATTGTTTTCGATCTGGACGGCACGCTGGTGGACAGCGCGCCGGATATTCAGGCGGCGCTGAACGCTGTCATGGCCGAGGCGGGGGCGGCGCCCTTCGATCTGGCCAGCGTGATCAGCTTCATCGGTGGCGGCATCCCGCCGCTGATGGAACAGGCGATGCGGGCGCGCGATCTGCCGATGGCGCAGCATGCGGCGCTGGTGGCGCGGATGTCGGCGGTCTATGGCGCCGAGAATACCGCGCGGACGCAGGTGTTTCCCGGGGTGATCGGCGCGCTGGAGCAGTTGCGCGATCGCGGCCATGCGCTGGGCGTGTGCACCAACAAGCCGGAAGCTCCGGCGCGCGACATCCTGCAGGCCCTGGGGCTGGCGCCCTATTTCGAGGTCTTGATCGGCGGCGACACATTGGCGGTGAAGAAACCCGATCCGGCGCCGTTGCATGCAGCCTTTGCCGGGCTGGCGGCGGGGACTGCGCTCTATGTCGGGGACAGCGAGTTCGATGCGGAGGCGGCGCGCCGCGCCGGCGTCGATTTTCTGCTGTTCACCGAAGGTTATCGCAGATCGCCGGCGGAGGCCCTGCCGCAGCGGGCGCGGTTCGATGCCTATGCGGCCTTTCCCGATCTGGTCGAGACCCTGCTGGCGGTCGGGTGAGCGGGCGGATTGCGGTTTTCGTTCCCGGCGCCGCGGTCTAGTCTGGCGGCGCAGAGAGATCACAGGACAGCGCGATGCATAGCCGGACCATTCACATCCTCAACGGGCCCAACCTGAACCTTCTGGGCAAGCGCGAGCCGGAGATCTATGGCCGCGACACGCTGGAGGATGTGGCGCGCACCTGCGCCGCCCTGGCGGTGGAGCTGGGGCTGGAGACCGCGCTTTATCAGTCGAACCACGAGGGCGAGATCGTCGAGATGATCCATCGCGCCCGCGAGGCGGCGGCGGGGATCATCATCAACCCGGCCGCCTATACCCATACTTCGGTGGCGATTCTCGATGCGTTGAACGCCTTCGAGGGGCCGGTGCTGGAGGTGCATATCTCCAACGTCCACAAGCGCGAGAGTTTCCGGCATCATTCCTATGTCTCGCTGCGCGCCGAGGGGGTGATCGCGGGCTTCGGCGTTCAGGGCTATGAGTTGGCGCTGAGGCGGATGGCGGTGCTGCTGGGCTGAGGTCTGCCCGTCGGCGGGCGGAGGTGCCCAAGCTGTCATCACGGGGCGCGGCGCGGCCGGTGCCACGGTGGGATTTCGGGCGTGCGGCGCTTCTCGATCGCGGGCTTTGCGGATATGCGGCATCAGGTGGTGCTGCGGCCGGGGGTGTCCGGACCCGCCGGCACCAGAGAGAACCGGGAATTCAGGAGGAATGCGTCCCATGACCCAATATCTGTTCGAGCCGCCAAAGGTTCTGTCCATCCCTGTTCAGGGCGAGGTGGGCCAATACCCGGTGGGGCGGATCTTCTGCGTCGGGCGCAACTATGCCGCCCATGCCGCCGAGATGGGGGGCGAGGTGGACCGCGAGGCGCCCTGGTATTTCATGAAATCGGCGAGCGCCTATGTGGCCAGCGGTTCGACCATCCCCTATCCGCCGGGAACCGCGAATTTCCATTACGAGATGGAACTGGCGCTGGTGCTGGGCGCGCCGGTGTTCCAGGCCGATGAGAGCGCGGCGCGGGCGGCGATCTATGCCTATGGCTGCGGCCTCGACATGACCCGGCGCGACCGTCAGCAGGACGGCAAGGATCATCGCCGGCCCTGGGATCTGGGCAAGGATATCGAAAATGGCGCGGTGATGGCGCCGCTGACCCGGGCCACCGACTGGCAGCCGGCAGGCCAGCGGATCCATCTGGAGGTCAATGGCGAGGTCAAGCAGGATGCCACGCTGGAGGATATGGTCTGGAACGTGGCTGAAATCGTCGCGCATCTGTCGAAATACTATCACCTGCGGCCGGGTGATCTGATCATGACCGGCACGCCGGCGGGCGTCGGCCCGGTGGTGGCGGGCGATGTCATCACCGGCGGGATCGACGGGCTCGACCCGATCGAGCTGAAGATCGCTCCGGCGGAATAGGTTGGCGGTCCCGCGGCTTCCGGTGCGGCAGGCCGCGCCGGCGATCGGGCGATTGACACATCGGGCGGCGGGGGAAACCCCGCCGCTTTGTCATTGGCGACGGCGGAGAGGGATTGCGAATCCGCGCAAAATTAGTTATCAATCATAACAGTTATTAGATACAGCCGCTTTAGGGTGGAGGAGACCGGAGAGCGTCATGACCAAACCAATGCTCAAGATCGAGATTGAGGGCGATATCGCCGTTCTCACCATGGACCGTCCGGAGAAGCGCAACGCCATGTGCGATCAGCTTCTTGAGGAGATCGACGCCTTTTTCTCGAAACCGCCCGCGGGGGTGAAGGTCGCGGTGCTGACCGGCACGGCGGGGCATTACTGTTCCGGTCTCGATCTGAGCGAACATGTGGCGCGCGACGCCGAGGGCACCATGCGCCATTCGCGCAATTGGCATGGCGTCATGGACAAGATCCAATATGGCGGGCTGCCGGTGGTCTCGGCGATGATGGGGGCGGTGATCGGCGGCGGGCTGGAACTGGCGACCTCGACCCATGTGCGGATCGCCGAACCCTCGACGATCTTCCAGCTGCCCGAGGGGCGGCGCGGCATCTATGTCGGTGGTGGGGCGAGCGTGCGGGTGGGCCGCATCCTCGGTGCCGACCGGATGGTCGAGATGATGCTGACGGGCCGCAAGTACAATGCCGAGGACGGCACCGCACTGGGGCTCGCGCATTATTCGGTGGGCGAGGGCGAGGCGCTGCCGATGGCGTTGGATCTGGCGCGCAAGATCGCCAGCAACGCGCCCCTGTCGAATTACGTGATGATCCATGCGCTGAGCCGGATCGAGGATATGGACAAGGCCGGCGGGCTGTTCACCGAAAGCCTTTGCGCCGCGCTGACCCAGACCAGCCCGGATGCGGTCGAGGGGCTGGCGGCCTTCCTGGAGAAGCGCACGCCCAGCTTTGGACAGGGCCGGTGAAGCGGCCCGCCATCACCCCGGTGACGCCCGCCCCCGAGGAGGGGGTGACGCAGGTGTCGGATGCGACGCTGCGCGAATTCATCGGCTATCACATGAAGCGCGCCTTCAACGTGGTGCAGGCCGATCTGAACCAGACGCTGAAGCCGCTGGAGCTGCGCATGGTGACCTATTCGGCGCTGGTGCTGATCGTCGACAATCCGGGGCTGCGCCAATCGCAACTGGCCGAGGCGCTGGATGTCGAGCGCGCCAATCTGGTGGTGATCGTGGACGAGCTGGAGGGCCGCGACCTGATCACCCGCGACCGGGTGCCGACCGACCGGCGCGCCTATGCGCTGAACCCGACCTTGGCGGGACGGCGGCTTTGCAGCAAGGCGGTGGAGGCCGTCCGCGGCCACGAGCGGCGTATGCTGGGCGGCATGGAGGAGGAGACCAAGCAGGCGGTGATCCGGGCGATGTCCCTGATCAGCCGCGGCTCGGAGGGAGGTTCAAAGGGAGGATGAACCATGAATTGCATATCGCGGTATCGTCCGCATAGCGTCCTGCGCGAGGATCGGGCCGACGGCACCGTGCTGCTGCGGTCTGGCTATGATCTGGGGCCGGTGGTGACGCGCACCGGCGACTGGCTGCACCATTGGGCCGAAGAGGCGCCCGACCGGGTCTTTCTGGCCGAACGCCATGGCGCCGGCTGGCGCGAGGAAAGCTATCGCGCCGTGCTGGGGCAGGTGCGGGCGGTGGCCGCCGCCCTGCTTGGCCGCGGGCTGGGGCCGGATGCGCCGATCATGGTGCTGTCGGGCAATGGTGTCGATCACGGCATTCTGGCGCTGGCCTGCCAATATGCCGGCATTCCGCTGGTTCCGGTGGCCGAGCAATATTCGCTGATCCACGGCGCCCATGGCCGGCTGCGGCACGCGATGGAGCTGATCGAGCCCAAGCTGGTCTATACTGTCGATGCCGATCATTATGCCGAGGCGCTGGCGCTCGACATCTTCGAGGCGGTCGAGGTGGTGGCGAGTCGCCCAGGCCGGTCCGGTGCCACCGCCTTTGCCGATCTGCTCAAGGGCGATCCGGGCGTCGATGTGGATGCGGCCTTTGCCGCCGTCACCCCCGACACCGTGGTCAAGATCCTGATGACCTCGGGCTCGACCTCGAGCCCCAAGGGGGTGCTGACGACGCATCGGATGATGTGCGCCAATCAGGTGATGCTGGCCGAGTCGCTGCCGTTCCTGCGTGACCGGGCGCCCCGCATCATCGACTGGCTGCCGTGGAACCATGTGTTTGGCGGTTCGCATAACTTCAACATGATGCTGGCCAATGGCGGTTCGCTCTATATCGACGACGGCAAGCCGGTGAAGGGGCTGTTCGAGCGGTCGGTCGAGAACATGCGGATGATCTCGGGCACCATGCTGTTCAACGTGCCGGTGGGCTTTTCGATGATGCTCGACGCGCTGCGCAAGGACGACCACCTGCGCCGCATGGTGTTCTCGGATCTCGACATGCTGTTCTATGCCGGCGCTTCGCTGCCGCAGGAGGTCTGGGACGGGTTCGAGCGCATGGCGATCGAGGCGCGGGGTGCGGTGCCCTTGATGACCTCCTCCTGGGGGCTGACCGAGACGGCGCCGGCCACCATGATCCAGCAGGAGCCGACGGACCGCTCCGGTGTCATCGGCGTGCCGATGACCGGGGTGCGCGTCAAGCTGATCCCCGAGGAGGACGGCCGGTTCGAGGTGCGGGTGAAGGGGCCGAACATCACGCCCGGATATTTTCGGGCGCCGGAGAAGACGGCGGAGGCCTTTGATGAGGAGGGCTTCTTCATCACCGGTGACGCGATGAGCTTTGTCGACCCGACCGATCCGAACCGGGGCATGAAGTTCGAGGGGCGGATTTCCGAGGATTTCAAGCTGACCTCGGGCACCTGGGTGCGCGCCGGTCAGCTGCGGATGGAGGTTCTGGCCTGTCTGATGCCCTTGGCGCAGGACGTGGTGATCACCGGCGCCGACCGCGACGAGATCGGGGTGATGATCTTTCCCAACCGCGAGGTTCTGGCGAACGAGGGCTTCGACGAAGCCGATCAGGGCGGCGCCCTCTCTGACCCGCGGCTGTTGTCGGACATCCACCGCTGTCTCGCCGAGCGGGCGCTGTCGATCTCGGGCAGTTCCTCGCGCATCGCCCGGGCCATGGTGCTGGCCGAGCCGCCCTCGATGGCCGAGGGCGAGATGACCGCCAAGGGCAACCTCAATTTCCGCAAGGTGCTGGGCCGCCGGGCCGATCTGCTGGAACGGCTCTATGCGCCCGATGATCCCTGCGTGACGCGGATATGAGGCCGGGCGTGCCGAGTGATGTGTTTCCGCCGGGGCCAAAGACCCCGGATCGCGGCCCCCCTCGGGCCGGGCGCGATCCGATGTTATTCCTGACCCGCGCCAAGCGATATTTTCCCCTGTTTCGAGGACTCAAATGATCGACCTGTCCAAAATCCGCGCCATCGACATCCACACCCATGCCGAGGAACCCTGTGGCTGCCATGCCGATGACGGTTATGACGACCTGCAATCCACCATGGCGAAATACTTCGGTGCGCCTTGGAGCCATCCGCCCACTATCCAGCAGACCGCCGCGCATTTCCGCGAACAGAACATCGCCGCGGTGATCTTCCCGGTCGATGCCGAACGCGAGACCGGCTATCGCCGCTATTCCAACGACGAGGTGGCCGAGATCGTGGCGGAGAATTCCGACGTGCTGATCCAATTCGCCTCGATCGACCCCTGGAAGGGCAAGATCGGGGTGCGCGAGGCCAGGCGGCTGATGCGCGAATATGGCATCAAGGGCTTCAAGTTCCACCCGACCATGCAGGGCTTTTACCCCAACGACCGCATCGCCTATCCGCTTTACGAGGCGATCGAGGAGGAGGGGGGCATCGCGCTGTTCCACACCGGCCAGACCGGTGTCGGCTCGGGCATGCCGGGCGGCAATGGCATGCGGCTGAAATATTCCAACCCGATGTACATGGATGACGTGGCGGTCGATTTCCCCGATCTCAAGATCATCCTCGCCCACCCCTCCTTCCCCTGGCAGGAAGAGGCGCTGTCGGTGGCCCAGCACAAGCCCAACGTCTATATCGACCTCTCCGGCTGGTCGCCGAAGTATTTCCCGCCGCTTCTGGTGAAATACTGCAACTCGATCCTGCGCAAGAAGGTGCTGTTCGGCTCCGACTGGCCGATGATCACGCCGGAGCGCTGGCTCGCTGATTTCGAGAAGATCGAGATCAAGGACGAGCTGCGCGAGGACATCACCAAGAACAACGCCGCCCGGCTGCTGGGGCTGCTGTAACCACGACCGCGCCGGCCCACCCCGTGCCCCTAGGGGCGCGGGGTGTGGCCTTGCGCCCGCCTGTCCTCCGGGGAAGATGACGCATGAAACCCTTTTCCGCACCGCTCGACGATATCCTTTTCACCCTGACCCATGTGGCGGGGGCAGGGACGACGCCCGGTTGGGACGCCGAGATGGCCGCAGGGATCGCCGGCCATTTCGCCGCCTTCGCCGAGGGCGAGATCGCGCCGCTGGATGAACCTGGCGATCAGCAAGGGTGCCGGCTGGAGGGCGGGCGGGTGCGGATGCCCGACGGCTTTGCCGCGCTCTATCAGTCCTATGCCGATCAGGGCTGGCCGGGGCTGACCGCGCCCGAAGACTGGGGCGGGCAGGGGATGGGGGCGCTGATGCTGGCCATCACCTCGGAAATCTTCTCGGGCGCCAATCATGCGCTGCAGATGGTCACCGGGCTGGTGCCCGGCGCGATCCGCACCCTCCTGCGGTTTGGAACCGAGGATCAGAAGGCGCGCCATCTGCCCGGCCTCGCGTCGGGCGAGACGCTGGCGACCATGTGTCTGACCGAACCCGGCGCCGGGTCGGATCTGGCCCGGGTGCGCTGCCGGGCGGAGCGGGACGGCGGATTGTGGCGGATCACCGGCGAGAAGATCTTCATCTCCGGCGGCGATCAGGACATCAGTCCGCGCATCCTGCATCTGGTCCTGGCCCGCACCTCGGACGAGGGCATCAGGGGGCTGTCGCTGTTCCTTTGCCCCTCTGGGCGCGCCGACGGCAGCCGCAACGCCGTCGCCGTCACCCGGATCGAGGAAAAGATGGGGCTGCATGCCTCGCCCACCTGCCAGCTTGCCTTCGACGGCGCCGAGGCCGAGCTGATCGGGGAGGAGGGGCAGGGGCTGCGCGCCATGTTCACGATGATGAACCACGCCCGCGCCGATGTGGCCTTGCAAGGCGTCGCCCATGCGGCGCGCGCCCATGACATCGCGGCCGCCTATGCGGCGGAGCGTCTGCAGGGCCGCACGCCTGACGGGGCGCCGGCGCGGCTTGATCAGCATGCCGACGTGCGCCGCATGCTGGACGAGATCGACGCCTGTGCTCTGGGCGGCCGGGCGGTGGTGCATCTGGCCTATGCGGTGATGGAACGCGGCGACGATCCGGCGCTGGTGGAATTCCTGACGCCGGTGGCCAAGGTGCTCTGCACCGAAGGCGGCATGCGGGCGGCGGAACTGGGCACCCAGGTGCTGGGCGGCTATGGCTATCTGCGCGAATACCGGCTGGAGCAGACCTATCGCGATGCCCGCATCACCGCGATCTACGAGGGCGCCAATGGCATCCATGCGCGGATGCTGGTCACCCGGCTGCTCGGCGGGGCGGAGGCGGCGGCTTTCGACGCCTTCCTGACAGACGAGGGCGGGGCGGGCGATCTGGCCGATCTCTGGCGGCGGGCGCGGGGGCATCTGATGGCGCTTCCCGATCCGACGCCGCAGGCGCATGATTTCATGCAGCTCACCGCGCTGGTGCTGCTCGATTGCGTCTGGGCCCGCATCCTGGCCGCCGCCGATCACCATCCCGATCCGGCGCGGCTGCGGCGGGTGGCGACCGGGGCCGCCGCCCGCGGGCGTGCTTTTGCGCAGGCCCATGCGGATTGCGTCGGGGTTTGATCGGGGTCCATCAAACTGGCCTGCTCGACATTGAAAAAGTGGATATATGTCAGGGCATTGGTCGCTCCTAGGCTCCGCTGAAACAACAGCGAGGTTTCCCATGTGTTCCGAAGGCGGATCGGCCCTGGCCACGGCCATGATCGACAACGAACGTGTCCGCGTCACCGAATGGCGGTTCAAGGCGCCCGGCGACAGCACCGGCTGGCATCGGCATGAATACGACTATGTCGTGGTGCCGCTGTTCGACGGGTTTCTGGAAATCCATCTGCCGGGCGGCGAGGTGATCCAATGGCCGGTGCAGAACGGCGTGCCCTATTACAAGCCGCTCGGGGCCGAGCATGACGTGATCAACCCCAACGATTTCGAATGCGCCTTTGTCGAGATCGAGCTGCGGGAAGCCCCGCGCCCCGCAGCCTGACGCCTCCCCGCTGCGGGTTGTCCCTGTCGCGAAACGCGGCGGGGTCAGCCCGCGAAGGGGTCGGCGGGATAGCCCACCCGCGCCAGATAAAGCCCCTGCGGCGGACAGACCGGGCCGCAGGCGGCGCGGTCGCACGCTTTGAGCGCGCGGCTTACGTCCTCGGGCGCCCAGGCCCCGGCGCCGACCCGTTCCAGCGTGCCGACAAAGCTGCGCACCTGATTGTGCAGGAACGACCGGGCGCGAACGTGGAAATGGATCTCAGGGCCTGAGAAGCCGTTAACCGCCTCTACCCGCAGCTCGTCCAGCGTTTTCACCGGGCTCGCCGCCTGGCAGATCGAACTGCGGAAGGTGGTAAAGTCATGCTGCCCCAGCAGCAGATCGGCGCCGGCCTGCATTCGGTCCACATCGAGCGGATGGGTGACCTGCCAGACCTGGCCGGCGTCATGGGTCGCGGGCGCGCGGCGGACCAGGATGCGGAACAGATATTGCCGCTCCACCGCTGAAAACCGCGCGTGCCAGTCGTCGGCGACCCGGGCGGCAGCGACGATGGCGACCGGCTGCGGCTTCAGATGGTAATTCAACGCCTCCGACAGCCGGAAGGGATCCCAATCCTTGGTCAGGTCGCAATGGGCCACCTGGCCCAGCCCGTGGACGCCGGCATCCGTGCGGCCGGCGGCGGCGATGGTATGGGGGCCGGGTTCCAGCCGCGCCAGCGCCGCCTCGATCGCACCCTGGACCGAGGGCAGATCCTTCTGCCTCTGCCAGCCGGCAAAGGGGGCGCCCTGATATTCGACTTTCAACGCGTAACGTGGCATGGCCTTGGCAGTAGCGTGGCGGGTCGGCGTGGGCAAGTCCCGCTTGGCCCCGGCGCGTGGCATGCCTATCTTGGGCGGGCATTGAGGCGGGAGACGGATTTGATCATCACCGATCTGGCGGATGAGGTGGCGCGCGGGGTCGAAAGCCTCGGCGGGCGCATTTCCGAAACCTTCTTCGAACCGGTCATCCGGCTGGGGGTCACCGGGCTTGCCCGCTCGGGCAAGACGGTCTTCATCACTTCCTTGGTGGCGAACCTGCTGGACCGCGGCCGCATGCCCGGGCTGGTGGCGGCGCAGGAGGGGCGGATCGAGGCCGCCTTTCTGCAACCGCAGCCCGATGTCACCGTGCCCCGCTTCGAGTTCGAGGAGCATCTGGCGGCGCTGACCGGTCCGCACCCGCATTGGCCGGAAAGCACCCGGTCGATCTCGGAACTCAGGCTGTCGCTTCGGGTGCGGCCCTCGGGGCTGCTGGCGGGGCTGCAGGGGCCGCGCACCGTGCATCTCGATATCGTCGATTACCCGGGCGAATGGCTGCTCGACCTGGCGCTTCTGGACATGTCCTATCGCGACTGGGCGGAGGATGCGCTGAACCGCCTGGCCCACCGACCCGAGGCGCAGCCCTATCTGGACCAGGCCCGCGCCACCGATCCCGATGCCGCGCTGGACGAACCGGTGGCGCAGGCGCTGGCCCGCAGCTTTACCGCCTATCTCGACACCGCGCGGGGCAGCGGATCCTATGACTGCATCCCGCCGGGGCGGTTCCTGCTGCCGGGCGATCTGGCGGGCTCTCCCGTCTTGACCTTTGCGCCGATCCCCGAGGGTGCTGGCCGGCGTGGCAGCCTTCTGCGCGAGATGGAGCGGCGGTTCGAGGCCTATAAGGCCAAGGTGGTGAAACCCTTCTTCCACGATCACTTCGCCCGCATCGACCGGCAGGTGGTGCTGGTCGATGCGCTGGGGGCGATCCATGCCGGCCCGCAGGGGGTGGAGGATCTGCGCCGCGCGATGGAGGGGATCCTTGGCGCCTTCCGCCCCGGTCGCAACGCCTTTCTGACCCGGCTCTGGCGCGGCAGGCGGGTCGACCGCATCCTGTTTGCCGCCACCAAGGCGGATCACCTGCACCACAGCCAGCACGCCCGGCTGACCGCGATCATGGAGGCGCTGACCCGCAGCGCCCGGGATCGCGCGCAATTCGCCGGGGCGGAGACGGCGGCGATGGCCATCGCCTCGCTGCGCGCCACCACCGAGGAAATGCGCGAGCATGACGGGCAGCAACTGCCCTGCGTGCGTGGGCGGTTGCTGGAGGATGGCCGGCAGGCGGCGTTTTACCCGGGCGAGCTGCCCGAGGATCCGGCGCGGCTGCTCGCCCCCGCGCGGCAGGGCGCGCGCTCCTGGCTTGGCGCCGATTACGGGCTGATGCGCTTCGCCCCGGCGCCGCTGGCGCTGCATCCCGGTGACGGGCCGCCGCACATCCGGCTGGATCGCGCCGCGCAATTCCTGATCGGAGATCGGTTGTGAGCCTTTTCCTGCGCGCCGCCCGGCCGCTCGACGCTGGGGGGATGGGGGATATTCTCCATTGCTTCCAGCGTGATACCGATTGGATGCCCGATCATCATTCGGGGGCCGAGGCGATCGCCCATTGCGACGTGATGATCGCGCTGGGCTGGGTGACGGTGGCCGAATACGCCGGTGCCGTGGTGGGCTTTCTCGCCCGCCATGGTGAGGAGATCTGCGCGCTCTACCTCGCGCCGGGCGCACGCGGCACCGGGGTGGCCGATCTGCTGATGGCCGAGGCCAAGGCGCGGTCCCCCCGGCTGTGGCTCAGGGTGATCGAGGCCAATACCCGGGCACATCGCTTCTATCTGCGCGCGGGCTTTGCCGAGGTGGCGCGCGGCGATGGCGCCGAGAATGACGAGAAGCTGCCGGATATCACCATGGTCTGGCCAGGGGAGGCTGCACGATGACCAAGGGCCCGGTGTTGTTTGATCTGGAGCAGAGCGGCGAGGCCTTACCGGATGTGGTCGAGGCCGCGCCGGTGCCCGATCCCGATTGGCCCGATGCCGGAGCCACGGCGATGGGGCGCGCGGCGCGGATCGCCGGCGCCCGGCCCTCAAGGCTGGCGCGCTGGTTCTGGGGGCTGTTGAGCGGGGTTCTGGGCGCGATGATCTCGGTCGCCGCCTGGGATTTCGTCTATCGGCTGATCGACCGGCTGCCGATCCTGGGCTGGGCGGTGGCGGCGCTGATCGTGGCGCTGTTGATCGTCGTGGCCCTTCTGGTGCTGCGCGAACTGGCGGCGCTGGGTCGTCTCAAGCGGCTGGACGGGTTGCGGCGGCAGGCCGATGTCGCCCTGGCCGATGCCGATCTGGAGCAGGCCCAGGCGGTCGCCGCCCGGCTGATCGGGCTTTATGCGGGGCGGGAGGATACCAGTTGGGGCCGCGCCCGGATGGAGGAACAGCTCTCTGAACAATTCGATGCGGTCGCCGTGCTGGAGCTGGTCGAGGCCGAGGTTCTGGCGCCGCTCGACGCCCGCGCCTCGCGCGAGGTCGAGGCGGCGGCGCGGCAGGTGGCGACGGTGACGGCGCTGGTGCCGCTGGCCTTGGCCGATGTGGCGGTGGCGCTGACCGCCAACCTGCGCATGATCCGCCGGGTGGCCGAGGTCTATGGTGGCCGCGGCGGGCTGCTGGGAAGCTGGCGGCTGATGCGGGCGGTCTTCGCCCATCTGGTGGCGACCGGGGCCGTGGCGGTGGGGGATGACATGCTGGAGCCGCTGCTCGGCGGGTCCATCCTGAGCAAGCTGTCGCGGCGCTTCGGCGAGGGGCTGGTCAATGGCGCGCTCTCGGCCCGGGTCGGCGTCGCGGCGATGGAGGTCTGCCGGCCGCTGGCCTTCACCCCGCGCCACAGGCCCTCGGTCCGGGGCATGGTGAAGCGCGCGCTCACCGGGTTGATCGGGCGTTAGGACGGGGGTTGTCTGGCCGGCTCACGCGGGTAACGTGACGGCCAGAGGAGGACTCCAAATGATCTTTTACGACTGCTCCACCGCCCCCAATCCGCGCCGGGCGCGGATGTTCATCGCCGAGAAGGGGCTTGAGATCGAGACCCGCGATATCTCGATCGCCAAGGGCGAACAGCTCGGCCCCGACTTTCTGAAGGTGAACCCGCGTGGCACCCTGCCGGTGCTGGTGACGGATGATGGCACCGTGCTGGCCGAGAACCTGGGCATCGCCGCCTATCTCGAGGCGCGCTTTCCCGAGCCGCCGCTCTTGGGCGAGACGCCCGAGGAGAAGGGGCTGGTGATGATGTGGAACGCGTTGGTCGAACAGCACGGCGGCCTGCCGATCGCCGAAACCTTCCGCAATTCGAACCCCCACATGAAAGGGCGCGCGATTCCCGGGCCGCAGGATTACGACCAGATCCCGGAATTGGCCGAACGGGGCCGGGCGCGGGTGGCGGCCTTTTTCGACATGATCGAGGCGCGGCTGAGCGACAGCGCCTTTCTGGCCGGCGACCGGTTCACCCTGGCCGATATCACCGGCTTTGTCTTCATCGACTTCGCCCGGGTGATCAAGACCCGCATCCCCGAGGGCAACAGCGCCACCCTTGCCTGGTTCGACGGCATCAAGGCCCGCCCCAGCGCCGGGTTGTGACGCCGGGGACGGATGGGCGTCAGCCCAGACGGCTCAGCCCCTCATTGGCGGCGGCGCGGGCCTTCTCTGCGGCCGCCATCCGTACCGGACCATAGCCGCGGATCTCCTGCGGCGCGCGCAGCAGGGCGAGGCAATCGTCCTGTCGTGCTGGGCTATAGGCCTCTTCCACCCGGGTCATCACCCCATCGTACCAGGCCAGAAGATCGCGGTGCAACCGCGCCTCGGCATGATGGCCGAAGGGGTTCAGTACGCTGCCGCGCAGCCCCTTCATCCCGGCCAGAATCCGCAGCGCGGGGCGCAGCCAGGGGCCGAAGCGGCGTTTCAGCGGGCGTCCGCGCGCGTCGCGCCCCCGGCTGAACAGCGGCGGGGCGAGCTGGTATTCGACCCGGAAATCGCCGGCGAATTTCTCCTTCAGCTCAGCCTCGAAGCCCGGATCGGTCAGCAGCCGGGCGACCTCGAATTCGTCCTTATAGGCCATCAGCCGGAACAGCGATTGCGCCGCGGTCCGCAGCAGGGCCTCCGGCGCGCCGGAGCGGGCGGCGAATGTCTCAAGCCGGGCGCGATAGCGGGCGGCATAGGCGGGGTTCTGATAGGCCGCGAGGAAGGCGGCGCGCCGGTCGATCATCTGTGCCAGGGGGGCCTCTGTCGGGGTCTCCTCCCGCCAGAGTTCTGCCAGCCGCTCCGGCGCCGCGGCCAGAATGCGGCCGATGGCAAAGGCCATGCGGTTGTGCTCCACCGCCACCCCGTTCAGCACGATGGCCTGGTCGAGCGCGCCGGCGCTGACCGGCACCAGCCCCTGCTGCCAGGCGAAGCCCAGCATCATCACATTGGCGAAAACCGTATCGCCCAACAGCCGTTCCGCCGCATCGTTGGCATCAAAGGCCGCGAGGTTGTCCGCCCCCACGGCGGCAGCAATCGCCGCCTCGCGCTCGGCCGGTCGCAGCGTGGCGTCGCGGTGCAGCACCAGATCGCCGGTCGGCATCTCGGCCCGGTTCAGCACCACCTTGGTGCCGCGCCGGTAATGGGCGCTGGCCTTGGGGGCCGAGCTGACCACCAGATCGCAGCCGATCACCGCATCGGCCGCACCGGCACCGATCCGCACCTGATGGATGGCGTCCGGCCGCTCTGCCAGGCGGATATAGCTCAGCACGGTGCCGAATTTCTGCGCGAAGCCGGTGAAATCCAGCACCGAGGCGCCCTTGCCCTCGAGATGCGCGGCCATGGTGATCAGTGCGCCGACGGTGACGACGCCGGTGCCGCCCACCCCTGTGACCAAAAGGTCGCGTGGTTCCGTGAGTGGGGGTGAACCAGGGGTGGGCAGCGTGGCAGTAATTGCCGTGAAGTTGTACGCAGCCGGCGGGGTTTTCCGCCGCTCGCCCCCGTGAATTTTTACGAAACTCGGGCAAAACCCTGAAACGCAAGAGAAATCCTTGTTGCAGGACGACAGGTTGATCTGCCGTTTGCGCCCCAGCGGCGTCTCGCGCGGCTCAACGCTCAGGCAGTTCGAGGCCACCGAGCAATCGCCGCAGCCCTCGCAGACAAGATCGTTGATCCAGGTGAATTCTGCCGGATCCGCCATCGTGCCGCGTTTCCGCCGCCGGCGTTTCTCGGTGGCGCAGGTCTGTTCATAGATCAGCACGGTGACACCGGGGATGTCGCGCAGTTCGCGCTGCACCGCGTCCAGATCCGCCCGGTCGTGAAAGCTGGTGCCGGCGGGGAAATCGGCGTGGTCGAACTTGTCGATATGATCCGAGACCAGCGCGATCCGCTCCACCCCCTCGGCACGGCAGGTCTGGGCGATGCCCGACACGCTGACCGGCCCGTCGACCGGCTGGCCGCCGGTCATGGCGACGGCATCGTTATAGAGGATCTTATAGGTGATGTTGGTCCTGGCCGCGACCGCCTGCCGGATCGCCAGGCTGCCGGAGTGATACCAGGTGCCTTCGCCCAGGTTCTGGAAGATATGCTTGCCGCCGGTGAACTTGGAGGCAGCCACATGCGGCACCCCCTCGCCCCCCATCTGGGCATAGCCGCCGGTGGCGCGGTCCATCCAGCTGGCCATCACGTGGCAGCCGATGCCGCTGGCCGCGCGCGATCCCTCCGGCACCCGGGTCGAGGTATTGTGGGGGCAGCCGGAGCAGAAATAGGGCGTGCGGCTGGCACCGGGGACGGTCAGGACCGGCGGTGGCGTTTCGGTCAGCGCCCGCGCCTTGGCCGGCAGACCTTCCTCGGGGAAAAACCGGTCCAACCGCGCAGCCACCACCGGCACCAGCATCAGCGGGTCCAGCTCTCCCACCCAGGGGATCAGCGGGTTGCCCTGGCTGTCGTATTTGCCGACCATTTTCTCGGGCTTGTGGCCGGGCCAGTCATAGAAATACTCCTTGAACTGGCTCTCGATGATGCCGCGCTTTTCCTCGATCACCAGCACCTCGTGCTTTTCGCGCACGAATTCCAGCGCATCGCGCCGGGCCAGCGGCCAGACCATGCCGACCTTATAGATGTCGATGCCCAGCCGGCGGCAGGTGGTCTCATTCAGGCCCAAGAGCCGCAGCGCCTCCATCAGGTCCAGATGGCCCTTGCCGGTGGTGACGAAGCCAAAGCGGGCATCGGGGATGTCATAGATCGCGCAGTCGATCGGATTGGCTTCGGCAAAGGCGCGGACGGCACGCAGCTTGGCCTCGATCCGCATCTCGATCTCGGGCGAGGGCAGGTCGGCGGCGCGCACGTGCAGCCCGCCGGGATAGGGTGGCAAATCGGGCAGGGCAAAGCCGCGATCGGGGCGCAGATCGACCGAGCGGGCCGATTCCACGGTTTCCGAGATCGCCTTGAACCCGACCCAGCAGCCCGAGAATCGCGACAGCGCCAGCCCGTATTCGCCGAATTCCAGATATTCCGCGACCGAGGCAGGATTCAGCGTCGGCATGAACCAGGCCATGAACGCAACGTCGCTTTGATGCGGCATCGAAGAGCTGACACAGCCGTGATCGTCGCCCGCCACCACCAGCACGCCGCCCTTCGGCGACGATCCATAGGCGTTGCCATGCTTCAGCGCGTCGCCCGACCGATCGACGCCGGGGCCCTTGCCGTACCACATGGAAAACACCCCCTCGACCTCGCAGCCGGGATCGAGACTGGCCTGCTGCGCGCCAAGAACGGCGGTGGCGCCCAGATCCTCGTTCACCGCAGGCAGGAAGGTGATCCTGTCGGCCGCCAGCCGATCTCGCGCGCGCCATAGCTCCAGGTCGAGCCCGCCCAGCGGCGAGCCGCGATAGCCCGAGACGAAACCGGCGGTGTTGAGCCCGGCGGCACGGTCGCGGCGGGCCTGATCCATCATGATCCGGGCCAAGGCCTGGGTGCCGGTCAGAAACACCCGGCCGGTGGTGAAATCATAGCGGTCCTGCAGCCGATAGGTCGGAAACGCGGGGTCATGCTGGCTCATGGTGGGCCTGTCCTCTGGGTGTTTGCAGGGAATGATCCCCCGGGCGGGGTGGAAAATCTTGCCAGTTTTCATGGATTCCAACGAAAATTCGGTTTAGATTTCCGCATCGAGGGGAAAATCAGAAATGGAAAACCGATGGTGCCGCTTGACGCCCGCGACCTGCGGCTGCTGAAGCTCCTGCAGGAGGATTGCCGCCGCTCCAATGTCGAACTGGCCGAGGCGGTGGGGATGTCGGCCTCGGCGCTGTGGCGGCGGGTTCGCGCGCTGGAGGAGGCCGGCGTGATCGAACGCTATGGCGCGGTGGTCAACCCGGCGCAGATGGGGCTGGGGTTTCAGGCCATCGTCCACGTTCATCTGACCCGACACGATCCCGACCGGATCGTCGAATTCATCCGCGCGGTAGAGACCAAGCCAGAGGTGCAGGAATGCTATGCCACCACCGGTCAGGCGGATTACCATCTGCGGGTGCTCTGCCGCGATCTTGAGGCCTATAACCGCTTTCTCGAAGACTTCCTGTTCCGGCTGCCGGCGGTGGACAGTGCCCAGACCAATGTGGTCCTGCGCACCATCAAGCGTAGCCGTCCGATCTCCGGTTAGCTCACCGCAGGCCGATCATCAGGTCAAGTGGGGCAATCCTGCCTTGCCGAAGGGCGGCGTTGCGGCCTATGCGGCCCCGAGGCGGAGGGGGCCAGGCGCATTCCCGTGTTCTGCCCCCTTGACCTAGCGGGAAGATAGGGCAAACAGCAACAGGCTTTGGGCGACCTGCATGCAACAGAGGGACGGTATTCGGTGGTTCGGTCTGTGGTCTTCGCTATTCCGGTGCGCGCGGCGATTGCCGCGGTGGTCGGCTGCCTTGCGCTGACCGTCTCATCCGCAGGGATCGCGGCCGAGGTCGATCCGATGGACGCGCCGCTGGAGCATGTCCGCTTGGACGAGGCCGACACGCTGCGCGGGATCGTCGAGAAATATCTGCACGATCCCGATCTCTGGCCAGTGGTTCTGGCGCTGAACAACATCGCTTCGCCGGCCGATCTGCGGCCCGGCACCGATCTGGCCTTGCCGGTGCGGCAGGTGCTGGCGGTCGATCATGCGCTGCAGGCCGCGCTGCAGGACATTCAGCGCGCCAGTGCCGAAGGCGCCCGTATCTTCGCCCCGATCGAGATCGGTCGCGCGCTCGAGGCCCGTGAGGCGGCGCTGTCGCAGCGCCAGCGGGGCGACTGGCGACAGGTCATCAGCTATGCGGGGGAGGCCAGCGATTTCGCCCGCCGGGCGCTGGAGATTTCCATTGCCCAGCGGGATCGGGCGGCAGAGGCGGTGGTCTCCGACGTGCAGGGGCGGGTCGAGGGGCGCAGCCCTGCGGAACCCGCCTGGACCAACCGGCTGGCCAGCGATGTCCTGGTCGAGTTCGAAAGGCTCAGGACGCTGTCGAATTCCAGCACGCAGATCACTTTCCGCGATCTCAGCCGGCTGCGGCTCAACCAGAACTCAAACGCGACGATCCAGCGGATGCGTTCCGATCCGCTGACCGGCGGCGAGGTGACCAAGGTGTCGCTCGCCGAGGGCGATTTCTACGCGCTGCTCAATCAATTGTCCGACCGGGTCTCTTTCAAGATCGAGGTGCCGGGTGCGGAAACCACCACACGGTCGTCGGATTTCTGGATCAAGCAGGACGAAAGCGGCGCCCGTTTCGTCAACTATGACAGCCCCGATCTGGAGATCGCCCATGGCGCCGAGACCATCACCCTGGGCGAGAACGAAGGGGTGGTGCTGACCGCGGCCGGTTCGCGCCGGGCGCTGGTGCTGGACAGCCCGCAGCCGATGGTGCCCGCGCCGGGGAGCATTCTTTACGGTTCTGACGCGCCGCTGGCCTGGCAAAAGCTCGACGGTGCGCGCGCCTATTGGCTGGAAATCGCGGCGGATCCGGGTTTCAACCAGTTGATGCTGTCGGAATGGGGGATCAAGGCGCAGGGTTTTGCCGTCAAGGGATTGGCGCCCGGGCAGTACCACTGGCGGATCGCCGCGCTCGATGCGCTGGGGCTGCCTGGCGCCTGGAGCGCGCCGCGCGATTTCACCCTGCGCGTCGATATCACGCCGCCGTTTCTGGCGCTGCTGTCGCCGGCCGAGGGCAGCATTCTGACCGCGCCCGAGGTCGAGGTGCTGGGCGCCTCGGAACTGTCGGCGCAGATCGCGTTGAACGGCGCGCCGCTGGCGTTGGGGGCTGATGGGTCGTTCCTGGCCCGGCTGGCGCTCGATCCCGGAGAAAACCGGATCGAGCTGGCCGCCCGGGATCCCGCCGGCAACGAAAGCCACCGCAGCCTGATGGTGATCTATCGCCCGGTCGCGGCGGTGCAGATCACGCTCTCCGACACGATCCCGCGGGTCGATGGCGCGCTGGTGTCGCGCACCGACGGTCTGACCGTCACCGCCGCGACCAGTGCCATCCCCGGCACCGAGGCGGTGGTTCGCGACGCGGCGGGGGCAGAGGTTCTGCGCACCAGGATCGACGCGGCGGGCCGGCTGAGCTTCACCGTGCCGGTGACCGAGACCCGCCGCCGCTTTGGGATCGAGATTCTGGGCCCTGGCGATGCGGTGGAGGGGCGGCTTGAGTTCTTGGCACTGAGCGACCGGCTCGCGCCCGAGATCGCGCTCGACCTGCCGCCGCCACGGGTGACCGGTGAGGCCGAACTGCCGCTTGCGGGCATGGCGGGCGATGCGGTGGCGCTGGAGCTGAATGGCGAAGAGGTGGCCCTGACCGCGGGGCGTTTCGATCTGACCCATCGGCTTGTCCCCGGCGAAAACGGGCTGGAGCTGACGGCGCGGGATGCGGTCGGGAACGTCTCGCGCACCCGGTTCGACGTCTTCTTCGACATTGAGCCGCCGGAGCTGTCGCGGATCGAACTCGGTCGGCCGCAGGGCGACAGCGGGCCGATCGAGCTGACCGTGATGGCGCGGGATCCCGGCGGGTTGCGGCAGGCGGCGGCCTTCACCCTTTCGGTCGGGGGGGAGGAGGTGCGGGGGTTTCTGCGCTGCGACAATGCGACGGGGGTTTGCCGCGCCAGTCTGCCGCCGCGTCCGGGAAAGCTGCGGCTGATCGAGCTGGCAGTCGAGGATTACGCTGGTAATACTGCCATAAAGTAGGGTTTCGAGTGGCCCCAGGTAAGGGCTGACGGAGGGTTGTTCATGTGGAAGGCAAGGATCGGAACGGGGGCGTTCCTGGCGCTGGTGATGGCAATCGACCCCTCTGTCCTGCCGGCCCAGTCGATGAAGGGCGGGGGCGCCGATGACGGGCTTCTGGTGATCTACGGTCGTCGCGCCCCGAGCCGCGAGGGCGATATCGACCACCTTGAACAGATCTTCTTCAGCCTGCCCGCCGATCTGGCCGACCGCGTTTATCTGCGGCTCTATGATCCCGAGACCAGCGGGGCCGGAGATTTTACCTATGGCGGCAGCGCCGACGCCCAGACGGTGTTCCGCCTGTTCGGCGGCGTGGGCGCCTATTCCGGCACCGAGCGGCCGCAGCCGGTGGCGGACGGTGCCCGCGCCGCAGAACGGGCTTTCGATCCGGCCCCCGGTCCCGGCACGCTGATCGGCGAGCAGGCCTTTGGCAATGATCCCGCCACCGATCAGCGCTGGGTGGTGCTGACAGCCCTGCGCGCGACCCAGGGCGAGGTGATCGGTGATCGCGCCTATTTCCGGCTTGATGTGCTGGGCACCGAGGGCAACGACGGCAACGGCTATTCGCTGTCGGTCAGCCTGCAGCGCGATGGCGACCGCGCCCCCGAGGGGGTGGAGATCTTCGCCTATGATCCGACGGTGCGTTGGGCGGCGGGACAGCCGCCGACGCTGGTGCGCTTCGCCGGGCCGGGCGAGGGGGCGTTGACGGTGCAGAACTTCGACGGCGCTAGCGCCGATTTCGCCCTGGTCACCACCTTCGTCGATCTGCCGCTGAAAAGCTCGGGCCAGGATAGTTGGGTCTCCGATCAGGTGGAGACCGGCGAGACCGATCTGGCGCTGACCTTTTCGGGTGGCTTCGAGACGCCGAATGACGTGACCCTGACGGTCTTCGATGCCGCGGGGCGTGCCCTGCCGCTGACGATGCCGCCGACCCGGGCACCGCTGCCGGCCCGCCCGGTCGCGGCGGGCAGCGCAAGCCCGCTGGCCGATTGCCGCGCGGTGGCCTTCGATGCCTCGGCCACCAGCGGCCGGCTGCCGCTTGGCTATACCTGGATCTTCGGCGATGGCGAAACCTCTTCCGAACCGGTGATCGCCCATCGCTATGCCGCCCCCGGCCGCTATACCGCGCGGCTCGAGGTGCTGGAGCCGGGCAATCGCCCCGGGCGCGGTGCCGCGATCGACCTGCCGGTGCATGTCCGCAACGCCCCGATCGCGGTGCCTGGTGCCGATATCGTCGTCGCACCGGGCGAGCCGGTGGGATTCGACGCCAGCGCCTCGATCGCCTCGGACAGCCCGATCACCCGCTATCTGTGGCGCTTCGGCGATGGCGCCGAGGCCAGGGGGATGACGGCCAGCCACAGCTATGCCGCGCCGGGCCAGTTCCGCGCCGTGCTGCGGGTCGAGGATGACAGCACCCACCCCTGCGACTTCGGGGTGGAGACGCGGCGGGTCATGGTCAACTTCCCGCCGGTGGCCGAGGCCGGCACCGACCAGCAGGCGGTGGTGGGGCAGACCATCAGCGTCAGCGCCGGGGCGAGCTATGATATCGACGGGCGGATCGACCGCTTTGTCTGGGACATGGGCGACGGCACCACTCTGGAGGGCGAGACCGTCAGCCATGCCTATGGCGCGCCGGGGGCCTATCAGGTGACTCTGACCGTGACCGACGACAGCGGCGTCACCAACGCCCGGGCGACGGATCACCTGCGGATCGCGGTCAACGCCCCTCCGGTTCCGGCCTTCACCCTGCCGTCGCGGCCGCTGTCGGTGTCCGAGGTCGCGACGCTTGATGCTGGTGGCTCGTCGGACGCGGACGGGCGGATCCTGTCTTACATCTGGGATTTCGGTGATGGCGCCACCGGCGAGGGGCCGCTGGTCACCTATGCCTGGGGGCGCGCCGGCGACTTCCCGGTCACCCTCACGGTGATCGACGACAGTGGCACCGGCTCGGCGTTGCAAAGCCTGACCCAGACGATCCGCATCGACGCCGCGCCGGTCGCCGATGCCGGCCCCGATCAATTCGTCACCGCCAGCGTGGTGCGCTTCGACGGCAGCGGTTCGACCGATCCGGACGGCAAGGTCGCAGGCTGGACCTGGGATTTCGGCGATGGCACGACCGGCAGCGGCGAGACGGTGGAACATGCCTATGCCCGTCCCGGCGTCTATCAGGTGGCGCTGACGGTGATTGACGACAGCGGCGCACCGCTGAACCACAGCCGCGACAGCATGACGGTCACCATCAACGCCAGCCCGATCGCCGATGCCGGCCCGGCCCTGACGGTGGCCCCGGGGGCTGAGTTCACCCTGTCCGGCGCGGCCTCGGTCGATCCCGACGGGCGGATCGCCCGCTATCTCTGGCGCTTCCCCGATGGCGCCACCACGGAAGGGGCGCGGGTCAGCCATCGGCTGGACGCCCCCGGTCTCTATCCGGTGGTCCTGAGCGTGTTTGACGATTTCGCCGGCGGTGCGGCGGCCGACGAGGCCGAGGTGCTGATCACCGTCAACGCCGCCCCGGTCGCGGTGGCGGGGCCGGATCGGCGCATCGCCCCGGGCGAGAGCGTGATCTTCGACGCTGGCAATTCCTATGATCCGGACGGCAGGATCACCGCCTGGCGTTGGGACTTCGACGATCTTGGCGCCCCGCTCGAGGCTGCCCGGGTCGAACGCGCCTATCTTACCCCCGGGGCGTGGTCCGCGCAGTTGACCGTGACCGACGACAGCGGCGTGCTGAACGCCACCGCCAGCGACGCGGTGACCATCCGCGTCAACAGCCCGCCCATCGCCGAGGCGGGGCCGGAGATCGTGACCGAAAGCCTTTATGTGACCTTCGATGGCGGCAGTTCCTCGGACGCGGATGGCGATACGCTGATCTATCAATGGGATTTCGGGGACGGTTCCGCCCCTGTCTTGGGGCAGCAGGTCACCCATGCCTATCCGCGCCCCGGGCTCTATCCGGTGACCTTGCATGTCGATGACGGCAGCGGCCTGGCCAATGCAGGGGGCAGCGATGCCACCACCGTGTGGATCCGGGCGCGTCCGGTGGCCGATGCCGGCGCCACCCGCGAGGTCTGCTCGGGCGAGCCGGTGCTGTTCGATGCTTCCGGCAGCCGCGATCCGGACGGGGGCGCGTTGCTCTATGCCTGGGATTTCGGCGATGGCGAGCAGTCCGAGCTGATCAATCCGACCAAGATCTATGAGAAACCCGGCCTCTATCCGGTGACCCTGTGGGTGCGCAATGAAACCGGCAGCGATTACGGCAGCGACATGGACCGGATCGCGGCGCTGGTGCGCCAAGGGCCGATGGCCGATGCCGGCCCGGCTCTGCGGGTCTGTGCCAATACTGCGGTGCGGTTCGACGGTTCGGGGTCGCAGGATGCGGATGGTGCGGTCGATGCCTTTGCCTGGAGCTTCGGCGATGGCGCAAGCGGCGCGGGCATGACTCCCAGCCATGTGTTCACCGAACCGGGCAGATATACCGTCACCCTCACCATCACCGGCGACGCGCAGGGCAGTTGCAGCCCCTATGATGCCGATTCCGCCGAGGTGGAGGTGATCCCGGCGCCGCAACTGGAGATCGAGGCGCCCGACCGCGCCGGGGCCGGGGCAGAGGTGCGCCTCGCCGCCCGGCTGACCGGGGCAGGGCAGGTCGAGACGCTGCATTGGGATTTCGGTGATGGCACCACGGCCGAGGGGACCGAGGTCGCCCATCGCTGGGCCGAGCCCGGCGCCTATCCGATCCGCCTGCGGGTGACCCTGTCGGGCGGGGCGGAGGCCTGCGGCGATCTGGAGGTGAGCCAGCGAGTGGTGATCAACGCCGCTCCGACCGCCCGGCTTGACGGGCCCGAAGAGCTTTCGCTCGGCCAGGAGGGGCGCTTCGATGCCAGCGGCTCCGACGACAGCGACGGGGTGCTGGTGGGCTATGAGTGGGATTTCGGCGATGGCAGCACCGCAACCGGGGTGATGGCCGAGCACAGCTATGCCCAGCCTGGTGATTACGATCTGCGCCTGACCGTGCGCGACGATGCCGGTGTCGCCAATAGCCAGGCGAGCGTGACCCGGCGGATCCGGGTGGCCGCGCCGCCGCCGGCGGTCCTTGCCGCACCGGCGACGGCCTGTCCGGGCCAGCCGCTCGACTGGGCGGTCGAGGTGGCGCCGGGCACGGTGGCGCGCTGGAGTTTCGGCGATGGTGCCACCGCCGAGGGGGCCGAGGTGAGCCACGCCTTCGATGGCCCGGGTCTCTATCCGCTGCGGCTCAGTCTCGATGACGGTGCCGGGCGGATCGGCAGCGAGACCGGCCAGGAGGTCTATGTCCGTGTCAATGCCGCGCCCAGGGCCGAGGCGGGGCCTGATCGGCTGGTCTGCCCCGGCGAGCCGGTGGTCTTCGACGCCGGCGGCTCCTCTGATCCGGATGGGGCGCTCGCGGCCTATGATTGGGTCTTCAGCGACGGGATCACCCTGACGGGGCCGCGGGTCGAGCGGGTGTTCGACACCCCCGGCGCGTTGGAGGTGCGGCTGACGGTGCGCGATGACAGCGGTGCCGCCGGGTGCGACGTCGCCAGCGCCAGCGCCCGCGTGCTGGTCAATGCGCCGCCGCTGGTCGATGCCGGGCCCGATCGCAGCCTGCCGGTGGGGGGCGCGCATGATGTGCTTTGGTTCGATGCCTCGGACGCCCGCGATCCTGACGGGCAGGGCGTCAGCCTGACCTGGGACTTTGGCGACGGGACCACAGCCGGCGGGGCGCGGGTGCGCCACGGCTATGCCGCGCCGGGCCGCTATAGGGTGACGGTCGAGGCGCGCGATGCCTCGGGGCTCGCCTGTGGGGTGGCCCGCGATACCGCGCTTGTGGAGGCCCTGCCGCGCAGCCCATAGTCTCGCCATGCGATTCCCCCTGCGTCTGAAGTTCTTCGTCTTTGCCGCGCTCCTGGCCGTGGCGCCTCTGGCCCTGGTGGGCCAGAGCCTGACGCGGTTGACCCGGGACGAGCTGAAGAGCGCGGCGAACGAGGATCTGACCACGGTGGCGGCTGAGCTGCGCGCCGCCTTTGACACCACCTTCGAGGGCCGCTGGTTGACGCCGCTGACGGTGATCCGCAACGGCATCGACAGCGCCGATCTGGGGGTGCAGCAGAAAGTCTCGCTGATGACGCTGGGGCTGGAGCAATTGCCGCAGGTGGTGGCGCTGCAGCTCTCGGTCGAAGGCTCGGAGGTGCCGATCCTGGTGACCAGCGAGCGGTTCACCACCCATCTTTCCCAAGCCGGGCTGGATCCGGTCAAGACCCTCTCGGTGCCGGCGGACCTGATCCGGGCAATTGTCGCGACCGGCCAGTACGGCCGTCCGGTGATCGGCCGGATCGAGGCGACCGGCGACTGGATCGCCACCCTGGCGCTGCCGCTGAATAGCCGGATCGCCGGGCGGCAGGTCACCATGGCGGCGAGGATTGACCTGTCGACGCTGGGCGAGATGGTGCGTCATCATCCCTTTGCCCAGCGGGGCGAGATCACCGTCGTCGATCAGAGCGGTCGCCGGGTGCTGGGGCCGGCGCCGGCGCTGTTGACAGACCGGCAGATCGTCGCCTCGGTGCAGCCGCTGATCGTTGCCGGTGCCCGCGCCAATGCGCTGGAGCCCTATGTCCGCCCGGACGGCACCGCGATGTTGGCGGCCTATGCCTTCCCGGACTGGTTCCCCTGGGCGGTGATCACCGAACTCAGCGAGGAAAGCGCCTATGCGGTGGTCAATGCGATCACCCGTCAGATCCTGATCGTCGGCCTCGTCGGCTTTGTCATCGCCGGGCTGGGCGCGGTGGTCTTCGCCCGTCGACTGACCCGACCGATCCTGAAGATCGGTGCTGTGGCCGAGCGGGTGGGGGAGGGGGATTTCACCGCCCGGGTCGAGGGCGTGCGGGCGCGTGACGAGATCGGCGATCTGGCCGCCCGCTTCAACCGGATGATCGGCGAACTGGGCGAACGGCTGGAGCTGATGAAATTCGTCTCGCGCGGCACCGTTTCGGCGATCCAGAGAGCGGACGAACAGGGCATGCGGCGCGGCGGCGAGCGGCAGCGGGTGTCGGTCCTGTTCACCGATATCCGCGGCTATACCGCCTTTTCCGAACGGGTGTCTCCGGAAGTGGTGATCGAGGCGCTCAACAGCTATTTCGACGTGCAGACCGATATCGTGGAAAAGCACGGCGGCGATGTCGACAAGTTCGTTGGCGACGCCCTGGTCGCGGTTTTCGAGGGTGAGGCGATGGAGCGCCGCGCCGCCGCCTGCGCGGTGGAGATCACCGAGGCGATGGCGCGCATGCTTGAAGACTATCCAGACTATCAGCTTCATGTCGGTATCGGCGTTGCCTCGGGCGAGGTGGTGATGGGCGCCATGGGGGCCAAGGCGCGGATGGATTTCACCGTGCTGGGTTCGACCGTGAACCTGTCCTCGCGGCTCTGTTCCGACGCGGCGCCGGGACAGACCCTGGTCGATCAGGCCACCCGCGACGCCGCCGCCGGGCTGGAGGGCATCCGTTTCGAGGCGCTGGAGCCGGTCACGCTCAAGGGCTACGCGGCTCCGGTTCCGGTCTTCTCCCCGCGTCGGGTGTAGGGGGCGGCAGCCGGGCTGCTCTGAGCAACAGGGGCCCGACCAATTCTGACATCTGGGAAGCTCCCGCCCTGTCCAGTGCGTGACGCCCACGTTGCTGTCATGGTTCGGCTTGTGTCGAACCATAAGGCTCTGGCGGTCCGCTATCCTGCACCGGACCTGCAAGGAGCGCCCGATATGAAACCCACTCCCAATCTCGCCATCGACGGGCCATTGCTGGCGCTTCTGGCGCTGCTCTGGGGCGCGTCCTATCTGTTCATCAAGGTTGCGGTGACGGAGATCCCGCCCATCACCCTGATCGCGGCGCGGGTCGCGGGGGCGGCGGTCTTTTTGCATGTCGTCCTGCTGATGCGGGGGCAGCGCCTGCCCCGCGATTGGCACACCTGGCGGATGCTGGGGGTGCAGGCGGTGTTCAACAGTATCGGCGCCTGGGCGGTGCTGGCCTGGGGGCAGCAATATGTCGATGCCGGGCTGGCGAGCGTGCTGCATTCCACCTCGCCGATCTTCGTTTTCCTGTTCACCGCGTTTCTGACCCGGCACGAGGCGCTGGACGGGCGCAAGCTGCTGGGAGCCTGCGCCGGCATTCTCGGGGTTATCCTGATCGTCGGAACCGATGCCCTGCGCGGGCTGGGCGATCAGGTGGCGGGGCAACTGGCCTGTCTCGCCGGCGCGGCGCTCTATGCCGGGGCGGCGATCTATGGCAAGCGGTTTTCCCATCTGGGCGCCGCCGCGACGGCGGCAGGGACAATGACCTGGGCCACCGCGGTTCTGGTCCCTGCCGCGCTCGTTCTTGAACAGCCCTGGCAGCTCAGCCCCGGGACCGGGGCGATCGCGGCGACCTGTGTGCTGTCGATCTTCTGCACCGGGGTGGCGCTGCTGATCTATTTCCGCCTGGTGCAGACGCTCGGATCGCTCGGGGTCGCCAGCCAGAGCTATCTGCGGGCCGGCATCGGCCTGTTGTTGGCAGTGCTGCTGCTGGGTGAAACCCTGAGCCTGCCGCTGCTGGTCGGGTTGGCGGCGGCGATCCTGGGCGTCGCGCTGATCAACTGGCCGATCCGGCGGCGGCAGCCGGAGCTGTCATGAGGCCAAGGCCAGATCGCCCTGCGTCCGGCGATGGGTGAACTCGACGAGAAGCAGGAGGTTTCCGAAGAGATCCTTGAAGACGGCAACCATGCCGAAGTCCGCTTCATTCGGCGCATGTGCGCCTCTGTTCCCGGGGGCGGCGAAAGCGCGGTGGTCACACCGGAAGTCACAGGTTCGCAGAAACAGAAAGGCCCGCCCGCCGGCCTGGTCGGACGTTTGCCACATGTTCCTTTCTCCATCCGGCGGTTCCTGCCAGATTTTCCCGAACTGGGGCAGTCTACGACAGGCTTCGACCCGCCGTTTGGCCGGCCTCCCTGGCGCCGGGTCAGGCGGCGAATTCCACCCAGGCCCAGATCATCGCGATATAGGTGAATTGGTGCAGCGCCTGATCAACGCCCGAGGCGCGCCAGAAGGCGGCCTTGTAGGGATCGAGCTTCTTCTGGTCGCATTGTCGTGCCTTCCAGAAGTCGATGTTGAAATGCAGCGCCCATTCCAGCGCGGCGAGGATCAGGGTGAAGACCACCGGCGCGCCGATCAGCAAGAAGGCGATGATCGACCCCAGTGCATGGACGCCGGCGTGCTCGGCCCGGCCGAGGTGCCAATATTCACCACGTCCCGACAGCATCCGCGGGGTTTGCAGGAAGTAATCGGCAAACATGTGCTTGATCTGCAGAAAGCAGAGCAGCAGCAATAATGTGCCGACTGGTGCGGTCAAGCCTGGTCTCCCCATCAGAGTCGGGATCAGCTTACGGGTTTCGATCCGGCGCTGCAATTGTTGCCCTGGCAATTCGCATAGCTAACGGTTCAGGTGCCCGACGGAGGGGTGGCGGCGACTTGTCACAATCGCGGCCTCCGCCTATCTTGCCGCAAAGGCCGGCCCCCTGATCGCCCGCCAAGGGAGCTTTGTCATAGAACCCTCGCTGTTTCGCTTTATCTGGAAGTATTCGAAACGCGACCAGCTTGTCCTGCTGGTGGTGACGGCAATGCTGTTTCCGATGCTCTATCTGACGCTGGAGCTGCCGAAACGGATCATCAACGACGCCATCGGGGCGCAAAGTTCGATGATCACCTATTTCGGTGTCAGTTTCGAACAGCCGACGTTCCTGGGGCTGCTCTGCCTGGCGTTCCTGGTGGCGGTCCTGGTGCACGGGCTGCTGAAGATGCGGATCAACACGATGAAGGGCGTGTTGTCCGAACGCATGCTGCGGCGGTTCCGCTATGATCTGATCGCGCGGATGCTGCGTTTTCCGCAGCCCTATTTCGAAAGGGTCAGCCAGGGCGAACTGGTGTCGATGATCACCGCCGAGAGCGAGCCGATGGGCGGGCTGATGGGCGATGCGATCAGCCAGCCGGTGCTGCAGGCGGGCCAGATGATCACCATCCTGAGTTTCCTTTTCGCCCAGAACTTCTGGTTCGGCCTGGCGGCGGTGGCGCTGATCCCGCTGCAGGGCTGGCTGATTCCCAAGCTGCAGCGGCAGATCAACCTGCTGAACAAGACCCGGATTCAAGAGGTGCGGGTGCTGTCCGCCGTCATCGGCGAAAGCGCCGCCGGGGCCGGAACGCTCAGGGTGAACGGCGGCTGGCGCTGGCGGCTGGCGGCGATCACCGAACAGCTCGGCCGGCTCTACGAAATCCGCTTCAAGATCTATCAGAAGAAATTCTTCATGAAGTTTCTCAACAACTTCATCGGGCAGATGACGCCCTTCTTCTTCTATTCGATCGGCGGTTATCTGGTGATCCAGGGATCGGTCTCGCTGGGGGCGCTGGTGGCGGCGCTCGGCGCCTACAAGGATCTGAGCGCGCCCTGGAAGGAACTGCTGGACTACTACAACCAGACCCAGGACATGTCGCTGCGCTGGGAGGTGATCATTGAACGCTTCGCGCCGCCGGCGATGGTGGAGGAGGCGCTGTTCGTCGGCACGCCCGAGACATTGCCGCATCTGACCGGCGACGTCGTGCTTGACAGGGTGACGGTGCGCGATGGCGACGGCAACGTGGTGCTGGAGGATCTGAATGCCACCCTGGCCGGCGGGAGCGTCATCGGCATCGCGGCGTCCAGTGAGGAGGACCGCCGCGCCCTGGCCGAGTTGCTGACCCGCGAAGTTCTGCCGACCAATGGCCATGTGCGGATCGGCGGGCAGGATCTGGCCGGGCTGCATCAGGCGGTGATCGCGGCGCGGATCGGCCTGGCCGGGTCACGCCCGGTGATGTTCCAGGGTACCTTCGGCGACAATGTGATGATGCCGATGCGGCTCAGACCGCAGGGCGCGCCCGGTGACAAGGACCGCCACGCCGAAGCGCTGCGCGCCGGCAACAGTGCCGATCCCTATGACACCGACTGGCTTGATCCCGAGCTTGCCGGCTGTGACAGCCCGGCGGCGCTCAGGGCCTGGTGGATGCAGCTGGTGCAGGCGATGGGCTCGGGCGAGGCGCTGTTCCAGCGCGGGCTCGATCAGCGGTTCGATGCCGACGATCACCCGGAACTGGCGGCCCGGCTGGTTGGCCTGCGGCCGAAGGTGCAGCAGGCGGTCGCGGCGGCGGGGCTGCGCAACCAGGTCTTTCTCTGCCTGCGGGACATGTACAACCCGGCGCTGCCGGTGGGGGAGAACCTGCTGTTCGCCACGCCGCGCCGACCGATCTCGGCCGACCTGTTGCCAGCGAGGACCGGCTTCATGGCGCAATTGCGCCGGCTGGGGCTGGATCAGACCCTGGTGGATCTGACGCGCGATGTGATCGAGATGCTGCGTCAGATCTTCGGTGTCGACGGTAGCGATCATCCGCTGTTCCGCAAGCTGGGCATCGACGACAAGATCTATGAGACCGCGCTGGAACTGGCGGAGAAGACCCATGGCCTGGGAGCTGCCGCGCTCAGCGATCAGGAAATGGCGCTGTTTCTGATGGTTCCCTTGCGGATCTCGGCCGAACAGATCGGCCCGGCCTTTTCCGAAACTCTCAAGACCCGCATCCTGGAATTGCGTGCCAGCCACGCGCAGGAACTTCTGCAAACGCTGGGCGATCTCTTCGTGCCGTTGGAGATCGACACATTCGCCCCCGGATTCACCGTGCTGGAGAACGCGCTGTTCGGCAAGATCTCCGATGCCGCCGGCGGCAAGGGGGATGAGATCCGCCGGATCATCGCGCAGGTGCTGGCTGAAAACGGCGCCCAGGATCTGGTGACCGAGCTGATCTTCGACCTGCCGATCTCGATTGGCGGCCAGAACCTGCCGGCGATCTTTTCCGAACCATTGTCCTTTTGCCGCGCGACCATCAAGAAGCCGGACCTGTTGATCCTCGACCAGGGCCTGTCGGGGGCCGACAGCGATGCTCAGGCGACGATGCTGCGCAATCTGCGCGGGCTGCTGCCCGAGACCACGATGATCTGTCTCGGCGAACATTTCGACGATGACAGTATCTTCGACAGCTTCTTCGAACTGCGCCAGGGCCGGATGCTGAGCGATGATCTGGGGGCTGGCGTCGAGCAGGATCGCGGCGCCCGCGCCGATCTCGCGCGCAAGCTGCGCGCCCTGGAGCAGACGGCGCTGTTCTCCGGGCTCAATCGCAAGCAGCTCAGGCTGCTGGCCTTCGGTGCGCGCTGGTACAAGGCGCCGGCGGGTGAGGTGATTTTCCTCAAGGGCGACCAGCCCAAGGATGGGGCCTATATGGTGATCGAGGGCGAGGCCGGCCTCTACCTGCCGCAGGAGGGTCGCAAGGATCGGCTGATCAGCCGGGTCGGGCCGGGGACGCTGGTGGGGGAACTGGGGCTGATCCGCAAGGTGCCCCGCGCGCTCAGCATGGTGGCGGAAACCGATCTGACCTGCCTTCGGATCGGCGAGGAGGAATTCCTCGCCGTGGTCGAGAATGACGCCGCGACGTCCTTCAAGTTGCTGCAGGTGGTGTCGGGCTACGTGTCGAACTGAGCTTGGGGCGCCCGATCTGCCGCCGCATCGGGGAGGCTGCCACGGCTCTTGCCGGCAACCATGGAGCGACGCGCGCGCTGCGACGTCTCTCTGAAAATTCTGAGGGGATGAGGCCGCAGCAGGAGGCAAAGCCCCTTTGCCGCGACAGAAGCCGGGAGGGGGCGGTGATCAGCAGGCCGGCGCGGGTTCGGCGCTGCCGCAGAACAGGGTATAGAGCAGACCGATCATCTGCTCGGTGTTGCGGTCGGCCAGCGAGTAATAGATGGTCTTGCCATCGCGCCGGGGGGAGACCAGACCTTCGTCGCGCAGCCGCGCCAGCATCTGGCTGACTGCGGCCTGGCGGGTGTTCAGCAGCGCCTCCAGCTCGCCCACGGATTTCTCTCCGGTGCCGAGATGGCAGAGGATCATCAGCCGCCCCTCATGCGCGAGCGTCTTCAGGAAGGCCGCGGCATCAGTGGCGCGCTCGGCCATGTCGACCGGCGTTTCAAGGGGCAATGGGGGGGCAGTCTCTACAGTCAAGTCTCGGGCAACCTCAGAAGTCTTAGCGGTGACATAATGACTCAATCGCCCGGGTCAAGTCTCGCCTGTCCCGGCGGGGACGGGCGAGAGGGCCGCAGCCGGGGCGCCGCCCTAAAAATTATGGCCTTTCACATAGTCACGGGGCGCCTCCTGCATCTGCAGATGCAGATCGGTGCCGCCACAGGGATGGGCGCGGCGGAACATCAACTCGATATTCTCGGGGGTCTCCCCTTCCATATGGCGGTCAAAGACGTCGCGGATCGCCGCCGTCACCGCCGTCACCGCCTCGGGCCCGACGGCGGCGGCATAGCATTCGCCCCAGCCGGCGATGCCGCTGTCGGTGGTCAGCTTGATCAGGATCCAATTGCCCCCGCCCCAGCCGGGGGTCGGCGGGGCGGTCAGGGTGATGTCGAGATCGGTCAGTTTCACGCTGCACCTCTCTCTTCGCGGTGGTGCAGGGCGCGCGCGCGGGGCACGCCCCGGCGCTTACTTCTTCAGGACGATCACGTTGCGCCGGGCGGCGCCGGTCTTGGTATCGGCGATCGCCTCGTTGATCTGATCGAAGGACCAGCGGCGCGACACCAGTTCATCGAGCTTCAGCCGGCCCTGTTTGTAGAGGTCGATGATCCAGGGAATATCCCGCTTGATCACCACATTGCCCATTTTCGAGCCGACCAGCCCCTGGCCGGCGTCGGCCATGATCAGCGGCGAATAGGTCGCCACCTTGTCGCCATGCGGCATGCCGACCATCACCACCTTGCCACCGGCGGCCAGATAGCGGGGCGCCATCGAATAGACCTCGGCTACGCCAACGGTGACCAAAACCACATCGGCGCCGCGCCCGAGGATCTTCTTGACCGAATTCCACGGCTTCGCCTCGGTGGCCGAGACCACATCGGTGGCGCCGAATTCCCTGGCGACCTCGAGCTTCTCGTCCAGCATGTCGATCGCCACGATGCGGCGGGCACCGGCGATCTTGGCACCTTGAATGGCATTCAGCCCGACGCCGCCGGCGCCGATCACCACGGCGTCCTGGCCCACGCGCATCTCGGCCGCGAGCGCGGCGGCGCCGACGCCGGTGATCACCCCGCAGGAGATGACCGAGGCGATATCCATCGGCATGTCGTCGGGGATTTTCACCACCTGGCTGTGATCGACCACAACCTTTTCGGCAAAGGCGCCGGTGGCCATGGCCTGGAACAGGGCATCGCCCCCGATGGTCCGGATGGGCCCCTTGCTGCCGTCATAGGGCGTTTCGCAGGTGGTCGGATGGCCAGACCCGCAGGAAATGCAATGGCCGCAGGCGCGGATCAGGGTGACACAGACCGGATCGCCGACGGCGAGCCCCTGCACGCCCTCTCCCAGCGCGGTCACATGGCCGGCGGCCTCGTGGCCATAGACGGCGGGCAGGGCGCCGCCGAAGCCGCCCTCGGCAAAGCTGATATCGGAATGGCAGATCGCCACGGCGTCGATTTCGACCTCGACCTCGCCCATGCCGGGCGGGGCGATCTGGATCTCCTCGATGACCAGAGGCTGGCCGAATTCGTGGCAGACGGCGGCTTTGATGGTTTGCATGAAGTCTCTCCCCTCTTTGGCGGCAGCCTGACCCGGCGCCCGGCTCAGGGCAAGCGCGAATGCGACTGCTCGGGGTCGCGTTTACGTTACGGCAAAATGGGCGCGCGGAATGGCGGCTCAGAAGGTCGCCGCGATCTGGTCGGCCAGTCGCGCCAGGCCGGTCGGGTCGGCGAAAAAGGGCGAATGCGAGGTCGGCAGCGCATGCACCCGGTGGGCCGGCCAGTCGCGCACCATCTCGGCCTGATATTCCGGCGGGATGGCCCGATCCTCGGTGCAGCGGATATAGGCCTTGGGCACGCTCTCCCACCGGGCCGAGAGCGTCAGCGGCGTGGCCTGCGGCGCCGTCGCCTGCGGGCAGAGCCGGGGCAGGGCGTGGGTCACCGCCGCCTCGGGGCAGTCGTGATAGAACAACTCGGGCACCGCATCAGCGTCGAAGGTGTAACTTTGCCCATCCTCGGCCCGGCGCACATGGGGCATCAGCGGCTGGCGCGGCCCGCGTTTGCGCATGTCGATCATCGACAGGCCCGAGACCGGCACATAGGCGCAGAGATAGATCAGCCCGCGCATCTGCTCGGGCACCGCCTCGGCCGCGGCACTGATCGGGTAGCCGCCCCAGGAATGGCCGATCACCACGGTGTCGGGGGTGCAGGCGGTGAGGATCGCGGCGGCGCAGGCGTCGAGCGTGGCCTTTTCCACCGGGGTCCTGTCGGCCCCATGGCCGGGCAGGTCGATGGCGCGAGCGTCATGCCCCAGCGCCCTGAGCGCCGGGATCACGTCGCGCCAGCACCAGGCCCCATGACAGGAGCCGTGGATCAGCAGAAAATCAGTCATGTCGTTTCTCCCCCCTTGCCGGCCGATCAGATATGGCCGGTTTCTTTCAGAAACCTCGTCAGTACGGTGGCGAATTCCTCTGGTCGGTCGAGGCAGGGCAGATGCCCCGCGCCCCGGATCAGATGGAATTTCGCGCCTGGAATCAGTTCGACGGTCTCGCGCACCAGATCGGGCGGGGTGGCGCGATCGCGATCCCCGGCGATGCCGAGCGCCGACAGCCTGAGCCCGCTGGTTGGCGTGTAGAAATCGGTGCCGCCGATCGCGGCGGCGCAGCCGAGATAGCCGTCGAGCGGCTGGCTGATCAGCATGGCGCGGGCAAACGCGGCCTCGGGGCTGGTCAGCGCGGGCTTGGGAAACCAGCGGTCCATCACCTCATCGGCCATGGCCTCGAGCCCCAGCGCGCGGGTCCGCTCGATCCGGTCGTCCCACATCGGTTTGAGGCCGAATTTGGCCGCCGTGTTCGACAGCACCAGCGCGCGGATCTGATCCAGCCGCTTGACCGCCAAACCTTGCGCGATCATGCCGCCGAGCGACAGGCCGACAAAGACGCAGTCGCGGATGTTCAGAAGGTCGAGCAGCCGCTCGGCGTCGCGCACCAGCGTGCCCATCGAATAGGGTCCTTCGGGGGCCGAGGATCGTCCTTGTCCGCGGATATCATAGCGCAGGATCTGCAGCCCCTCGGGCAGCAGCGGCACCACCCTATCCCAGACCCGCAGATCGGTGCCGAGCGCATTGGCAAAGACCAGCGGGCGCCCGCCCGGGGCGCCGTCGATGTGATAGTGAAGCTGAACCTCGCCCAGATCGGCAATCGGCATTCGGGCCTCCTCCGGTGTCGGGGGCGTTTTAGACCCGGGGGGAGGCGGGGCAAAGGGGGAAGACGCAGAAAACCCCCGGCTCGGCCAAACCGCGCCGGGGGTGTTAAGGGCGATCAGCCCAGTTCGAGATCGTTGAGCAGCAGCGAAGTATCGGTCAGCCCGGCAATGGTCAGCACGTTGCCGTCGCCGAGGTCGATGATGGTATTGCCCGCCTCGACCGTGGCGGCATCGACGATATCCTCGACCGTGGTGCCGAAGGGGACCAGCCCGCCGAGGATCAGGATGGTGTCGGCATCGTTCTTGAAATCGCCGATGGTATCGGCGCCGCCGGAGAAGATGAACGTGTCGAAGCCCGAGCCGCCGATCAGCAGATCGTCGCCGGCGCCGCCGTTCAGCGTGTCGGCCTTGGCGCCGCCCATCAGCTTGTCGTTGCCATCCTCGCCGAAAAGCGCATCGCGGCCACCGTTGCCGCGCAGCACGTCGTCGCCGGCGCTGGCGAAGATCTGGTTGGCGGCATCCGTGCCCAGAACCTTGATGTTGATTTCACCCTGAAAGGCGAAATCCTCGAAATTCACGGCCGAACTGCCCGAGATGGTTCCTTCCGAGGACCTGAACGCGCCGGTGGCCATGTCGAAGGTCAGCGTGGTGGCGACCGGGACATCCGGTTCGAAGAAGGCCATCAGCCGGTCGCGCCCGCCACCGCCATCGACGGTCTTGATCGCGTCGAAGGAGATTTCGACCTGATCATTGCCATTGCCGGCATCGACCACGTCGGCCCCGTTCGAGGCGATGATGAAATCGTCGCCGGTACCACCGAACATCCTGTCGGCGCCGAGGCCGCCGTCGATGAAGTCATTGTCGGCGCCACCATAGATCCTGTCGTTCCCGGCATCGCCGAACAGGCTGTCGTGGCCGCTCTGGCCGAACAGCTTGTCGTTGCCGTTGCCGCCCTTCATGTAATCGCCGTCATCGCCGCCATAGAGGATATCCTGCTGGTTGCCGCCGTAGAGCGAATCGCTGCCGGCCCCGCCCGACAGCACGTCCCGGCCGATGCGTCCGGTCAGAACATCGTCCCCGCCCGCGGTGGTCAGGGTATCATCGCCACCGACACGGTCGATGAAGCTGATGTTCTCGATTCCAAGGAAATTGGTCGGGTCGCCACCATTGGGCAGGAACACCCCGTCATAACCGCCGCCCGCATTCGCCGTCGGCATCTGCAACAACATGCCGCCGGGACCGTCATCGAGAAAATAGATCAGGCGATCGTCACCCGCAGTTCCGACGATAGTGTCCAAAATCGGACCATGCACAATGAAATCAGCCATTTATTCTCTCCCATCGCGATTCGAACACTTCGAATCGCCTCCGTCTCAGAATGCTATATTCTAATCTCAATATATTTGATCCAGGTCATCGCCTTGGGCGCAGCCCGGTGGAGAAAGGTCTTGGGCGGACAAAGGGGAGTACGTCGCCCCGCTTCAGGGCGGGGCGCCGGCTGCGGAGGATCGTCATCGCACCGACGGGGGCGGAAGGGGGCGGCCAGAGCGGTCGCCACACGGCAGGCGAGGGGGGGAGCTGCCCCCCTCTGTGCTGCGGACGCTGTCGACGCCAGGGGCCGGGCATGGGTCACGCATCTGCGAGAGGGGCCGAGGGGCCCGGGGTTATCCGGCGAATTTCTCCAGGGCCATGCGGAAGATGGCGGCGTCGACGTTGCCGCCCGAGGCCACGGCGATCACCGCGTCACCCTCGATCTGGTCCGGGTGGAACAGCGCTGCGGCCAGCGCCACGGCACCGCCGGGCTCCACCACGATCTTCAGCCGCGAGAAAGCCAGCGCCATGGCGTGCAGCGCCTCCTCCTCGGTCACCACCAGCCCGGGGCCGCAAAGCCGCTTGTTGATCGGAAAGGTGATCTCGCCCGGATGCGGGGTCACGATGGCGTCGCAGAGTGATCCCGACAGCCGCGTGTTGCTTTCGATGCGGCCAGAGGCGAGCGAACGGGCGGTATCGTCGAAACCCTCGGGCTCTGACGGGCGCACCCGCAGCCCCGGCGCCCTGGCCTCCAGCGCCAGCGCGATGCCGGCGGTCAGCCCGCCGCCGCCGCAGGGCACCAGCACGTCGGCGCGGGTCACCCCCATCTCGGCCGCCTGTTCGGCGATCTCAAGGCCCGCGGTGCCTTGCCCGGCGATCACCTGCGGGTCGTCGAAGGGTTTGACCAAGGTCAGCCCGCGTTCGGAGGCCAGTTTGGCCCCCAGCGCATCGCGATCCTCGTTGGCGCGGTCATAGAGCACCACCTCGGCCCCCAAAGCACGGGTGTTGTCGATCTTCATCTTCGGCGCGTCCGCCGGCATGATGATCACCGCGGCCACCCCATGCAGCCTGGCCGCCAGCGCCACACCCTGGGCATGGTTGCCGCTGGAATAGGCGATGACGCCCTTCGCCCGCACCTCTGGGGGCAGTGCCGAGATCGCCGACCAGCCGCCGCGGAACTTGAAACTGCCGGTGTGCTGCAAGCATTCCGGTTTCACCAGCACCCGCCGCCCGGCGATCTCGTCCAGGAAGGGGGAGGTCAGGATCGGCGTGCGCCGCGCCTGACCGGTCAGCCGCGCGGCGGCGGCCTCGATCATCGCGATATCAATCATTCGGTCTGCTCCAGCAGCGCCCGGATCGCAGCCAGCGCCTCGGGTTCGTCGAGGAACGGCGGATGGCCCCTGTCTGCCACTTCGGCGGCGATCAGCCCGGGGTGACGGCGGCGCATCTCCTCCAGCGTATCATGGCTGAGGATGTCGGAATTGGCGCCCCGGATCACCGCCAGCGGCAGTTTCGCCAGCGCCTCGAAGAATATCCACATGTCGGGGGTGGCGCCGGTCGCGCCCTGTTCCAGCAGCGCCTTGTGCAGGGCGGCGCCGTCATAGCGCAGCTCCAGCCCTCCGGGGACCTCCTGATACTGGAACGCGGCCTGCCGGCGCCAGACCTCCAGCGGCACGCCGGGGAATTCATGCTCCAGCGCGGCCTTCATGTCGACGGCGGCCTGCTCCAGCGTCTTGGCTTTGGGCTTCTTGCCGACGTAGTTCATGATCCGGGCAATGCCGGCGGCACCGACCACCGGGCCGATGTCGTTCAGCACCACCGCCCTCAGCCGCTCCGGATGGCTGGCGGCCAGCGCCATGGCGATCAGCCCCCCGCGCGAGGTGCCCAGCACGGTGACCCTGTCGAGATCCAGATGGTCCAGCAGTTCGATCGCGTCATGGCTTTCGCGGATGACGTTATAGTTCATGTAATCCGGATCATACTCCGATTGGCCACGGCCGCGGGTGTCCAGGGCGATCAGCCGATAGTCGGTCAGATGCGGCGCGACGAAGGAAAAGTCGTCGCTGTTGCGGGTCAGCCCGGCCAGGCAGAGGATGGGGCGGGCGCCCTCGGGGCCAGTGTCGGTGTAAAACAGTCGCTTGCCGTCGGAAGTGGTGAAAAAGCTCATGTATTGCCTGTCAGTTCGGAGCCTTGTGGGGCGCTGCCGCGCGGGTTCGGCGGCACAGTTGCACAGGCCCGCCGGCGGGAAAAGGGGCCGTATGGCGCGAATTCGCCCATCGGGTTTACATCCCGGACCCAGTCCCTAGGTTGAGCGGCACAACCTATGCCAATAATCGGAGACGTTATGACGACAGTTAAAACCGGAGACACGGTCCGCATCCACTATACGGGAACGCTGGAGGACGGCAGCCGGTTCGACAGCTCCGAAGGGCGCGAGCCGCTGGAATTCGTGGTGGGGTCGGGGCAGATCATCCCCGGGCTCGACATCGCGCTGCCCGGCATGGCGGTGGGAGAGGCGAAGACCGTCGAGGTGCCTTGCGATCAGGCCTATGGTCCGTTGAACCCCGACGCCCGCCAGGCGGTGCCGCGCGCCGGCATCCCCGAGGGCATTCCGCTCGATCCCGGCACCCAGCTGCAGATGCAGACGCCGCAGGGGCAGGTGGTGCCGGTGGTCGTGATCGAGGTGGATGAGGAAACCGTGACCCTCGACGCCAATCACCCGCTGGCGGGCAAGGATCTGATCTTTGCCATCGAGCTGGTGGCGATCAACCCGTAACGGCCGGTTTAACCCGGCCGCAAGGCTGGGAAAATTCCGTCGTGGCTCTTGGGCGCGCGCTGTGCTGATATGGGCGCAGCACCGCTCAGGGGAAGCCGATATGTCGGAAAGACTGAATGAACTGCTGGCTCGCCTCCACGAGGTCAAGGGGGAGATCCAGGACGAGATCGAGAAGGGCCGCGAGGGCTTTCACTATCGCATCGAACACGGTCGGGTGCGCTTCGATAGCGAGGTCCGCCGCCGTCATCGGGGACTGCGCGAAGGCTGGCTGAGCTTTCTGTCGCGCACGCGGTTTCTGGTCGTGATCACCGCGCCGGTGATCTATTCGCTGATCATCCCCTTTGTCATCCTCGATCTCTTCGTGACGCTCTATCAGGCGATCTGTTTTCCGGTCTATGGCATCCCCAAGGTGCGACGGCGCGATTACATCGCCATCGACCGGCAGCATCTGGCCTATCTCAACGGGTTGCAGAAGCTGAACTGTGTCTACTGCGGCTATGGCAACGGGCTGATCGCCTTCGTGCGCGAGGTTGCCGGGCGCACCGAAAGCTATTGGTGCCCGATCAAGCATTCCCGGCGGTTGGCCAGCACGCATGAGCATTATGGCAGTTTCGCCGATTATGGCGCGGCCGAGACGCTGCGCGAGGATTGGGAAGAAGCCCGCGAGCAGGTTCAGAAGGAGAAGTGAGCCCCTTGCACCCCTCTCGCCGTCGGGGTCTGATAGGGGGGAGGAGGAGCGGAAATGCAGGATTTATGCAAGCGGATCGGGATCGACTGGCCGATCTTTCAGGCGCCGATGGCCGGCGTTTCAACCCCGGCGATGGCGGCAGCCGTTTGCAAGGCCGGCGGCCTCGGGGCGCTGGGGCTCGGGGCGTCGACACCCGAGGCGGCGCGTGACGCGATCCGCGCCACCTCGGCGGCGACAAGGCGGCCCTTCAACGTCAATCTGTTCTGCCATGCGCCCGCGCGCGCCGATGCGGCGGTCGAGGCGGGCTGGCTTGCCGCGCTGGCGCCGCTGTTCCGACGCTACGGGGCAGCGCCTCCGGCAGAGCTGTCGGAAATCTACCGCAGCTTTCTGGTCGATGACGCCATGCTGGCGGTTCTGCTGGAGGAACGGCCAGCCGTGGTCAGCTTCCATTTCGGGTTGCCCGATCGTCGGCGCATCGAGGCGTTGAAGGCCGCCGGCATCCTGCTGATGGCCTCAGCGACCTCTCTGACCGAGGCGCGCAGGGTCGAGGCGGCGGGCATCGACGTGGTGGTGGCGCAGGGGTATGAGGCCGGCGGCCATCGCGGCATCTTCGACCCCGACAGCCACGACGACAGGCTGGGCACCTTGGCGCTGACCCAGATCCTGACGGCGACTCTCTTTGTCCCGGTGGTGGCTGCGGGCGGCATCATGACTGGCGGCGGCATCGCCGCGGCGCTGGCCGCCGGGGCGGCTGCGGCGCAGCTCGGCACTGCCTTCATCGGCTGCCCCGAAAGTGCTGCGGACGCGGCCTATCGTACGGCGCTGGCGGGGGAGGCGGCGGCGCATACCCGGATGACCGCCGCGATTTCAGGGCGGCCGGCGCGCTGTCTGCAAAACCTCTTCACCGACTGGGGCGAGACCCATCCCGGCCTGACCCCGCCGGCCTATCCGACCGCCTATGATGCGGGCAAGGCGCTGAACGCGGTGGCCAAGGCGATGGGCGAGACCGGCTTCGGGGCGCAATGGGCCGGGCAGGGGGCGCCGCTGTCCCGGGCCTTGCCGGTGGCCGATCTGATGGATGTGCTGATCGCGGAAATGCAAAAGGCGCGGGGGGAATGACCCGCCCGCGCCCGCCTTCCCTGTCTGGGGGAAGCGCTTAGAGGTTTTCCGCCTTCGGCATGCCGAGGACGTGATAGCCGCCATCGACGCGAATGATTTCGCCGGTGGTGAAGGCGCCCGCGTCGGACGCCAGATAGACCGCAGTGCCGCCGACCGCCTCGAGCGTGGCGTTGGAGCCGAGCGGCGCGTTCAGGTCGGTGAAGCGATAGGTCTTGCGCGCGCCGCCGATGGCCGCCCCGGCCAGAGTCCGCATCGGACCGGGAGAGATCGCGTTGACGCGGATGCCGTCGGGGCCCAGGTCGGCCGCGAGATAGCGGGTGATCGATTCCAGCGCCGCCTTGGCCGCGCCCATCACGTTGTAATTCGGCACCACGCGGGTGGAGCCCTGATAGGTCAGCGTCAGCAGGGTGCCGCCATGCTCTTTCATCATCGGATAGGCGCGGCGCGCCACCTCGATGAAGGAATAGGCGCTGACATCCATCGAATGTTTGAAATTCGCCCGGGTGGTGTTCAGGATCCGGCCCGTCAGTTCGGACTTGTCGGAATAGGCGATGGCGTGGACCAGGAAGTCGATGGTCGGCCAACGCGCCGCCACTGCGGCGAAACCGGCGTCAAGCGAGGCATCGTCGGTCACGTCCATATCGACCATGAAGTCCGAATCGACCTGGGCCGCCAGCGGGATCATCCGCTTGCCGAAAGCCTCGCCCTGATAGCTGAAGGCGAGCTCTGCCCCGGCTTCGTGCATGGCCTTGGCGATACCCCAAGCGATCGAACGATCGTTGGCGACCCCCATAATCAGCCCGCGTTTGCCCTTCAAGATGTCCGACATGTTCTGATTCACCCGTGATATTTCGACAGGATCATGGATCCGTTGGTGCCGCCGAAGCCAAAGCTGTTGGTCATGACGCTGTCGAGCCCGGCCTCAAAGACGGTCTCCAACGCGATTTCGCCGGGATGGATGGCCGGATCCAGCGTTTCGATATTGATCGAGCGGGCAATGAAGTCGTGCTCCAGCATCAGCAGGCAGAAGATCGTCTCCAATGCACCGGCGGCGCCCTGGGCGTGGCCGGTCATCGACTTGGTCGAACTGATCAGCGGGGTATGACCTTCGCCGAAGACGCGGCGCACCGCCTCGACTTCGCCGACGTCGCCGACCGGGGTCGAGGTGCCATGGGCGTTGATGTAGCCGATCTTGCGGGTCTCGGGCAGGGTCTGCATGGCCAGCCGCATGGCGCGTTCGCCGCCCTCGCCCGAGGGGGCCACCATGTCATGGCCGTCCGAGGTGGCGGCATAGCCGGTGACCTCGGCATAAATCTTGGCGCCGCGGGCCTTGGCGTGCTCCAGTTCTTCCAGCACGACGATACCGCCGCCGCCGGAGATCACGAAGCCGTCGCGGCCGGCGTCGAAGGCGCGCGAGGCGGTCGACGGCGTGTCGTTGTATTTCGAGGACATCGCGCCCATGGCGTCGAACAGGCAGGACAGGGTCCAGTCCAGTTCCTCGCCGCCACCGGCGAACATCACGTCCTGCTTGCCCATCATGATCTGCTCGGCGGCATTGCCGATGCAATGCAACGAAGTCGAGCAGGCCGAGGTGATGGAATAGTTGATGCCCTTGATCTTATAGGCGGTGGCAAGGTTCGCCGAGATCGTCGAGGACATGCATTTGGGCACCGCGAAGGGCCCGATCCGCTTGGTCGCGCCGGTCTTCAACACGCTTTGATGCGCGGCGAACATGGCGCTGGTCGACGGGCCGCCCGAACCGGCCACCAGGCCGGTGCGCGGGTTGACCACATCTGACTGACCCAGGCCGGCATCGGCGATCGCCTCGGCCATGGCGATATGGGCATAGGCCGCCCCCGGGCCCATGAAGCGCAGGGCGCGCTTGTCGACATGTTGGGTAATGTCGATGTCGATGATCCCGGCGATCTGGCTGCGGAAACCGTATTCGGCCATTTCCGCGCTTGCGGCGATGCCGGATCGGCCGGTTTTCAGCGACTCCAGAACCTCGGTGGCATTGTTCCCGATGGAGGAAACGATCCCCAGCCCTGTGACGACGACGCGGCGCATCGGCGGTCTCCTCGTAATATGGCGCAAAAGCGCGCAGTCGGACGCGGCGAAGCGCAGCGCCCCGTTTCAGGTCGACTCAGGCGCCGGTGGCGGAGAGACCGACCTTCATTCCCTTAACTGAATAAATCTCTTCCCCGTCGGCGACAACCCGGCCGTCGGCGACGCCGAGTTTCAGCTTGCGGTCGATGACGCGGATGAAATCGACGTAATAGGTGAGCATCTTGCGGGCGGGGGTGACCATGCCGGTCAACTTCACCTCGCCAACGCCGAGCGCCATGCCCAGGCCCTTCATGCCGCGCCAGCCCAGGTTGAAGCCGGTCAACTGCCACAGGCCGTCAAGACCCAGGCAGCCGGGCATGATCGGGTTGCCGGGGAAGTGGCATTTGAAGAACCACAGATCCGGGTGGATGTCGAATTCCGCCACCACATGGCCCTTGCCATGTTCACCGCCGTCGGCGCTGATCTCGGTGATGCGATCCATCATCAACATCGGCGGCTCGGGCAGCTGCGCGTTGCCGGGACCGAAAAGCTCCCCACGGGCGCATTTCAGCAAGTCCTCTTTTTCAAAACTGCTGGCAAATTGGGCCATACTGCCGCGTCTCCCTTGGCGCGTGATAATGCATTTCGGTCCCTCTAGCACCCGGCGGAAGGGTCCTGCAAGCCTGCTGCGCAAGGCGCGCGCTTTGGGCGCAGCAGGTGTTGCCGCCTTGTTGCGACTGAAAATCATTTGTGTTTCCCAGAGGCCGGGGCCTATATATATGGCTATCAAGACCAACGGAGCCGGAAAATGACGTCGGACGCGACGGCATACGCCACGGAAACGGATTATGCGACAGAATGGCTGTCCAGCGCCGGGCTACGCCCGACGCGGCAACGGACATCTCTGGCAGAGTTGCTGATCGGCGATGGGCAGCATCGCCATGTCACCGCCGAAAGCCTGTTCGAGGCCGCGAAAGCCAAGGGCGTGGCGGTCTCGCTGGCGACGGTCTACAACACGCTGCGCGCCTTTTGCGAGGCCGGCGTTCTGAACGAGATCACCGTTGACGGGTCGAAAAGCTATTTCGACACCAATACCCGCGATCACCCGCATTTCTATTGGGAAGACGAGGGGCGGCTGTCGGACGCGCCCGCCGATCAGCTTCAGATCTCCTGCCTGCCCGATGCCCCCGACGGCGCCGAAATCGCCGCCGTCGAGGTGGTGATCCGCCTGCGCCGCAAGCGCTGAGGCGCGAGAGCCCCGGTTTCTTTCCCCATCTGCAGGAGCACCCCATGCCCCATCCTCTCGTGACGCCCGAAATGATCGAGACATTTCAGCGTGATGGCGTCGTGCTGGTCAAAGGGCTCTTCGCCGATCAGGTGGATCTGCTCCGACGCGGGATCGAGGCGAATATGGCCGCACCGGGCCCCTATGCGTCGAACAACGAAAAGGCGGGGCAAACCGGGCGCTTCTTCGACGACTATTGCAACTGGCAGCGGATCCCCGAGTTCGCCGAGGTGGTCGCCGCCTCGCCGGTGGCCGAGGTGGCGGCGGATCTGATGCGATCCGAGACCGTGCAGATGTTCCACGATCATGTGCTGGTGAAGGAACCCGGCACCTCGATGGCCACCCCCTGGCATCAGGACGGGCCCTATTACTTTGTTGATGGCCGTCAGACGATCAGCTTCTGGTCGCCGCTTGATCCGGTGCGCGAGGCGACGCTGCGCTGCGTCGCGGGATCGCATCTGTGGGACAAGGAAGTGCTGCCGACCCGCTGGGTCTCGGAAGCGGGTTTCTTTCCCGACGAGGGGCAGTACATGCCGGTGCCCGATCCCGAGGCGGAGGGCATGCGGATCGTCGAATTCCCGATGGAGCCGGGTGATGCGGTGGCCTTCACCTATCGTATCCTGCACGGGGCGCGCGGCAATACCAGCACGGCGCGGCGGCGGGCCTTCTCGATCCGGCTGGTGGGGGATGACGCGCGCTATGTCGAGCGGCCGGGGCCGACCTCGCCGCCGTTTCCGGGGCATGACATGGAGCCGGGTCAACGGTTGCGCGCGGATTGGTTTCCGCCGATCTGGCCGCGCGCCTAGCAAGGGGGCGCTGCCCCCGTCGCGGCCATGGCCGCGCCTCCCCCGCCGTATTTGAACCGAGAAGAAGAGGCGCTTGCGCGCACGGCGCAGATTGGTCAGGCTGGCGCCATGGCGACGATCCGGGTTCCAACGCAGTTCGGTGTGCTCTCCGTCACGGCGGAGGGGGAGGCGATCCTGCGCGTCACTTGGGATGCGCCGGCGGAGGGCGAGGAAAGCGCGCTGTTGCGCGAGGCGGCGGCGCAGATCGCTGCCTATGACGCCGGGCGGCTGACGCGGTTCGATCTGCCGATGCGGGTGGAGGGGACGGCGTTTCAGCGGGCCGTCTGCGCCGCGATGGCGGCGATCCCCTTTGGCGAGACCCGAACCTATGGCGAGATCGCGGCCGAGCTTGGCGCGCCGGCGCGCGCGGTCGGCGGCGCCTGCGGTGGTAATCCGATCCCGGTGCTGATCCCCTGTCACCGGGTGATGGGGGCGGGCGGGCGGCTCACCGGCTTTTCCGGCGCCGGCGGGGTGGAGACCAAGCTGGCGCTGCTGCGGCATGAGGGCGCGGGCGGCTTTCTGATCTGAGGCCGCCGGCAAATCCCGATTGCATTTGACGCGCCGGCACAGCACCTTGGGCGCAATCCCGAGGAGAAGGACAAGACTGATGAGCAAACCGCAGGACCGCGCCGCGCAGAAGCAAGCCGTGCAGGATGGGCTGTTGGCGCTGGAGACCAGCGAGCTGGAAAGCGCGCGGGAGCATCTCGAGGCGCATATCAAGGAATCCGTTCTGGACGAACGCGAGGTGCGTGATACCGACGATCTGGCCGACTCGAGCGAGAGCGTCGATCTGGCCGAGGCCTTCACCCATCCGGTGCAGACCCATGAGGCCAAGGTGGACGTGATCGAGAACCTCGATTTCTCGCTGACCGACAGGGTGCGCCCCGGCGCCGTCGTGGTGGTCGACGGCCGGCATTTCATCGTCGCGGTCTCGACCCGTCGGTTCGACGTGGGCGGGGTGACCTATATGGGGATTTCCGAGGAAAGCCCGATCTACAAGGCGATGGACGGGCTGGCGGCGGGCGAGAGCTTCAGCCTCAACGGGCGTGAGATCACCATCGACGAGGTGTTCTGAACCCGCGCGCGCGATTACCCGGCCGGCTTCTGGCGGGCCGGGATCACCTGCTGGGCGATGCCGGCGAAGAGCAGATAGAGCGTCGTCAGCATCAGCCCCCAATGGGCCCAGCTTTCGGGGTGGAAATCGACCCAGGCGGCCCAGCCGGCGAAGAAGGTCCAGGCCAGCGCCACCGGCAGGGTCACGGCGCGCCAGCGTTCGGTCCGCACCGGGTGGACGAATTTCAGCGGCAGGAACATTGCCACCGCAAGGGCGGTGACGAAGGCCAGGATCACCCAGAAGTTCGGCTCCAGCGCGAAGATCACCAGCACCGCCATGTTCCAGCAGCCGGGGAAGCCCTTGAAGGAATTGTCCTTGGTCTTCATCCGGGTGTCGGCGAAATACATCGCGCTGGCGAAGGTGATGACGATGATCGCCACCCAGCCGGTCCAGCCGTCCATCAGCCCGGATTTGAACAGGGCGAAGGCCGGGATGAAGACATAGGTCAGATAGTCGATGATCAGGTCGAGCAGCACGCCGTCGAATTCCGGTGCGAAACGCTTGACGTGATAACGTCGTGCCATTGGCCCGTCGATGCCGTCGACGAAGAAGGCCACGACCAGCCAGAGGAACATCAGGCTCCATTTCTCCTCGACCGCGGCGAGCATCGCCAGCATGGAGAAGACCGCGCCGGTGGCGGTGAAGAGGTGGACGGAGAGGGCGCGCATCTGTGGTGTCATGCAAATGTCATGCCGCAGATGCGGGCAAAGCGCAAATGGTTGCGACGGGGAAAGCGGCGCGGATCGCGGCCTCGGCCGGAGTTTCCGCCCCTGGGGGCGGCGGCGGCCGGTCTCCTGCGTCTTTGGGAAAATAGTCAAGTTCCGTCGCCCCGGCGCTGCAGCCGCTGGGGATCAGGCCTTGGGGTGGGTGCGGTCATAGACCTCCATCAGCCGGGCGGTGTCGACGGCCGTATAGGCCTGGGTGGTCGAGAGCGAGGCATGGCCCAAAAGCTCCTGGATCGCGCGCAGATCGCCGCCGGCCTCCAGCAGGTGGGTGGCAAAGCTGTGGCGCAGCGCATGTGGCGTGGCAGTGGCGGGCAGGCCCAACTGCATGCGCACCTGCGCCATCACCCCCTGGATGTTGCGGGCGTTCAGCGCGCCACCCCGCACGCCGCGGAACAGCGGCGCCACGGGCTCTTTCGGATAGGGGCAGAGGTTCAGGTAATGATCGACCGCGCCGCGCGCCGCCGGCAGGACCGGCACCACACGTTCCTTCTGCCCCTTGCCGAGGATGCGCAGCGAGGCGCCGAGCGGGGCGTCGGCGCCGGTCAGCCCCAAGGCCTCGGATATCCGCAGGCCGCAGCCGTAGAGAAGCGTCACCACCGCCGCGTCGCGCGCCGCGACCCAGGGCGTCTGCGATTGCAGCTCGACCGTGTCGATCACCGCGCGGGCGGCATCGGGGGCCAGCGGGCGCGGCAGTTTCTTCTGGAATTTCGGCGCCCGCGCCGTCAGCACGGCGGTGGGATCGAAGTTCTCGCGTTCAGCCAGCCAGCGATAGAAGCTTTTCACCGCCGACAGCTTGCGGGCGAGCGAACGGGCCGAAATGCCGGTGCCGCGGGCCTGCGCCATCCAGGCGCGGATTTCGGGCGTGGTGATCCGCTCCAGCGCGCCCAACCCCTGTGGGCCGCCGCGATGCGCCGCCATGAACGACAGAAAACCCGCCACATCGCCGCGATAGGCCGAAAGCGTGTGATCCGAGGCATCGGCCAGCGCACCCTGGCGGTCCAGCCAGGTCTGCAGCGCATCGCGGCAGGCGGCTGAGATCTCGAGGCTCATGCCAGCCAGAGGCGCATCCTTCGTTCGAAGACGCCGGCGAAGAAGGCGAGAAGGTCGGTGCCGTGTTGCGGGGTGAACTGATGCGGGTCTTCCGAGCCCATCACCAGCAGGCCCGGCAGCCGGCCAAGACCGAAATCGAGCCGCAGGCAGGCCTCGGAACGCATCCAGTCGGCGGCGGCACCATAGACGCGGTCGGAACCGCGCTGCAGCTGGCGCAGGGTGACCGGACGCGGCTGGCCGGGGCGGCCGTGGCTGACATAGCGGTCGACAAAGCCGGGCTCGGCCACCGCCAGCACGTTGTCGAGCCGGCTGATCGCCGGATCATCGGTGCCGTTTTCGGTTGATTCGAGCACCAAGCGGATGGCGTCGATGCGCAAGATTTCCGCCACCTCGCCGCCGAGATCGCGCAGGAAAACCTCGAACTCCATCGGCTCCAGCAGGCGCAGGATGGCGCGATGGATGATATTGGTGCCGGCGAGGTTCTCATAGGCGGCGGCGATGACGCTGCGGTGGGTATCCTCCAGCCGGTCGAGCCGCGCCTCGAGCCGCTCCATGGCGATACCGCGAAGGTCGATGATATTGCCACCCATCGACCGTTCGTTGGCGTCGATCAGCGCATGCATCACATCGCGGTCTTCGAGGATCGCATCGGGGCGGGCGATGATCGCCGCGCGGAGGGAATCGTCGAGTTTCGGACTGCTGCTCATCTCGGCCTCGTGTCATCTGGCAATGTTATACCATGGGTTTTGGGGATTGCCCGCGAAAATTGCAGTCGGGCCGCCCCGGGGCGGCGGAAGCATGCGCAGGGATGGGGGCAGAGCAAGGCGTTGCTACCGAATCTGGTGGGGGGCGCCTGCAGGGCAGGCTGGCCCCGCCGGCCGGGCCAGCCTGAGGCGAGGATCGGGCCGGGATCGGGCCAGGATCAGGCCGGGGTGTGGCCCGCGCACGCGGCCGAAGCCGATCGCGCGCGGGGCACTGTCTTACAGGATCTTCTGCCCGGTCTTGGCCCAGTCGGCCATGAAGGCGGCCAGGCCCTTGTCGGTCAGCGGATGCGCCGCCATCGCCTTGATCACGGCGGGCGGTGCGGTGATCACATCGGCGCCGATCTTGGCGCATTCGGTGATATGGTTCACCGTGCGGATCGAGGCGGCGAGGATCTCGGTCGCGAAGCCGTAGTTGTCATAGATGGTGCGGATATCCTCGATCAGCTGCAGACCGTCGAGGTTGACGTCGTCGAGCCGCCCGATGAAGGGAGAGATGAAGCTCGCCCCCGCCTTGGCCGCCAGCAGCGCCTGATTGGCCGAGAAGCAGAGCGTCACGTTGACCATGCGGCCCTCGCCCGACAGCACCTTGCAGGCCTTCAGCCCGTCCCAGGTCAGCGGCACCTTGACGGCGATGTTCTCGGCGATCTCGGCCAGCTTGCGACCCTCGGCGATCATCGCCTCGGCCTCGGTCGCCACCACTTCCGCCGAGACGGGGCCGTCGACCAGATCGCAGATCTCCTTGGTGACCTCGAGGATGTCGCGCCCCGATTTCATGATCAGCGAGGGGTTGGTGGTGACCCCGTCGACCATGCCAAGATCGTTCAGCTCGGCGATGGCGTCGATTTCTGCGGTATCAACGAAGAATTTCATGCGGGCATCCTTTGATGGGTTGGCCTTGCTCCGGCTTGGCTTTACCCCATAGGGCGGAATGCGGAAAGCCCCTGTGCAGGGCGGAAGACGGGATATGACGACAGAGCGGGACATGTTCGATCAGGGCGATCTGGTGGCGGTGCAAACCACTCAGCCGCTGGACCGCACGCTCGATTACCGCGCGCCGGAAGGCGGCTGTGTCCTGGGGGATTTCGTCGAGGTGCCGCTGGGCCCCCGCAAGGTGCTGGGGGTGGTCTGGGGGCCGGGCAGGGGGGATTTCGACCGCTCGAAAATCCGCCCCGTCACCCGGGTGCTCGATGTCGCGCCGATGCGCGAGGAGCTGCGCCATTTCCTGACCCGTGCCGCCGAATACACGCTGACGCCGATGCCGGCGATGCTCAGGCTGGCGACGCGGGCGCCGGGACTGGGCGACCCGCCTTCGATGCGCAAGATCTACCGCAAGGGCGGCGGCGCCCCCGATCGGATGACCGATGCCCGCCGTCGGGTGCTCGAGGTGCTCGAAGAATACGGCGGGCTGGCCTTCACGCTCCACGAGCTGTCCGAGATGGCCGGCGTCACCACATCGGTCATCAAGGGGCTGGTCAAGCAGGGCGCCGTGCGGGAGGAGGACAGCCCGCGCGATCTGCCCTTCCCGACGATGGACCCGAGCCTCTCCGGCAAGGAACTGACCGAGGATCAGGCCGCCGCCGCCGCGGTGCTGCGCGATCACCTGCGCTCGGGCCGCTATGGCACCACCCTGCTCAAGGGCGTGACCGGATCTGGCAAGACCGAGGTCTATATGGAAGCGGTGGCCGAATGTCTGGCGATGGGCAAGCAGGCGCTGGTGCTCTTGCCGGAAATCGCCCTGACCGCCGGCTTCATCACCCGGGTCGAGGCGCGCTTTGGCGCCCGCCCGGCCGAATGGCATTCCGGCGTGACCGTGACCGAACGCCGCCGCATCTGGCGCATGATCGGCCAGGGCGGTGCCCAGGTGGTGGTCGGCGCCCGCTCCGCCCTGTTCCTGCCGTTCCGCGAGCTGGGGCTGATCATCGTCGATGAAGAACACGACAGCTCCTACAAGCAGGAGGACGGGGTTCTCTACAACGCCCGCGACATGGCGGTGCTGCGCGCCGCCGGCGCCGGTGCCCGGGTGGTGCTGGCCAGCGCCACGCCGTCGCTGGAAAGCTGGGCCAATGCCGAGGCCGGCAAATACGACCGGCTCGACCTCAAGGCGCGGTTCGGCGTCGCCGTCCTGCCGGAAATGCGGGCGATCGACATGCGGGCCGAGAAGCTCCAGCCCTCGACCTGGATTTCCCCGACCCTGCGCCAGGCGGTGCGGGCACGGCTGGAGAAGGGCGAACAGTCGCTCCTATTCCTCAATCGCCGCGGCTATGCCCCGGTCACCATCTGCCGCGCCTGCGGCCATCAGATCGGCTGCGATCACTGCGACGCGCGGATGGTGGAACACCGGTTCCAGAACCGGCTGATCTGCCACCAATGCGGCGAGACCAAGCCGATGCCGACCGTCTGCCCCTCCTGCGGGGTGGAGGGCAAGCTCGCTCCGGTCGGTCCCGGCATCGAGCGGCTGGCCGAGGAAACCGCCGCCGCCTTCCCCGAGGCGCGGCTGGCGGTGCTCAGCTCGGACCTCTTCGGCTCTGCCCGGGCGCTGAAGGAGAAGATCGAGGAGATCGCCGCCGGCGCCGCCGATATCGTCATCGGCACGCAATTGGTCGCCAAGGGGCACAACTTTCCGCTTCTGACCTTGGTGGGGGTGATCGACGCCGATCTCGGCCTGCAGGGATCCGACCTGCGCGCCGCCGAACATACCTTCCAGCTGATGCGCCAGGTCGCCGGCCGCGCCGGGCGGGCGGAGCTGCCGGGGCTGGCGCTGCTGCAGACCTTCCAGCCGGACCACCCGGTGATCCGCGCCATCCTCTCGGGCGACGAGGAAGGCTTCTGGCGCGCCGAGGCGGCCGAACGCCAGGCCGCAGGCGTGCCGCCCTATGGGCGGATGGCGGGCATCGTGATCTCCGGCACCGATCTGGCGGCGGTCTTCGATCTGGGCAATACGCTGGCGCGCAACGACGGGGCGCTGCGGGCGATCGGCGCCCAGGTCTTCGGCCCGGCGCCGGCACCGATCGCCCGGGTGCGTGGCCGCCATCGCATCCGGCTGCTGATCAAGGCCGCCAAGGGCGCGCCGCTGCAAGAGGCGATCTCGCGCTGGCTGGCGCCCCTGCGGCTGAAGGGCGATCTGCGCCTCGCCGTCGACATCGACCCGCAAAGCTTTCTCTGACCCGCTCCGGTCCTCTCGGTGGCCCGGCCCTTTTTCTAGCTGAAAATATCCCCGCCGGAGGCTCCCGCAGCTTGCCGCTTGCGCGCGGCCGGTCGGGTTGCACCATTGCCGCCTCGTCCCTGGCTCAAAGCATCTGGTCGTAGGCCTCGCGGGCCACTTCGCGCAGGCTGTCGCGGGGGATTTGGCCGACCACCGCATAGCCGAGGCTGCCCTCCTGCCAGTAAAGCCCCTGGGTCGGCCCCTCTTCGGCATAGCGAAAGGCGCTGTTGGCCGGGGTCTTCTGCGGCGCCACATAGAGGGTGAGCCGCTGACCTTGGGCATTTTCATACATGAAGAGCCCGGCGGTGCCGTCTTCCGAGGGCAGCACGCGACCGCCCATCAGCGCGAAGCCCGAGGCCGAGAGGTCGGGGGGCACCAGTCGGGTGCCAACCCGTTTCGAGATCCAGGTCTCCAGATGGTCGCGCTGGCTGGCCGGCACCTCGACCGGGTGGATCACCTCGACCACATAGGTGTCATAGGCCTTGAGCGCGGCCTGGGCGAGGGAGAGGTCGGTGGCCGGCGGCGCCAGCACGCCACGGCCGACCCAGCCGCCAAGGCCGCCGACTGCCAGCAGGATTAGCGCGGCGACAAGGCTGCGCGGGAATTCGCGTCGTGCTCGGAGCGGGGGCGCCGCGAGCGGGCGGTGCAGCGCCGCGGTCAGGCGTTGGGGGACCGGGGTGTCCGGCAGGGGGAACAGGTGGCGCAACGCCTCGTCCTGCTGCGCCCAATCGGAAAGCAGTGCCTGCGCCGCGGGATCGGCGGCTAGGCGGTCGGCCAGCGCGCCGCGCTCCTCCTCGGGCAGGATGCCATGGTGATAGGCGAGCAGATCTTCGTCCGTCAGCGGGGGAATACGATGGGGCATGGTCAGAGTCTCCCACCCGGGCGGGCCGGGGGCTTGGCGGGGCGGCCGGTCATCTGCCGCAGGCTGGCGCGGGCGCGGGCGAGACGCGACAGCAGGGTGCCGCGTGGGATGTCGAGCGCGGCGGCGGCCTCGTCGATGCTGGCACCGTCGAGCGCCACCAGCAAAAGTGCACGGCGCTGGTCATCGGGCAGCCGGGCGATGGCCGCGCCGGTTTCGCGCAGGGCCATATGGGCCTCCTGCCCGGCGGCTGTTGCGGGTTCGACCGGCAGATCCTCGACCGGCACCAGGTGGCCGGGGCGCGCGCTGCTGCGCATCAGGTCGCGGTGGCGATTGATCAGGATGCGGAACACCCAGGCCCGTAGGCTTGCATCGGGGCGGTGTCGGGAAAGCGCCGCCACCGCCCGTTCCAGGCAATCCTGGACGAGATCGTCGCCCGCTTCCGCGTCGCCCCGCATCAGCGCGCGGGCATAGCGGCGCAGGCTTGGGATCAGGGCTTCGATCTCGTCCAGCTCGGTCATGCGTGATCAGCTCCGGCGGCGATCAGGGCCGCGCCAGATGCCAGACCTCCTTGACCCCGTCGCCGGAGATATCGCCGGGTTTGGCATCCTTCACCCAAGTGTAGAGCGGCATGCCCATGTGGGTCCATTGCCGGCTGCCGTCCTTGCGCGGGATGATGCCGAAGGCGCCCTCGGGCTGGGCGTCGGCGCTGGCCAGCAGTGGCGGCCAGTTGCTGGCGCAGGCCTCATAGCAGGTCGAACTGTCGGGCTGATCCTTGTCGAAGGTGTAAAGCGTCATGCCGGCGGCATCGGTCAGGACCGGGCCCTTGGCGCTGTCGCCGGTCAGGACCGGCGGCGCGGCGAAGGCGGCGGTGGCGAGGAAGGTGGCCAGGCTGGCGGCCAGCGCGAGGGACGGGCGTTTCATCGGTTTCTCCTGTTGGACAAGGGCCGGTCGTTCTGACCGGCCTGACAAGAAGACGACCCCAGCGCGGAAATAATCCCCCGGCATCGTGATTTTTCGCAGGTTCCCACGGCTTTGCCGATGCAATGCCGCCCGTGCAAAGCGTGCTCGCGTCATCTTCGTGCCGGGAGCATTATTTTCCATCTCGTCAGATTTTGGAAACCGGCGTAAGAGCATGGGCATGAGACGCGCAATTACCCTTGCCGAGGCCCGCGATCTGCCGGTCTGGCGCCGCCCCACCGCCCTGTTGTTCCTGATGGCCCTGGCGATGCCGGTGGCCTTTTCGACCTGGTCGGCCCTGCTGAACAACTTCGTCATCGAGGCGGCGCATTTTAACGGCAGCGACATCGGCTGGTTGCATACGATACGCGAGATCCCGGGCTTTCTGTCGATCGGGGTGATCGCCGTGCTGCTGATCGTGCGCGAACAGGTGCTGGCGGTGGTGTCTCTTGTCCTTTTGGGGGTGGCCACGGCGCTGACCGCCTATTTCCCCTCGCTTGGCGGCATCCTGATCATCACCTTCCTCAGCTCGGTCGGCTTTCACTATTACGAGACGGTGAACCAGTCGTTGCAATTGCAATGGCTGCCGAAGGACCGGGCGCCGAAGATGCTGGGCTGGCTGTTGACGGTGGGGTCGGGGGCGACGCTGGTCTCCTATGCGGCGATCGTCCTGCTGTGGGAGCCCTTGGGGCTGACCTATAACATCGTTTACATGGTGGCCGGTGGCACCACGGCGGTGGGGGCGGTTCTGGCTTATCTTCTGTTTCCGCAGTTCAAGGCCGACACGGTGCAAAGCAAGAAGATGGTGCTGCGCCGGCGCTACTGGCTCTACTACGCGCTGCAGTTCATGGCGGGCGCACGGCGGCAGATCTTCGTGGTCTTCGCCGGCTTCATGATGGTCGAGCGGTTCGGCTTCAACGTGCATGAGGTGACCTCGCTCTACATGATCAACCTGGTGGCCAACATGATCTTCGCGCCGCTGGTGGGGCGTGCCGTGGTCCGCTGGGGCGAGCGGCGGGCGCTGATCGTCGAATATTCCGGGCTGGTGATGGTGTTCCTGGCCTATGGCGGCATCTATTTCTTCGGCTGGGGCGTGGTGCTGGCCGCCTCTCTCTATGTGATCGACCATATCTTCTTTGCCATGGCGCTGGCGCTGAAGACCTATTTCCAGAAGATCGCCGATCCGGCCGATATTGCGCCGACCGCGGCGGTGGCTTTCACCATCAACCATATCGCTGCGGTCGTGCTGCCGGCTTCGCTGGGCTATCTGTGGATGATCGCGCCCGGGGCGGTGTTCGGGCTGGCGGCGGGGATGGCGGGGATCTCGCTCTGTCTTGGTCTGCTGGTGCCGCGTCACCCCGAACCGGGGCACGAGACGCGGCTGACCCGGCGGCTGGCGCCGGCGGCGGCAGAATAACTGTCATCCGGCAGGGGGCGTAGTATGCTTGACCTCGCGCGCCTGCGGCCCTAGGCCCGGCGCGACAGTTATCAGGAGTTTCCGATGCCGACCTTTACCGCCCTGACCACCCTGACCGGAAAGAAGCAGGCCGAGGCGTTGGCCGAGGCGATGGAGGGACTGGAGCCCGAACCCACCGGCGTCGGCATCTTCGAGATCGAGGACGGATCGGGCCTGTGGGAGGTCGGCGGTTATTTCACCGAAAGCCCCGATCTGGTTGAGCTGGCGCTGCTGGCGGCGGCCTTCGGCGCGAGGGACTTCGCGGTTTCGGAAGTGCCGGAAACCGACTGGGTCGCCCATGTGCGCCGTGAACTGGCGCCGGTCGAGGCCGGGCGGTTCTTTCTTTATGGCAGTCACGATGCCGACAAGGTGCCCGGCGATTGCATTCCGCTGCTGATCGAGGCGGCGATGGCCTTCGGCACCGGCCACCATGGCACCACGCTGGGCTGCCTCAGGGCGCTGGACCGGCTGATGACGCAGGGTTTCGTGGCTGGCAAGGTCGCCGATATCGGCTGCGGTACCGCCGTGCTGGCGATGGCCGCCGCGCGGGTCTGGGATGGCACCTTTGTCGCCAGCGATATCGACCAGGTCGCCGTCGACGTGGCCGAGGCGAACCTCAAGGCCAATGGCATGGAAGGGCAGGTTCATTGCGTCGAGGCGGCCGGTTTCGACCATCCGGATATTACCGCCAATGCGCCCTATGATCTGATCTTCGCCAATATTCTCAAGGGGCCGCTGGTGGCGCTGGCCCCCGATCTGGCGGCGCATCTGCGCCCCGGTGGCTATGCGATCCTGTCGGGGATTCTGAACGAGCAGGCCGATGAGGTGCGTAAGGTCTATTTCCAGTCCGGGATCAATTTCGTCGAAGACGAAAAGATTGGTGACTGGACGACGCTGCTTTTGCAGAAAAAGGCATGAAGCGGGCGAGTTTTAGAATAATTTGAGACAATTGCCCGATTTCTGCCATACTTCAGCCTGACCCTTGCCCCGGCTCTGACGGGGCCAGCGAAAGGAGAGGCTGTCGTGACCCATCAGGAGATCGAGTTTCATCAGCGCGTGGAGCGGCTGAGCCGCAGGCATGCGGCGCTGGTGCATGGGGCCGACACCTATCTGCGAGCTGACGGGCTGCTGGTTGCGGCGCCGCGCCGGCGCTGGTCGGGGCGGGCCGGCTTGTCGATGAAGGCGCTGGCGCTTTGCGTGCTCGCCTTTATCCTGTTCAAGGGGTTTCTGATCGTCGCGGTCGGGGCGGTGACCTATGACAGCCGGGTCGAACGTCTGGCGCAGGGCACCCCGGCCGAGGCGATCGGCGCCTGGGCGATGCAACGCGAGCCGGTATCGGACTGGCTGGCGCAGGAAATGCGCCGCTGGCGCTTCTGACGGCCTTTCCCGCTTTCCGGAAATCGGATCCCAAGAAAGAGGAAACGCCGCGCGACCGATCGGATCGCACGGCGTTTCAGTCTCGTCCCGACAAACGGGACGGAGGGAATTGAGATCGCCTCAGTAGAGCGCTTTGCGCTGCGCGACGAAGTCGATATCGCCACGGTTCAGGCCGATGTCTTCCAGTTCACGGTCGCTGAGTGCGGAAAGCGCGTTGCGGGTGACGCGGGCATCGTTCCAGGCGGCGACGGCGGCGATCACGTTGCAGATGGCGGCGCCGATGCGACCGAACAGAGCGGCCGAGCCATAGGTGGTGCGGTTGGAGTCGAAAGCGGCCATTTGACCAAGTCCTTCTAAGCAAGAATGAAGTATGTTTCGTTTCTGCGGCGCACATAATCTGACCAAATTGCGTGCGCAATCCAGGTGACCTGCATAGTTCGTATGCGGTTTATGCATGTCTTCTGCGCTGCGGCGAAGGCGGGCGGAACTGTTCCTCAAACCGCGAAGAAACCGGCGCGGATATGATAAAATACCTCCTGCATCCGAAGAAACGAGCGTTTTGCTCGAGGCCAGCGCAAGAACCTTCTGCAAGCCTTTTCTGGAGGCGAATTTCTTGGACGATGTTCGCCTTTCGTGCTACTGCATCAAAAAAGCAACAATTCCGGGCGGAGCCGGGCAGTCATGCGAATTTTGGGCATTGATCCGGGGTTGCGGACCCTCGGCTGGGGCGTGATCGAATCACGAAACGGGCGGCTGAGCCATGTTGCGAACGGGTTGTGCAAGTCTCTGGCCTCTGAGGATCTGGCGCTCAGGCTGTTGTCGTTGCACCGGCAACTGGCCGAAGTGATCGCCAAGTTCCTGCCCGATGAGGCTGCGATCGAACAGACTTTCGTCAACAAGGACGGGGTGGCGACGCTGAAACTGGGCCAGGCGCGGGGGGCTGCCTTGTTGACGCTGGCCCAGGGCGGACTGCGGATCGGGGAATATGCTCCCAACAAGGTGAAGAAGACCGTGGTGGGCGTCGGCCATGCGGCCAAGGAACAGGTGATACATATGGTCAAGCTGCAACTGCCCGGCTGCGATCCGGCCGGTCCCGACGCGGCCGATGCGCTCGCCATCGCGATCTGTCACGCCTATTACGGCGGCTCCCAGGCCGGGATGCGCCTGCGCGAGGTGGGGGCATGATCGGGCGGCTGACCGGGCGGATCGGGTATCGGGCCGAGGATCACGTGCTGATCGACGTCGGTGGGGTGGGCTATCTTGTCTATTGCTCCGACCGGACCCTGGCCACCCTGCCTGGAGTGGGCGAGGCGGTCTCGCTCTATACCGATCTGGTGGTGCGCGAGGATCTGATGCAGCTCTTCGGCTTTCCGACGCTGGTGGAAAAGGAATGGCACCGGCTGTTGATGAGCGTTCAGGGCGTCGGCGCCAAGGTGTCGCTGGCGATCCTCGGCACGCTGGGGCCCGATGGCGTGGGTCGCGCCATCGCGCTGGGGGACTGGGCGACGGTGAAGGCGGCCAAGGGGGTGGGGCCGAAGACCGCGCAGCGGATCGTTCTGGATCTCAAGGACAAGGCACCGGGGGTGATGGCCCTGGGCGGCTCGATCATCGAGGCGATGGACGGGCCGGAGCCCGCGCCGGTGGTCGAGGTGGTTGAGCCGACCGGAGCGAAGCCGAGGAAGCCCGCGGCCAAACCCCGCGCCACCTCAGCCAGCGCCCAGGCCGATGCGCTTTCGGCCCTGTTGAACCTCGGGTATGGTCCCTCCGAGGCCGCCGCCGCCGTGGCGGAGGCGGCGGGCGACAACCCCGAGGCCACCGAGGCGACGCTGATCCGCGCAGCGCTGAAGCTCTTGGCGCCGAAAGGGTAGGGGATGCGCGTTATATATAAGTGGAAAACGGCAGGATGACCGATCCCGATCCCACCCTGCGGCCCGACCCCCTGCCCGAGGACAACGACCGTGCGCTGCGCCCGCAGGTGCTCGACGACTTCATCGGCCAGGCGGAGGCGCGGGCGAACCTGCGCATCTTCATCCAGTCGGCCCGCCAGCGCGGCGAGGCGATGGATCACACGCTGTTCCACGGCCCCCCGGGGCTGGGCAAGACCACGCTGGCGCAGATCATGGCGCGGGAACTGGGGGTGAACTTTCGCATGACCTCGGGCCCGGTGCTGGCCAAGGCCGGCGATCTGGCGGCGATCCTGACCAATCTCGAGGCGCGCGATGTTCTCTTCATCGACGAGATTCACCGGCTGAACCCGGCGATCGAGGAGGTGCTCTATCCGGCGATGGAGGATTACGAGCTCGATCTGGTGATCGGCGAAGGACCGGCGGCGCGCACCGTGCGGATCGAGCTTCAGCCCTTCACCCTGGTCGGTGCGACGACGCGGATGGGGTTGCTCACCACCCCCTTGCGCGACCGCTTCGGCATCCCGACCCGGCTGCAGTTCTATACCGAGGACGAGCTTTATGAGATCGTGACGCGCAACGCCCGCAAGCTGGGCGCGCCGGCCGATCCCGATGGCGCCCGCGAGATTGCCCGGCGCGCCCGTGGCACGCCGCGGATCGCCGGACGTCTGCTGCGTCGGGTTGTCGATTTCGCGGTGGTCGAGGGCGATGGCACCATCACCCGCGATCTGGCCGATCACGCGCTGACCCGGCTGGGGGTGGACCGGATCGGTCTCGACGGTGCCGACCGGCGGTATCTGAGCCTGATCGCCGAGAATTACGCCGGCGGCCCGGTAGGGATCGAAACCCTGTCCGCGGCGCTGTCCGAAAGTCGTGATGCGCTTGAAGAGGTGATCGAACCCTATCTGCTGCAACAGGGGCTGATCCAGCGGACCCCTCGGGGCCGGATGTTGGCGCAAAAGGCCTGGGATCACCTCGGCCTGCCGATGCCCAGGCGGCAAAGCGATCTGTTCAGCTGATCCCCGTTCCGGGAGGCCGCGCCGAACGGGTCTTGCCTGTGAGAAGTTGCCACGCGGAGGGGGGCTTGGTTGGGGTGTTGAGGCGCCCCTGCGGGGCGTGCCTCCGGCGGCCGTATTTGGGACGAAGAGAAGCAGCAGGCGGCGCCATATTGCCGCGACGCAGCGCCTCGGTTGCGGGGGCGGTCCCGGGGGGGTAGGACTCGGGCGACGGACAAGGAGGCCCCGACGTGACACCGCAGGAAATCGAAGCGCTGTTCACCCGTGAGAGCGGCGATTTCCTGTTCGCCCGCTGGGGCAGGCCGATCGCGCCGGTGGTCTTCGGGGTCGAGGAGGAGACGCTGCGCGTCGTCAAGGGCGCTTTCGAGGCGGTGGCGGCGCTCTCGGGTCACAAGCTGGCCGAGACCGATCCTGAGCTTGGCAGCAATTGCATGGTCTTCTTCTTCCGCGACTGGAACGAGTTGCTGGCGGTGCCGGGGCTTGACCGGATGCTGCCCGATCTTGATGCCTTGCTGGGCCGGCTCGAGGCCCAAGGGGCCAATCAGTACCGCGCCTTCCGCTTTGACGCCGCAGGCGCCATCAAGGCGGCCTTTGTCTTCCTGCGCATGGACAAGGCGCTGTTGCGCCTGCCGGCGGAGGAATTGGCGCTGGCCCAGGTGGTGCAGGTGTTTCTGCTATGGTCGGACCGCGCCTTTCGCGATCGCTCGCCACTGGCCGTGGCGGGAGACAAGATCATTCTGCGCCCCGAGATCGCCGGGCTGATCCGGGCGGGCTATGATCCCGTGCTGCCGGCGGTGGCACGCGATCCGGCTCAGGCGCTTAGGCTTTTTGCCCGGATGGAGCTTGCCCAATGACCGTTCACCGCTATCCCGTCCGGGTCTATTACGAAGACACCGACATGGGCGGGATCGTCTATCATGCCAATTACCTGCGCTATATCGAACGCGCCCGCAGCGACTGGGTGCGCCAGCTTGGCAACGACCAGAACGCCATGCGCGAGGCGGGCATCGTCTGGGGGGTGCGCAAGATCGAGGCCGAGTATCTGGCCACCGCGAAATTCGAGGACGAGCTGACCGTCGAGACCCATCTGCGCGAGCTGTCGGGGGCGCGGCTGACCATGGATCAGGTGGTCAAACGAGGGGATCAGCCGATCTTCACCGCCTCGGTGATGGCGGTCTGCATGAATGCCGCGGGCAAGCCGGTGCGCCTGCCAGCGGAGATTCGCGCATTGCTTCAAGCCGACGTCGACTGAGCACGAGGGGAATGGTGTTTATCCACAGACTAGGCTAGAATCGCGCAAATCAGGCCGGCGAAAGAATCCGGCCGAAGAGGCATGAGCAGGCTTATGGAAGCAGACACTCTGGCGCTGGCGCAGCAGATGGATTTCTCGCTGTGGGCGCTTTTTGCGCGGGCCACCTTGATCGTGAAGCTGGTGATGGGCCTTCTGGTCTTCGCCTCGTTCTGGTCATGGTCGATCGTGATCCAGAAACTTATCACCTATCGCGCCGCGCGCACCGAGGCCTCGGCCTTTGACGAGGTCTTCTGGTCGGGCGAGCCGCTGGATGGGCTGTTCGAGGAAATCGGGCCGCAGCCCGAGGGCGGGGCGCAGAAGGTGTTTTCCGCCGGGATGGTGGAATGGCGCCGGTCGCACCGCAACGACGGCGGGCTGATCGCCGGGGCCCAGGCGCGAATCGACCGCAGCATGGATGTGGCCATCGCCAAGGAAAGCGAGGGGCTGCAGAAGGGGTTGCCGGTGTTGGCGACCGTCGGGTCAACCGCGCCGTTCATCGGGCTGTTCGGCACCGTCTGGGGCATCATGCACGCCTTCATCGAGATCGCGGCGCAGCAGAACACCAACCTTGCCGTGGTGGCGCCGGGCATCGCCGAGGCGCTGCTGGCGACCGGGCTTGGCCTTCTGGCTGCCATTCCGGCGGTGATCTTCTACAACAAGCTGAGCGCGGACAGCGATCGGATCATCGGCGGCTATGAGGCTTTCGCCGACGAATTCGCCACCATCCTCAGCCGTCAGCTGGACGCCTGAGCCATGGGCGCGGGCGTTCAGGCGCAAGACTCAGGCGGCGGACGGCGGCGCGGGCGCGGCCGGCGCCGCGCGCGCCCGATGGGGGAGATCAACATCACCCCCTTCGTCGACGTGATGCTGGTGCTGCTGATCATCTTCATGGTGGCGGCGCCGCTGATGACGGTCGGCGTGCCGGTCGAGCTGCCGAAGACGGCGGCGGGTGCGCTTCCGGGCGAGCAGGAAGAGCCGCTGACGGTGACCATTACCGCCGATGGTGAAATCCAGATCCAGACCACGCCGGTGCCTTGGGACGAGCTGGTCACCAAGCTGCGCGCCATCGCCGCCGAACGTGGCAGCGATCGGGTCTATCTGCGCGCTGCCGGTGCGATCCCCTATGAGACGGTGATGCAGGTGATGGGTGCGCTCAATGCAGGCGGGTTCTCCAATGTCGGTCTGGTGACCGATACCGGTGGGCCGACTTTGGACAAGAAGGCCGGGTGAGCGAAGGTGCAGACAGGCACCAAAATTTCGGCGGTTGCCCACGTGGCGCTGCTGGCTTGGGCGTTCCTCGGGGGCGTGTTCAAGTCTGATCCGAAACCTTTCGAGGTGCAGGATGTGACTGTGATCAGCGCCGAGGACTATGCCGCGCTGACCGCGTCGCAGGCCCAGCCCGAGGTCGCGGCGGAAGTCAGTATGCCCGAGGCCACCCCGGCGCCCGAGCCGGAGACCGCCGCGCCGGCGCCGGCCCCCGCTCCGAAACCTGAACCCGCAGCCCCGGCGCCAACGCCGGCGCCCGAGGCGCCGCCGATGCGGCCCGAACCGCCCAAACCCACTGCGAAACCCGAGCCGGTGCCGGAACCGGCGCCGAAGCCGACACCGCCGGCCCCCGCGCCCAAGGTGACGCCCGCCCCGGTGCAGCAGGCCGCGCCGAAGGAAACCTCGTCGGTCGTGGCCGAGGCGCCGCGCCCGCCGGCGCGTCCGATCGAACGGGTCGCCCCGACCCCGGTGGCGCCGCCGCCGCCCGAGGCGAAGCCCGACCCGGTGGTGCGCGAGGCCGTGGTTGCAGAACCCTCGCCCAAGACCGAGACCCCGCGCGAGACGCAGCAGGCCACCGCGCCCGAAGCGGCCGCGACCGAGATCGTGCCCGAGACCGCCAAGACGCCGGAGCCGCAGGCCCTGGCGCCGAGCGAATCGCCGCGCCCGGCGAGCCGGCCGATGCAGCGCCCCGAGGGGCCGGTCGAGACCGCCGAGGCCAAACCCGAGACCAAGCCGGAGACCCCCAAGGCGGAAACGCCGAAACCGGCGACCCCGAAACCGGCGACCCCGAAACCGGCGACCCCGAAACCCGAGGCGCCGAAGGCCGAGACCACGAAGCCTGAGACGCCGAAGGCCGAGGCGCCGAAAAAAGAGGCTCCGAAGGCCGAAGCGCCGAAAGCCGAGACGCCCAAGCCGGCGGCCCCCAAGGCCGAGACGCCGAAGAAGGAGGCGACCAAGCCGGCCGCCAAGCCGGAACCGTCGAAACCGGCGGCTCCGGCGGAAAGCAGCAAGACCCGCGGCGGCGTCGATTCGGCGCTGGCCGAGGCGCTGGGCAGCGGCAGCGGCAGCGAGACCAAGGCGCCGGCGCGGGCCGCGCCGGCTGGTCCGCCGCTCAGCACCGGCGAAAAGGAATCGCTGCGAGTGGCGGTCTCGTCCTGCTGGAACGTGGGATCGCTGTCTTCGGCAGCGCTGGCCACCACGGTGGTGGTGTCAGTGTCGATGTCGCCCGACGGCAAGCCCTTGACGGATACCATCCGCATGGTGTCCAGCTCCGGCGGTGACGAAGGGTCGGCAAAACAGGCATTCGATGCCGCACGGCGGGCAATCATCCGCTGCGGCGCGAAAGGATACACGCTGCCGGCAGACAAATACGATCACTGGCGCGATATTGAGATGACGTTCAATCCGGAGAGGATGCGGATCAAATGACCAGATTTCTGCTGAGTGTCTTGCTGGGCTGGGCGGTACTGACCCAGGCGGCCGCGGCGCAGAATGGCCCGTTGCGGATCGAGATCACCGAAGGGGTGATCGAACCGATGCCCTATGCGAACCCCGATTTCGTGCCGGATACGCCGGCGGCGGCCCAGTTGTCGCGCGACCTGGGTCGGGTGATCGCCGCCGACCTGTCGGGAACCGGCCTGTTCCGGGAAATCCCTGCCAGCGCCTATATCAGCAGGGTCAATGACTTTAACGCCCCGATCCAGTTCGCCGACTGGAAGGCGATCAACGCCCAGGCGCTGATCACCGGCGCGGTGTCGGTCTCGGGCGGGCGGCTGCTGGTCCGGTTCCGGGTCTGGGATGTGTTCTCGGGCGCGGAGCTGGGCAGTGGGCTGCAATTCGCCGGCACGCCGGATGGCTGGCGGCGGATGGCGCATAAGGTCGCCGACGCGGTCTATAGCCGGATCACCGGCGAGAGCGGCTATTTCGACAGCCGGGTGGTCTTCGTGTCGGAAAGCGGATCCAAGAACGACCGCAAGAAGCGGCTGGCGATCATGGATTACGATGGCGCCAACGTGCAATATCTGACCGACAGCTCGTCGATCGTGCTGGCGCCGCGGTTCTCGCCCACCGGCGACCGGGTGCTCTATACCAGTTTCGAGACCGGCTTCCCGCGCATCTACGTGCTTGACGTCGGCCAGGTGAAGCGCCGGGTTCTGGAAACCCGCGACGGCACCATGAGCTTTGCACCGCGGTTCTCGCCCAATGGGCGCACGGTGGTCTTCTCGCTGGAACAGGGCGGCAATACCGACATCTATGAGATGGACGTCAACTCGGGTCAGCAGACCCGGCTGACCAATGCGCCGTCGATCGAAACCGCGCCGAGCTTTTCGCCGGATGGCAGCCAGATCGTGTTCGAAAGCGACCGCTCGGGCACTCAGCAGCTTTACATCATGTCGGCAAACGGCGGTGAAGCGCGGCGGATCAGCTTTGGCCAAGGCCGTTATGGCACGCCCGTCTGGTCGCCGCGCGGCGATATGATCGCCTTCACCAAGCAAAACCAGGGGCGGTTTCACATTGGCGTGATGCGCGTCGACGGCAGCGAGGAACGGTTGCTGACCGCCTCCTTCCTGGACGAGGGCCCGACCTGGGCGCCCAACGGTCGGGTGATCATGTTCACCCGTGAAAGCAAGGGCGCGGCGGGCGAGGCGATGCTGTATACCGTTGACATCACCGGGCGGAATCTTCGGCCCGTGCGGACTCCGGGCGGCGCCTCTGATCCGTCCTGGTCGCCCCTGCAGAACTGAAGCTCACGTTCACAACTCCCCCCGTCTGTGGTAGAAATGATGCCAAGACAAAGAACTCCTGAGAGGCAATCGGCATGAAATCCCTGAAGTTTGCGATGCTGGCCTGCGCTGTTGCCGCAGTTGCAGCCTGCTCGAACGCGAAGAACGACGGCATGTATGGCAATGGCAGCGGCAGCGGCGGCTACGGTAGTGGCGGTTACGGCAGCGGCAGCGGTGCCTCGGGCCTGCCGTCCGATCCGCATTCGGCGGCCTATTTCCAACAGGCGGTCGGTGACCGCGTCTGGTTCGCCGTCGACCAGCAGAGCCTGAGCGACGAGGCCCGCACCACCCTGACCGCCCAGGCGGACTGGCTGACCAAGAACCCGGCCTTCACCGCCGTGATCGAAGGCCATGCCGACGAACAGGGCACCCGGGAATACAACCTTGCGCTCGGCGCCCGTCGCGCCAATGCGGTGCGCGAGTTCCTGATGTCGCGCGGGGTGTCGGGCAGCCGTCTGAAGACGGTCAGCTATGGCAAGGAACGTCCGCTTGAGATCTGCAGCGCGGAAAGCTGCTATGCCAAGAACCGTCGCGCGGTGACCGTGCTGTCGGCCGGTCTGGCCGGGTAACGCTGGAATAAGGAATTGTCGGCAATGCGTGTTCTGGTTCTGCTGGCCCTGACCGTGATGATCAGTGGTCGTGCCCTTCCTGTCCGGGCGGCGGGCGACGAGACGCTTGCCGACATCCGCCAGGAGCTCAATGTCCTCTATGTCGAGGTGCAGCGCCTCAAGCGGGAGCTGTCCACCACCGGGGCGCCAAAGGTTGCGGTCTCGGGCAATACGGTGCTGGAGCGCGTCGCCGATATGGAGACCGAACTGCAGCGGTTGACCGCCAAGACCGAACAGCTTGATCACCGGATCAACGAGGTGGTCAAGGACGGCACCAACCGGATCGGCGATCTTGAGTTCCGTCTGGTCGAGCTTGAAGGCGGCGACGTCTCCAAGCTGAAGGACGCCACCACCCTGGGCGGCGATGTGCCGGCGACGGCCGCGCCTGCAGCCCCGGTGGCGGCCGCCAAGCCGGCGCAATCGGTCGAGGTCGACACCAGCGAGCTGGCGGTTGGCGAAAAGGCCGATTTCGAAGCGGCCACAACTGCCTATGACAACAAGGAATATGCCCGCGCGGCCGAACTTTACGCCGGGTTCAACCAGACTTACCCGGGCAGCCCGCTCGGGCCGCGAGCCAGTCTGAACCGTGGCCATGCGCTGGACGCGATTGGCGACACGAAGGAAGCCGCGCGCGCCTATCTGGCCGCCTTCACCACCGAGGATACCGGCCCGATGGCGCCGGAGGCGCTCTATGAACTGGGCGCCGCGTTGGGGCGTCTGGGGCAGGGGTCGCAGGCCTGTGTCACCCTGGGCCAGGTCGGGGCGCGCTTCCCCGGTTCCAACTTCGTGGCGAGTGCCAAGACCGAGATGGCCAAGCTGAACTGCCAGTGAGCCGTTCGGACGACGATCTGCTTGCCACTGTCCGGGCCGCCTTGGGCCCGGAACCGCCCGAGACCCTGGGCATCGCCCTGTCGGGCGGTGGGGATTCGGTGGCGCTCCTTCACCTTCTGAGCCGCTGCTTCGCCGGCAGCGCCACCCGGCTGTTCGCGGCCACCGTCGATCACGGGCTGCGCCCCGAGGCGGCGGAGGAGGCGCGAGAAGCCGGGCGTCTTTGCGAAGCTCTTGGGATCCCGCATGATATCCTGCGCTGGCAGGGCTGGGACGGGCAGGGCAACCTACAGGACCACGCGCGTCAGGCGCGGTATCGGCTGCTGATCGACTGGGCCGGGGGGCGGGGCATCGGGGCGTTGGCTCTGGGTCATACCGCAGACGATCAGGCCGAAACCTTGCTGATGCGGCTGGGCCGCGCCGCTGGCCCCGCGGGCTTGCGCGGCATGGCGGGGCAGAGCCTGCGCGATGGTGTCTTGCTGCTGCGCCCGCTGCTGGCGCTGTCGCGTGCCGATCTGCGGGCCTATCTGACGCGGCAGGGGCTGGGCTGGGTCGAGGATCCGTCGAACCAGGATGATCATTACACCCGGGTCCGCGCCCGCGCCGCGCTGGCGGGGCTGGCGCCACTGGGGATCACCGCCGAGGGGCTGTGTGATGTGGCGGCCAATATGGCGCGGGCCGATCAGGCGCTGGGGTGGGCCACCTTTCAGGCCGCCGGCGACCTGGCGCAAATCCGCGCCGGGGCCGTCGCCTTCGAGACGCGGGGCTTTACCCTTTTGCCCGAAGAGATCGCCCGCCGGCTGATCACTGGCGCCATCGGCTGGATCGGCCGGCCGACCTATCCGCCACGCCGCGCGCCGGTCGAACGTCTGTTGTCAGATCTGCGACAGGGCGGGGCAGGGGCGCTTTGCGGCTGCCGGGTGATGATCCGCCGCGGCGCCGTCTGGGTCTGCCGCGAATATAATGCCGTCCGCGGGCTGCGGGGGGCGCCGGACGCGCTCTGGGACGGGCGCTGGCGGCTCGAAGGGCCGGCCCCGGCGGGGGCGGAGCTTGCCGCGCTCGGTCCAAAGGGCCTTGCCCTCTGCCCGGATCGGCGCGACACCGGCCTGCCGTCCGCGGTTCTCGAAGCCGCCCCGGCGCTCTGGCTGGACGGGCGGTTGATCGCGGCGCCGCTGGCCGAGGTGTCGTCTGAGCGGCGGTTGCATCTGGTGGACCGGGGGGCGGGGTTTCGTGCGGGGCTTTTATCGCATTGAACCTCGGTCAATGATGTCTATTTTATGCGGGAACCGACGGTCGTGCCTGCGGCCGCGCATTTAGGAGAGAGTTTCCTTGGGCAACCTACGCAATATCGCCTTTTGGGTCGTGCTGTTCCTGCTGATCTTGGTGCTGTTCAACCTGTTCAGCGGATCGGGGACGACCCTGCAAAGCCGCGAGATCACCTATTCCGACTTTATCAGCGCGGTTCAGGGGAATGAGGTCAGCTCGGTCACTCTGGATGGTGAGCAGGTCCGGTTCCGTGGCACCGACGGTCAGGACTATATCACCATCAAGCCCACGGATGCGCAGATCACCGATCTGCTGATCGAACACAAGGTGCCGGTGCGGGCCGAAAAGCAGCAACAGTCGGGGCTGCAATCCTTCCTGATCACGCTCTTGCCCTTCATCCTGCTGATCGGTGTCTGGGTCTATTTCATGAACCGGATGCAGGGCGGCGGACGCGGCGGGGCGATGGGCTTCGGCAAGTCACGGGCCAAGTTGCTGACCGAAAAGCAGGGCCGGGTGACATTTGACGATGTCGCCGGCATCGACGAGGCCAAGGAAGAGCTGGAAGAGATCGTCGAATTCCTGCGCAACCCGCAGAAATTCAGCCGTCTGGGCGGCAAGATCCCGAAGGGCGCGCTTTTGGTCGGCCCTCCGGGGACCGGTAAGACGTTGCTGGCGCGCGCCATCGCCGGCGAGGCGGGGGTTCCCTTCTTCACCATCTCGGGCTCCGACTTCGTCGAGATGTTCGTGGGCGTCGGTGCCAGCCGGGTCCGCGACATGTTCGAACAGGCCAAGAAGAACGCGCCCTGCATCGTCTTCATCGATGAAATCGACGCCGTCGGTCGCCACCGTGGCGCCGGCTATGGCGGCGGCAATGACGAACGCGAACAGACGCTCAACCAACTTCTGGTCGAGATGGACGGCTTCGAGGCCAACGAGGGTGTGATCATCATCGCGGCCACCAACCGCAAGGATGTGCTGGACCCGGCGCTGCTGCGTCCCGGCCGGTTCGACCGTCAGGTCACCGTCGGCAACCCCGACATCAAGGGCCGCGAAAAGATCCTGGGCGTGCATGCCCGCAAGACCCCGCTGGGCCCGGATGTGGATCTGCGCATCATCGCTCGCGGCACTCCCGGGTTCTCGGGGGCCGATCTGGCCAACCTGGTGAACGAGGCCGCGCTGATGGCCGCCCGTGTCGGCCGCCGCTTCGTCACCATGGAGGATTTCGAAAGCGCCAAGGACAAGGTGATGATGGGGGCAGAGCGCCGCTCGATGGTGCTGACCCAGGATCAGAAGGAAAAGACCGCCTATCACGAGGCCGGCCACGCTGTGGTGGGCATCTCCCTGCCGATGTGCGACCCGGTCTATAAGGCAACGATCATCCCGCGTGGCGGCGCGCTGGGGATGGTGGTCTCTCTGCCCGAGATGGACCGGCTGAACTATCACAAGGACGAATGCCAGCAGAAGCTTGCCATGACCATGGCCGGCAAGGCGGCGGAAGTCCTGAAGTACGGCGAAGATCACGTGTCGAACGGGCCGTCGGGCGACATCATGCAGGCCAGCCAGCTGGCGCGCGCCATGGTGATGCGCTGGGGCATGTCCGACAAGGTCGGCAACATCGACTATGCCGAGGCGCACGAGGGCTATAGCGGCAATACCGCCGGCTTCTCGGTCTCTGCCCATACCAAGGAGCTGATCGAGGAGGAGGTGAAGACCTTCATCCAGAACGGTTATGAGGAAGCTGCCCGTATCCTGGCGGAGAAGCGCGAGGAATGGGAGCGGTTGGCGCAGGGGTTGCTGGAATACGAGACCCTGACCGGCGAGGAGATCAAGCGGGTGATGAATGGCGAGCCGCCGAACGTTGATGGCGACGGTGCCAATGGCGCCGACAAGGGCGGTGCCGCCAGCCTGACCGCGATCCCGAAGACCAAGCCCAAGACTCCGTCGTCCGACGGCGGGATGGAGCCTGAACCGAGCGCCTGAGCGCCGGGAGACGGATGAGACAGACGGCCGGGCCTTGGTGCCCGGCCGTTTTCTTATGGCGGGTGCAGGCTGGACAGGTTTTGTATACCATGGTATGCAGTTCTTGTTTCAACCCTTCGAGTCCTTGCCATGACCGCTGCCGACTGGAATCCCGACCTTTACGCCCGCTTCCGCGATCTGCGCCTGCAACCCGCGTTCGACCTTGCCAACCGCATCGGCGCCCTGCCGCCCGGGGCGCTGTGCGATCTGGGATGTGGCGCCGGTGTGGCCGGCGCGCTGCTGCGCGAGCGGTTCCTAGGCCGACCGCTGCTGGGGCTCGACAGTTCGGCCGCGATGCTGGCCAAGGCCGAGACCACGGGCGCCTATGACCGGCTGGAGCAGGTGGATATCGCGACATGGGCGCCCGAGGCGCCGCTGGCGCTGATCTATTCCAACGCGGTGCTGCACTGGCTGCCCGATCATCACCGGCTGCTGCCGCATCTGGCTGGCCTGCTGGCGCCTGGGGGGCTGCTGGCGGTGCAGATGCCGCATCAGAACCCGGCGCCCTCGCACCGGCTGTGGCACGATCTGGTCGAACGGCATTTTCCCGGCCATTTCGATCCCTCGACCTCACCCGGCATCCTGGAACCGGCTGACTATTTCAACCTGCTGGCGCCGCTGGGCGAGTTGTCGCTGTGGGAAACCGAGTATTACCAGCGGCTCCCGGCCGAGACTGGGGGGCATCCGGTGCGGCTTTTCACCAGTTCGACCTTTGCCCGCCCGGTGCTCGACGCGCTGCGGCCCGAGGCGGCTACCGAACTCTGCCGGCTTTATGATGACGCGGCGGGCCATATCTATCCGTTGCGGGCTGACGGATCGGTGCTGTTCCCCTTCCGGCGGCTGTTCTTCGTGTTGCAGGCCCCCGCCATGTGATAGATCGGGTCGCGATGGCGACAGGGGAGATGGTCGATGGCGGCACTGGTGAAAACCGATTTCGAGGCAGAGGTCATCTGGCTGGGCCATGTGTCGGCAGCCAGCGGATCGCTCAGGGCGCGGCCGGTGGAGCGGTTGGAGCTGGGCTTTGACGGGCTGACCGGGGATCGTCACGGCGGCGCCTTCCGCGCCTCCTGTTCGCGGGTGCTGAACCTCTATCCGCGCGACACCAAAATCCGCAACGTTCGCCAGCTGTCGATCCTCTCGGAAGAGGAAATGATGCGGATCGCCGAGGGCATGGGGGTGGAACGTCTGGACCCGGCGCTTCTGGGCGCCACCGTGGTGCTGCGCGGCATTCCCGATTTCACCCATGTGCCGCCCTCGTCGCGTTTGCAGGCATCGGAGGGGCTGACGCTGGTGGTCGATATGGAGAACTTGCCCTGTGTCCTGCCCGGCCGCGAGATCGAGGCGGAGGAGCCCGGTCGTGGCGCGGCGTTCAAACCGGCTGCGGCGGGGCTGCGTGGGGTGACCGCCTGGGTCGAACGTCTGGGCACATTGGCGCTTGGCGATCGGCTGCGGTTGTTCATTCCTGCGCAAAGGGCCTGGGCACCCTAGATCTTTCGCTCCATTTCCGCCAGAGATCGAGCAACAGAGGCGCCAGCCGGGCGCCCGCTGACAGTGAGGGATCCGCAGGATGAGCTTCAAATCCGACATCGAAATCGCCCGCGAGGCGCAGAAGCTTCCGATTCAGGAGATCGGCGCCAAGCTGGGCATCGGGGCGGCGGATTTGATCCCCTACGGGCATGACAAGGCCAAGATCGCGCAGGGCTTCATCAAGGGGCTGGGTGACCGGCCCGAGGGGCGGCTGATCCTGGTGACGGCGGTGAACCCGACCCCGGCGGGCGAGGGCAAGACCACCACCACGGTGGGGCTGGGCGACGGGCTGGCGGCGATTGGCAAGCAGGCCGCCATCTGCATCCGCGAGGCCAGCCTTGGCCCCTGCTTCGGCATGAAGGGCGGCGCCGCTGGCGGCGGCCGTGCCCAGGTGGTGCCGATGGAAGAGATGAACCTGCATTTCACCGGCGATTTCCACGCCATCACCAGCGCCCACAACCTGCTGGCGGCGATGATCGACAACCACATCTATTGGGGCAACGATCTGCAGATCGACGACCGCCGCATCACCTGGCGGCGGGTCATGGACATGAACGACCGGGCGCTGCGCGATATCGTGGTGGGGCTGGGCGGGGTGTCGAACGGATCGCCCCGGCAGGGCGGTTTCGACATCACCGTGGCCTCCGAAGTGATGGCGATCCTCTGCCTTGCCACCGATCTGGACGATCTGCAGAACCGGCTGGGCGATATCATCGTCGCCTATCGCCGGGACAAGACCCCGATCACCTGCCGCGACCTGAAGGCCGACGGGGCGATGACGGTGCTGTTGAAGGACGCGATGCAGCCCAACCTGGTGCAGACGCTGGAGAATACTCCGGCCTTCGTCCATGGCGGCCCCTTCGCGAATATCGCCCATGGCTGCAACAGCGTGATCGCCACCAGGACGGCGTTGAAGCTGGCCGATTATGTGGTGACCGAAGCGGGCTTCGGCGCCGATCTGGGGGCGGAGAAATTCCTCGACATCAAATGCCGCAAGGCGGGGCTGGCGCCCGATTGCGTGGTGCTGGTGGCGACGGTGCGGTCGATGAAGATGAACGGTGGTGTCGCCAAATCCGCCCTGGGGGCGGAGAATGTGGCGGCCGTGACCGCCGGTTGCGCCAACCTGGGTCGGCATCTGCGGAACCTTCAGGGCTATGGCGTGCCGGTGGTGGTGGCGATCAACCATTTCGTTTCCGATACCGAGGCCGAGATCGCCGCGGTGAAGGACTATGTCGCCGCCTTGGATGCCGAGGCGATCCTTTGCCGTCATTGGGAACAGGGCTCGGCCGGGATCCTCGACCTCGCCACCCGGGTGGCCGAGATCGCCGACAGCGGCGTGGCGGATTTCGCGCCGCTCTATGGCGACGACCTCAGCCTCTTCGACAAGATCGACTGCATCGCCAAGCGCATCTATCACGCCGCCGAGGTGACCGCGCCGCCGCAGGTTCTGGCCCAGCTCAGGGAATGGGAGGCCGCAGGCTACGGCAAGCTGCCGGTCTGCATGGCGAAGACGCAATACAGCTTTTCCGCCGATCCGACCCTGCTGGGCGCGCCCGAGGGGCATACCATCCCGGTGCGCGAGGTGCGGCTGTCGGCGGGCGCCGGTTTCGTGGTGGCGATCTGCGGCGAGATCATGACGATGCCGGGCCTGCCCCGGGTGCCGGCGGCGGAAGCGATCCATCTGAACGAATTGGGCCAGATCGAAGGGCTGTTCTAAGCCGCCGCGATCTGTCCCCATAGCGCGCCGCGGTGGGTTTCCGTTGCGTCGCAGCCCGTGCGGATGGGAAACCGGAGGGTCGCCCGAAACCGGTGATTATCCTTTCCCCGCACTGGCGCTTGGTACAGGCCGACGCTAGAGCTTGCGCCAGAAAGTGGATTAGGAAAGGTCGATCAATGACGGCGACAATAATCGACGGCAAGGCCTTCGCGGCGACGGTACGCGGCAAGGTGGCGGAACATGTGGCGCGGCTGAAGGCCGATCACGGGATCACCCCGGGGCTTGCCGTGGTTCTGGTGGGCGAGGATCCGGCCAGTCAGGTCTATGTCCGTTCCAAGGGCAAGATGACCGTCGAGGTCGGCATGAACTCCTATGAACACAAGCTGCCGGCCGAGACGTCGGAGGCCGATCTCCTGGCACTGATCGAGCAGCTCAACACCGATCCGGCGGTGCATGGCATCCTGGTGCAGCTGCCGCTGCCCGGCCATCTGAACGAGGATCTGGTGATCAACTCGATCGACCCGGCCAAGGATGTCGACGGCTTCCACATTTCCAACGTCGGGCTGCTGGCGACCGGGCAGAAGGCCATGGTGCCCTGCACGCCGCTGGGGTGCTTGATGATGCTGCGCCACCACCACGGCAGCCTCTCGGGGCTGGAGGCGGTGGTGATCGGCCGGTCGAACATCGTCGGCAAGCCGATGGCGCAACTGCTGCTGCGCGACAGCTGCACGGTGACCATCGCCCATTCGCGCACCAAGAACATCGAAGAGGTGGTCAAGCGCGCCGATATCGTCGTGGCCGCGGTGGGTCGTCCCGAAATGGTGACCGGCGACTGGATCAAGCCCGGCGCCACGGTGATCGACGTGGGCATCAACCGGGTCGAGGGGCGCAACGGCCTGTTGGGCGATTGCCATTTCGACAGCTGTGTCGAAGTTGCCGGCGCGATCACCCCGGTGCCGGGCGGCGTCGGGCCGATGACCATCGCTTGCCTTCTGGCCAATACGCTGACCGCCTGTTCGCGCGCCAACGGTCTGGCCGAACCCGAGGGGCTGACGGCCTAAGTTTGCGATGCCGCGCCGACCCGCCGTATTTCGGCGGGTCGGCGTGCTGGCGTTCTTCCATAGGTTGTTCTGCCTGTTTCAAGGGATGAAAGAGACCTCTGCCACAGCTCAATTTGCCACCAATCTGCACCAAGATTGTTGACGTAACGGAAATTATTACCGGAAGCGCATTTTCTCTTTCTTCAGAGACATCTAGGGTAGGGTTAGGAAACACGAATAAAACGGCGAATTATTGGGTATTTTTCCGAAGCGGAACGCGACCCGCACCTCTTTTCTGCCCCGGGTGTCACGCAGTGAGGCCGTGATCTGGGCAGTGTTTTCCTTTCTCGCAGCCTATGGCGCGCCTTTTGGGACCTATGGATTCAGTTTCAACCGCAGGTTGCTTTACTGGTCTTTGGTGGTGGTGATCTCCTCCCTGCTGGCGCGGTGCTTCAGCCGGCTGGCCTCCAGGCTGGTTCGGCGATTCTGGCAGGCAGACGGGATCGTCGTTCTGTTGATGAGCGTGTTTTTCACCCCGATTCTGCAGGGGCTGAACCTTTGGCTCCTGCCGCGTGGGGCGCCGAGCGTCGAAATGTTCCTGCATCTGATGACGCTGGTGGCCCTGATTTCTCTCGGGGTGGTGATGACGCGTCGGGTGATTCCGGCGCTGTTGCTGGGCGGCGAACATGCGGCGGCACCGGCGCCACAGCCGGCGTTGCTCGAACTGCCTGAGCCGGACCTGGTCAAGGAACGTTTGCCCGATCCGGCCCCGCCGGTTGAGGAGAATCCGCTGCCGCCCCGTCTGATGCGGCGGCTGTCCGAGGGGTTTCACGGGCCGATTCTGCGGCTTTGTTCCGAGGACCACTTTGTCGAAGTGGTTTCGGCCACTAACCGGGAGCGGCTGAGGATGCGCCTGGCCGATGCAATCGACGAGATGGACACGGTTGCAGGCCACAGCGTGCACCGGTCGCATTGGGTCACCCGCGAGGCCATCGAAGGGGTGGAACGCGAAGGCGCGCGCATCTTCCTGCGGCTCAGCAATGGCGACCGGGTGCCGGTCAGCCGGACCTACAAGCCCAAGCTGGAAGCGGCGGGGATCCTCTGACCCGGGCTCAGAGAGAGGCGGGCGGCGGATCGCTGTCCGCCACCGTCAGCGCGGCATCGGGATGGCGTGCACCGTGGCGCCGGTGAGCAGCGCCAGCGCTTCGGGGCGCATCAGGTCGGACAGAGCAGGGTCATTCGTTCTGAGCCCGCCGGTATAGCTGCCGTAGGCGGGCAGGATCACCCGGTCCCGGTCCAGCAGAAAGGCGGGGCGAGTGGCCGTCGCGAGCCGGGCCTTGGGGTGGTAATGGCCGGAAATCTCGCCGCTCGCCCCGGGGCGGGCGATATGGCGAAAGCTCAGCGGTGCCAGTGGCAGTTCGGCCAATGAGGTTCCCGCCAGTCCCGCCGGGCCTGCGTCATGATTGCCCTCGATCCAGACCCAGCGCCGTCCCGCTTGTAGCTTGGCGATCCATTGCCGTTCCTCCTCGGGCAGGGCGCGGGCGGCGTCGAGATCGTCGAAACTGTCGCCCAGGCAGATCACGATGCGAGGCTGCATCCGGGTCAGGTCGACGGCCAGACGGGTCAGCGTGTCGCGGGTGTCATAGGGCGGCAGCGCCGCGCCGCCGCGCCGGGCGATGCGTTCGGATTTGCCCAGATGCAGGTCGGAAACGCAGAGCAGCCGCTGATCGGGCCACCAGAGCGCGCCACTGCCAAAGGCCACCAGCGATATGCCGGCAAGGGTGAAGTCGAAACCGTTCATGCTCCGTTCCATGATCCGGGGCGGAGCAAAAGGCAAGGGGCGGCAACGCGCCCCCTGCGGGTTGCCGCCGGGCGGGCGGCCTCAGAAAGCGGCGATCAATGCGCCATCATCTCGTGCACGATCTGATCCGGGCTCAGCGCCGCGGGATAATAGGTCGGCCAGTTGGTGACCTCCTCCAGCAGCGCGGCGCGGTCATCGCCCCAATAGAGGTGATAGTGATCGGACACCGAGGGCGCGATGCGGTGATCGCTGAACTGGATGAAGCCCGGGGCGGCCTGGTCCCCGGCGGTCTTGGCGAAGATGAAGCGCACGCCGCGGTTGCCCTTCTTGTAGGTCAGCACCTCGAACCCGTCGCTGGCATAGGTGCCGGTGACCGCCTTGTCGCCGGTGTAAAAGCTGACCTGGTCGCCGTCGATCACGATCCGGTCGACATCGGTCCTATAGCCGATCTCGTAGTAAGCCTTGTAGTCGGCGGCGGTCTGCGTGCCGTGTTCGGCCTTATGCGCCATCACCGGGTCGAGCGTGCCGTTCATCAGCAGGGGAAAGACCGACTGCCAGCCGCCTTCCCAATCGGACAATGGGCGCGCGGCGATCTGGCTGTCTTCGAAATAGCCGTTGTAGATTTGCTTTTGCTGCTCGTCGCCATGGCTGTGGTCATGCGTGTGGGTGTGGTCGGCCGGCTTGGCGCTCTGCTCTGCCTGGGCTTCTACCGCGAAGAGCGTCATCGCCCCGATGGCCAATGCACCGACGTGCCGCGTGATCGTGGTTTTCATGGTTGGGAACCCTTTCAAGTGGTCTTGGGGATTATTAGAATCGTTACGTTATAACGTAACTTTGTGACTAGAGGACTTGCCTCTGACTGGCAATCCCCGGGGAGAGGTTGGTGGTGGCGTGGCCTAGCTCTGCGGTAGCCCCGCCAGCCCGGACGCGGCCATCAGCCGTGCCGCTTCCTCTGCCAGCAGCCGCTCCTCTGCCTGGCCGGCGACGGGCACCCGGCCGATCTCCAAGAGCAGCGGCGCGGCCAGCGGCGTCACGCGATTTAGCCGGATGTGGTCAATCCGGTCGCCGACGCGGTCGAGCATCTCTTCGATCCGTCCGAAATCGACCAGGCCGCGCATCGCCTCGGTCCGGGTGATCCGCAGCATCAGGTGGGAAGGGTCGTATTTCAGCAAGGTGTCATAGAGGATGTCCGAGGAAAACGTCGCCTGCCGCCCGGTCTTGCGTTGCGAGGAAGGGATGTTCCGTTCGATCAGCCCGGCGATGGTGGCACTGGCGCGGAAGGTGCGTTTCATCACCGCATTACCCGCCAGCCAGTCATCAAGCCCCGCCCGCAACGCCGCCCGGTCGAACAGCGGGGCGGGATCGTCGAGCGGGTCGAGCCCCCAGATCAGCGTGGCGTAATCGGTGGCGACGAAGCCCAGCGGGGCGAGCCCCATCTCTTCCATCCGCTTGGTCAGCAAGAGGCCCAGCGTCTGCTGCGCGTTGCGCCCCGCGAAGCCATAGACGCACAGATGCGCGCGCCCCTCATGTGGAAAGCTTTCGATCAGCAGCCGGCCCTGCTGCGGCAGGCGGGAGACCTGGCGCTGCAGCGCCAGCCAGTCGGCGGTATGGCGCGGCAGTTGCGGCCAGTCATCGGCCGCGAAAAGCGCGAGAATGCGCGCGCTGAGCTGCGTCGAGGTGGCGAATTTTGTCCCCGAGAATGTGGCGATCTTGGGCTCGCGCGCGGCATCCCGGCTGACCACCACGGTCATTTCGCGCAGGCCTTCGTATCGCACGATCTGGCCGCCGATCAGGAAGGTGTCGCCAGCGCTGAGCGAGGCGGCGAAGGCCTCCTCGACCTCGCCCAGGGGTTTGCCGCCCCGGCCGCTCATCCGCACCTTCAACAGGTCACTGTCCTGGATGGTGCCGATGTTCATCCGGACCCTTTGGGCGCTGCGCGGATCGCGCAATTGCCACAACCCGTCGGGTCGCTGCATCAGCCGGCGCCATTTGTCATAGGCTTTCAGCGCATAGCCACCGGTGGCGCAGAACTCCAGGCAATCGTCGAAATCGGCGCGGGGCAGGGCGGCATAGGGGCCGGCGCTGCGGACCTCTTCATAAAGCTGATCGGCATCGAAGGGGCCGGAGCAGGCCACGATCAGGATCTGCTGGCAGAGCACGTCGAGCGGCCCCGGCCCGCGCGGATCGCCATCCAGCGCGTGATCGCGCACCGCCTCCAGCGCCGCGACGCATTCGACCACCTCGAACCGGTTGGCCGGGACCAGCAGCGCCTTGGAGGGGGCGTTATAGCGGTGGTTGGCCCGCCCGATCCGCTGCACCAGCCGCTTGACGTTCTTCGGCGCGCCGACCTGGATCACCAGATCGACATCGCCCCAGTCGATGCCGAGATCGAGGCTGCCGGTGCAGACCACGGCGCGCAGCTTGCCGGCGGTCATCGCCGCCTCGACCCGTTCCCGTTGCGCTCGGTCTAGGCTGCCGTGATGGATGCCGATCGGCAGGCTGTCGTCATTGGCGAGCCACAGGTTGTGAAAGAAGATCTCGGCCTGCGCCCTTGTGTTGTGAAAGATCAGCGTGGTCTTGTGGCGCTTGATCTGCTCCAGCACTGCCGGGATGGCATAGGCGGCGCCACCGCCGGCCCAGGGCGGCAGCTCTGCCGTCTGCAACATGGCGATATCGGGATCGGGGCCGGGATCGGCCAGAACGATGGCGCAGGGATCGGGGTGACGGGCCAGCAGGCGCGCCATCGCCGCCGGATCCTCCACCGTCGCCGAGAGGCCGACGCGCCTGAGCCCGGGACAAAGACCCTGAAGCCGCGCCAGCGCCAGCAAGAGCTGATCACCGCGTTTCGATTCGGCCAAGGCGTGGATTTCGTCGACCACCACCCGTTGCAGCCCGGCGAACATCCGCGGCGCATCCTCGTAGGAGGTCAGCAGCGCCAGGCTTTCCGGCGTGGTCAGCAGGATATGCGGCGGGTCGGCGCGCTGGCGCTTCTTCTGCGTCTGGGTGGTGTCGCCGGTGCGATCCTCGATCCGGATTGCCAGCCCCATCTCTTCGACCGGGGCGCGCAGGTTGCGCTTGATATCGGCCGCCAGCGCCTTGAGCGGCGAGACATAGAGGGTATGGAGCCCCGGCGCCGGATCGGCGCCAAGCTCGGCCAGCGTCGGCAGAAACCCCGCCATGGTCTTGCCGCCGCCAGTGGGGGCGATCAGCAGCGTGGCGGGATCGCCGGCGCGGGCCAGCATTTCGGCCTGATGCGGATGGATGTCCCAGCCGCGGGCAGCGAACCAGCCGGCAATCTGCGGCGGCAGGCCGGGCATCGCCGCCTCAGGACGCCGCGGGGATGGTGCGCAGCCGCGCGGCGATCTCGTCGATCTCCTGCGGATAGCGGTCGGGGCCGACGGCGGCGGCATCGCTGGTCCAGGCGGCGAAGCGATTGAAGAGGGGGATGAAGGTCTCGATCTCCTCCGCCGTCCAGCCGGAGAGGAACTCGCCCATCACCAGGAACTTGAACCGTCGCACCGCATCGACGATGGCGGCGCCGCGGTCGGTCAGCTCGACGATGGTGCGCCGCGCATCCATCTGGCTGACGGTACGATGCGCCAGCCCCTTGGCGATCAGCTCGCTCACCTGCCGCGAGGCGCGGGAGGGGTCGATCCTGAGCCTCGTGGCGATGGTCGAGACCATGGTTTCGGGCTCTTCCTCGCAGCCGAATTCCTTGCCTGGCGCGTCGGTCGCCATCAGCACGTCAAGCTGGGCGAGGTCGATTTCCGCCTCCAGCCCCAGCGCCTTCAGCGCGGCGATGCCCAGTTCCCGCTTGTTCACGCGGCGGCGCCAGCGTTGCAGCGTCGCGTCGATCTCCAGCGCTGCTCGGGTGATGTCTCGGTCGATTCCGGCGCCTTCCAGAAAGTTCGCCAGGGCCTCATTGCGCTCGGCTATCGGTCTGTCCTCCAGATCGGGACCCGCGCGATACGGGTCATGAGGTGCAATTACATGTCATTGACATGTAATTGCAAGTTGCACATATATGCCTTCAACAAACAAGCGCAGGGCGATGCCGCCCCTGCCTGCGTGGCCTCCGCGCGAGAGGCCGTCGCCGCGCCGTTATTGAAGTTTCAAATCAAGGATTACCACGTGCCAGCCCCGACCCCAAGCCCGACCGAAGGACATGAGAGCGCCCGCATTCGTCTTGTGATCCTGGGGGCGGCCTCGGTGCTGTTCATCGCCTCGCTCGGGCAGACGGTGGTCACCACGGCATTGCCCTCGATCCTGAGCGATCTGGGCGGGCTGTCGCAGATCACCTGGGTGATCACCGCCTATCTGATGGCGGCGACCGTCGGCTCTCCGGTCTGCGGCAAGCTGGGCGATCTCTTCGGGCGCAAGGCGGTGCTTCAGGTGGGGATCGGCGTGTTCCTGTTGGGCTCGCTGATCTGCGCCCTGGCGCCGAGCCTCTGGGTGCTGGTGGCGGGGCGTGCGGTGCAGGGGCTGGGGGGCGGCGGGCTGATCGTGGTGTCGATGGCCGCGGTCGCCGATGCGGTGCCGCCGCGTCAGCGCGGGCGCTATCAGGGCATGCTGGGCAGCGTCTTTGGCGTCTCGACCGTGATCGGGCCCCTGGCCGGCGGCTTCATCGTCCAGCACGCGCCCTGGCAATGGCTGTTCCTGATGAACCTGCCGCTGGGGCTGGCCGCGCTGGTGACGCTGACGATCTGCCTGCCCTCGGCGGGGCCGCGCGGCAAGCCGTCGATCGACTTTCTCGGCGCCGGAAGCCTGGCGCTCGTGCTGTCGCTCGCCGTCATCACCGCCAGTCTCGGCGGCAGCACCTTTGCCTGGACCAGCCCCGAAATGATGGGGCTTTTGGCCGCCGTCCTGTTGGCCCTGGTCCTGTTCATCTTCATCGAGACCCGCGCGGCGGAGCCGATCCTGCCGCTGCGCCTGTTCCGCATCAACAACTTCGTGGTCTCCAATACCGTCGGGCTGATCGTCGGCACTGCCATGTTCGGCACCATCACCTTCGTGCCCTTCTTCATGCAGGTGGTGAAGGGGATGTCGCCGGCGCTGTCGGGGATGTTCACCTTTCCGATGATGCTGGGGATCATCGCCTCGTCCTTCGCGGCGGGGCAGACGATGATGCGCACCGGGCACTACCGGCTGCTGCCGGTGTTCTCGACGCTGTTGCTGATGCTGGCGATGGCGTCGCTGGCCTTGGCCACGGGGGAGACGCCGAACTGGCGCATCGCGCTGTCGATGGTGCTGGCCGGGGTCGGCATCGGCCCGGTGATGGGCGTCAGCGTCGCCGCCATTCAGAACGCCGTGCCGTTCAACATGGTCGGCATCGGCACCGCCAGCGCCAATATGTTCCGGCTGATCGGTGGGTCGATCGGCACCGCCATCTTCGGCGCCATCTTTGCCACCGGGCTGTCGCGTCAGCTTGGCAGTGCGTTGGGCGGCATGAACCCCCGGGCGCTGAGCAACGAGATGATCGCCGCGATGGAGCCCGGGCTGCGCGAAACCGTCACCCATGGCATTGCCATGGCGCTGCACCCGGTTTTCTGGATCGCGGCGGGCATGGCGGTCATCGCCTGCCTGATCTCGCTTCTGATGGTCGAACGGCCGCTGGATGCGCGGGTGCCGCTGCCGAAGGAAACCGCGCCGGCGGAATGATCCGGGCGGCGCGGCGCTTTCGGGAGCTAGCGGATGATCTCGGTCTCGCGCACGAAGAGGTTGTCCCAGGCGCGGTCGATCAGCTCGGGCGTCATCTGATAGGGGATGCCCTCGAACTCGCAGATGGCGATCATCTGGTCGATCAGGAAGACCGGCTGATAGTTGGCATAGACGTTGTCGATCTGCGGATACTTCTCCTTCAGCAGATAGATCAGCGCCTGTTCGTCCAGCGGCATGCCCTTCTTGCGGGCGACCAGGGCGAAGATCTTCAGGAAATCCTGCTGGCTGGGCCCGTCGATCAGGATCTTGAAGAAAATCCGTCTGAGCGCCGCCTTGTCGAAGATCTCGTTCGGATGGAAGTTGGTCGAGAAGATCACCAGCGTGTCGAAAGGCACCTCGAACTTCTCGCCCGATTGCAGGCCGAGGATGTCCTTGCTTTCCTCCAGGGGCACGATCCAGCGGTTGATCAGCGCCTGCGGCGGTTCCGCCTGGCGGCCGAGGTCGTCGACGATGAAGATGCCGCCGGTGGATTTCAGCTGCAGCGGCGCCTGATAGGTGCGCGCGGTCGGATTATAGACCAGATCGAGCATCGACAGCGACAGCTCGCCCCCCGTCACCACGGTGGGGCGTTCGCATTTGACATAGCGCGCGTCGAACCGTTTGGCTCGGCGCAGGCGGGTCGGATCCTCGGGTTCGGCCATGATCTCGCTATGCACGATCGGGTCATAGACGGTGATCACCTGGCCGGAATATTCGATCGCGCGGGGGACGAAGATATGATCCCCCAGCGCCTTGCGGATGCCGTTCGAGATCGAGGATTTGCCGTTGCCGGGCGGGCCGTACATCAGGATCGACCGGCCGGCGCTGACCGCCGGCCCTAAGTGGTCGAGCAGGCTTTGGGGCAGGATCAGATCGCCCATCGCCTTGGTGAGCTGGGCTCGCGTCACCTGAATGTTGCGGATCGACTGGCGTTTGACCTGCTGCTCATAGACCTGCAGCGGCACCGGCATGGCACCGAAATATTCCGATTGCGCCAGCGCATCGAGCGCGCGGGCCTTGCCCACCTCGGTGAGCTGATAGCCCATCTCGCCGCCCGGCCCGGCGTTGAGCGCCCCCGTCACCTCAAGCAGCCGCTGGTTGCGGGCAAGGTCGATCAGCTCCTGGGTGATCTGTACCGGCAGGCACAGCGCCTCTGCGGTTGCCGCGACGGTCTCGGTATTCTTGCGGAAGATCGTCTTCAGCAGGATGTCCCGCATCATCACCATGGGAAGCTGCATCTCGGCCAGCGACCGGGGCGCGGGCGGGGCAAGATCGGGGGCGGATGGCATGTTCATGCGGCGGGCCTTCGGACGTGCGGAAAGGGGGCTGCAGCCCCGGTTTGCCGTGAGGGTGGCGCGGCAATGTGGCAGTTCCGGGGCAAAGCCGCGGCCAAAGCCGGTCTCAGGCGCCGTAGATCGCGCCGAGGATCAGATAGAGCGCCAGCGTGCTGCCCAGTGACAGGCCCATGGGGAATTTCCTGCCCGCCGACCAGCTTTTCCAGCCCGGCGCGATCCGGCGGAGCGGGGTGTATTTCACCATCCGATGGGTGGCGAAGGCCGCCAGCAGGTTGGCGGCGAAGAGCGCCAGCAACAGCCGCAGGTCGCCCGGCGCGATGAAGGGGGCGGCGGCGGCGGCGAATTTCGCATCGCCCGCGCCCATGCCCCCGGCCGAGGCCAGCACGAAGCCCACCACCAGAACCCCGAGCATCTGCAACAGCCGCAGCCCATAGACCGGCAGGGGCAGGGCGATCAGCCCGATCAGCAGGAAGACCGCCGCCAGCGCCAGCACCGCCTGATTGGTGATCCGCATCTGGCTGAGATCGGTGAAGCAGACATAGAAGCAGATCGGCAGGACGAAGGGCAGGAACCAGATCGCCGCCACGGTCGTGATGGCCATGGGCTCAGGCGGCCTCCAGCGCGTTCAGCGACCGAACGGCTTCCTCGAAATACTGCGGATGGGTGTCGATCGCCTCGCGCAGCAGCGCCTTGCCGGTGTTCACGTCGCCCTGTTTCACCGCCGACAGCGCCATGGTGTAGAGAAGCTGCGCCTTTTCGGTCTGATCCATCGGGATCACCGGCAGGGAATAATTGTGCTGCGCGCCACGGGCCAGGATCAGGTTGTTCTTCGAGGTGAACAGCGTCGGATCCTGGCGGATCGCATCGGCGAACAACCGTTCGGCCCCGGCGTAATCGCCCCGGCTCAGCTTGGAATAGCCCCAGTTGTTCATCACCCCGGCCGGCGTCGTGGTCATGCCGACCGCGATCTCATAGAAGCTGTCGGCGCGTTTCCATTCGCGGTTGGCATCGGCCACCATCGCTTCGAGCCGGTAGCGTTTGAAGCTCTCATAGGTCGGCGGCACGCTGTCGAGAGTCTTCTTGGCGCGATCCCAGTCGCCGACACGGATCAGCGCGTCGGCGTAATCGACCTTGTCCTCGGCGGTGGAGCCGGGCATGGCGACGACCTCGCCCCATTCTGTCGCGGCTTCGGTATTGCGCTTGGCACGGATCAGCGATTGCGCCAGACCGCGCTGCAGGTCGATCCGGTCGGGGCTCTGCTTCAGGGTGCGGGCAAAGTAATCGACCGCCTCATTGGGATCGGCGACCGTCAGCATGACCTCGTTCAGGTTGCTGGCATCGACGACGTTGACCTCTTGAAAGGCCCGTTCGACGGTTTCCTTGCCGTCGTCGGCACAGCCGGCCAGGGCAAGGCCTGTCGCCAGACCTGCCGGAATCAGGAAAAGCTGGCGCATGGGCTGCGTCCTTATACTGCTCTCGCCTCGATCATGGTGTCGTTCGGAGCAGATATTCGCTGCGGCCCCGTCGCACCAATTTATAGTCTTGGTTTTGCGGATCAGTATTAACAGAATTTTCCGATTTTGCGAGGGCCAAGCGCAGATTGTCCCGGATTGCGTCACTTTCGCCATTGTCCAGCGCATAGGCCCGGCGGAAAATCTCGGTCGCCTCGCCGGTCTTGCCGCGCTCCATCAGCACCACGCCCAGGTTGTTCCAGGCCTCGGGCCAGTCGGGGGCCTCCTTGACGGCGCGGCGCAGAATCTGCTCCGCCTGACCCAGCCGGCCGAGCCCGAGATTGGCGGTGCCGAGGCCGGTGAGGATATCGGCGCTCATCCCGTCTTGCAGCGCGGCGCGGGTGAAGGCGTCGATCGCAAGATCATATTGCCCGGCAGCCATCAGCCGGTGAGCGACGTCGAGCTCATTGGCGCCGGTGGCGCGGTGATTGACGCCGGGAGCATAGGGGCTGTCCTTGGGGGCGGAGATCCGGTCGGGACCGCAGGCCGCGACCACCGTCAGTGCGACAATGGCCCAGATCGCCTTGCGTGCCGCCATGATCCCCGCCAAAGCGGGCGCTGGCATCGTGTCAGTTGCCCATATTGCCCAGATCCATGATGCCTCTGACCGAGGGGCCGACCAGGATGATCAGCAGCGGCGGCACCGTCAGCATCATTGTGGCAAGCGTCATCTTGGTTGGCAACTTGTTTGCTGCCTCTTCCGCCCGCATCACGCGCTTGTCGCGCATCTCGCTGGCATAGACGCGCAGCGCCTCGGCGATCGAGGTGCCGAAGGTCGCCGACTGGATCATCACCGTCACGAAGGAGGAGACATCCGGCACGCCGCAGCGGGTGCCCATGTCGCGCAGCACCCGGTCCTTGTCCTTGCCGGCCTTCATCTCGTAGGCGACGATTTCGAATTCCGAGGCGAGCGCCGGATAGGAGGCGGTCAGCTCATTGGCGACGCGGACGATGGACTGGTCGAGCGATTGGCCCGCCTCGACGCAGACCAGCATCATGTCGAGCGAATCCGGAAAACCGGCGGCGATCTCTTCCTTGCGTTCGGCGACGCGCCGGGTGATCCAGTATTTCGGCAGCAGATAGCCCACCGCGCCAGGGCCGATCACATAGATCACCAATTGCTGGCTGGTCAGCCCGCCGGCATCGTTTTTCAGCGACAGCACATAGAGAAAGCCCAACAGCAGCCCCAGAAGACCCAGCGCGAACTGGGCGAAATGAAAGAAGCGCACCGCATCCTTGGACCGATAGCCGGCCTGGCGCATCTTGAGCTGCATCGCCGAAAGTTCCTCGGCGTCCTTGGGTTCGAGGAAGGTGGCGAACCGCTCCAGCTTCTCGTTGCGGCCACGTTGGCGAAGCTGTTCCTTCTTTTCGGTCTTCCTGCTTTCCACTTGGCTGCGCTGCAGCTTCTTCAGCGGATCCTCGGGCTGGTTCATCAGCAGCGCCACGGTCAGCAGGATCAGGAAAACCCCAAGCCCGCCCATGGCGATCAGCGGCCCGAAGGGGCCGAGCTGGCTGGTCAGGATATCGTTGATCGTGTCGAGAAAGCCCATGGCGGTCACACCTTGATATTGGTCAGCACCCGCATGACGATCAGGTTCAGCCCCAGCAGGATGCCGACGACGAAACAGGCGGGGATGAAAAGCGGGTGGTCGATCACGCCGTCATAGTAATTCGGGCTCTTGATCAGGATCAGCAGCAGGCAGACCAGCGGAAAGGCCGACAGGAACTTGCCCGACCACTGCGCCTCGGCGGTGATCGCCTTGACCCGGCGGAACAGGCGGAAGCGGGCGCGGATCACCTTGGCCAGGCCGCCCAGAACCTCGGCCAGGTTGCCGCCCGATTGCTGCTGGATCGCCACCGCCACGGCGAGGAACCGCAAATCCTGCATGCCAAGCCGTTCGGCCATGTCCTTCAGCGCGTCGCTGATGTCGCGACCATAGGCGGCCTCATCGGCGATGATGCCGAATTCGGTGGCAAGCGGATCGTCAACCTCTTTCGCCACGATCTGGATTGCCGAAGAGAACGGGTGCCCGACCTTGAGCGACCGCACCATCAGTTCGATGGCGTCGGGCAATTGTTCCTCGATCAGCCCCATGCGCTTCTTGGCCTTGTGGTTGATCCAGAAATAGACGCCGCCGACCCCGATCCCGACCGAGGCGATCAGCCGGATCGCCAGCCCGGTGCCGGTGCCGACGGTGAGGCCGACATAGGCTATCAGCGCCAGCCCGATCATCAGCATCACGAGCTGACGCGGGGTGAAGGCGATCGCCGCCTTCTGCGCCTTGTCGGCCAGCAGGGAATAGAGCGGGATCGACTGCGACTTCATATGCTGGTGCATCTCCTTGCGGAGCTGCTCCAGCACCTGTTCGCGCCCGGCACCCTTTTCCAACATGTCGAGCCGGCGGTTCATCCGGCTGTTCAGGCTGATCGAGCGCCCGAAGGATACGAGATAGATCCCTTCGACCAGCACCACCACGCCGATGAAGATCAGCACATAGATGATCGCCTCAATGCCGAACTGCATCAGCGGACCTCCAGGGTGGTGGGATCATAGATCGAGGCCGGCAGATCATAGCCCCACATCCGGAAGCGTTCGGAAAAGTGGCTGCGCACGCCGGTGCCGGTGAAATGGCCGATGATCTTGTTGTCTGGGGTCAGGCCGACGCGCTGATAGCGGAAGATCTCCTGCATCGAGATCACGTCGCCCTCCATCCCGGTGATCTCGGTGATCGAAACCATCCGGCGCGAGCCGTCCTGCAACCGGCTGGTCTGCACGATCAGATGGACCGCGCTGGCGATCTGGCTGCGCAGCGCCTTGATCGGCATCTCGATCCCGGCCATGGCGATCATGTTCTCAAGCCGGCTGACCGCGTCGCGGGCCGAGTTGGCGTGGATCGTGGTCATCGACCCGTCATGGCCGGTGTTCATCGCCTGCAGCATGTCGATGACTTCCTGGCCGCGGGTTTCGCCGACGATGATGCGGTCGGGGCGCATCCGCAGGGCGTTCTTCAGGCAGTCGCGCGCGGTGACCTCGCCCTTGCCCTCGACGTTGGGGGGGCGGCTTTCCATCCGGCCGACATGAACCTGCTGGAGCTGGAGTTCCGCAGTATCCTCGATCGTCAGGATGCGTTCGGAATTGTCGATGAAGGAGGAGAGCGCGTTGAGCGTGGTGGTCTTGCCCGAACCGGTCCCGCCCGAGACGATGACGTTCAGCCGAGTGGCGACGGCGGCCTGGAGATAGGCCGCCATCTCCTCGGTGAAGGCGCCGAAATTGACCAGCTCGTCGATGCTGAGCTTGTCTTTCTTGAACTTCCGGATCGAGACCAGCGAACCATCGACCGCGATGGGGGGCACCATGGCGTTGAAGCGTGATCCGTCGGCAAGGCGGGCGTCGACGTAGGGGGTCGATTCATCTACCCGCCGCCCCACTGCCGAGACGATCTTGTCGATGATCCGGAGAAGATGGCGTTCATCCTTGAAGGTCACGTCGCTGAGTTGCAGCTTGCCATTTCGTTCGACAAAGACCTGATGCGGCCCGTTGACCAGGATGTCGCTGATGGTGTCGTCCTGCAACAGCGTCTCCAGCGGGCCCAGGCCGGTGACCTCGTCGTAGAGCTCCTTGTTGAGGGTCTGGCGATCCTCGCGGTTCAGAACGATGTTCTTCTCGGTCAGGATTTCGGTCGAGATGGCGCTGATCTCGTTGCGCAGCTCGGCTTCCGAGGCGTGTTCCAGCGCCGAGAGATTGAGGTTGTCCAGCAGCGCGCGGTGCAGCTCCAGCTTGATCTCGCCCAACCGTTCCTTGCGCTTGCGGTCACGATCCTGCGGCGCCGTCTGGGCCGGGCTGGCCGGCATCGGCTTGCGCAGCCGCGCATGGGGGGCGGGGGCCGGCGTGACCGGCTCGGTCGCTGGCTTGGGCTGTGGTGGTTGCGGCACGCGCGTCACCCGGCTGCCAACCGGCTTGGCGCCGTTTTCGGTGGCTTTCTTGAATTTCGAAAACATCGCTTCGCCCCCTTGTCGGCTCAGGCCGCCTCAGCTTCGTTGCGCCCGAGATCGTGCAGCGATCGGGCAAGCTTGGAGATTTCCTTGCGCAGCGGGTTCTTGCCGCAGGCTGAGGACAACGGCAGCCCGTGATCGCAGGCCTGGGTCACCGGCTTGCCGCCGTCGGGAAGCTGCAGGTCGATGGAAATGCCCAAGGATTCCGCCAGCCGCTTGACCCGGCTCTTGCCGGTGAGGTCGGTGAACTTCGGGGCGCGGTTCAGCACGAAACGCAGCTTGTTGAACGGCAGGTCTTCGGATTCGTAAGCCCGCTTCAGGCGCAGGGTGTTCTGCGCCGACCGCATGTCGAGTTCGATCAGCGCGAAATAGACATGCGCCGCCTGCAGCGCGGTTTCCGACCATTGGATCAATGTCCTCGGCATGTCGATCACCACATAGTCGAAATGCTTGCGGGCCATGCTGATGATCCGCTGCACGTCTTCGGGGCTGATCAGCTCCATCGGCACCATGTCGGCGGGCGCGGTCAGCACATGCAGCTTGTCCTCGAAATGCAGCAGCGCCTGGCTGAACATGTCGTCATCGAGCGCCTGAGTATCAGACAACAGGTCAAAGACGATGTCGCGCCGCGGCAGGTCCAGATAGGTGGCGACCGCGCCATATTGCAGATCAAGGTCAAGCAGGCAGACGCCGGGAGAGTCCTTGCCGTTGATATTGGCCAGTTCCCAGGCGAGGTTGACCGCAAATGTGGTCGAGCCGATCCCGCCGGCGACCCCATGCACCACGATCACCGCGCCCTCCTTGGATTGGCCGGTCTTCAGCGGTCTGGCCTGTTGCGGTGCGGCCGGGGCAGGGGCTGCTTTCAGCCCCTTGATCCGTTCGATGGCGGCCTGGAGTTCGTTCTCCGGCAGCGGGTAGGGGACGAATTCGTCGGCGCCCTTGCGCAGAAGCTGATGCAGCGAGGCCGGGGTGACATCCTCGGCGATCAGGATGACATTGATGTCGTGCGCCTTCGCCTGGGTGATGATCTCGCCCAGAAGGACCAGGTTGCCTTCATCGGAACTGTCGATCGCCAGCGCCACGAACTCCAGCGTCTCCGCTTCTGGCTGGTTGAAGAAGGCCAAGGCCTCGGCAAAGCCGAGATCGCCCCAAGCCTCGCCCAGGGCGGCTTCCATGTCTTCGATCAGAAGATCGAAATTTTGCACGTCTCTGCTGATCGTGCAGGCCGTGATCGGGGCGAGTTCGGTTTGCGGCATTGCGCTGCTCATTGCCTTCAATCCTCTGTTTTGAGGGCGGGCGAGCGCGCTGGTGGCGCAGGGACATAACCGCGCCATGTCAGCATCGCCCGGCCCCCACGCGACTCGGGTAAGTCGCCTGTCCGCTAATTTGGGTTAATGTGTTCGACAATCTAGGCGAGATTGGGGCCAAAATTCCCCAATTGTAGGGAAGACGGGAACGATGCGCCGCAACGGGCCGGGGCGTTATTCCGTCAGGGCCGACTGGACCTGTGACACATCCGATTGCGGCTTGCCGCTGACCTGGTATTCCCGATAGACGACGGCGGCATATTTCCCGTCCATCAGCGAGGGATGCCGTTCGAGAAAGCCCGACACCTCGGTCACGGTGCGGCGGTTGCGGCGGTCGCGGTCCGGGGTGGGGATCAGCGGCTGTGTCTTGCCGAAGGAGACCACCCCTTCCAGACGCGCCCGCTCAACCCCGCGTGAGACCAGATAGGCGACCACGGCATTGGCGCGGCGTTGTCCCAGGCGGCGGTTGTAAGCCTCGGTGCCGACCGCGTCGGTATGGCCGTAGACGCGAAAGCGAACCTCGGGGAACTGTCGGATCCAGCTTGCCTGGCGGTCCAGCACCGCGCGCGCATCGGCGTCAAGCTGGGCGCTGTCGAAGGCGAAGGTGATGGTGGTGGGCACCTCTGTGGCGAAGCGGTTGGCGAGGCTGACGACATAGTCGCGCTCGCCGTTCATCACTTGGGTGTTGTTGCGCGTCGCGTCGCCGAAGGCGTTGTCCTCGACCTGGGCGCCGGCCTCGCGCAGAAAGCTGCCGGGCACCGGCCCGCCGGTCTCGCTGCAGCCGGCCAGCGCCAGCGCCATCCCGAGACCGGTCATCAGCTTGTGCATCCGCGCCATCCTCAGCCTCAGTCCATCACATAGCCATAGGAGCCGCTGAAGTCCTGCTTGGCGACTTCGCCGGCGGCGCCGCGGGGCAGTTTCTTGCTGGCGCTGGTGCGGCCGAACAGGAACAGGTCGCTTTCGGTGGGCGGTTTGATCCGGTCGGTGGGCAGGGCCAGCGCCTCGCCCCGGGTGGGGGTGACCAGATGCGCGGTGACGATGATCACCAGTTCGGTCTGACTGCGCTTGTAATCGGCGCTGCGGAACAGGCTGCCCAGCACTGGCACATCGCCCAGCCAGGGCAGCTGCGAGGCATTGTCGAGGAAATCGTCCTGCATCAGCCCGGCGATGGCAAAGCTGTCGCCGTCGCGCATCTCGACCGTGGTGGAGGTCTCGCGACGGGAAAAGGCGTTGACGTCAAAGCCGTTGACGCTGACGCTGTTCGAACTGTCGATGGCAGAGACCGCAGCCTTCAGTTCGAGGTTGATCAGATCGCTGTCGACCACCCGCGGGGTAAAGGCCAGCTCGATGCCGAAGGGTTTGTATTCGATCGAATAGACCCCATCGGCCTGGGCCACCGGGATCGGATATTCGCCACCGGCGAGAAATTTCGCCTCCTGTCCGGACAGGGCGGAGAGGTTGGGTTCGGCCAGGGTGCGGACGACGCCCTTCTGCTCCAACGCCTCGAGCAGCAGGTTGACCTGGAAGGCACCGGCATTGAAGCCGAAGACCACGGCGCCGACATTTTCGTTGCTGGCGGGAATCTTGCCGGCCAGCGATCGTCTGAGCGCGGGCTGGTTGTTCAACGTGCCAGTGCCGCCGGCCACGCCGAAATTGCTGCCGCCCGATATCCCGAGCGAGGAGCTGAGCGATTTCGACACGCTGCGCTGCATCTCGGCGAAGCGAACCTTCAGCATGACCTGCTGTACGCCGCTGACGCTCATCAGATTTGACACCCGATCAGGGGCATAGCGTTCGGCCAGATCAAGCGCCCGCTGCAGTTTCTGCGCGCTGGAGGCAGTGCCGGACAGCACGATGCCGTCATTGGCGGTGCGCACCTCGATCTTCTCGCCGGGGAGGATTTGGCGCAGGCGTTCCTTGAATTCGGTCACATCGGCGGCGACCTTGACGTCGACATTGGTGATCAGCCGCCCCGAGCCGTCGAGCAGGGTCAGCGTGGTCAGCCCGGGCGATTTGCCCAGCACATAGATGGTCCGGTCGGACAGCGAGGAGATATCGGCGATCCCGGGGTTGGCGATGCTGAGTTCGGCAAAGGGCACATCGCTTTCAACCACGACGGCGCGGTTCATCGGCACATCGAGCGTCGAGGTGGTGCCCTTTTTCACGATGCGCAGAATGTCATTGCTTTGGGCGATGGCTCCGGTGGGGGCCGCCATGAACAAAGCCACTCCGATCAGCGCCGCGGCTGTCGAAAGTTTCCTTGTCCATCGGTTCTTAGCCATGTGACCTGCCTCTCGGATCACGCCTCTGATGCCAGGTCTTCTTGCCCGACTATCGAAACAGTCTGCGTCACGGGGGGATTTTTTTCAAGAATCAAAGATTTCCGGACGCTTCTTTATATGGGAAATCTTTGTGTTGGGAATGCGCAATGCCCCGGCGTGGCCGGGGCCGCGGGCAAAAGGGGCCTGTGGGCCTCAGTTGGTGCAGGGGATCGGGATTTCCACCACTTCCGACCCGCGGCGGGTGCGGATGGTGCAGACCTCGGGTTTCGTCTCCTCGAACCGCGGTTTGAGCACGTCCAACCCCAGCAGTGCGCGCTGATCCACCTCGATCGGCTGGGCGACGGTATCGTCGCCCGCGCCGACCAGGGCCAGCGACAGCTTGCCGCTGCTTTGCGCCTGGGCCAGGGCGGCAACCTGTTCGGGCAGGACCGAGACGGTGACGGTGCGGGCGATGGTGGCGCCGCTGACATCGTCGCTGGCGGTCTGGTCGACGGCGATCAGTTGCACACGGGATTCGATCAGCCGGGTGATATCGCCGCGGCCGCCCTCGGTCGCACGGCCCGGGTCGCCGGTCCAATAGACATCGACACGGTCGCCGGGGCGCAGGAAGCCGGATACGCCGGTGGCGACATCGACGCGGATGGCGAAGGCGCGCATGCCGCGGGCAAGCTGCGAGGTGATGCCGGCATCCTCTCCGGGGCCGGTCACCTTGACCGCGAGGATGGCCTCGTCCTTCTCCATCGCCCGCAGCACGACGCGGGCGCGATCAGGTTGCGCGGGCACCAGAGCGTCAAGATCGGTGAAGGCGCCCTCGGGAACGGCCGCCTTGGGCCAGCGAACCTTGCGCACGTCCTTCTTGGTCAGGGGTTCGCCATAGCGCAGCGGGTGGCTGGCGACATAGACATCCGTCAGCGGCACGACCTCCTGATGCGTCGACCGCTCCGTCGCAAGCGCCTGCTGATAATCGGCGATGTAATTCTTGGCCATCATCACCGCGCCCCCCGCCAGGGCAACGCCGACGATCAGCACGAGACCGAAAATTGCACGCATGACAGGGCCTTTCTCTGCTGGCAGACGCCGGCGATGCCGGGCGGGGGCTTTCGCTTATATCCGGACAGGCGATTGTGGCGAATCCGGGGGGATGCAGGGGCGATCTCGGGGCAAGTTTCGCTGCGGATCAGGGGTCTTAGAACACGAAGTCCAAGGCGGCGATATAGTCGGCGACCTTATCACTCAGCTTTCCCGCCGAGTTCAGCAGCGGCGGCACCACCAGAATGACCAATACGGCGATGACCCCGGTCAGTATCAGCCAATCGACGGAGATCGCGCCATTTTCATCGCGCAGGAAAATCTTGAGCCGGTCGCGCATCGCGTTCTCGAAGTCTGGTGATCATGCCGAGATCGGGGCGCTTGGGTAATCGCAAGGAGCGCGATCCGCCCTAGGGGGGATGGGCCCGCGCTTGCGGCTCAGGCAATGTCTGATCGGTGATCGGAGGAAAGGCGGCTGTCCGAAGTGGAAAACGCCGCACCCCTGCGAGGGGTGCGGTATTGATTGGGCCGGGCTGGGATCACTTGCTAGCGCCTGCGATTGTCGGCACTTCGGTCCCGATCTTGGTGGCGACGGCATCAGACAGCGTTTTGGTGTTGTTGCCAATCGCGGTATAGGCGGCGCCGGCCAGGGCGACGACGGCGGCGGTGAGCACGACCCAGTCAACGGTCACGGCACCATATTCGCTTTCGCGGAATTTCTTGAACAGCTTGGTCATAGTTGGTCCCTCCATAGGATCACAAAAGGATGTCTGTTTGCCCCGCCATCCGACCGAACCTGTTCTCTCAAAGGCCCCGTCCGTCGCGGTATGGGAGGATATAGCCAACCGGACATGGCAGGATTGGGGCCAAAAGGCGGATTTTTCGGTTCATTCCCTTTCAAGGCGAGGGGATTTCTGCAACTCATTGAAAATGAAATGAAATTATTTTTGCTCCGTGCCGGGACTCCGGCCGGGGCGATGCAATTTGGCGTCAAGCCCATCAAAAATGCCCAAATTAAGGCGGAAATTGTGGCGTGAAGGGCGGTTTTCACCCAAGCTCGCAGGCAAGAACAAGAAACGGAACCGGACAACGAGGCGGGCAGATGGGTCTTCGTGTCTTCGTGCAACGGCTGGCCGGTGGGCTGGCCGCGGTCGTGCTCATGGGCACGGGCGGCAGCGCCATGGCCGAGGCACCGCTGCCCTATCCTGATTTCCAGGCCAAGCGGATCAAGCCGCCGGCACCGGGGGCGACGCGGCGGATCACCGTGCAGATCCAGCCCGGCGACGGGCTGAAGCCGGTGGCGAAGTCGCCCGAACCAGAGGCCGAGGCACGGATGGCCGCGCTCCCCTTGCCGCTGCCGGGGGTGACGGGCTCTCCCGGCCGCTATGACTGGTTCTGGGAAAAGATCTCTCCCGAGCTGGCGCAATCGGGGCCGGGCCGGTTGCAGCGCGCCCTGCAAGTGCTGAGCGGCGCCCAGACCGTCCCCGCCCCGCGGTTGCAGGCGCTGCAGGAGATCGCCCGGGCGCGCGGCCTCGACATCCTGCGCGCCACCGTCGGCACCGATGTCTCGCCGGCGCTGGTGCTGGCAATGATCGCGGTGGAATCAGGTGGCAAGGCGGATGCGGTCAGCCGTGCCGGCGCCCAGGGGTTGATGCAGCTCATGCCCGCCACTGCCGCGCGCTTCGGGGTCGATGACAGTTTAGAGCCGCGCCAGAACATCGCCGGAGGGGTGAAATACCTCGACTGGCTGATGAAGACCTTCGGCCGGGATCCGATCCTGGTGCTTGCCGGCTATAACGCGGGGGAGGGATCGGTGCGCGACTATGCCGGGGTGCCGCCCTTCGCTGAGACGCGTGATTACGTGCCGAAGGTGCTCGCCACCTTCCAGGTGGCGCGCGGTCTCTGCCAGACCCCGCCCGAGCTGATCTCGGACGGTTGCGTCTTCGTGGCGATGAACTGACTGGGGGACGGGCCGGAGGTGGCCCAAGACAACAGGCAGAGAAGACGGGGGGACTGACCGCGCGCCTTCTCTGCCCGGATATTGTCGCACCGAAGGCGTCCCGGCCGATGGGCCGGGCGCATCGGTCAGACGATGGTGGCTTCGGTCGAGGCCAGCATCTCTTCGTGGGTGACGCCATCGGCCAGCTCGACGATATGCAGCCCCTTATGGGTGACATCGAGCACGCCGAGGTTGGTGATGATGCGGTCGACCACGCCCTTGCCGGTCAGCGGCAGGGTGCATTCCTTCAGCACCTTCGATTCGCCGTGCTTGTTGGTGTGGTCCATCACCACCACCACGCGGCCGACGCCGGCGACCAGATCCATGGCGCCGCCCATGCCCTTGACCAGCTTGCCGGGGATCATCCAGTTCGCCAGATCACCCTTTTCGCTGACTTCCATGGCGCCGAGGATCGCCATGGCGATCTTGCCGCCACGGATCATCCCGAAGGAGGTGGCGCTGTCGAAATAGGCCGATTGCGGCAGTTCGGTGATGGTCTGCTTGCCGGCGTTGATCAGGTCGGCGTCCTCGTCGCCCTCGACGGGGAAGGGGCCCATGCCGAGCATGCCGTTTTCCGACTGCAGCGTCACGGTCATGCCCTCGGGGATATAGTTCGACACCAGCGTCGGGATGCCGATGCCGAGGTTCACATACATCCCGTCTTCCAGCTCTTGCGCGGCGCGGGCCGCCATCTGGTTGCGATCCCAGGGCATGATCAGACCTCCTCTTTCTTGCGCACGGTGCGCTGTTCGATGCGTTTTTCGTGATCGCCCTGGATCAGGCGGTGCACATAGATGCCGGGCAGGTGGATGTGATCGGGATCGAGTTCGCCGGGCTGGACGATCTCCTCCACCTCCATCACGCAGATCTTGCCGCACATCGCCGCCGGCGGGTTGAAGTTGCGCGCGGTCTTGCGGAAGATCGCGTTGCCGGTGGTATCGGCCTTCCAGGCCTTGACGATGGCCAGATCGGCGAAGATGCCCTCTTCCAGGATGTAATCCTGGCCATTGAACTGCTTCACTTCCTTGCCTTCGGCGATCACCGTGCCGACGCCGGTCTTGGTGTAGAAGCCCGGGATGCCAGCGCCGCCGGCGCGCATGCGTTCGGCCAGCGTGCCTTGCGGGTTGAATTCCAGCTCCAGCTCACCGCTGAGGTATTGGCGCATGAATTCGGCGTTTTCGCCGACGTAGGAGGCCATCATTTTCCGGACCTGCTTGGATTCCAGCAAGATCCCCAGGCCGAAACCGTCGACGCCGGCGTTATTGGAGGCGACAGTCAGCTCCTTGGTGCCGGCGTCGCGGATGGCATTGATCAGCAGCTCGGGAATGCCGCAGAGGCCGAAGCCGCCCGCCGCAATCAGCATGCCGTCGAACAGGACCCCGTCCAGGGCCTCGGCGGCGGTGGCGTAGACTTTGCTCATGGATGTCTCCCTCAAACCCAGATTGCAGGAATCACTGCAGGGGGGCTGGGCAAGAGTCAATGATCCTGCCCGGGCGTCTCCTCCAGCGGCCCGCTCCGGCCGGGAGTACCGCACCGGGCGGCTTTGCTCCAATATAGTAGAAATACGGTGGTGCGATCCGGCGGGACGGGCGGGGGGCTATGCCCCCGCCGATCGGGATCAGCTTTCGGTGGCTTTCTTGGTCGCAGCCTTCTTGGCCGGGGCCTTTTTCGCCGTGGTTTTTGTCGCAGTTTTCGACGGGGTCTTCTTGGCGGCGGTCGTCTTCTTCGCCGCCGGCTTCTTGGCGCCGGGCTTTTTCGCGGCCTTTTCGGCAAGCAGTTCAAGCGCCTGTTCCAGCGTGACGGTATCAACCTCCATCGCCTCGGGCAGGGTGGCGTTGATCTTGCCCCATTTGACGTAAGGCCCGTATTTGCCCTTCATCACGTCGACTTGCCCGCCATCGGGATGCTCGCCCAGCTCGCGCAGGGGGGCCGCGGCGGCGCCAGAGCCGCGCTTGGGCTTGGCGGCAAGGATCTCAACCGCCCGGTTCATGCCGATGGTAAAGACATCCTCGACATCCTCCAGCGTGGCATTGGTGCCGCCGCGGTTCGAAATGGTGTCGGCATGCTTCAGGTACGGACCATAGCGGCCGATGTTCGACCAGATCGGGACGCCGTCCTCCGGGTGGTTGCCGATCAGCCGCGGCAGGCTCAGCAGCTTGACCGCCTGGTCCAGCGTCACCTCCTCGGGCGTCCATTCCTTCGGGATCGACTGGCGCGGCGGCTTCTTGTTGTCTTCGGTTACCTCGCCGCGCTGGACATAGGGCCCAAAGCGACCCTTGAAGGCATAGACCTTGTCACCGGCGTCCTCGCCCAGCAGCTTGCCCTCGGGCGGGATGCCCGAGGTGGAGGCATCCTCAAGGCCCGGCGGGCCGAAGGGGCGGGTATAGCGGCACTCGGGATAGTTCGAGCAGCCGATGAAGGCGCCGCCGGAGCGCGCGGTGCGCATCGACAGCCGGCCCTTGCCGCAGCTCGGGCACAGGCGCGGATCGCTGCCATCCTCCTTCGGCGGGAAGAGATGCGGCGCCAGCACCTCGTTGATCTTCTCCAGCACATCGGTGATGCGCAGTTCCGAGGTTTCCTCGATCGCCGCCGAGAAATCGCGCCAGAAGCGGGCCAGCACGTCCTTGTAATCGGCTTCCCCCGCCGAGACATGGTCAAGCTCGTCCTCGAGCTGGGCGGTGAAATCATAGCCCACGTACTTGCGGAAATAGTTCTGCAAGAAGGCGATCACCAGCCGGCCCTTGTCCTCGGGGATCAGCCGGTTCTTGTCCTTGCGAACATAGCCGCGGTCCTGGATCGTGGTGACGATCGAGGCATAGGTCGAGGGGCGGCCGATGCCCAGCTCTTCCATCCGCTTGACCAGAGTCGCTTCGGTATAGCGCGGCGGCGGCTGGGTGAAATGCTGTTCCGGGCTGATCTCGCGCTTCTGGGCCGGTTCGCCTTGCATGATCTGCGGCAGGCGCTTGTCGTCCTCGTCGGTGACGTCATCGCGGCCTTCTTCATAGACCTTGAGGAAGCCGTCGAACAGCATCACCTGACCGGTGGCGCGCAGGCCGACCTGGCTGTCGGCGCTGGCGATCTCGACCGTGGTGCGTTCCATCCGCGCCGATTCCATCTGGCTGGCCAGGGTGCGCTTCCAGATCAGATCATAGAGCCGGCGCTGATCGTGATCGGTGACCTTCAGCCCCTCGACATCCATCGTCATGTCGGTCGGGCGGATACATTCGTGGGCTTCCTGCGCGTTCTTCGCCTTGTTCTTGTAGATGCGCGGGGCGGCGGGCACATAGGCGGCGCCATAGCGGTCGCCGATGGCGGCGCGGGCGGCGGTCACCGCCTCGGGCGCCATGTCGATGCCGTCGGTCCGCATATAGGTGATATAGCCCGCCTCATAGAGCCGCTGCGCCGCGCTCATCGTCTGGCGGGCGCCCATGCCGAACTTGCGGCTGGCCTCCTGTTGCAGGGTCGAGGTCATGAAGGGCGGCGAGGGGTTGCGGCTGGCCGGTTTCGCCTCGACCTGGGCGATCTTCAGATCGCGGCTGGTGATCGCCTGAACCGCCAGCTCGGCCTGGGTGGCGTTCTCGATGTCATATTTGTCGAGCTTCTTGCCCGCCAGAACCGTCAGCCGGGCCTCGTATTCCTGGCCGCGCGGGGTGACCAGGATGGCCTTGACGCTCCAGTATTCGCGGGCCCGGAAGGCTTCGATCTCCATCTCTCGCTCGACGATCAGCCGCAGGCAGACCGATTGCACCCGACCGGCCGATTTGGCGCCGGGCAGCTTGCGCCACAGCACGGGGGAGAGGTTGAAGCCCACCAGATAGTCCAGCGCCCGGCGCGCCAGATAGGCGTCGACCAGATCGACATCGACCTGGCGCGGGTGCTTCATCGCCTCGGTCACCGCATCCTTGGTGATGGCGTTGAAGGTGACGCGCTTGACGTCGGTGTCCTTCTTGATCGACCGCCGCTTGGTCAGCGCCTCTTGCAGGTGCCAGGAAATCGCCTCCCCCTCGCGATCAGGGTCGGTGGCGAGGATCAGGGAATTGTCGTTCTCAAGCGCATCCGCAATGGCCTTCATATGCTTGCGGCTGTCCGGAGAAATCTCCCAGGTCATTTCGAAATCATGGTCGGGATCGACCGATCCGTCTTTCGGCGGCAGGTCTCGAACATGGCCGTAAGAGGCGAGAACGGTGTAATTTGGGCCCAGGTATTTGTTGATCGTTTTCGCTTTTGCGGGGGATTCGACAACAACTACAGGCATTTAGTGAATAACCTCTTGCGGCGGAGACGGCGCTTTCTATGAGCGGGCAAGATGTGGTGTGCAAGGGTCAATTGTCAATCCACGCGGTTTCGGCACAGATTGCGGCATATTTCCGACCATTGAGGCGCCGGAAGAGCGGACTGAAAACCACGCGGGCTTGGTCATTTGTCGGCGTGACGTTTCCGGTTTGGAAATCATTTTACACGCGGGCGCGGCACTTTCGTCGCCGCGGAATTCGTGCCTGGTCCAGGTCTGAAATCGCTTTCTGTCCCCCATGCGGGAGGCCGGGGTGACAGGGTTCAGGGCCGCAGCGACAAGAGACCGCCCGCTTGGCGCTGGATGCGGCCTTCCATCTCCAGCTCGACCAGGACGGGGCCGATCTGGCCCGGAGAGGTCTTGAGGTCGCGGATCAACTGGTCTTCGGCCAGCGGGGACGGGCCCAGCCGGTCGAGGATCTGCTGATGCAGCGCCGCCGTTTCGCGCAGGCTGCGCTCCGGCGGCGGGGGGACCGCCCCGGGCTGTGCGGGCTCGATCAGGGCAGCAGCCCGGGGCAGGGCGGCGATCACGTCTTCGGCATTGCGCACCAGAACCGCACCGTCGCGGATCAGCATGTTGCAGCCGGCCGCCCGCGCGTCGAAGGGGTGGCCGGGCACCGCCAGGACTTCGCGCCCCTGATCCAATGCGTCGCGGGCGGTGATCAGGCTGCCGGAACGCGCGGCGGCCTCGACCACCACCACCACCTGGGCAAGGCCCGAGATGATGCGGTTGCGGCGGGGGAAATGCCGGGACTGCGGCGCCATGCCCATCGGCTGTTCCGAGATCAGCAGGCCCCGGCGGGCGATATCGGCGGCAAGACCGGCGTTTTCAGCCGGATAGATCACATCGACGCCGCCGGCCATGACTGCCGCCGTGCCGGTGTCGAGCGCGGCCAGATGCGCCGCCGCATCGACCCCGCGGGCGAGGCCGGAGATGACGGTAAAGCCGGCCTCTCCCAGTTCCTTGGCCAATCCCCGGGCCATCCGCGTGCCGAGCGAGGAGGCATTGCGTGCGCCGACCAGGGCGATCGCCGGTTGCGCCAGCACCCGCACGTCGCCGACCGCCCAGATCAGTGGCGGCGCATCGGCGATCTGCTTCAGCGCGGCGGGGTAATCGGGGTCGTCCTCGGCGATCAGCCGGGCGCGGGCGGCGCGTCCGGCGCGCATCTCGGCGGCGACCAAGGCCTCGGGGCAGGTTTCGTACTCCTCGAGCCCGGCGGCGCGGGCGATCTCGGGCAGGGCGCGCAGCGCCTCGAATGGGTTGCCATGATCCGCCATCAGCCGGCGGTAGGTGGAAATCCCGACCCGGCGGGAGCGAAGCAGACGAAGGCGGGCGACCAGATCATCTTCCGTGGTGGGTGATGCTGGGTGGGTGGAAGAGTGCTGCGTTCTGGGCATCCTGTCCTCCGCCTGCTTGCCAAGACAACCTTAGGGCGAAAATCATTAACGCTGGATTAATCATGGCAAAAATGTGGCGGTGCTTGTCCGGATTTCGCCGCATTTCGCTATGCTCGGTCACCCTCGAAGGAAAATCGCCGCCCCGGAGTCCAAGCGGGGCGGCGATTCTATGGTCAAGTGACGCTGTTGTCCGCCCGATCGGGCGGCGGGGATCAGGCGGCAGAGCCACCCACGGTCAATTGGTCCATCAGCACGGTGGGTTGGCCGACGCCCACCGGCACCCATTGGCCGTCCTTGCCGCAATTGCCCAGCCCCGGGTCCAGCGCCATGTCGTTGCCGAGGGCGCGGATGTGCTGCAACGAGGTCGGCCCGTTGCCGATCAGCGTGGCGCCCTTGACCGGGGCGCCGACCTTGCCGTTCTGCACCCGGTAGGCCTCGGTGCAGGAGAATACGAACTTGCCGTTGGTGATATCGACCTGGCCACCGCCGAATCCGACCGCCCAGATGCCATCCTTGATCTCGGCGACGATATCGGCCGGATCGGCATCGCCGCCCAGCATATAGGTGTTGGTCATCCGCGGCATCGGCGCATGGGCATAGCTTTCGCGCCGGCCGTTGCCGGTGGGCTCCACCCCCATCAGCCGGGCGTTCTGGCGGTCCTGCATATAGCCCACCAGGATGCCGTCTTCGATCAGCACGTTGCGGCGCGAGGGCGTGCCCTCGTCATCCACGGTGATCGAGCCGCGACGGTCGGGAATGGTGCCGTCGTCCAGCACCGTCACGCCCTTGGCGGCCACCTGCTTGCCCATCAGCCCGGCGAAGGCGGAACTGCCCTTGCGGTTGAAATCCCCCTCCAGCCCGTGGCCGATCGCCTCGTGCAGCAGGATGCCGGGCCAGCCCGGGCCAAGCACCACCTCCATCACCCCGGCGGGGGCCGGAACCGCATCGAGGTTGACCAGGGCGATCCGCAGCGCCTCGCGCGCCTTGGCCTGCCAGTTCTCCGGGGCGATCAGCCCGTCGAGGCCGACGCGGCCGCCGCCGCCGGCGGTGCCGGTCTCGCGCCGACCGTTCTGCTCGACGATGACTGAGACGTTCACCCGGGTCATCGGCCGCACATCCGTCACCATCACCCCGTCGGGGCGCATGATCGCCACCTCCTGCAACGAGGCGGAGAGGCTGGCCGAGACCTGCACCACCCGGGGGTCGAGATCGCGGGCGAAGGCGTCGATCTCGCGCAGCGTCTCGATCTTCACCGGGAAGGCGATGCCGCCGATCGGATCCTCGTCAGTATAAAGCCGGTGGTTGGTGGCCTGCGGCGGCGGCGCCAGCACCCCGCCGCCCTGACCAACAGCAAGCCGCGCGGTTTCCGCGGCCCGGCGCAGCGAGGCGATCGAGACGTCGGTGGAATGGGCGTATCCCGCCACCTCGCCCTTGACCGCGCGCAGCCCGAAGCCTTCGGAGGCGTCGTAGCTCGCCGTTTTCAGCCGCCCGTCGTCGAAAACCAGCGCCTCGGATTTCCGCCGCTCGACAAAGAGTTCGCCGTCGTCGGCGCCCTCGGTGGCCGCTTTCACGATGGCGAGCGCCTCATCCTCCGGCAGGAGTGATTCGAACGGGCGGTAGGTCTCTGATCGCATTTCGCGGCCTCGTTATTTGATCCAAATCAAGAAGCGTCGCTGTGACGCAAGCATTTCGCTTTATCTGACAGGAAGAATATGGTTTTTTGCACAGTTAAAGACAACGGGTGCCTGCCGATCCCGTCGGCATTCGTTGGTTCCGGGAGGAGGGCGGGATCGACCGATCAGGACGAGATATGAAGAAGGTTTTGAGTCTTTCAGCGGGCTTTCTGGCCCTGAGCAGCCTGCCCCTCATGGCGGAGGAGGCGTTGGAGATCGTCGGCAAGCCGGTGAGCGGCAAGATGGGCTTCCAGCCCCCCGCGACGGAACTGGCCCGGAAGCTGCAGTGGCTCGATCACACGCTTCTGATCATCATCGCCGCGATTACCCTGCTGGTCATCGGGCTGATTCTCTGGGTGATCGTCCGGTATAATCGGCGCGCCAATCCGACACCGGCCCGCTTTACCCATCATTCGGCAATCGAAATCCTCTGGACCGTTGTACCGATCGTGATCCTTGCCTTCATCGGCGCGATTTCCCTGCCGGTGCTGTTCCAGCAGCAGGAGATCCCCGAGGCCGATATCACCATCAAGGTCACGGGATACCAGTGGTACTGGGGCTATGAATATGTCGACGCGGGCTTTTCCTTCGACAGCTACATGATCGGCCAGCCGGCGACCGGCGGGAATTATATGCTGACCCCCGAAGTCGAGGCCAAGCTGGTCGAGGCCGGCTATAGCCGTGACGAATTCCTGCTGGCGACCGACAACGCGGTGGTGGTGCCAGTCAACAAGATCGTTGTCATGAATGTGACCGGTGCGGACGTGATCCACTCCTGGGCGATGCCGGCCTTCGGGGTTAAGCAGGACGGCGTGCCGGGCCGGCTGGCGCAGCTCTGGTTCAAGGCTGAACGGGAGGGCATCTATTTCGGCCAGTGTTCCGAGCTTTGCGGCAAGGACCATGCCTTCATGCCGATCACGGTGAAAGTGGTCAGCCAGGAGGCCTATGACAAATGGCTGGAAAAGGCGATCGAGGAATACGCCGGCACTCCTGCCGCGCCGGCGAGCTACCAGGTCGCGGCCAACTGACGGAAAGACGAACGGCCGTGGACGGGGAGGACCGTCGGCCTTGGAGACGTGAAGAGACATGAGCGACGCCAGCATCAACCCCAGTATCACCACCAGTTCGGCCCCTGACCGCGAGGCCGGGTTCGGCGATTACTTCGCCCTGCTCAAGCCGCGGGTGATGTCGCTTGTCGTCTTCACCGCCCTGGTCGGGCTGGTGGCTGCGCCGGTTCCCGTCAATCCGATCGTCGGCTTTTGCGCGATCCTGTTCATCGCCATTGGCGGCGGCGCCTCGGGCGCGCTGAACATGTGGTGGGATGCCGATATCGACATGGTGATGAAACGCACCAAGAATCGGCCGATCCCGCTGGGTCGGGTCGATGCGGGCGAGGCGCTGCAGATCGGTCTGGCGCTGTCGGGCCTGTCGGTGATGATGCTGGCGCTGGCCACCAATATCTTCGCCGGCGCCTTCCTGGCCTTCACCATCTTCTTCTATGTGGTGATCTATACCATCTGGCTGAAACGGGCGACGCCGCAGAATATCGTCATCGGCGGCGCTGCCGGGGCCTTCCCGCCGGTGATCGGCTGGATCGCCGCCACCGGCTCGATGTCGATCGAGCCCTGGCTGATGTTCGCGCTGACCTTCCTGTGGACGCCGCCGCATTTCTGGGCGCTGGCGCTGTTCATGCGCTCTGACTATGACGATGCCGGCGTGCCGATGCTGACCGTGACCCATGGTCGCCGGTCGACCCGTCGCCACATCCTGGCCTATACCGTGCTGCTCGCCGTCTTTTCGCTGGGCGCGGCCTTCACCGGCATCGGCGGGCCGATCTATCTGGCGGTGTCGCTGGTGCTGAACGCGCTGTTCCTGCGCGGCGCCTGGCGGATCCTGCGCCGGGACGAGACGGCCTCGGAAGCCGACAATTTCAAGGTGGAGCGCGGGTTCTTCAAGCTGTCGCTGCTCTATCTCTTCCTGCATTTCGGCGCCATCCTGCTTGAGGCGGTGCTGAGGCCCTACGGGCTTGGGGGCTGGGGATGAGCTGGAGACCGCTTCACGATCTGCACCGGCGTCGCTTCGGCCGTAACCTCGGCGTGGGGCTGGTGCTGGGCGCCTTCGTGCTGATCGTCTTCGGCCTGACCATCGCCAAGACCCAGCGGGGGGAGGGGCCGCACCCGGTCGCCGCAGTTTCCCAAGGAGGAACGGGAAACTGATGCGCCTGGGGAGGAGCTGAAGGGAGGAGGAAGACATGTCGGGCCAACAATCCGCCATCAAACGCACGGTGCTGCAGCTCGTGGCTGTCGTCGTCACTATGGGCGCCCTCGCCTGGGCCGCGATTCCGGCCTATAACTGGTTCTGCCGGGTCACCGGCTATGGCGGCGAGACCAGCGTGGCCGAGACGGGGTCGGAGGTGATCCTGGATCGCACCATCAAGATCCGTTTCGACGCCTCCAAGGATCGGAACATGCCGTGGGAGTTCAAGCCGCTCCAGCGCGAGGTGACGCTGCGGATCGGTGAAACCGGGCTGGCCTTCTACGAGGCCTATAACCCTACCGACCGGCCGATCGCCGGGCAGGCCTCCTATAACGTGGCGCCCTATTCGGCCGGCAGCTATTTCGACAAGATCGCCTGTTTCTGCTTCACCGAGCAGGTGCTGCAGCCCGGCGAGCGGGTGGAGATGCCGGTGTCCTTCTTCGTCGATCCCGCGATCGTCGAGGATCCTGAGGCGAAATTCGTCCGCACCATCACCTTGTCCTATACATTCTACGAAATTGATCTGCCCGAGGGCTTTGCCGCCCTGTCCCAGAAGGCGGACACAAACCTGAACTGAGACCGAGAGGAGAGGTCGCTTCATGGCACACGCGAAAAATCACGACTACCATATCCTGCCCCCGTCTGCCTGGCCGCTGCTGGGGTCGATCGGCGGTTTCACCATGCTGTTCGGCGCGGTGCTCTGGATGCATGGGGTCACCTCGGCCGCCTTCTGGGTCGGGCTGATCCTGGTGCTCTACACCATGTATGGGTGGTGGTCCGAGGTGGTGGCCGAGGCGCGGGTGGGCGACCACACGCCGGTGGTGCGGATCGGGCTGCGCTATGGCTTCATCCTCTTCATCATGTCCGAGGCGATGTTCTTCTTCGCCTGGTTCTGGTCGTTCTTCAAACATGCGATCTACCCGATGCAGGATTATTTCGGCACGGAATACGTCCCGCCGCATATCCAGGCCGTCGACCCGTTCCACCTGCCGCTGATCAACACGGTGATCCTGCTGCTGTCGGCCTGTGCCGTCACCTGGGCACACCATTCGCTGGTGCATGGCAACGATCGCAAGGGGCTGGTGCAGGGCCTGGCGATCGCCATCGCGCTGGGGCTCAGCTTCACCGGGCTGCAGGCCTATGAATATTTCGTCCTGCTGACTGACGAGGGCTGGGAATTCGGCGGTGACCAGTTCTATTCGAACTTCTTCATGGCGACCGGTTTCCATGGCTTCCACGTGATCATCGGCACGATCTTCCTGGCGGTCTGCCTGGTGCGCGCGATGAAGGGGGACTTCACCCCGGAAGAGCACGTCGGCTTCGAGGCGGCCGCCTGGTACTGGCACTTCGTCGACGTGGTCTGGCTGTTCCTGTTCTTCGCCGTCTACATCTGGGGCAGCTCGGGCCTGTCTTGAGCGATTGCGGGGTTTGCGGTTGAAATCCCGCCCCCGCCCTAGGTAAAGCGAGGCGCGCGGACCCCCGCGCGCCTTTTTTGTCCCCCGGAGCCCTGGCATGCGCCGTTTCCTGTTCCTGCTGCTGATCGGCCTCGCCGGTGCTGCCGTTCTGGTGGCGCTGGGCAATTGGCAGATCCGGCGACTGGCCTGGAAACAGGCGGTCCTGGCCGAGATCTCGGCGCGGATCGACGAGGCGCCGGTGCCCTTGCCCGCCAATCCCGACCCGGAGCGCGACCGCTATCTCGCGGTCGAGGTGCAGGGCACGATGGAACCCGGAGAGATCGACGTTCTGGTCTCGACCAAGGCGCTTGGCGCCGGCTATCGGGTGATCGCGCCCTTCGTCACCGACACCGGGCGGCGCATCCTGATCGACCGCGGTTTCATCCCGGCAACCGACAAGGGGGCGCCCCGCGGCATCGGGCCGATGTCGGTGACGGGAAACCTGCACTGGCCGCAGGAGATCGACAGCTTTACCCCCGAACCTGATCTTGCCGCGAATATCTGGTTCGCCCGCGACGTGCCCATGCTGGCGAAGGAACTTCGAACCGAACCGGTGCTGCTGGTCGCGCGCAGCGAAAACGACCCCGCCATCACGCCCCTGCCGGTTTCGACCGAGGGAATTCCCAACGACCACTTGCAATATGCGGTGACCTGGTATGGTTTGGCGCTGATCTGGGCGGTGATGACCCTTTACTTTCTGTGGCGCACGCGCGCCCGATCGCGGAGTATCAAGCGATGAAATATGTCTCGACCCGCGGGCAGGCGCCCGTGCTGTCCTTTGAAGAGGCCATGCTGACCGGGCTGGCCCGCGACGGTGGCCTCTATCTGCCCGAATCGATCCCGCAGATGTCCACCGCCGACATCGCCGCGCTGGAAGGGCTGAGCTATGAAGAGGTTGCCTTCCGGGTAATGCACCCCTTCATCGGCGACAGCTTCACCGATGACGAATTCCGCGAGATCATCGCCAAGGCCTATGCCGGCTTCGGCCATATCGCCCGGGCGCCCTTGGTGGAACTGGCGCCGGGCCACTTCCTGCTCGAATTGTTCCACGGGCCGACGCTGGCCTTCAAGGACTTCGCCATGCAGCTGATCGGCCAGTTGTTCGAAGTGGCGCTGAAGCGGCGCGGTGATCGGGTGACCATCGTGGGCGCCACCTCGGGCGATACCGGTTCCGCCGCGATCGAGGCCTTCCGCGGGCTCGAGAATGTCGATGTCTTCATCCTCTTCCCGCATGGCCGGGTCAGCGAGGTGCAGCGCCGTCAGATGACGACGCCGGCCGATGCGAATGTGCATGCGCTGGCGCTCGATGGCGATTTCGACGATTGCCAGGCGCGGCTGAAGGACATGTTCAACGATTTCGAGTTCCGCGATGGCGTCAAGCTCGCCGGCGTCAACTCGATCAACTGGGCGCGGGTGCTGGCGCAGGTGGTCTATTACTTCACCTCCGCCGTGGCATTGGGCGCGCCGCACCGCACTGTCAGCTTCACCGTGCCGACCGGCAATTTCGGCGATATCTTCGCCGGCTATATCGCCAAGCGGATGGGGCTGCCGATCGACCGGCTGGTGGTGGCGACCAACCAGAACGACATCCTGCACCGCTGCCTGTCGGGGCAGGGCTATTTCAAGGGCGAGACCATCCCCTCGATCAGCCCGTCGATGGATATCCAGGTCAGCTCGAACTTCGAACGCGCGCTCTATTACGCCTATGATCAGGACAGCGCCGCCGTGGCGCAACTGATGAACGAGCTGCAGTCGGGAGGTTTCAACGTGAGCCAGGGCGCCATGCAGGCGCTGGCCGAGACGTTCTCCTCTGGCCGCGCCTCGGAACAGGAAACGCTTGCCACCATCGCGACCACGCTGAAGCAGAGCGGCGAGCTGATCTGTCCGCATACCGCCGTCGGCGTGAAGGTGGCCGAAGAGGCGCGCGTGATCGGCACCCCGATGATCACGCTGGCCACCGCGCATCCGGCGAAATTCCCCGATGCGGTGGAGAAAGCCTGCGGCATCCGTCCACCCCTTCCCCCGCGGATGGCGGATCTGTATGACAGGCCGGAACGGGTGACGCGGATCGCCAACGATCTCAGCACCATCGAAGACCATATCAAGGGACATATCGCCAGGTGAGCGTTCAGCAGCATCAATTGGCCAACGGCTTCCGCATCGTCTCCGAGCGGATGCCGGGGTTGCAGTCGGCCTCTATCGGGATCTGGGTCACGGCCGGTGGACGGCACGAGCGGATCGAACAGAACGGCGTCGCCCATTTTCTGGAGCATATGGCCTTCAAGGGAACCAAGACGCGCAGCGCCCTGCAGATCGCCGAGGCGATCGAGGATGTCGGCGGCTATATCAACGCCTATACCTCGCGCGAGGTGACCGCCTATTATGTCCGGGTGCTCGAGGCCGATGTGCCGCTGGCGGTCGATGTGATCGCGGATATCCTGCTGAACCCGGTGTTCGACCCGCGAGAGATTGAGGTCGAGCGCGGGGTGATCCTGCAGGAGATCGGCCAGGCCAATGACACGCCCGATGACGTGATCTTCGACTGGCTGCAGGAGGCGAGCTATCACGATCAGCCGCTGGGCCGCACCATCCTGGGGCCGACCGAGCGGGTCAGCGCCTTTTCGCGCGATGATCTGGCGGGCTTCGTGTCCGAGCACTATTGCCCGGGGCAGATGATCCTGGCCGCTGCCGGCGCGGTCGATCACGACCAACTGGTGCGATTGGCGACCGAACTCTTCGGCGATCTGCCGGCTGGCCCGGCGAGCGTGGTGACCCCGGCGCGGTTCACCGGCGGTGAATTCCGCAAGGTCAAGTCGCTGGAGCAGGCGCATTTCGCCCTGGCGCTGGAAAGCCCGGGCTATTGCGATGACGAGATCTATACCGCCCAGATCTATTCCAATGCGCTTGGCGGTGGCATGTCCTCGCGGCTGTTCCAGGAAGTGCGGGAAACGCGCGGCCTGTGCTACACGATCTTCGCCCAGACCGGCGCCTATGCCGATACCGGCACCACGACGATCTATGCCGGCACCTCGGCCGAGCAGATCGGCGAATTGGCTGGCATCACCATCGACGAGATGAAACGCGCCGCCGAGGACATGACCGATGCCGAGATCGCCCGCGCCCGTGCGCAGATGAAGGCCGGCATGCTGATGGGGCTGGAAAGCCCGTCGAACCGGGCCGAACGGCTGGCGCGGCTGGTGCAGATCTGGGACAAGGTGCCGCCGTTGGAAGAGACGGTCGCACGGATCGACGCGGTGACCATCGAAGCGGTCCGCGCCTTTGCCGAGAAGACCGCGGTCGCGGCCCCGGCGGCGCTGGCGCTCTATGGTCCGGTCGAGGCGGCGCCGAGCCTGGCCGAGCTGCAAGAGCGGCGCGCCGCCTGAGGCGCGCGGAGTCCGAGACATGCTGCTGGCCAAACGCAAGCTCAGGATCGAGACCGAGCGGCTGACATTGCGGCCGCCCGCCCATTCGGATTTCCGCGCCTGGACCGCGCTGCGGGTCGACAGCCGGGCCTTCCTTACGCCCTGGGAGCCGTCCTGGGCCGAGGATCACCTGAGCCGCAAGGCCTTTACCAACCGGGTCTATTGGGCGCAGCGCTCGGTGGCCAATGGCTCGGCGCTGCCGCTGTTCCTGTTCCGCCGTTCCGATCAGGTGCTGCTGGGGGCGATCACGCTCGACAATATCCGGCGCGGGCCGGCGCAGATGGGCACGCTGGGCTATTGGACCGGCGAGATCCACGCGCGCCGCGGCTATATGCGCGAGGCGATCGGGGCGGTGGTGCATCACGCCTTCACCCGGATGGAGCTGAGCCGGATCGAGGCCGCCTGTCTGCCCGAGAACGCCGCCTCGCGCGGGCTTCTGGAAAGCGCCGGGTTCAAATACGAGGGCGTGGCGCAGTCCTATCTGCAGATCAACGGGCGCTGGCGCACCCATGTGCTTTATGCCTGCCTGCGTAGCGATCGCCGTGGTCGCACCGATGCCGGGGTGAGCGGCGCCTGAGGCGCGCTGGGCATCGGCCGTCGCGCTGGCGTCGGGTGCGGAAGCCTCCGGCGGGAGTATTTGGACAGAGAAGACGGGCCGGGCGGTCTCTGCTCTTGCCGGGGCGGCCGGCTTGCGGCAGGAAAGCAGCATGACACTGAATCCCGCCGATGAAGCCTTCGCCGCCCGGCTGCGCCAGACGCTGCCGGAAGAGGTGTTCCGCAGCCCCGCCCCCCGTTATCTGGAAGAACCGCGCGGCCGCTGGGTCGGGCAATGCGGTGTGCTGGCCCTGCCGCGTCGGGTCGAGGAGGTCTCGGCGCTGGTTTCCGCTGCGGCGGCGGCGCGGGTGCCGGTGGTGCCCTATGGCGGCGGCACCGGGCTGGTCGGTGGCCAGGTGATGCCCGAGGGGCCGGCGCCGATGGTGATCTCGCTCGAGCGGATGACTGCAATCCGGGGGGTGTTTCCCACCGAGAACGTGCTGATCGCCGAGGCGGGCGCCATCCTGGCCGATGTGCAACTGGCCGCGACCGAGGCGGGGCGGCTGTTCCCGCTGTCGCTGGCGGCCGAGGGCACGGCGCGGATCGGCGGCAACCTGTCGACCAACGCCGGTGGCACCGCGGTGCTGCGCTATGGCAATGCGCGCGATCTCTGTCTCGGGCTCGAGGCGGTGCTGCCCGACGGGCGGATCTGGCATGGGCTGTCGCGGCTGAGAAAGGACAATACCGGTTATGATCTGCGCAACCTGCTGGTCGGCGCCGAGGGCACGCTGGGGGTCATCACCGCGGCGACGCTGAAGCTGTTTCCCCGGCCGGCGGCGCAGGGCACCGGATTTTTCGTGCTGCGCGACCCGCAGGCGGCGATCGACCTTCTGGCGCTGGCGCGCGATCAGGTGGGCGAGGGGGTGAGCACCTTCGAGCTGATCTCGGGGCAGGGGCTGCGGTTCCTGGCCGAGACGCTGCCGGATATCCGCCAGCCCTTCGACACACCTCCGGACTGGTCGGTGCTGATCGAGCTGGGATTGCCGCGCGGGCTCGATCCCGAGGCGGCGCTGGCCGATCTCTACGCCGCGGCCGAGGAGCGCGGACTGGTCAGCGACGCGGTGATCGCCCAGTCGCAGGCGCAGCGCGATGCCTTCTGGTCGGTGCGCGAACATATCCCCGAGGGCAACCGCCGCATCGGCGCGATCTCCAGCCACGACATCTCGGTCCCGATCAGCCTGATCCCCGAGTTCATCCGCCGCGGCAATGCGGTGGTGGCCGGGCTTGGCGGGTTTCGGATCAATTGCTTCGGCCATCTGGGCGATGGCAACCTGCATTACAACGTCTTCCCGCTGCCGGGGCGGAGCAAGGCGGATCACGCCAATCAGGCCGGGGAGATCAAGCGCGCGGTGCATGATCTGGTCAACGAGATGGGCGGATCGGTCAGCGCCGAACACGGCATCGGCCGGGCCAAGGTCGAGGATCTGGAACGCTATGGCGATCCGGTGCGGCTGGATGCGCTCAGGGCGATCAAGGCGGCGCTCGACCCGCTTGGCATCATGAACCCGGGCGCGGTGCTGCGGGCCTAGGCAGCGCCGTCAGGTGATGCCGGCTCGTCCGGCGGCTCGCCTCAGACCCGGCGCATCAGGCGCAGTGCGTCATAGATCGCGGCATGGGTGTTGCGCGCGGCCACCGCATCGCCGATCCGGTAGAGCAGGAAGTCGCCTTCCGCCTTCTCGTGACCGGGCTGCGGCCGCCCGGCGATCAGGGCGGTGTAATCCACCGCGCCCTTGTTGCGCGACTTGGGTTTCAGGTCGAAATAGATCTCGTCCATCGGCCGGGTGCCGTGGTTGATCACCACCTGGTCGAAATCACGGTCCTCGCGCCAGCCGGAATAATCGGTGCCGATCACCGCCCTCAGCCCGTTGCCGGCGCGTTGCACCGCCTTCAGCCGATAGGTGACGGTCAGCCGCACATCCTTGTCCTGCAGTGCCCGCATGTAGGGGACCAGGTTCATCCCCATCACATCGGGGGCAAAGCTGCGATCCGGCGTCATGATTTCGACATGCGCGCCGGTCTCGGCGATCATCTCGGCCGCCTGCAGCGCCGCCGGATCGCCGGCATCGTCGAAGATCAGCACCCGCCGCCCCGGCGCCACATCGCCCGCCAAGATATCCCAGGCGGAGATCACCAGATCGTTGCCGGCCTCCAGAACGTCAGTATCGGGCAGGCCACCGGTGGCGACGATCACCACATCGGGATCAAGGGCGGTGACATCCTCGGCCTCGGCGAAAGTGTTGAAGTGGAAGGCGACATCGCGGGCGGCGCATTGTGCCATGCGCCAGTCGATGAGGCCGATCATCTCGCGTCGGCGCGGGCTGCGTGCGGTCAACCGTACCTGCCCGCCGGGGTCCGGGGCGGCCTCGAACACCGTCACCTCATGGCCGCGCTCGGCGGCGACGCGGGCGGCCTCAAGCCCGGCGGGGCCGGCGCCGACGATCACCACGCGCTTCTTCTCGGCCGCGGGCGCGATGGCATGGGGTTCGCTCAGCTCCCGTCCGGTCGAGGCGTTGTGGATGCAGAGCGCCTCTCCGCCCTGATAGATGCGGTCGAGACAATAGGTGGCGCCGACGCAGGGGCGGATGTCATCCTCCCGCCCGGCGATGATCTTGCGCACGATATGCGGGTCGGCGATATGGGCGCGGGTCATCCCCACCATGTCGAGCAGCCCGGCACCCACCGCGTGGCGGGCGGTGGCGACATCGGGGATGCGGGCGGCGTGGAAGGTGGGCAGGCCGACCTCGGCCCGCACCCGTCCGGCGAAATCCAGATGCGGCGCGCTGCGCATCCCCTGCACCGGGATCACATCGGTCAGATCGGCGTCGGTGTCGATATGGCCGCGAATGACGTTCAGGAAATCGACCTGACCGGAGGCCTTGAGGCGGCGGCCGATCTCCAGCCCTTCTTCGGCAGAGATGCCGTTCGGCGCCAGATCGTCGGCGGTATAGCGCAGCCCGACGATGAAATCGGGGCCCACCCGGTCGCGGACCGCCTTGAGCACGTCGAGAGAGAATGTCATCCGCGCCGCCAGATCGCCGTTCCAGGGCGCGTCGAGCGCATTCTGTCGCGGCGACCAGAAGGCATCCAGCAGATGGCCATAGGCCTCAAGCTCGATCCCGTCGAGCCCGGCCACCTTCATCCGTTCGGCGGCATCGGCGAAATCCTCGATGATGCGGGCGATGTCCCAGTCCTCCATCACCTTGGGAAAGGAGCGATGCGCCGGTTCCCGCAGGCCGGAGGGGGCGACGACCGGCAGCCAGTCGCCCTTGTTCCATCCCGTGCGCCAGCCCAAGTGGGTGAGCTGGATCATGACCGCGCAGCCCTGCCCGTGACATTCGTCGGCAAGCTTGGCCATCCAGGGCACGATTTCGTCCTTATAGGCCTGCAAGTTGCCGAAGGCCGCCGGGCTGTCGCGCGACACCAGCGCGGAACCGGCGGTCATCACCATCGCCACGCCGCCCTTGGCGCGTTCGACGTGATAGGCGCGGTAGCGATCCTTGGGCATGCCATCCTCGCCATAGGCGGGTTCATGCGCGGTGGTCATGATCCGGTTCTTCAGGGTGAGATGTCTGAGCTGATAGGGCTGGAGCAGCGGATCGGTGGTCATGGATATCCCTGTCGGTCTGGCGTTCTGGATCGAGCCTAGCAGCGGCAGGCGGGTGGGCGATCCTGAAAGCGACATTTGCCGGCGTTTCTGGGCAGGATTGTGCAGAGGCCGGGCAGGGACGCGCCTGGCGGCGCGTGCCTTCGGCGAGGATATTTGAAGCTAGAAAAAGGCAGGGGCGCCAGGTCGGGGCGGGTGGATTGCATTGCCGCGCGGTTTCGGCCAGACAGGAGGCGCGCCCATCCCCCGGGCGCGGCGGGTCTGGGAGTGTCGCATGCTGTTGCGGGAACGGGCGGAGCTTGCCCTTGCGGATTTGGCGGCGGGGCCGTCCTGGCGGCCGATGCTCTTCGTCGGGCTCTTCGCGCTGGTGATGTTCCTGCCGGGCTTTTTCTCGCTGCCGCCGATCGACCGGGACGAGACCCGCTTTGCCCAGGCCTCGCGCCAGATGGTGGAAAGCGGCGACTACATCGACATCCGGCTGGGCGAGGGGACGCGATACAAGAAACCGGTGGGGATCTACTGGCTGCAATCGGCGGCGGTGCAGTTGGTCGGCGTGAGCCATGATCGCGAGATCTGGGTCTATCGCCTGCCGTCGCTGGTGATGGCGGTGGCGGCGGTGCTGCTGACCTATCTGATTGCCCTGTCGCTGGCCGGCGCCCAGCCGGCGCTGCTGGCGGCGCTGCTGCTGGCGGTCTGTTTCGTGCTGGGCGGCGAGGCGCGGCTGGCCAAGACCGATGCGACGCTGCTGGCGACGATCCTGGCGGCGCAACTGGTGCTGGCACGGCTGCACATGCGCGGGGCGGAGGCCTTGCGGGGCGGCTGGCCCTGGCTCTTCTGGGCGGCGATGGGCGTCTCCATGCTGATCAAGGGGCCGATCGGGCCGATGGTGGTGGGGTTGACCCTGCTGGCCCTGATCGTGATCCGGCGCGGGGTGTCCTGGCTGGCGCCGCTGCGCTGGGGCTGGGGGATCGCCCTGTTCCTGCTGATCGTGCTGCCCTGGTATGTGGCGATCACCGTCAAATCCGGCGATGCCTTCTGGGCCGAGGCACTGGGGCGCGATCTGATCGGCAAGATCGGCGAGGGGCAGGAGAGCCATGGCGCCCCCTTCGGCTCCTATGCGCTGGCGGTCTGGCTCACCTTCTGGCCGGCCTCGATCCTTCTGCCCTTCGGTCTCTGGTATGGCTGGCGCGCGCGGCGCGAGGCGGCGGTGCTGTTCTGCCTGGCCTGGATCATCCCCTCCTGGCTGGTGTTCGAGATCACCGCGACCAAGCTGATCCATTATGTGCTGCCGCTCTATCCGGCCCTGGCGATCCTGAGCGCCAGGGGCTGGCTGGCGCGGTCGGAAGAAGGGTTCGGGCGGGTTTATACGGTATTTCTGGCGGTCTTTTTGCTGTTGGCGCTGGTGCTGGTGGCGGCACCCTTGGTCTTCGCGCTGCAATACGGGCGTGGGCCGGGGCTGATCTGGGCCTTGGGGCTGGCGATCAGCCTGTTGGGCATCGGCTGGGTCTGGGGCGCGATGCGCGGCGGCGATCGGCTGGCGCCCGTGCTGGGGTTCGGCGCGCTGTCACTGGGGCTGTCGATCAGCCTTTTCGGCCATCTGGCGCGGCTCGATCACATCTGGCCGTCGAATGCGTTGGCGGGGCTCGAGGTGAAGGCCGATGGCATGTGCGATGCGCCGCAAGTCCTCTCCGTCGGCTATGAGGAGCCGTCGCTTTTGCTGCTGAGCCCGCGGATGCCGCTGTTCCGCGGTGCCGAGGTGGCGGCCGAGGTGGCGGCGGCGGCGCCCTGCGCGCTGGTCTTCGTCCGGGCCGATCAGCGCGCGAGTTTCGAGGCGGCAAGCGCGCGGCCCTTCGAGGTGATCGGAGAGGTCAAGGGATTTGCCCTTGGCGGTGCTGATAACGTGGATGTGGCGGCCTATCTGTTTCGCTGAGCGATCCGGGCGCGCAGGTCGCTGAGCCTGCGGCCGATCTCCAGCCGGTCCCACCCCCGGCGGGCCAGCCGTTGCGTGTTGCGACCGGCGCGGCCGATCAGGCTGCCGGTCCCGCTCCAGAACCGGCGGAACAGCCGATCGAACCAGGTCAGCGCCAGGAATTGCGCCATCCAGCCGACGAAGGCGCCGGACAGCACCTGCCAGACGCTATGGGCGCCGACCTGAATGCGGGTGCCACCGACGAAGCCCGCCGACAGCAGCGTCAGCCCCTGGGCCATGCGGTTCTCGGCCAGGCAGCTGCTGACCAGCCAGGTGGCGCCGAAGGTGCTGGCGGCGGTATGGCCCGAGGGGAAGCCGCCATAGCCGCCGTTCGGACGTTCGTTGATCGCAGTCGCGCCCAGACCGCGTTTCGACAGGGTGTAGGTGGTGACCAGCAGGGTGAACCGCCCGAGGTATCGCACGCCCTCGCCGGTTGCCACCGCGCAGGCCAGGCCGGTCAGCGGCACCGCGATCTGCATGTTGTCGCCGATATGTTCCAGCTTGCGGTCCGACAGCCCCCAGGACAGGATCGCAAGCATCAGGATCAGAGAGACGCCGAAGCGCCGCATCGCCCGGCGCAGCCAGGGCCGGGTGGCCAGGGGCGTTTCGGGCGGCTCTGTCGCAGGCGGGGGAAGGGTCATGGGTGCCGGTTCCTTGCGAAGGCCTGACGCAGCCGTTGCAGGCTGGCATTCGCCGGGCGTTTCAGCCCGAGCGCGCCGGAGAGGAGCCGCTGGCCGAGGAGGCGCAGGTCGGCGAACACGGTTCGCGCGTCATGGCGCAGCGCGCTGGCGGTGACCTGCGCGTGGATGCGGTCGAGCCGGAACAGCCGGGCCAGCGCCCAGGCCAGCGTGCTTGTGAAGATCATCGCCCAGATCACGTCCGACAGGAAATGCCGGCCCTTGAAGATCCGCATCGAGGCCAGCGCCAGCACCGCCAGGATGAGGCTCGCGACCAGCAGGCGGCGGCGCTGCGGCGGCACCACATGCCACAGGATCACCCCGATGATGAGGCCGCCGGCGGTGACGAAGGCGGCCTCGCCCGAGACGAAGGAACAGTTGCTGAGGCATTGGTCGGTGATCTGGAACGGCGGCGTGAACTGGGCGTGACCGCCGAACAGCTCGATCTGCGCCGGGCGGGCGCGGCCCCAGTGCGACTTGAGGATCACGTTCACCAGAATGCCCGGCCCGAGCAGGATCAGACTGACGCACCAGCCCCAGAACCGGGGCGGGATGCGCATGGTGTGGCGGGTGAACAGCCCGTAGATCAGCAGCCCGAGCAGCCCCAGGGTGCCGAGGTTGAGAAGCTTCCAGACGGTGGAGCGCAGGATCTGCAGGCTCTGGCTCTGTTCCGCCGGGAAGGTGCCGGTCGCGGGATCATAGGCCAGCCGGGCGACGGCCAGGTCGATGCCGGGAAAGGTGGCGAAGAGCAGCGCGACCGCCAACCAGACGATCAGGATCGCCCGGTTGATCTGGCTGGACTGGCGCGGGGGCTGCGTCATTCGTCAGGCTGGCCCCAGCAGTTCCGGGGCTGCAGATAAAGCCGCAGGATGTCGCGCGAATAGGCGCCGGGGCTCGGCTTCCAGGTGGCGGTGGGCAGCGCCTCGCCACAGGCGGGGGCATCGTTCAGCGTGGCGAAGAGGAAGGGCGCGGCCCGCCCGGCGGGATAGGGGTGGCGCTGGGCATAATAGTTGTCGGGTCTGCCCTCGGGCGGCACCGCATAGATGGCGATGTCGCTGCCCTTGGCGCGCAGGAACAGATCGGCCAGCAGCAGGCGGTTGTCGCTGACCACGGCGGTCACCCCGCGCAGTCGCGCCTCCTCGAGGATGCGGGCGCTCATCTCCTCTTCGCCGACATAGCGGCGCATCAGCAGCTCGCCCTTGGGGGTGGTCCAGCGGGTGGCCTGGGTGAAGGCGAAGGGCAGCAGCGCGGCCAGCGCCAGATCAAGCACCAGTGCGATCCACAGCCAGGTGCGGCCGCGGTGCCACAGCACCGGCACCACCAGCAGCAGCAACGCCAGGCAGGCGGTGACCGCCCAGTTGGCATAGGCCTTGGACAAGATCGCCTGCACCGTCACCAGGATCAGCGTCGGCGCCGCCATCAGGACCAGCCAGCGCGGTTGCCATTCGGGTCGCACAAAGGCGCGGGGCGCCAGCCACAGGAAGGCACCGAAGAACACCGGCCCCATCACCGCGAATTGCGACGCCAGGAACTCCACCGCCTTGTCCAGATGCAGATGCACCCCGGGGCGGCGCACCCAGTCGACGTTGTCGGCAGTGTGCGAGAAGGTCATCAGGTCGTTCTGCAGGTTCCAGACCAGATTGGGCGCGATCACTGCCAGAAAGACCAGCGCCGCGATGCCGGCATCGCGCCAGGCGATCCGCGCCTGCGGCACCACCAGCGCGCCAAGCCCTGCGCCCAGCAGGAAATAGACGGCGGCGTATTTCGCCAGCATGCCGAGCCCGAGGCAGAGCCCCAGCCCGACCGCGGCCCAGGCCGAGCGCGTACCGGTCAGCCGCAGATAGAGCCAGAGCGCCCCAGCGAAGAAGGGCATCAGGATGGTGTCGGTCGAGACCAGGAACGCCCCCGCCGTCACCACTGGCAGGGTGACAAAGGCGATCGCGACCATCGCCGCGGCGCGCCGGTCGGTCACCTGCCGCGCCGCGCCCATCAGGATCAGCGCGGTGGCGGCCTGAAACAGCGGGCCCGGCAGCCGGATCCAGAAGGTGGTATCGCCGCCCAGCTCGGTGAAGCCACGCAGCACCCAGCCGATCAGCGGCGGCTTGGAGTAGTAGCCCCAGGCGAGCTCTTGCCCCCATTGCCAATATTGCGATTCATCGACGAAAAGCTCGGCTTGCGAGAAGGCCAGCAGGACCACCCGGTAGATCGTGATCGCCGCGACGGCGGCGACGCCGATCCACAGGGGATCAGAGGCTCTGTCTTGCGGTGCGCTTTTCAGCATAGATCAGCCAGAGGTTGCGAAGGTAGATGACGACCCCAAGCGATTGGCCGAGGATGAAGACCGGATCCTGCCGGTGCAGCGCGTAGGCCAGCAGGGTGAGGCCGCCGATGATCGAGAACCACCAGAACAGTTCCGGCACCACCGAGCGGCGCTGCTTCTCGGAGGCGATCCACTGGATGATGAAGCGCATCGAGAACAGCAGTTGCGCACCCACCCCGATGATCACCCAGATCAGCTCGGCCCGGGTTTCGACCTTGAAGAAGCTCAGCAGCGTTTCGATCATTCGTGACCCTCTCCGGGGGCGGGGATTTCCTGCGGGCGGGCGGTCTTGGCGCGGCGGATCAGCCAGGCCACGCCGAAGAGATCATAGATCCCCACCAGGGCGCGCTGCAGGTTGTTGTAATTCGAACTGCCGCCGCCGCGTTCGCGGTGGGAGACATCGACATGGGCCACCTGCCAGCCATCACGGGCGAAAAGCGCCGGCAGATAGCGATGCATGTGGTTGAAATAGGGCAGCCGCAGGAAGGCATCGCGACGGAAAGCCTTGAGCCCGCAGCCGGTGTCGCGGGTATGGTCGTTCAGCATCCAGGCCCTGAGCCCGTTGGCCAGCTTCGAGGCGATCTTCTTCGACCAGGTGTCCTGCCGCTTGACCCGCTGGCCGGCCACCAGCGCCAGATCGGCGGGGGCGTCGGCGGCCATCAGGGGGGCCACCATCTTGGGGATCTCGGCCGGCGGGTTCTGCATGTCGCCGTCGAGCGTGCAGATGATCTCTCCGGTCGCGGCCAGCACGCCGCTGTGCACCGCCGCCGACTGGCCACCGGCCTTCGGATGCTGGATCAGCCGCAGCCAGGGATAGTCGGCCCGAAGCTTCTGAATCAGCCGCGCGGTGTCGTCGCTCGATCCGTCATCGACCAGGATCAGCTCCTTGTCGGGCAGGCCGGCGCAGGCGCTGTCGATTTCGCGGACCAGAGGCACGACGTTCTCGGCCTCATTGTGCATGGGAATGACGATTGAGAGCTTCATGGCCTCAGTATGTAGTCTTTTTAGCTGGCGGTCTTTGATTCGGCGTACCTTAGTTGCGGCAGATGACAATTCCGCAGCAAGGTTCAGGTTATGCGAAATCGACCCGTTAGGCTCAACTTATGGCCAGGCAGATTGCTGTCTGGTCGGTGCATGTAACGCCCGGTCAAAACAGTTTTGTTGCCGCAGGGCAACGCCCTATTTGGTGCAAAACGCGATTTTAGGCAGATTTCTGCGTGTTTTTCACACTGTACAGATAGAGACGCAACGGGCGTCCCGAGGCGCGTAGCAGTAGCGCGGCGAGCACGAGGCCGACCCCCGCCGGCAGGTAGAGCAACCACCAGAGCCCCGGCTGGTTCACCACCACCGAGGTCGCCATGCCCCTGAGCCCCTCGAGCACCAGCAGGATGGCGAAAGCCGTCAGCGCCTGCGGCCAGAGCCCGAAACGGGAAAATCCCCCCATCATCATCGCCGCATAGCCGACCAGGGGCACGGTGATCACGATCACGATCCAGGCCAGGCGTTCGTGCAGCTCCTCGGCGATCTCGCCGACGGTATAGCCATCCTTGGCGGCAAGTGCGGCCCGGCCCGAGCTTGTCAGCAGCTCGATTGTGGGGACGCCGCGCAGGTTGCGCTTGACCCCGTCGCGTCCGGTCGCGAGCGAGGTGATGTCGTAGGAGAAGTCTTCGAACAGCGTGGTGGATAGCGTCTTGGCCGCCGTGACATAGCGCATCGCGATCCCCTGGACCATCACCAGGCTGATCTGATCATCGGTGGAGACCAGGAAGGCCCGCGCGGCGGTATAGGTGATCGGCCGGGCGGTGTCGCGGCGGTCGGACAGGAAGACGTCGTGCAGGGTGCCGTCGCTGTCGATCTTGGCGATATAGAAGGTCACCCCCTTGGCGGGGTGCATGAAGCTGCCCTCGTTCAAGAGCTGCGCCGTCAGGTCGCGGGTCACCTCGGCCTCGCGCAGGCCGAGCTGCTGGATCGAGGCAGGGCGCAGATAGGTGGTCAGCACCGCCATCATCAACGCTGTGGCGATGCCGAAATAGAGCACCGGCCGCGCCAGCCGCAGCGGGCTGGAGCCGGTGGCGAGCATCACCGTCAGTTCACTGTCGCGGCTGAGCCGGTTGGTGGCATAGACAGCCGCACCGAAGGCGGCCATCGGCATCACCGTGCGGATCAGCGTCGGCAGTGACAGGGCGGTGAACTCCAGAAAGACCATCGCCGATTGGCCGCCACCAATCAGCTTGTCGAACAGGCTGACCGAACGCGAAATCCACAGCACGCCCACCAGCACCAGCAGGAAGAAGCCGAACAGCACCAGCAACTGGCGCAGGACATATCCGTCAAATCTGGACATTGGCGGTTTGATCTTCTCCGCGGGTCGGGGGGGGTAATGGCGCGGACCATATGGCAGTTGTGGGGCGGTTGGAACAGCTAAACGCCAGAACCCGCGTCCGGGGGCTGGACCGGGGCGGTTTTGTAGTAAAGGATCGCCGGACGATTGCTTGGGAGGAAGAGCGGGATGGAGGCGGAGGCATTCGATTACATCATCGTCGGTGGTGGCAGCGCGGGCTGCGTGCTGGCCAATCGGCTGAGCGAGGATCCGATGGCGCGTGTGCTGCTGCTAGAGGCAGGCGGGCGCGACAATTACCACTGGATCCATATCCCGGTTGGCTATCTCTATTGCATCGGCAATCCGCGTACCGACTGGTGTTTCAAGACCCGGGCTGAGCCGGGGCTGAACGGCAGGTCGCTGGGCTATCCGCGCGGCAAGGTGCTGGGCGGCTGTTCCTCGATCAACGGGATGCTCTATCTGCGCGGCCAGGCGCGGGATTACGACACCTGGCGACAGATGGGTTGTACCGGCTGGGGCTGGGACGATGTTCTGCCCTATTTCCTGAAGTCCGAAGATCACTTCTCCGGCCGCTCGGCCAGCCATGGAACGGGGGGCGAATGGCGGGTCGAAAAGCAGCGGCTGCATTGGGATGTGCTCGACGACGTCGCCCGCGCCTTCGAGGCGGTGGGTATCCCGCATCGCGATGATTTCAACACCGGCGACAATTTCGGGGTGAATTACTTCGAGGTCAACCAACGCGCCGGCTGGCGCTGGAACACGGTCAAGGGCTTTCTCAACCCGGTCAAGGATCGGCCCAATCTGACCGTGCGCACCCATGCCCAATGCGCCCGGATCACCTTTGACGGCCGCCGCGCCACCGGGGTCGAGCTGATCGGCGGCGAGAGGCTGCGCGCCCGGCGCGAGGTGATCCTGTCGGCCGGCGCCATCGGCTCGCCGCAGCTTCTCCAGCTGTCCGGGATCGGGCCCGGGGCGCTGTTGCAGAAACACGGGGTCGAGGTGCTGTGTGATTCCCCCGATGTGGGGCGCAATCTGCAGGACCACCTGCAATTGCGCTGCGCCTATAAGGTGACCGGGGCCAAGACGTTGAACACCCTGGCCGCGACCCTCTGGGGCAAGGCGAAGATCGGGATGGAATATGCGCTGTTCCGCTCTGGCCCGATGTCGATGGCGCCAAGCCAGTTGGGCGGCTTCGCCTATTCCGCGCCAGAGATCGAGACGCCGGATCTGGAATATCACGTGCAACCGCTGTCGCTGCCGGCCTTCGGGCAGGATCTGGACGATTTTCCGGCGGTCACCGCCTCGGTCTGTCATCTGCGGCCCGACAGCCGTGGCCATGTCGAGATCACCTCGCCCGATCCCGCTGCTGCGCCGGAGATCGCGCCGAATTACCTCTCGGCGGAGACCGACAGGATCACCGCCGCCCGCGCCATCCGGCTGACCCGCAGGATCATGGCGGCCGAGCCGATGGCGAAATATCGCCCCGAGGAATTCCGCCCCGGTCCCGGCTATGACAGCGATGACGATCTGATCCGCGCGGCGGGAGAGATCGGCACCACCATCTTCCACCCCGTCGGCACGGCGCGCATGGGCAGCGACCTGCGCGCCGTGGTGGCCCCTGATTGCCGGGTCAACGGCGTGCAGGGGCTGAGGGTGGTCGATGCCTCGGTGATGCCGCGGATCGTCTCGGGCAATACCAATTCCCCCACCATCATGATCGCCGAAAAGGTCGCCGCCATGATCCACGCCCATCGGGCGAGCTAGGCGGGCGCCCTGCGCGAGGCGGTGGCGGGGCGTGCCGCCCGCTGCCCCAGCCAGACCGATCCCAGCACCGCACCCACGCCGATCATCTGCAGCCCGCTCAGATCCTGTCCCAGGGCCAGCCAACCCAGCAGAACGGCGGTGACCGGGCTCATCATCCCGAGCATGGCGATCGCGGCGGGCTCGATCCGGGCGATGCCGCGGAACCACAGCAGATAGGTCAGCGCCGCGCCGATCAGCCCGAGATAGAGCAGCCCTCCCAGGGCGCGGGCATCGGGCATCGGCATCATCGGCTCGGCGATCAGCGCCACCGGCACCAGCAGCAGCCCGCCGGCCGTCAGTTGCCAGGCGGTGAAGGTCAGGGGCGGCACCGGCGGTTGCCACTTGCGGCTGAAGACGGTGCCCGCGGCCATCGAGACGGCGCCGCCAAGCCCCGCCGCCACCCCGAGGGGATCAAGCGCCGCATTCGGCCCCAGCACCAGAAGCGCGACGCCGCCCAGTCCGGCGAGGGCGGCCAGGACCGACAGCGGGCGGATTTGGCTTCCCAGCGCCAGCCGCGCCAGCAGCAGCACGATCAGCGGCTGCGTCGCCCCCAGCGTTGCCGCCACCCCGCCCGGCAACCGGTAGGCAGAGATGAACAGAAGTACCCAGAAAATGGCGAAGTTGAAGGCGCCGAGCAGCAGCACCCGCCCGAGCCAGGCGCGGGGCGGCAATTGCCGCACAAGGAGCAGAAGCAGCAGCCCCGCCGGCAGCGCCCGCAGGACCGACAGGGTGATCGGAAAGCCCTGCGGCAGGAATTCCGTGGTGACGAAATAGGTGGAGCCCCAGATCGCAGGGGCGAGCGCGGTCAGGATCAGATCGGCGGGACGGGACATATCGGTTTCTCCTTCGGGACGGGGCGTGCGCGCGCGCGCGCGCCCCGGGTCATTCAGGCGGCCTTGCTCTCGGCGCGCAGGTCGGCGCCGGCGGCAAGCTGCGCGGCAAGCTCGGCCACATGGCGGCCCTGGAAGCGGGCGCCGGCCAGATCGGTCGGGGTCGGCTGCAACGACCCGTCGCCCCCGGCCACGGTGCCGGCGCCATAGGGGGAGCCGCCGACCACCTCGTCCATCCGGGTCTGGCCGGCGAAGGTATAGGGCAGGCCAGCCACCAGCATGCCGAAATGCATCAGCGGCACCTGGCTGGTCAGTACCGCCGCCTCGTGCCCGCCGTGCTGCGATCCGGTCGAGGTGAAGACCGCGCCCAGCTTGCCCACCAGGGCGTTCTGCGCCCAAAGCCCGCCGGCCATGTCGAGGAATTGCTTCATCTGCGCCGCCATGGTGCCGAAGCGGGTGGGGGTGCCGAAGATGATGGCGTCGTAGTCGGGCAGCATCGCAACTGTCGCCTCCGGCGTGTCGTCGTCGATATATCCGGCGGCCTCGCGCACCGGCTGCGGCACGGTTTCGGGGATGCGCCGGAGATCGACCTGAACGCCGGCGACCGATCGCGCGCCCTCCGCCTCGGCCTCGGCCATCTGGCGGATATGGCCGTAGCTGGAATAATAAAGGATCAGAACTCGGGTCATCGGAATTTCCTGCACAAGGGGTCTCTGGCGCGGACCATGCCTTGAGCCGCCGCCGGGAATAACCGGGCCGGGCGCAAATCAGTCTTTACGCTGGTTCAGGAATGGTCGGGGTCCGGCCGCAGGGCCGCTTGCAGGAAATCGAGAAAGGCCGTGGTCTTGGCATCGGCGCTGAGCCGCGAGGCGGTGACCGCATAGATATGGCGGGGCGGGCGTTCGTATTCTGGCAGCACCGGCACCAGATCGCCGCGCCGCAGCAGATCGGCGGTCATGAAATCGGGCAGCGATCCGATGCCGAGGCCAGCGACCAGCATGTCGCGCAGGATCAGGCTCGACCCGATCAGATGGCGCGAATTGAGCGTAACCATGGTGGTGCCCTCGGGCCCGGTCAGCGCCCATTGGCCGGTATGGGTGGAATGCAGGAACTCAAGCGTATCATGCCCGGCCAGATCCGCCGGGCTGCGCGGCACTCCCCGGGTCGCAAGATAGGCGGGCGCGGCGAACAACCCCTGCCGAACCCGGGCCAGACGGCGGGCCAGCAGGCCGGAATCGGGCAGGTCGGGGCGGATGCGGATCGACAGATCAAAGCCGCCCTCGATCATGTCGATCACCCGATCCTCAAGCGTCAGGGTCAGATCGACCTCGGGATAGCGTTCCAGAAACCGGGGCAGCAGCGGCGCCAGCAGGGTGGTGCCGAAGGAGTGCGGCGCATTGACCCTGAGCCGGCCGGCCACCGTTCCGGCGCCGGCGCGGACCCGATCCTCCATCGCCGTGACGCGGTCAAGGATGCCGCGCGCCTCGTCGTAATAGAGCCGCCCGTGATCGGTCAGCGCCATGCTGCGGGTGGTGCGGGTGAGCAGGACGCAGCCGAGGCTTTCCTCAAGCAGCTTCACGTCGCGGCTGATCAGGGCGGCCGAGACGCCCAGATCCTCTGCCGCGCGGGCAAAGCTGCCGCGTTCGACGATCCGGCAGAAGGCCTTCATGACCGAGAGCCTGTCCATGGCTGCCCTCCCGTAGTGGTGATGCCTGCGGCCCGCTAGCAGTTTTCGCGGCGGCGGGCGAGGGGGTTAGCGATACTCTGCCTCGGCCCGCATCGCCAGCGCGCCCTCGGGATTGGCCGCCCAGACCTCGGCCGTCTCGGTCTCCACCCGGGCGCGGAGCGTGAAGGGGGCGGTGTCGAACAAGGGGCTGATGGCGCGAAAGGCGAAGCGCGCCAGATCGCGGTGACCTGCCCGGCGCGCCAGATCGGCCAGCAGGGTGGCGGTGAGCGGGCCATGGAAGACGAGACCGGGATAGCCCTCGACCTCGCGGCAATAGTCGATGTCGTAATGGATGCGGTGGCCGTTGAAGGTGGCGGCGGAATAGCGAAACAGCATGACCGCGCTGGGGGTGATCCGCTCCTCGATCTTGGCCGGATCGGCCTGCGGCGGGGTGGCGGCCGGGGTGCCCGGCGCCGGATTCTCGCGATAGACGATATCGTGTTCCTCAATCAGCCGAACCTCTCCGGCGACGGCAAAGCGGTGTTCCACCGTCACGAAGCAGAGCGCGCCGCTCCGTCCCGATTTCTCCGCCACGTCGAGGATGCGGGAGGTCTTGGTCACCCGCTCCCCCAGCCTGAGATCGCCGGGAAACTGGAACCGCCCGCCGGCCCACATGCGGCGCGGCAGCGGCACCGGCGGCAGGAAACCGCCGCGCGCCGGATGCCCGTCGCGACCGAGGCCGGAGAGCGGCGCGAACTGCGGGAAGTAAGCCCAGTGCCAGAGCGGCGGCAGCGCCGCGCCATCGGTCAGCGGATCGACGCCCGGCAGGATCGAGCGCAGCTCAAGCGCCGGGCGCGGGATGAGGATATCCTCCTGCACCTCTTCCCGGCCGATCCAGTCGGTAAGCGGGGGATTGGTCATGTTCAGTCTCCTGATCCGGTCTCAGGCCAGCGTGATGGTGATCCGGTCCTCTGACGGATGAAGGCCGGCCAGATGGGCATCGCTGTCGATATAGGGCTCTGTGCTCAGCGTCGCGTTGCGGCGGCGGGCAAACCCTTGGAGCATCGCGCGAGAGGCGTCGTTCGTCGGCGTGACGGTGGCCTGAATCTGGCGCACCCCGGCGCAGAACGGGCGGTCAAGAAGCGCCTCCAGCATCCGGCCGCCCAGACCCATGCCGCGGGCCGCGGGCGCCACCGCCACTTGCCAGACGAACAGCGTGTCCGGCGCGCCCGGCATCAGATAGGCGGAAATCCAGCCGCCGATCTCTCCGCTCGCTTCGGCGATCACGCAGGTGTCGCGGAAATGATCGCTCTGCAAGAGGTTGCAGTACATCGAGTTCTCGTCGAGCGGCTTGCAGGCCCGGATCAGCGCCCAGACCGCGCTGCCGTCTTTTCCGGTCGGCATGCGCAGGGTGATCTCGGGGCTGGGCATCGGCGGTTCCTTTGCGGTTTCGCGGGCCAGCCTAGCGGCTGATCCGTGAACTGCAACCGGGGCTATGCCCTGAGCCGCCCGGCGCCAAGCGCGCTGAGCCCCACCAGCAGGGCCGCGGTGCCCAGGCAGGCGGGCAGCCCGCCGATCTGATAGCTGAGGCCGGACAGCAGCGTGCCCAGCAGCCGTCCCGCCGCATTGGCCATGTAATAGAACCCCACATCCATGGTGACGCGGCTGTCTTCGGTAAAGGCGAGGATCAGATAGGAATGCAGCGCCGAGTTCACCGCGAAGACGGCGCCGAAGGCCAGCAGCCCCAGCACCAGCAGCCCCGTCAGCCAGGGAGAGGGCGCCCCGGCCAGCCCGGCGGCCAGTGCCAGCACCAGCGGGATCGGCAGCAGGATCAGCGCCCAGTGCCGCGCGGCGGCGACCATCGCGGCCTCCCCCCGCGCGCGGGCGCGCAGGAGCTTCGGGGCGCTCGCCTGTACCGCGCCGTAAAGGATGATCCAGCCGGCCATGAAGCTGCCGATCAGGAAGAAGGCGGCGCGATTGCCGGCCTCGGACCCGTCCGACAGCACGGCATAGAAATAGATCGGGATGCCGACCACGAACCACACGTCCCGTGCGCCGAAGAGGAAGAGGCGCGAAAAGCTCAGCCAGTTGATGTTGCGGTTCTTCGAGAAGACCTCGCGGAACTTGGCATCCTTGCGGCCGGCGGGCAGGCCGGCGGGCATGCCGATCAGCACCGCGACCAGGATCAGCGCCAGCACCAGCGCCATGCCCCAGAGCGCGGCATTGAAACCGGCCAGCGCCAGCAGCGCTGCCCCCAGCAGAAAGCCGAAGCCCTTGACCGCGTTCTTCGAACCGGTCAGCAGCGCCACCCAGCGGAACAGCGCGCCGTCACCCTTGGGCGCCAGCAGCTTGACCGCCGACTTTGCGCTCATCTTCGCCAGATCCTTGGCAACGCCCGAGGCGCCCTGAACCGCCATCACGAAGACCACCGAAAGACCCACCGACCAGCCGGGATCAAGCCGCGTCAGCGCCACCAGCGCCGCCACCTGCAGGGCGAGCCCGGCATAAAGCGTGGTGGTCAACCCGAAGCGCGCCGCGATCCAGCCCGCCGACAGGTTGGTGATCACGCCGGCGACCTCGTAGAGGACGAAGAGATAGGCCAGTTGCACCGGGGAAAACCCCAGCCCGTGGAAATGCAGCAGCACCAGCATCCTCAGCGCGCCATCGCTGAGCATGAAGGCCCAATAGGCCGCCGTCACCGCGATATAGGCGGCAAGCCCCCGGTCGGCGCGCCCCGAGGGGGCAGCGGTCACAGCCCGCCCCCGACCATCAGCGCCACATCGACCAGACGGTTGGCATAGCCCCATTCATTGTCATACCAGGCATAGATCTTCACCTGGGTGCCGCCCACCACCATGGTGGAAGGCGCATCAATGATCGAGGATCGCGGATCGTTGGTATAATCGGCGCTGACCAGCGGCCGGGTCTCATAGCCCAGAATGCCGGCCAGTTCCCCTGCCGCAGCGGTCCTGAGCAACGCGTTGACCTCTTCCGCCGAGGTCTCGCGCTCGACCTCGAAGACGCAATCGGTGAGCGAGGCGTTCAGCAGCGGCACCCGCACCGCATGGCCGTTCAGCTTGCCGGTGAGGTCTGGGAAGATCTGGGTGATCGCCTTGGCGCTGCCCGTCGTGGTCGGGATCAGCGAATTCAGCGCCGACCGCGCCCGGCGCAGATCCTTGGCGGGGCGGTCCACCATGGTCTGGGTATTGGTCACGTCGTGGATCGTGGTGATCGAGCCGTGCCGGATCCGCAGATTCTCGTGGATCACCTTGACCACCGGGGCGAGGCAATTGGTGGTGCAGCTCGCCGCCGTGACGATGTGGTGCGTCGCCGGATCATAGCTGCCCTGGTTGACACCATAGACGATATTGGCGGCGCCTGCGTCCTTGACCGGGGCCGAAACCACCACCTTCTTCACCCCCGCGGCAAAATAGGGGGCGAGCTTGTCGGCCGTCTTGAACACCCCGGTGCAGTCGATCACCACATCGACGCCGTTAAGCGGCAGATCCTCGATCCGCGCGGCGTTCAGCAGCGGCAGCCGGGTGCCGTCAATGCTCACGCCCGCGTCGTCATGGGCGAAGCTGGCCGGCCAACGGCCGTGCACGCTGTCGAATTCCAGCAGATGCGCGATCATCTCGGCATCGCCGGTCTTGTCGTTGATCCAGGCGATTTCGGCGCCGCGCTCCAGCAGCGGGCGCAGCGCCAGTTTCCCCATCCGGCCAAGGCCGTTCAGCGCATAGGTGGTCATGCCGGGGTATTCTCCAGATCCGATGCGCCGATCCCGTCGACCGCCGCCTGCAGCGAGATGCGGTCAAGCGTGTCGAAGGGCAGGGCCGTGAAGGTGGTGATGCGGTTCTTCAACCCGCCATAGGCCTGCTGAAAGGCGAGCTTCTTTTCGGCCTCGGTTCCTTCCGCCGTCACCGGATCGGGCATCCCCCAATGGGCCGAGACCGGCTGACCCTCCCAGGTGGGGCATTCCTCGTTGGCGGCCTGGTTGCAGACGGTGAAGACGAAATCCATCCGCGGCGCCTCCGGCCCCTGGAATTCCGATACGTTCTTGGCCCGCAGGTTTGAGATATCGTGCCCCTTGGCCGCCAGCAGGCTGACCGCATAGGGGTTCAGTTCGGAGTGGGGCCGGGTGCCGGCGGAATAAACGTTGAACCGATCGCCCCCCATGTCGCGCAGCAGCGCCTCGGCGAAGATCGAACGGGCGGAATTGCCGGTGCAGATGAAGAGCACGTTGTATTTCCGGTGGTCCATGATGTCGGGTCCATCTTTGACAGGGAGGGGCGGGCAGAGATCGGGGCGCCCGCGGCAGCAATCGTTCAGCAGATATCCCATCAGCCGTTGCAGCGTCGCGGTCTCGGCCCGGTAGTGTAGAGAGGTTCCATGACGGATCTGCGTCACCAGCCCGGCCTCGCGCAGCGCGGCGAGATAGACCGAATTGGTGCTGGCCTTCAGCCCCAGCGCCTCGGCGATCTCTCCGGCCGGAACGGCGTCGGGATAGCGGCGCATCAGCAGACGGAAGATCTGCATCCGCTGCGGATGGCTGAGGGTGGCGAGTTGGGTGAGCGATTCTTTTTCCATATTTCATGAAATAATAAAATATGGCGCATGAGGCAAGTCTCATCTTGCGCTCGCCTGAGCTGTGGCCTTTGTGCGACACTGGAACGCAAAGGAACCGCACAGCATGACCCAGGACGAGATCGCACAAGCCGCCGCACAGCTTCTGGGCGCCGATCTGGCCGGCTGGTATCCGGTGTCCGGCGGCGATCGGACCCGGGTGCTGCGGCTGCGGTTGATCTCCGGCGAGGAGGTGATCGCCAAGACCGGCCCCGATCCGCGTGCCGAAGCCGCGATGCTGATCGCCATCCGTGCCGCCGGGGTGCCGGCCCCGAGGGTTCTGGGCGCCACGCCCCGGGTGCTGGTGATGGAGGCGCTGGAAGAGACCGGCGGCCTTTCCTCCTCCGGCTGGCAGGAGCTTGGCGCGGCCTTGCGCCGGCTGCATCAGGTGCCGGGGATCGCCTATGGTTGGGAGCACGACTTCGCCTTCGGCAAGGTGGCGATCTGCAATGCGCCCTTGCCGACCTGGCCCGACTTCTGGGCCGACCGTCGGCTGCTGGCCGATCTCTCCGCGCTGCCTTCGGCCTTCGCGCGGCGGTTGGAGCGGTTGGCCCAGGATCTGCCGCAGCGCCTGCCGGCGACGCCGGCGCCGGTGCTGTTGCATGGCGATCTCTGGTCCGGCAACGTGCTGGCGGCCGACGGTCATCTGAGCGGGGTCATCGACCCGGCCTGCTATTGTGGTCACGGCGAGGTCGACCTGGCGATGCTGGCGCTTTTCGGTTCGCCCGGCGCGGCCTTCTACAATGGCTATGGCCCGCTGGAGCCGGGGGTGGAAGAGCGCCGGCCGATCTATCAGCTCTGGCCGGCCATTGTGCATTTGCGGCTGTTCGGGGGCGGCTATGCCGGGCTGCTCGACGGGCTGTTGCGCCAGGCCGGCGTCTGAGCGCCCTTGGGGGCGGACAACCGCACCAGCCAACCGCCCTTGTGCAAAGAGGCGCCCGGATCGGGGCGCCCCTGTCTTGTTCTCTGCCCGAATTCGCCGGCCGAAGGCCCGTGCGGCGGTCAGGCGGCCGGTTTGGCCTCGAAGCCGATCTCGTCGAGCGTGGCGGCGATGGCCTCGGCGCTGAGGGCGCTTGTCACTTCGACGCTGCGGCTGGGCAGGTCGCAGGCGACCTGAGCCGCCGGGTCGGCTTCCTTGATGGCTTTTTCGATGCTGGCGGTGCAATGGCCGCAGCTCATTTCGGGAACGCTGAATTTCATTGTGCGGACTCCTGATTATGGTCTGGACCCGATCTGGGGCCTTCCATCGCTGGAAGGTCAAGGGCTGGCACAGGGAAAAAGAAAATTCACCGCTCACCCTTGACCCTCCAGCAACTGGAACCCCTATCTGAGGGGCAGACCTGACCTGCGGGAGAAGACCGATGACCGGATCGAACCATGTGATGTTGTCCATCGAGGGGATGTCCTGTGCCTCCTGCGTGGCGCGAGTGACGCGCGGGCTGTCGCGGCTGGATGGAGTGTCGGATGTTTCTGTCACACTTGCCGACGAGCGGGCGCAGATGGATCTGGAAACCCCCGACCGGCTGGACGATGTGGTCCGGACGCTCGACAAGCTGGGCTATCCGGCACGGCGCGCCACGGTGGTGCTGAACGTGGCCTCGATGTCCTGCGCCTCCTGCGTCGGGCGGGTCGACCGGGTGCTGTCGGCCTTGCCGGGGGTGATCGAGGTTGCGGTCAACCTGGCGGCTGAGACGGCCACCGTTACCTATCTCGAGGGCGCGGTGAGCCCGGAGGAGATGATCGCGGCGGCGGACAAGATCGGCTATCCCGCGACATTGGCGGAGCCGGAGGCGGAAGAGAAGCGCGGCCAGCGCAAGGAGGCCGAGGCGCGGGAGATCGCGCGCAAGGCGCTGATCGCGGCGGCATTGGCGCTGCCGGTCTTCGTGATCGAGATGGGGGGGCATCTGGTGCCTGCCTTGCATCATTGGATCGCCGCCACCATCGGCCAGCAGACCAGTTGGATTCTGCAATTCGTGCTGACGACGCTGGTGCTGATCGGGCCGGGGCGGCTGTTCTATGTCAAGGGCATCCCGGCGCTGCTGCGCGGGGCGCCTGACATGAACAGCCTGGTCGCAGTGGGCACGGCGGCGGCCTATCTCTATTCCGTGGTGGCGACCTTCCTGCCGGGGCTTCTGCCGGCGAGCCAGCGCGCGGTCTATTTCGAGGCGGCCGCGGTCATCGTGGTGCTGATCCTGATCGGCCGTTTTCTCGAGGCGCGCGCCAAGGGGCGCACCGGCGCGGCGATCCGCAAGCTGTTGGGGCTCAGGCCCCGGTCGGCCCGGGTGCTACGGGATGGCGTGGCGGTGGAGGTGGCAATCGACGCCATCCGGGTGGGCGACATCCTGCTGGTGCGCCCGGGCGAGCGGATCGCGGTCGATGGCGAGGTCACCGAGGGCGAGAGCCATGTCGATGAAAGCATGATCTCGGGCGAACCCTTGCCGGTGGCCAAGGCCGCGGGCGACGCGGTGACCGGCGGCACGGTGAACGGGCAGGGCAGCTTCCAGTTCCGCGCCACCCATGTGGGGGCGGAGACGGTGCTGGCCCAGATCATCCGCATGGTGGAGCAGGCGCAGGGCGCCAAGCTGCCGATCCAGGGGCTGGTCGATCAGATCACGCTGTGGTTCGTGCCGGCGGTGATGGGCGCGGCGCTGGGAACGGTGCTGATCTGGTTGGTCTTCGGCGCCGATCTGACGCTGGCGCTGGTCGCCGGTGTTTCGGTGCTGATCATCGCTTGCCCCTGCGCCATGGGGTTGGCGACGCCGACCTCGATCATGGTGGGCACCGGGCGGGCGGCGGAACTCGGGGTGCTGTTCCGCAAGGGGGATGCCTTGCAACAGCTCTCGGGCGTTTCCATCGTGGCGCTGGACAAGACCGGCACGGTGACGGCGGGGCGGCCCGAGCTGACCGATCTGGTCCTGGCCGAGGGGTTTGAACGGGCCGAGGTGCTGGCGCTGGTCGCGGCGGTCGAGGCGCGATCCGAACATCCGATCGCCGAGGCGGTGGTGCGCGCGGCCAAGGCCGAGGGCGCGAAGCTGGCCGAGGTCAGCCAGTTCACCTCTTTCACCGGTTATGGCGTGCGGGCGCTGGTCGCCGGGCACGAGGTGCTGGTGGGCGCCGACCGGCTGATGGCGCGCGAAGGGGTAGAGATCGCCGCCCTTGCGGGCGAGGAGGCGCGGCTCGCTTCGGCCGGGCGCACAGCGCTCTATGCGGCGATCGACGGACGGATCGCTGCGGTGATCGCGGTCTCCGATCCGGTCAAGCCCAGCAGCGCCGAGGCGATCGCCGCGCTGCACCGGATGGGGCTGCAGGTGGCGATGATCACCGGCGACAAGCGCGAGACGGCCGAGGCGATCGCGCGCGAGGTGGGGATCGACCGGGTGATCGCGGGCGTGCTGCCCGAGGGCAAGGTCGCCGCATTGGACGATCTGCGTGGGCAGGGCGGACAACAGGGCGGGCTGGCCTTTGTCGGCGACGGTATCAACGACGCCCCGGCGCTGGCCCATGCCGATGTCGGCATCGCCATCGGCACCGGCACCGATGTGGCCATCGAATCGGCCGATGTGGTGCTGATGTCGGGTGATCTGCGTGGCGTGGTGAACGCGGTCGAGGTGTCGCGCGCGGTGATGCGGAACATCCGGCAGAACCTGTTCTGGGCCTTCGGATACAACACCGCGCTGATCCCGGTGGCGGCGGGGGTGCTTTACCCCGCCTTCGGGCTGTTGCTGTCGCCGATGCTGGCGGCGGGGGCGATGGCGCTGTCGTCGGTCTTCGTGTTGTCGAATGCGCTGCGTCTGCGCCGGCTGCGTCCGGCGCTGGACGAGCGGCGTGGCCTGGCCGTGGCAGAGTGAGGATCAGGACATGAATATCGGGGATGTATCGCGCCTGTCGGGGCTGCCGGCCAAGACGATCCGCTATTACGAGGATATCGGACTGGTCCAGCCGCAGCGCAGCGCCAACGGCTATCGCGCCTTTCGCGACAGCGATCTGCACAAGCTGGCCTTTCTGGGCCGCGCCCGTGCCCTGGGCTTCTCGATCGAGGATTGCCGGGGTCTGCTGGCGCTTTACGAGGACGAGAGTCGCGAGAGCGCCAGCGTCAAGCGGATCGCCGAGGATCATCTGCTGCGGATCGACGAGAAGATTGCGCAGCTGCAATCCATGCGGGCGACCCTGGCGCATCTGGTGTCCTGCTGCGCCGGGGATGACCGGCCCGATTGCCCGATCCTGGAGGATCTGGGGGCGGGAGAGCCGGCCTGCGCCAAGGCCTGAGACCTGCCCTTGTCGGGATTGGCCGAACGCGGCGCCCGGGCGTTGACCCGGGCGCCGCTTCGTTTCAGCTCATTTCTTCCTGAACGCGTTCTGCAGCGCCGCGCCCAATGCGCCGGTCTGACTGCCGCCCTTGGGGGCGGCGGACATCGGGCCGCGCGGTTTGCCCTTGGGGCCGCCGGGGCGCGGGCGATCATTGCCGGGGCCGCGGGCGTCACGATCATCGCGCGCGCTGGCGCCACCGTCCTTGCGCATGGTGAGACCAATGCGCTTGCGGGGCACGTCGACCTCGACCACCGTGACCTTGACCACCTGGCCGGCCTTGACCACCTCATGCGGGTCCTTGACGAAACGGTCGGCCAGTTGGCTGACATGGACCAGCCCGTCCTGATGCACGCCGATATCGACGAAGGCGCCGAAGGCCGCGACGTTGGTCACCGTGCCCTCCAGCACCATGCCGGGGCGCAGGTCGGTGATTTCCTCGACCCCGTCGGTGAAGGTTGCCGTCTTGAAGCTGGGGCGCGGGTCGCGGCCCGGTTTCTCCAGTTCGGCGAAGATGTCGCGCACGGTGGGCAGGCCGAAATGATCGTCGACGAATTGGTCTGCCCTAAGCCCCTTGAGCGCGTCCTCATGGCCCATGATCTGGCGGATGTCGCGGCCGCAGGCCTGGACGATGCGGCGGGCGACGTCATAGGCCTCCGGGTGGACCGAGGAGGCGTCGAGCGGTTCGGCCCCGTCGCGGATGCGCAGGAAGCCGGCGCATTGTTCAAAGGCGCGCGGCCCCAGGCGGGCGACCTTCAAAAGCTCCTTGCGCGATTTGAAGGCGCCGTTGATGTCGCGGTGCGTCACCACGGCCTCGGCCAGTCCCGGCCCGAGGCCGGAGACATGCGCCAGAAGCGGCGCCGAGGCGGTGTTGAGATCGACGCCCACGGCGTTCACCACATCCTCGATCACCGCCTCCAGCGACTTGCCGAGTTTATGCTGATCGACATCGTGCTGGTATTGGCCGACGCCGATGGATTTCGGCTCGATCTTGACCAGCTCGGCCAGCGGATCCTGCAGGCGGCGGGCAATCGACACCGCGCCGCGCAGGGACACATCCAGATCGGGGAATTCCCGCGCCGCCAGCTCCGAGGCGGAATAGACCGAGGCGCCGGCCTCGCTCACCACCACCTTGGTGGGTTTCTGCACGCCGGAGGGCAGCATCGCCAAAGTGTCGGCCACCAGCTTTTCGGTCTCGCGGCTGGCGGTGCCGTTGCCGATGGCGATCAGTTCCACCCCATGTTTGGCAATCAGCGACATGATCGCCGCCTGGGCGCCCCTCACATCGTTTTTCGGCTGGAAGGGATAGATCGTCTCGGTCGCCACCAGCTTGCCGGTGGCATCGACCACCGCCGCCTTGACGCCGGTGCGGATGCCGGGATCGAGCCCCAGGGTGGGCCGGGCGCCGGCCGGTGCCGCGAACAGCAGATCCTTGAGGTTGCGGGCGAAGACGGCGATCGCCTCTTCCTGCGCGCGGGCTCGCAGATCACCCATCAGATCGACCATCATGGTCAGGCTCAGCTTCACCCGCCAGGTCCAGCCGGCGAGCTTGCGCAGCCATTGATCGCCGGCGCCCTGGGTCCTGGTCCCGAGGTAGGAGGCGACGAGGGATTCGGCCCGGGCGGCGCCGGTTTCGGGATCAGGCGCGATATCGAGGGTGACGACGCCTTCCTTCTGGGCCCGCAGCATCGCCAGCGCCCGGTGCGAGGGCACCTTGGACCAGGGTTCCACATGGTCGAAATAGTCGGAGAACTTGGCGCCGGCCTGTTCCTGGCCTTCGATCACCTTGGCGGTCAGTCGCGCCTCCGCCTGCATGAAGGCGCGCAGATCGCCCAGAAGCTGGGCGTTTTCGGTCAGCCCTTCGGCAATGATGTCGCGGGCGCCGTTCAGCGCGTCCTTGGAGGTTGGCACCGCCTCGGTCACAAAGCTCTGGGCCAGGGTCTCGGGATCGGTGGCACGATCGGCGAGGATGGCCTCGGCCAGCGGCTCCAGCCCGTTCTCGCGCGCAATCATCGCCTTGGTGCGGCGCTTGGGCTTGTAGGGCAGATAGATGTCCTCAAGCTGCGCCTTGGTCTCGGCGCCTGCGATGGATTTCGCCAGAGCCTCGGTCAGCTTGCCTTGATCCTTGATCGAATTCAGGATCGTCTCGCGCCGTGCCTCCATTTCGCGCAGATAGGAGAGGCGGTCTGACAGGGTGCGCAGCTGGGTGTCGTCGAGGCCGCCGGTGACCTCCTTGCGGTAGCGGGCGACGAAGGGGACGGTGGCGCCCTCATCCAGCAGCTTGACCGCGGCGCCGACCTGATCGGGCCGGGCGCCGATCTCGGTCGCGATGGTGCGGGCGATGCGGGCGGCGGTCTGGGGCGCAGTGTCCAAGGACGACTCCTTTCAACATGTTCGGGAGGTCTTCTTAGCCACGGTTTGCCCGGGGTGCCAAGAGGGCGCCGCGGCGGTCGGCGGAAGCCTGATCAGCCCGCGCCGCAGGCAGGGCCTTGCCGCTGGTCCCATGTTTGCGCGAACGGTGGCGAAATGCAGCGCCTGTGTCGATTGATTACCGGCGCGGGGTGATTTACACGGGTCGCCGAACCGCAACCGCAACCGCAACGGGTGCGCGCAGGATTATGCGTGGCATTGCTGCGGTCCGCATCATTTCGCCGCCGCGCGGTCCCGCGCGGGTCCAACGTTCAGAATCTCAGGCCCTCAGCAAGGCAGGAAAGGTACGAGAACCATGGCAGACACGTCCAACCCCGATATTGTGTATACCGTCGTAGACGAAGCGCCGGAACTGGCCAGCGCCTCGCTGCTGCCGATCATCCGCAGCTTCGCCGGCGCTGCCGGCGTCACCTTCGGCACCAAGGATATTTCGCTGGCCGGCCGCATCATCGCCACCTTCCCCGAAAATCTGACCGAAGCGCAGCGCCAGTCCGATGACCTGGCCGAGCTGGGTGAGCTGGTGAAGACCGCCGACGCCAACGTGATCAAGCTGCCGAACATCTCGGCCTCGGTGCCGCAGCTGACCGCCGCGGTGAAGGAACTGCAGGCGCAGGGCTATGACATTCCGGATTATCCCGAAGCGCCGCAGACCGATGAGGAAAAGGCGATCCGCGCCCGCTTCGACGCGATCAAGGGCTCGGCCGTGAACCCGGTCCTGCGCGAGGGCAACTCGGACCGCCGCGCCGCCAAGGCGGTGAAGAACTACGCCCAGAAGAACCCGCACCGGATGGGCAAATGGGCCTCGGACAGCAAGACCCATGTGTCGTCGATGCCGGGCAATGATTTCTACGCCAATGAAGTCGCCGCCACGCTGACCGCCGACCAGGCCGGTCCGGCGAAGATCGAATTCGTCGGCAAGGACGGCAGCACCACGGTTCTGAAGGACGGCTGGAAGCTGATCGAAGGCGAGGTGGTCGATGCCACCTTCCTCAGCGCCAAGGCGCTGGACGACTTCCTGGCCAAGGAAATCGAGGCCACCAAGAAGGACGGCATCCTGTTCTCGATCCACCTCAAGGCCACGATGATGAAGGTCTCCGACCCGATCATCTTCGGTCATGCGGTCAAGGCCTGGCTGGCCCCGGTGTTCGAGAAATTCGGCGACGAGATGAAGGCGCTGGGCGTCAACCCGAACTCCGGCATGGGGGACGTGCTGGAACGGGTCAAGGACAATGCCGACATCATGGCTGCGGTCGAGGCCTGCGTTGCCGACCGTCCGGGCATGTATATGGTGAACTCCGACAAGGGCATCACCAACCTGCACGTGCCCTCGGATGTGATCATCGACGCCTCGATGCCGGCGCTGATCCGCGCCGGCGGCAAGGGCTGGGGTGCCGACGGCAAGGAAGGCGACACCAACTGTGTCATCCCTGACAACTGCTATGCCCCCGTCTATGACGAGGCGGTCGAGTTCTTCAAACGGAACGGCGCGCTGAACCCGGCCACTGCCGGCACCGTGCAGAACGTCGGCCTGATGGCCCAGAAGGCCGAGGAATACGGCTCGCACCCGACCACCTTCGAGGCCGCCGCCGATGGCGCCATCCGCATCGTGTTGGCCAATGGCGAGGTTCTGCATTCGCTCGACGTCGAGGCCGGCGACATCTGGCGCGCCTGCACCGCGAAGAAGGCGCCGATCGAGAACTGGATCCAGCTTGCGATCGACCGTCAGCGGCTGACCGGCTTCCAGTCGATCTTCTGGCTGGATGAAAACCGCGCGCATGACGCCGAGCTGATCAAATACGTCAAGCCGGCGCTGGAAGCGGCGGGGGTTGCCGACAAGTTCGTGATCATGGCGCCGCGCGAAGCCACCCGCGCCTCGCTGGAAACCATCACTGCCGGCAAGGACAGCATCGCCATCACCGGCAATGTGCTGCGCGACTATCTGACCGACCTGTTCCCAATCCTGGAGCTGGGCACCTCGGCCAAGATGCTGTCGATCGTCAAGCTGATGAACGGCGGCGGCATGTTCGAAACCGGTGCCGGCGGTTCCGCCCCGAAACACGTGCAGCAGTTCCTGGAAGAGGGGCACCTGCGCTGGGATTCGATGGGTGAGTTCTGCGCGCTGAGCGAGTCGCTGAACTTCCTGGCCGATGCCAAGGGCAACGCCAAGGCCGCCGTTCTGGCGGCCGGGGCCGAGGACGCGACCCAGGGCATCCTGGACTTCGACCGCTCGCCCTCGCGCAAGGTGGGTGAGCCGGACAACCGCGACAGCCACTATTGGTTCGCCCGTTACTGGGCGGAATCGCTGGCCGCGCAGGACGCGGATGCCGAACTGGCCGCGCATTTCGCCCCGATCGCCAAGGCGCTGGCCGAGAAGGAAGCCGACATTCTGGCGGAACTCGCCGCCGCGCAGGGCAAGCCGGTGGACATGGGCGGCTATTACCACCCCGATTTCACCAAGAAATCGGCGGCGATGCGTCCGAGCGCCACGCTGAACGCCATCATCGGCTGAGCCACGGCCTCAGAGTTGTGACGAGAAACGCCCGGAGGCTTCCTCCGGGCGTTTTCTTTGTTCTCACGTGGGGTGGCAGCTAATCCGCCATGGCGGCGATCGACTGATGGCGGCGGAAGGTCTCAAAAAGCACCCTGTGCGCATGTCTCAGCGCGGAATGGTCGCTGGCCTTCTCCGAGCCATGGGCGGTATAGATCTGGCGTCGCAGCGCATATCCGCGCAGGAAGTCCGACATGGAATGAACGGTGGCGACCAGTTCGTCGATATCAAGGTCCACATCGGTGAAAACCTCGGACATGAGCTGCTCCAGGGTGGCAAGCTGCCGGCCGCGGTAATCCATGACAAGCTGCATCAGCTCGGGATCGTTGCGGGCGCTAAGCGCCACCTCGGTCAGGGCGAGATAACGGTCGTTCCCATAGATCGACCAGAAATGGTCGACGACATGCGCAACACGCTCCTCCAGCGTTGTCGCATGGGGAACCTGGTTCGATCCGATGCTTTCGGCAAAAGGTCGGAATAGCGACTTAATGACCTCGGCAATCAGCCCGGTTTTCGATCCGAAATGATGCTGTATCGCGCCGGTCGTCACCCGTGCTCTGCGACAGATCTCCTGCACCGTCGTGCCGCGCATTCCCCGCTCCTTCAGCAGCTCCACCGTTGCATTTATCAGGGCGGCTTGTGTCTGTTCCGTTCGTTCAGATTGGCTTCGGCGTTTCCTGGTCAAAGTGCGTCCCCATGCGTGTAAAACACCATTTATTGTTATAATGGGGGTCAGTCGCATCCGATCCCGCCCAGCCGGTGATTGCCTGGATGAGAGGAGAGGGAGGCCTGACCCAGTCGCTAAAGTCCGCAGAAGGGCGAGGCTTGTGACCTGTGACCCTAGTTAGGGGGCGTCAGCGGCTCTATGGGCGCATTAACGTTTAATTGATGCAAGTATAATCGCCAGGAGAATTTGAAAAATTTTGGCCGATTTCTATTCGACGTGATTTGTTTTCGGAGTTCGGAAAGAGACAGGCTGGTCCGTTGCCGCTTTCTATAATTTCTGTTGCAACAAATTACTCATAACTTTGTCGTTTATTGCGTCCCTTCGCGCAGGGGCGGGGCGCCGTCAGCATGGCGCATCGGTCTGCGAGTGTGCTGAGAAGGTTGATGAAATCGCTGCCGATTGGGCCGTGGCGGGGCGCCGGGCCTGCGGCGCGGCAAACTTTTTGGGGGCGAAAGTTTCTGCCCGGCACCGTTCGCGGCACTGTCCTGAATAGACAGCATCGTTTCGCCGGGGATGGCGCGTCATTTTAATGGGATGAACGAGCAACTTTCCCTTGCGGGAAAAAAGCGGCCCTTGGCGGGGCCGCTTCTTGGTGAACAGCGGGGGCGTTCAGGCGGCCGGCTGGTCCGCGGTGGGCGCTTCGGCCGGCTGCGGCGCCGCGGCGGCGAAGCCCTGGGCGACAAGGCTGATGTCGTTGGCGCTGACCGTCAGGGCAAAGCCCTCGGCCTGACGTCTGCGGGCGTCTTCGGTGCCGCCGGTGAACAATCCGCAGGGCAGGGCGGCGGCGCGGCAGACCTTGAGGATATGCTGGATCGCCGCTTCATAGGCGGGGCTGGGAACCGGGAACTCGCCCATCGACAGGGCCAGATCGCCGGTGCCGATGAAGATGAAGTCCAAGCCGGGGGTGGCCGCGATCGCTTCGACATTGGCGAGGCCGGCGGCGGTCTCGATCATCACGCCGACCACGGTCTGATCGCGGGCGTCGGCATAGTATTTCGCGAAATCGGCCTTCAGGGGTCGGATGCCACCGCCCGAGCGGCGCCCCTCGGGCGGGTAGCGCGAGGCGTCGACAAAGGCCTGCGCCTGGTCCGCGGTCTCGACCAGCGGGCCGAGGACGCCGACGGCGCCGCCATCGAGTGCGGCCGAGATCGCGGTTTCGCTCAGATCGGCGGTGCGCACCAGCGCGGGGGCGCGGCCGTCAAGAACGCCTAGGGTTTGCTCCAGGCTCTGGCGCGACCAGAGCCCATGCTGGGCGTCGATCACCACCGCCTGAGGGCGCGCCTCCAGGCTGATTTCGACCATCGCCGGAGAGCCGATGGCGAACCAGAAAAGTTCGGCGGCTCCACCGGCGCGGAGATGGCTCCGCAACCCGGGTGCTGTGATGTCAGTCATTCTTGTCTCCCGCTTCTGGGGTCTGTTCTTCGGCCAGGCGGCGCATCAGGAAGAAACTGCGCTCGGCCTCGATGGTGAAAGCAAGCATGCGGTCCATGGCGGCGCTGGCGTCGCGGCGCTCGAAGGCGTCAAGGATGGATATCAGCCCGTTGACGACGATCTTCTGGATGTCGGGATCAATCAGCGTGTCGCGGCGGACGACATGGGCCTGATCGGTGAAGCGCATGATGGTCGCGGCCAGACGCCGGTTGCGCAACGCGCCGATCCAGGTTTCGCGAAAGTCGATATTGGCCTCGCTCATCTCGGCGAAGGAGCCGGCCGCCATGGCGCGCTTGGAGCGTTCGACCGCCGCGTGCAGCCGCGCCAGCCCCTCGTCGGTGAGATCACGGGTGGCGTTGGCGGCAGCGCGGGGCTCCAGCAGTTTGCGTACCTCGAAGATATCGGCAACATCCTCGTCGGTGAGGTCGGGCAGGGCGAATCCCCGCGTGGTGCTGATCAGATGGCCTTCGATGGTCAATTGCAGCAGGGCCTCGCGAACGGGCATGCGCGAAACGCCTGCCGCCTTGGCGATCTCGACATCGACCAGCCGGTCCTCGGTCTGGAATTCGCCACGGCGCAGCCTTTCGCGCAGATCCTGATAGATCTGGCGCCGCAGACTCTGACCCTTCGGGGCATTGTCCAACGGGCGTATCATGTCGAACTCGGGGGTATCCATGCCGCCTCTTGCAGAAAACAGTATACTATAATGTGTCTTGTCCCTGGCCGGTCAAGCGCGGGAGCCGCGTGCCATCTGACCTTTAGGTCGGAGAAGCTTAAGAATACAGCAAAAAATTGCGTGCATAAGAAATATCCTGGAGATTTCTTTTGGCTTGACTTGATTTCAGGCGTCGCTAGCGTCACTGATTAGTATACAGTTTACCGCTATAAGGACTTCGCCATGTTCGTTCTCGAGCTGAGTGTTTCCGGCGCCCCGGATGCCGTGGCGGCATGGGAGGCGCAGCAGGGGGCGAGTCTGGCTGCGCTGCCGGGGGTCGCTCTGGCCGAGGGCCTTTATCCCTATGAGAATCTCGGGACCGCCGCGGCCTATCACGATGCCGAGCCGGCGGCGCCGGTCGTGATGATCGTGCTGGGATTCGCGATCGAGGCCGATCTTGTCGCCGCGCTGGACGCGCCGGCCCTGCGCGCTGCGATCGACGCGCTTCCCTTTGGGGCGCATCTCGAGGCGGCGGCGTTCCGCCGTCATCGCCAAGGCCTGCCCGATGACGATCTGCGCCAGGGGGGCGGGACAAGCTATGTGGTGCGTTACAGGCTGCCCTGCGCCGAGGCCGAGGCCTTCGTTGCAGAATATCTGGCGGGGCATCTGCCGATCCAGTCCGATTTTCCCGGCATTCGCCGCATCCTTGGATTCGAGCCGATCGCGGCGGCACCGGAGGGGAGCCTGCCGGCCGGCTATCTGGTCGGCAACGAGGTGACCTTCGACGATCTTGAAAGCTTCGTGGCCGCCATGGCGTCCGACGTCTTGCCGCGGCTCAAGGCGCATTCGCAGGAGCTGCCGCCGCGCCAGGGCATTTGTACCCATCATCTGATGCAGAGACGACCGCTCGCATAATTGCGGCGCCGTGACGCCGGGGCGGAAGCGCCGGCGATCATACCGACAGGGAGAAAGAAAAATGACACTCAACAGACGTGATATTCTTCAGATATTGGGCATCGGCGCGGCCGGGGCCCTGTTGCCGGGGCGTGCCGTCCTGGCCGGCGCCTCGGACGCTTCGGTGACCATCGCCTGGCCCTCGGACGTGCCGTCCTGGGATCCGAACAAGCGGTTCGCGCCGGATGCGCAATCGCTGTTCAAGCTGGTCTATGATCAGCCGATCCTGCAGGATCCGGATCTGACGCTGATCCCCAGCCTGATGACCGAATGGGAGCTGGCGCCCGACGCCCTGTCGATGCGCTTTACCCTGCGCGACGATGTGAAGTTCCAGAACGGCGCGCCGATGACCGCCGAAGACGTGCGTTTCACCTTCTTCGAGCGGGTGCAGTCCGGCGAGAAGCTGGATATCGGCAACAGCTGGAAGCACATCGCCGATATCGAGGTGACCTCGCCGACCTCCGGCGTCTTCAAGTTCAGCCGCCCGGCGCCCACCGCGCCGCAATGGCTGGCCTTCATGGGCGGTTTCATCGTGCCCAAGGCCTATATGACCGAGGTCGGCGCCGAGGGTTTCCTCAACGCCCCGATCGGCACTGGCCCCTACAAGCTGGTCGAATACCAGATGAATTCCCGCATGGTCTTCGAGGCGAACGAGGACTATTGGGGGGGCGCGCCTGAGATCAAGAAGATCACTGTCGATGTCATCAAGGACGCCTCGGCCCGGGTCGCGGCGGTGCAGTCGGGCCAGGCCGATCTGACCATCAACATCCCCGTGCGCGAGACTGAGCGGCTCGACAAGCTGGATGGCATCACCGGCGAGATCAACCCGATCACCCGGGTGATTCTGCTGCAGATGCGCAACGACGGCGAATTCGCCGACGAGAACGTGCGTCTGGCCGCCCATCACGCGATCAACAAGGCGGCGCTGTCCAAGGCCTTCTATGGCGGCGCGGCGGTGCCCCTGTCGGTGGTGGCGCCTCCGGGCACCCCGGGCTTTGTCGAGGGCTTCGATTTCGCCTTCGATCCGGACAAGGCGAAGGAGTTGCTGGCGGCCTCGGGCTATTCCGAAGCGAACCCAGCCAAGTTCAAGATGGCCACCACCAACGGCCATTTCCCGTCGGATTTCGATATCGCCCGCGCGTTGCTGCAGATGTGGAAGAAGGTCGGCATCGAGGTCGAGCTGGAGGTGATCGAATACGCCAAGTATTTCGAACTGAACCGCGGCCACAAGCTGCCCGCCGCCACGCTCTATTCCTGGGACAACGCCACCGGCGACCCCGAGATCTTCACCGGCTATCTCTTGAACCCGAACATGCCGTTCTCCTCGTGGAAGGGGGAAGCGCCGGGTGATCAGATCCCGGGGTTGTTCCAGGAACCCGACTATGCCAAGCGCATTGCCGGCTATCAGAAGCTGAACAGGGAAGCGACCGAGATGGGCGCCACCATTCCGCTGCTGCAAAGCGTGCAGACCTTGGCCCGGAAATCCGACCTGAGCTATCGCAAATACAAGAACGGCTGGGTTCTGGGCAACACGATGTCCTGGGGCTGATCCGCCGCTGCCCGCGCCATCGGTCCGATCCTTCGGGGTCGGACCTTTTCGACTTCCCCCCACCGGAGACCGTCCATGTCCGGACCCGTCATGAAGCTGCTGATGCGGCGGCTTCTAACCCTGATCCCGACGCTGATCCTGGTGTCGCTGCTGCTGTTCTGCATCCTGCGCCTGCTGCCGGTCGACCCGGCCGCCATGTCGCTGCCGCCCAACGCCACCAATGCCGAGATCGAGGCGATGCGCCTGGAAATGGGGCTCGATAAGCCGCTGATCCAGCAATATGGCATCTGGTTCGCCGATATGCTGCACGGCGATTTTGGCCGGTCGATCCATTACCGCACCCCGGTGTCGCGGCTGGTGCTCGATACCCTGCCGGCGACGATCGAGCTGGCGCTGATGGCGATGGTCTTCGGCACGCTCTTCGGCGTGCTGGGTGGGCTCTGGCTGTTCCATTCGCGGGGCGGCGTGGTTGAAGGGGCGCTCGATCTCGGCACGGTGGCGCTGTTGTCGATCCCGGAATTCCTCTGGGGGCTGTTCTTCATGCTGCTGTTCGGCGTGTCGCTCGATCTGCTGCCCTTCATTGGCCGGTTGGGGTCGGATGTGCCCCGGCCCGAGACGATCACCGGCTTTCTGCTGATCGACAGCCTGCTGTCGGGCAGCCTCCCGACCTTTCTGGACGCGCTCAAGCACATGATCCTGCCTTCGGTGGCGCTGGGTCTGTCGGCGGCACCGCCGATCATGCGGATCCTGCGATCCTCGCTGATGGAGGCCTATCAGGAGGATTACATCCACCAGGCCCGCCAGCGCGGCATCTCGGAAGGGCGTATCCTGGTGTTTCACGCGCTGAAGAACGCCTTTCTGCCGACGCTCAGCCTGATGGGGGTGCAGTTCGGCTTTCTGTTCGGCGGCACGCTTCTGGTCGAGATCATCTATTCCTATCCGGGCATGGGCAACCTGATGGTCGATGCCATCCGCAACGCCGATCTGCCGATCATCCAGACCGTCGGGCTGACCTATTGCGTGATGGTGCTGCTGATCAGCATGGCGGTCGATGTGCTCTATCTCGTTCTCAACCCCAAACTGCGGGAGGCCTGAGCCATGGCGAAACGCTTTTACTGGCTGCGCTCGGGGCGGGTGGTGGCGGGGCTGACCATCATTGCGCTGCTGATGCTCTGCGCCATCTTCGCGCCCTGGCTGGCGCCGAACGATCCGACCGAACAGGATATCCTGAACACGCTGGTGCCGCCGATCTGGAATGCGGGCGGCGACTGGGCCTTTCCGCTGGGCACCGACAGCCTGGGCCGCTGCGTGCTGTCGCGGCTGATCTATGGCTCGCGCATCGCGTTGACCGTGGCGGTCTTCGGCGCCCTGGGGGCGATGATCATCGGGGCGATCCTGGCGCATGTGGCGGGCTATTTCGGTGGCTGGATCGACTGGGTGATCGGCCGGGTGGTCGAGATCTGGCTGTCCTTCCCGCCGGTGATCCTGTCGCTGATCCTGATGGTCGGCCTGGGCGCCGGGCTGCAGAACGTCATCCTCGCCATCATCCTGGTCGACTGGACCCGCTTCTGCCGGGTGCTGCGCAGTGACGTGATGGTGGTGGCGCGGCGCGATTACGTCGCCGCCGCGCGGCTTCTGGGCTTTTCCCACGGCCGCACCATCGTCCGCGAAATCCTGCCCGCCACCCTGCCTTTGCTGATCACGCTGATGAGCCTTGAGATGGGCGTCGCCGTGGTGGTCGAGGCGATCCTCTCCTTCGTCGGCATGAGCGTCGGCGCCGAGGTTCCGGCCTGGGGTCAGATGATCGCCGACGCGCGCCAGGACATCTATCAGGCGCCGTGGAACCTGATCCTGCCGATCCTGGCGATCTTCGTGACCGTCTTCGGCTTCAACATCCTGGGGGACGGGCTGCGCCGCACGCTCGACACCCGGCTGACCCAGACGGAGCGCGCGTAAATGGCCCTGCTCGATGTGAAACAATTGACCGTCAGCCTCACCACCAAGGAGGCGAGCCTACAGGCGGTCAGCGATCTGACCTTCGCGCTGGAGCCCGGCAAGACCGTGGGGCTGGTGGGGGAATCCGGTGCCGGCAAGTCGATGATCGGCCGAACCATCGCCCAGTTGCTGCCCTCGGGCTTTGCGGTCACCGGCGGGGCACTGTTGTTCGATGGCGAGGATTTGGTGACCATGGCGCCCGACCGGCGCCGGGCGCTGCTGGGCCGCGACATTGCCTTCATCCCCCAGGAACCGCTGTCGGCGCTGAACCCGGTGCTGACCATCGGCCAGCAGTTCCACGAACACCTTGATCACATCGGCAAGGGCGGCGCGGGCTGGAAGGATCGTGCCGTGGCCGAGATGGAGGCGGTTCGGCTGACCGATCCGCGCGGGCTTCTGGACCGCTATCCGCATCAGCTTTCGGGCGGCATGTGCCAGCGGGTGCTGATCGCCATGGCCTTCGCCAGCCGGCCGCGCCTGTTGATCGCGGACGAGCCCACCACCGCGCTCGACGTCTCGGTGCAGGCGCAGATCGTGCGGCTGATCGCGGAGATGCAGAAGCGCGACGGCACCGCGGTGATCTTCATCACTCACGACCTGCGGCTGGCGGCCGAGATCTGCGACGAGGTGATCGTTCTCTATGCCGGTCGTCAGGCCGAATATGGCCCGGCCGAGGTGCTGTTCCGCGCCCCGGCGCATCCCTATACCCGCTGCCTCGAACTCGCGGTGCCGGACGTGGCGGGGGCGCCGCGCGGGCTTTATCTGCTGCCTGAGCGGATGCCGGGACTGAAGGCGATCGCCGAGCTGAAGGGGTGCCGCTTTGCCAGCCGTTGCCCGCTGGCCGATGCCAAATGCCACGCCGAGGAGCCCGCGCTGGCCGAGGTCGGCACCGGCCATGTCTCGGCCTGCTGGAAATCTTTTGCCACCGATGGCATCGCGCCGCCGCCGGCGCCGGAACGGGTGGCGACCGGGCAGGAGAAGATCCTCGAGGCGCAGGGGCTGACCAAGAGCTTTGTCACCAAATGGCGGCTGTTGGGCGGGGCGCAGTATTTCCACGCGCTGAAGGCGGCGGATTTCATCGTGCGCGATGCCGAATTCGTCGGCGTCGTCGGCGAGAGCGGCAGCGGCAAGAGCACGCTGGCGCGCACGCTGATCGGGCTGGAAACCCCGACCTCCGGCGCGCTGGAACTGCTCGGGCGCGATATCACCGGCACCGATGGCGGCAGCCGGGACTGGCGGCAGAAGCAGATGCAGATCGTGTTCCAGGATCCGCAGTCGGCGCTGAACCCGCGCCGCAAGGTGGGCTCGATCGTCGGTCAGGCGCTGGAGGTGGAAATGCCGCGGCCGAAGGTGGCGGCGGTCGAGGCGCGCATTCGGGAACTCTTGTCCGAAACCGGTCTCTCGCAGGAGATGGCGGCACGCTATCCGTCGCAATTGTCGGGCGGGCAGAAGCAGCGGGTCAATATCGCCCGTGCGCTCTGCCGGCTGCCCCGGCTGCTGATCGCGGATGAGATCGCCTCGGGCCTCGATGTCTCGGTGCAGGCGCAATTGCTGAACCTACTGCTCAGGCTGCGCGAGGAACTGGGCTTTTCCATGCTCTTCATCTCGCACGATCTGGCCGTGGTGCGCTATCTCTGCGACCGGGTGCTGGTGATGTCGAAGGGCGAGATCGTCGAAAGCGGCCCGACCGAGGCGGTCTTCGCCGATCCGCAGCATCCCTATACCCAAAGCCTGCTGGCCGCGGTGCCCAAGGGGGTGCATCACAGCCAGATGGTGCCGGCATGAGGGCGGTGTGCTATGCCCGTTACGGTGGGCCCGAGGTGCTGGAACTGGTCGATGAACCGCAGCCGGCCCCCGGGCCGGGTGAGGTTCGGGTCGCGATGCGGGCGGTCAGCGCCAATCCGGTCGATGGCAAGTTGCGCGGCGGTCTGCTCGGCGCGGTGGCGGGGGGCGGTGATCTGCCGGCCGGCACCGGACGCGACGGTGCCGGTATCGTGGTCGAGCTGGGCGAAGGTGCCGATCCGGCGTTGATCGGTCGGGCCGTGGCGCTGCTGACCCCGCGCGGGCAGGGCGCCTGGGCCGAGGAGCTGGTGGTGCCCGAAGGCTGCGTGACCCTGGTCCCCGAGGGGGTCGATCTGGTCACCGCCGGAGCCTTGCCGCTGGCGGCGATCTGCGCCTGGCGCGGGCTGGTCGATGTCGCGGGGTTGCAGCCCGGCCAGCGGGTGCTGATCCATGCCGGCGCCGGCGGGGTCGGCCATCTGGCGGTGCAGATCGCGCATCACATCGGGGCGGAGGTGATCGCCACCTGTTCCGCCCGGAACCGTGATTTCGTGCGGAGCCTTGGGGCCGATCGCGTCGTGGCCTATGATGAAGAGGTGTTCTCGGAACTGCTTTCGGACCTTGATGTCGTCTATGACCTGATCGGCGGGCCCGTGCATCTGGCGAGCGCCGGGGTGCTGCGGCCGGGTGGGGTACTGGCCTATCTGAACGCCGCGCCCTTCGATGCCACGGCCCTGCGCCCCGATATCCGCCACGCGCTGGTGCAGGTCGCGCCCGACCGGGCCGCGCTTGGCGCTGTGCTTCAATTGGTGGCCGGTGGTGCCCTTCGCCCCGAACTCACCATCCTTCCCTTCACCGATTTCGCCCGTGCCCAGACGCTCAGCGACGCGGGCCATACCCGTGGCAAGATCGTTCTGGACCTTGCCGCCGCAGAGACGCAGCCATGACCCAAGATTTCGCGCAACAGCTCCTCGCCACCCTCGGCCCCGATCTGGTCGCCCTGGGCGCCGATATCCCGCCCCGCTACCACCACGATTGGGCCGGGCTGCCGCCGGTCACGCCGCTGGCGCTGGTGCGGCCGCGCCGGACCGAGGATGTGGTGGCGCTGATGCGGCTCTGCCACGCCGCCGGCGTGCCGGTGGTGCCGCAGGGCGGGCTCAGCGGGATTTCCGGCGCGGCGCATCCGCGGGCCGACGCCGTGGCGCTGTCGCTCGACCGGATGAACCGGATCGAAAGCGTCGATCCGCAGGCCGCCCAGATCGTGGCCGAGGCTGGCGTGGTGCTTGAGGTGGCGCAGATGGCGGCGCGCGATCAGGGGATGCTGCTGGGTATCGACATCGGCGCGCGGGGAAGCTGCCAATTGGGCGGGGTGATCGCCACCAACGCGGGGGGCAATACCGTGATCCGCTATGGCATGGCCCGCGATCACGTGCTGGGGCTCGAGGTGGTGCTGGCCGACGGCACGGTGATCAGCGACATGGCCGGGCTGATCAAGAACAACGCCGGGATGGACCTCAAGCAGCTTTTCATCGGGTCTGAGGGGCTGTTGGGCATCGTCACCCGCTGCATCCTGCGGCTGCAACCGGCGCCCCGGGCGATCGAGACCGCGCTTTGCGCCGTGGCCGACACTCAGGGCGCGCTGGCGCTGCTGGCGCATCTGCGCGGCGCTCTGGGGCCGCAGCTTTCGTCGTTCGAGGTGATGTGGCCGAGCTTCTATAATGTCATGGCGCCCGGTGCCGGCATCGCCCTGCCGCTGCCCCCGAGGGGGCCGCATGTGCTGGTCGAGGCGACCGGCTTTTCCGATACCGCCCTGCGCGAGGGGATCGAGGAGGCCCTGGGCGAGGCGCTGGAGCAGGGCATCGTCAGCGATGCGATCCTGGCCAAATCGGCGCAGGAGGGGCGCGGCCTTTGGGCAGTGCGCGAAAGCGTGTCGGAATATCCCGTCATCCTCGGGCCGCTGGTGCCCTTCGACGTGTCGATCCCGCTCAAGGCCATGGCCGAGACCGTGGCGCTGATCGAGGCCGGGATCGCCGCTCGCTGGCCGGGCGCCCGGGCATTGACCTATGGTCATATCGGCGACAACAACCTGCATCTGGTGGTGGCGCTGCCGGATCCTGCGGATCACGCGGCGGAAAAGGCGTTGAAGGGCTTTGTCTACGACGCCATTCGCGACGCCGGCGGCACCGTTTCAGCCGAACACGGCATCGGTGCGATCAAGCGGGACTATCTGGGCCATTCGCGGACCGCGGCTGAGATCGCCCTGATGCGGGCGATCAAGGCGACGCTCGACCCGAAGGGGATCCTGAACCCGGGGAAAGGCTTTGCCGCCTGACCCCGGGCGGTGATCAGCGCAGGGATTTCTCTGGCAGGCCGAGGTTCTGCCGCAGGGTCGTCCCTTCATAGTCGCTGCGGAACAGGCCGCGGCGGCGCAGTTCCGGCAGCACCAGATCGGCGAAATCCTGCAGCGCCTCGGGCAGGTGGGTGGGGATGATGTTGAACCCGTCCGCCGCCCGCTGTTCCAGCCAGAGCTGCATCTCGTCGGCGATCTCCTCCGGGGTGCCCACCACCATCCGGTGCCCCCGCCCGGCGGCCAGCGCCATATAGAGCTGGCGGATGGAATAGCCTTCGCGCTGCGCCAGCTTGTACATCACCTCGGCCCGGCTGCGGAACGCGGGATCCTTCGGTTCCGGCACCGGCCCGTCGAGATCGTAGCCCGACAGATCCCCCAGCCGGTCATAGAGCGAGGCGAGCCCGACGCGCGGGTCGATCAGCGCCTGAAGCGTGTCGAGCTTGGCCTGCGCCTCGGCCTTGGTGCGCCCGACGATGGGCATCAGACCGGGCATGATCAGCACCTCGTCCTCCGCCCGGCCAAGTGCCGGCAACCGATCCTTGATCGAGGCATAGAAGGCCTGGGCGTCGGACAGCTCCTGCTTGGCGGTGAAAACCACATCGGCGGCCCGCGCCGCGGTGGCGCGGCCAGCCTCGGAATCGCCGGCAAAGAAGATCACCGGTTCGCCCTGCGGGCTGTGCGCCATATGGAGCGGCCCCTGGACGCTGAAGAAGTCGCCCTGATGGTTCAGCGCATGCATCTTGTCGGGGTCATAGAAGATGCCCGAGTGCTGGTCGCGGATGAAGGCATCGGCGTCGAAGCTGTTCCACAGCCCGCGCACCACGTCGACGAATTCGGCGGCGCGGTCATAGCGGCTGTCGTAATCCGGCTTGTCCATGTGACCGAAGTTCAGCGCATCCTCCTTGCCCCAGGAGGTGACGACGTTCCAGCCGGCCCGGCCGCCACTGAGATGGTCGAGCGACAGGAATTGCCGGGCCAGGTTGAAGGGCTCGGAATAGGTGGTCGATCCGGTCGAGACCAGGCCGATCCTTTCGGTCAGCGGGGCGAGGGCCGACAGCAGGGTGATCGGCTCAAGCTCGGCCACATGGCTCGACCGGCGGCGGGAGCCGGCGGGATTGTCCTCGCCCCGGATCGCCAGTTCGTCGGCCATGAACAGCAGGTCGAATCTGGCGGCCTCGGCGATCTCGGCGATGCGGCGGAAATAGGCCAGATCCATCGACCCGTCTGGCTGGTTGTTCGGGTGGCGCCAGGCCGCAACGTGATAGCCCATCCGGAACATGGACAGGCCGAGCTTGAGCTGTTTCATCTGTGGTTTCCCTGTTGTGGTTATCCCTTGGCCATCTGCGCGAACCCCTTGGTGGCCAGGCCGATTCGCTGCAGCAGGGCGGGGTCGCTGACCTTGCCATCGGTGAAATCCGCGCTGCTGGCATAGATGGCGATCGGCGCCGTGGCCGCGCCGAAAAAGGCAAAGAGCGGCCGGATCTGATGTTCGACCATCAGCGCGTGCCGTTGGCCGCCGCCCGAGGCGCAGATCAGCACCGGCTTGTGCAGCAGCTTGTCGGGATCGACCAGATCGAAGACATGTTTGAAGGCGCCGGAATAGGACCCCTTGTAGACCGGAGATCCCACCACCAGCAGATCGGCGTTCTCGATCCCCTGCAGGATCGCGCGGGCATCCTCGGGCAGCTCGTCGCGATATTGACCCAGTCGCACTTGCATGAAAGGCGCGATATTGGCCTGGGTGGTCTCGACCGGCATCGCCTTGGCGATCTCTGCGACCACGGTGTCGATCAGGATCGCGGTTTTCGAATTCGGGCTATCGCTGCCGCAGAAGGCGAACAGGTTCTGCTTGTCGGTCATGGTCTGGTCCTGAGTCTGTCGGGGCGGTTTGGGGACACCGCCGCGAGGGGCTTGAGAGGTTTTCTGATTCATATATACTATATATAAAATATCGGAGCAAGAATCTGCATGACGGATGACACTTCAGAAACCGATCTCTGGCCGCCGCGCGGCGCGGCGCGGGGCATACCGCTCTACGAGGTGGTCAAGGACCGGATCACCGAGGCGATCTTTGCCGGTCGTTGGCCGGCGGGCACGGTGCTGCCGAACGAGATCGACCTGGCCGACCGCTTCGGTGTCGCCGTGGGCACGCTGCGCCGGGCGCTGAATGATCTGACCAAGGAAGGGCTGCTGGCCCGCCGACGCAAGACCGGCACCGTGGTCACCGACAGGATGCCGCAGATCAGCCTGCGCTTTCTATTGCAGTATTTCCGTCTGCACAGTCTCGACGGTGCCTTGCAAAAGGCCGATCCGCAGCCCGCTACCGTTGCCTTCGGCCCGGCGACGGTGGCAGAGGCAGAGACCCTGGGTCTTGCCCCGGGGGCGGAGGTGCTGCGCATCAACCGGCTGCGCAGGGTCGCGGGCCAGCCGGCGATGACCGACCGTTACGTGCTGTCGACCGCGCGGTTTCCCAACCTGCCGCGCGAGGCGGGAAAGATGCCCGGGCTGATCTATTCCCATCTGATCGAGGCGGATGGGCTGCGGATTTCCGCGGTGCGCGAGAAGCTGGCGGCGGTCGCCGCGCCGCCCGAGATCGCCGCCGATCTGGGGTTGCAGCCCGGCGCGCCGGTGCTGCTGATCGAAGAGACGGTCTATGATCAGCACAACCAGCCGGTGATCGCGGCGGTTCATCACGCCAATACCGCGCATCATCGCTATGTGAACGAACTGCAATAGAGCGGTCATGCCGGCGCCCTGCGGAACAGGCAGTCGGGGCCGAGCGCGGCGCGGCTGGCGCAGCCCAACAGGGCGGCGGTGCGTTCGGCCTCTTCCCGCAGGATCGCGTGGGCGCGCATCGCGCCGGGCGTACCGGCGGCGCCCAGGCCGTAAAGCCCGGCGCGGCCCACCAGCACCCCGTCGGCACCAAGCGCCAGCGCCTTGACGATATCGCTGCCGCGACGGATGCCGCTGTCGATCAGCAGGCTCAGATGCCCCTTGGCGATCGGTGCCACCTGTTCCAGCACCTCGACGGGGGAGGGCACGCCATCGAGCTGCCGTCCGCCGTGGTTCGACAGCACCACCGCGTCGGCGCCGATGCGAATGGCGCGCTCCACATCATCGGCGGCCAGCAGGCCCTTGAGGATCAGCCGGCGCGGCCAGATCCGGCGCAGCCAAGCGACCCGGTCCCAGTCCAGATCGGGGTCCATCTGATCGCGCAGCCAGCCGGTGGCGCTGACCATGTCACCCTTGCCCTCGGGCAGCATCGGGGCGAGGGTGCCGAAGACCGGCTGGCCGTGGCGGATCAGGTCGATCATCCAGCGCGGGTGGGTCAGCATCTCAAGCTTGCGGGCGAGCGTCGGCTCCGTTCCGGTGCGATAGTTCCGCTTGTCCCAGGGCCGGTTGCCGAAGACGCTGCCATCGACCGTCAGCACCAGCGCCTCGGAGCCCGCCGCCTCGGCACGCGAGACCAGCATTTCCACCGCCTGCTGGCTCTGGAAGACATAGAGCTGCATCCAGTGCCGTAGGCCGGGGATCGCCGCCACCTGTTCCATCGGGTCGTTCGAAACAGTGCTTTGCACGAAGGGGATGCCGGCGGCGGCGGCCGCCCGGGCCAGCGCGAGATCGCCCTTGGGCCAGAGCAGCCCGTTGAAGCCGGTGGGCGCCACCGCCATCGGGATCGGCGCCGGCCTGCCCAGCAGATCGCCGCCCAGGCTGGTGCCGCCGATCCGTCGCAGCATGCGCGGCATCAGGGCGATCTCGTCATAGGCCGTGCGGTTGCGTCTCAGCGTGATCTCCTCCTCGGCGCCGCCTTCGAGATATTCGAAGACCAGCGCGGGCAATCGCCGCCGCGCCATTTCGCGCAGATCGCGGATTTCCACCGCCCGGGCCGGAGTGCGGCCGCGATAGAGGTGGCGTTTCAGATCGGTGCCGAGATGCGTCATGCCTGCTCTCTAAAGTTTAGGGATAAACAGAATACGGTTTCAGCCGGTGAAAAGGTCATTCGGTGCCCGATTTTGGGGTGAAACCCTGGAACCAAGCGGGAACATCCCGAAATTTTGATAGATGCACCCTTTATGTGTCAAATATCACGATTGACTCGGGCTTCAAACATTTCTTTATAGTATACTGTAATCACCCTTCCTGCCGGGGCAAACCGCCGCTTTCACGGGCGAGTCGCCGCAGGGGGCGGCAAGAAACGACGGATGCGACAGGAAAGGAAAGCTCATGACGAGCGAGGCCGGAGCGATTGCGGCACACCCCATGCGGGGGCCGAACAAGTTCAAGCTGGGCGTGTTTTCGATGAACGCCGACGGTGGGCTGGCGCTGACCAAGGTGCCGGAACGCTGGTCGGCCAAATGGGAGGATGTCGCCGCCGCCGCCCGCATGGCGGATGAGGGCGGTCTGGACTTCCTGCTGCCGATCGCCCGCTGGAAGGGATTTGGCGGCGAGATGAACAGCCGCGAATATTCTTATGAGACCTTCACCTTTGCCGCGGCGCTTGCCGGCATCACCAAGCGGATCGCACTGTTTTCCACCGTGCACGTGCCGATGGTGCATCCGGTCTTCGCCGCGAAGGCGCTGGCGACGGTCGATCACGCCTCGAACGGGCGGGCCGGGCTGAATATCGTCTGCGGCTGGAACCCGGAGGAATTCGATCTCTTCGGTCTGGAGATGATCGAGAACCGCTATGATCAGGGGCTGGAGTGGTTCGACATCATCCAGCGCATCTATACCGCGGACGAACCCTTCGATTACGAGGGCGAATATTATTCGCTGCGCAATGTCTCGGGCAAGCCGCGGCCGTTGCAGCAGCCGCGCCCGATCACGCTGAACGCCGCCTTCTCGCCTCCGGGTCGGGATTTCGCAGCCAAGGCGGCGGATTACCTGTTCACCACCTTCAACGAGATCGACAAGGCGCATGAGCCCTTGGACGACATGAAGAAGCGCGGGGCGGAGCAGGGGCGCGACGTCGGCGTCTTCACCACCTGCTATGTGGTCTGCCGGCCGACCCAGGCCGAGGCAGAGGACTATTATGACTATTATTCACGGCAGATGGCGGATGAGGAGAGCCTCGACATCTACATGGCCGGGAAGTCCAAATTCTCCAGTTCGCACGATCCCGAGACCTACAAGCTCTATCGTCAGCGTTTCGCGGCGGGCGGTGGCTCCTATCCGCTGGTGGGCACGCCTGAAACCATCGCGGCCGAGATCGAGAAGATCGCGGGCGTCGGTTTTGCCGGCACGGCGCTGTCCTTCGTGAACTATCGCAACGAATTGCCCTTCTTCATCGACAAGGTCTTGCCGCTGCTGCGCGAGGCCGGTCTGCGCGAAAGCTGAGCGGAGCTCCCCTGCGTTCAGATGACTGGCGCCCGCTTGACTGGATCAGGCGGGCGCTTTTTTGCGGCAGGTGGGTCAGAGGATCAGGCTGGTGCCGAGCGCGCCGGCGCCGGCGATGAAGATCCAGCCGATCGCCCCCAGCAGCAGCGGCCGCGGCCCCTTGTGCAGCAGGCGTTTGAGGTGGGTCTCCATCCCCATCGCCCCCAGCGCCATGGTCAGGAAGAAGGTCGAGGCGGTCAGCAGCGCGCCGCGCAGCTCGGAGGGCAGGGTGATCACCGAGTTCAGCGCCGCGACCGCCAGGAAGCCGAAGACGAACCACGGGATCGGCGCCTTTTGCGCGCCGCCCTCGACATTGCGGACCAGGCCGAGGCCGAGGATCAGGGGCGCCAGCAGCATCACCCGGGTCAGCTTGGCGATGGTCGCGGTCTCTCCCGCCGTGTCGCTGACCGAGAAGCCGGCGCCGACGGCCTGAGCGACTTCGTGCAGTGCCGATCCGGTCCAGAGCCCGAAGGCGTGATCGTCGAAGCCGGTCAAGGGCATCAGCACCGGGAACAGCAGCATGGAGAGCGAACCGAAGATGGTGACGCAGGCGATGGCATAGGCGACATCTTCGTCACTGCCGCGGGTCACCGTGTTCACCCCCATCACGGCGGAGGCGCCGCAGACCGAGGTGCCGGCGGCGATCAGCTCGCTCAGCTTGGCGCCGACCCCCAGCAGGCGGCCGACAAAGCGCACGAGGAAGAAGGTGGAAAACAGCACGGTGACGATCATCGCAAGGCCGGCGGGACCGACCGCGATCAGATCGCCCAGGGTCAGCCGGAAGCCCAACAGCACGATCCCCAGCCGCAGCACCGGTTTCATCGACAACGCCGTGCCGGGGCTGAGATTGGCCGGCAGCCCGACGGTATTGCGCAAAAGGATGCCCGCGACCATGGCCAGAACCATCGGGCTGAACAGGGCCGGCCTGCCGGTGATCTCCCAGATCAGGGTGGCGGCCAGTGCCAGACCGGCGCTGACCAGCAGCCCGGGCAAGGGGGGCCAGAGGCCGAGAGCTTTTGCGGCGGGGGCGGTTTGCTCGGTCATGGCGGGATCCTCTCTGGCCTGGCTGTGGACGAGGGGAGGATGACGGAATGATAACAATCAATCCAACGGATTGAATTTGTCAAATCATTCGATTTTTCTTATCATTATCGCATGACCCTGGAACAAATCCGCATCTTCCTGGCGGTGGCAGAGCTGTGCCACGTCACCCGGGCCGCCGATCGGCTGGGGTTGACCCAATCGGCGGTCTCCGCCGCGATCTCGACGCTCGAGCGGCAGTATGACGTGCGGTTGTTCGACCGGGTCGGGCGCGGCATCGTGCTGACCGAAGAGGGGCGGGTGATGATCGGCGCCGCCCGCGCGCTGATGAACGAGGCCGAGACGGCGCGGTTGACGCTGATGGATCTGGCGCGGGAAACGCGCGGCCAGCTCAGGATCGCGGCGAGCCAGACGATCGCCAGCTATTGGCTGCCGCGCTATCTGGCGCGGATGCACGACCTGCACCCGAGGGTCGATTTGACCCTGCGCCAGGGCAATACCGAAGAGGCCGCCCGCGCGGTTCTGGAGGGGAGCGCCGATCTTGGGTTCGTCGAAGGCGACTTGCCTCCTTCGGATCTGCGTCAGCGGGTCCTGGCGCGGGACGAATTGGTGCTGGTGCTGCCGCGCGATCACCCGCTGGCGCGCAAGCCCCGGTTGACGGCGGCGGACTATCGCGGCCTGCGTTGGCTGATGCGGGAAAAGGGCTCCGGCACCCGCACGGTGATGGAGGCGCATCTGGCCGCGATGGGGCTGGCCGAGACGGATCTGGACGTGATCCTTGAGCTGCCCTCGAACGAGGCGATCCTGAACGCGATCAGTGCCGGGTCTTCGGCGTCGATGCTGTCCTGGCGGGCGGTGCGGCAAAGCCGGACCTCCGGCTTGGCGCTGCGGCGGATCGGCTGGGCACCGCGGCCGCGCCGCGACTTCCGTGTGCTCAGCCATCCAGACCGCCACCGGACCCGGGCGGCGGCGGCCTTCCTTGATCTGCTGTCGGCGGGCTAGGGGTCAGGCTGCGGCCACCGGCACCGTATGGCTGACCAGGCCATCGCCCGGCTGCCACAGGTGCATCATGTATTGCGCCGGCTCCCCGGTGAAGCGATAGGGCTGATCCGCGCGCAGGTCGAAGGCGATCTGATGCGAGGCGGAGGGGCTGACGCGCACCGGGGCGCCGCCGCATTCCCCCTGAATCGCGCGGTGCATATGGCCGCAGAGGATCGCCTGCACCTGGCCGTGGGCGGCGATCAAGCGGGCCAGATCCTCGCGCCCGCTAAGAAGCCCCATGGAATCCATGTCTCGCAGGCCGGTGGTGATCGGCGGATGGTGCATGAAGATCAGCGCGGGCCGGTCGGCGCAGGCCTGCAGCCGATCCTCCAGCCAGCCCAGCCGATCGGAGCAGAGCACACCATGCGGCGCCCCTTCGACCAGCGTGTCGAGGCCGATGATCGCCAGCGGCAAGCTATCGTCATAGACACAGAGATGCCCCGCCGCGGTGCGACCCAGCATGTCGGGCAGCTCTGCCCACATCGGCGCGCGGGCGTCGTGATTGCCGGGCACGGCGCGCACCGGAATGCCGAGATCGCGCAGCCGGGCGCCGACATGGGCGTATTCCTCGGCGGTGGCATCCTCGCCCAGATCGCCGGAGAAGAGGATCAGATCGGGTCGCACCGGCTGCCGCGCCAGGCTGTCCATCAATCTGTCGAAGGCGGCGCCGGTGTCGAAGCGGTCGGCCAGCAGGCGGCCGCCGGTCAACACATGGGAATCGCTGATCTGAGCGAGCAACATTGAGGGATCTCCCTGTGGGATTGGTTGGAAGTACGGCTCATCCTGCCGGGTTCTGATGGTTTCTGCACGGATTTCATGACGATTTCGCGTAAATTTGTGGCTTTGTATGCAGTTGTCACAAAAATTACGTGGAATTTGAGCAAGTGGGATTTGGAAACCTAACGAACCTACATCACCCTTCGGCCAGGGCCCTGTTCAGGTCATGAATGCGCAACCGCTCGAAACATCGGATCACCCCCATTGAAACACGGTCAGAGAGCGCCGCAGCATCTGAGTACCCCATCGAAGGACTGATGCAGACTCCAAATGGTTTCCACGCAACGCAGAGAGGATATCAGATGACTTCCACAAAATCCAACATAAGCCGTCGCCGCCTGCTCGCTTCCGGCCTGGCCGCGCCCTTCGTCAGCATGATGCCGGGTCTCCTGACCCCGGCGCGTGCCGGCGAGACGGTGAAACTGCAGTTCATGTATCCGGTCGGCGTGTCGGGCGATATCAATACGATCATCTCCGGCATGATCAAGGAATTCAACGACACCCATGATGGCGTCGAGGTCGAGGCGATCTATGCCGGGTCCTATGACAATACCGAGCAGAAGGTGATCACCGCGCTGGGCGTCGGCGAGCCGCCGGCGCTGTGGCTGCCGATCAACTCCTCGCTGCAGACCTTCCTGGGACTCGATGCGCTGGAGGATATCACCGCGCAGGCCAAGGCCGACGACATCTATCAGGACTTCATCGGTGGCTTCCTCGATACCGCGGTGTCGGATGATCGGCTCTACGGCCTGTCCTATCAGCCCTCCACCCCGGTGCTCTATTACAACATGGACGCCTTCAAGGCTGCCGGCATCACCAAGGCGCCGGAAACCTGGGACGAGCTGTTCGAGACCGCCAAGGCGCTGACCATTCGCGACGGCGACGAGTTGAAGCGCTGGGGCCTGATCATCGGCGGCGGCTGGCACGACTGGATGTTCGAAGGCTATTGCCGGCAGAACGGCCTGGTGCCGTGGGAAAAGGACAAGGTGCTGTGGGATCGCCCCGAGTCGGTCGAGGCGCTGAGCTTCTGGAAGACCATGGTGGACGCGGGCTGCATGGCGCCGGCCTCGACCTGGCAGGGCTCTGCCAACGACTTCATGGCCGGGTCCACCGCGATGCTCTATCACTCCACCGGCTCGCTCACCAACCTGCGCAAGTCCTCGCCCTTCGAGGTCGGCGTCGCCTTCATGCCGAAGAAGAAGCAATGGGGCGCGTCGCAAGGTGGCGGCCCGCTGATGATCGCCAAGAACCAGTCGGACGCCAAGAAAGAGGCCGCCTGGACCTTTGCGCGCTGGATGACCAACACCAAGAACCAGTCGGAATGGTGCCGCGCGACCGGCTATCTGGCGGTGCGCAAGTCGGCCTGGGAAACCCCCGAGATGCAGCAGTACCTGATCGAGGTGCCGCAGGCCAAGGTGGCGATGGAACAGGCGCAATATTCCGGCGCCTTCCTGCAGGTGCCGGCCTATTCGCGCGCCCGTGACGTGCTGAAAAGCGCCATCGACCGCACCCTGGCCGGCGAGATCGCGCCGCAGGCGGCGCTGGAGGGGGCCACCACCGAGGTGAACCGCGAGATCACCCGCGTGCTGCGCCGTCAGAAGAGCTGATTCCCCCTTCGCCAAGGAGGGGCGCGGGCCGTTGCCGGTTCGCGCCCGTCACCCGTTTCCCCAAGGATAAAAGAATGGCCCAGAGTTTCGCCCAGACGCGCCGGAAAGAGGTTCTGCTGGCTTACGCCCTGCTGCTTCCCTCGCTCGTCTTTCTTGCCGTCTTCACCTATTGGCCGATCCTGCGGTCGATCTGGTTCAGCCTGCACGATGTGCTGCTGGGCGATCCCGAGATGTATTGGCTGGGGGCGGAGAACTATATCCGCCTGCTCGAGGACCGGCTGTTCTGGAAGGTGCTGGGCAATACCGCCTTCTACACGCTGACGACGATCCCGCTGTCGATCGCGGTGGCGCTGCTGCTGGCGGTGGCGCTCGACAGCAAGCTGCGCGGCATGGCGGTCTATCGCTCGGCCTTCTTCTATCCGGTGATGATCCCCTCGGTCGCGGCCGGTATGGTCTGGGTGTTTCTCTATGCCCCCGGCTATGGCCCGATCAACGAGGCGCTGACCACCTTCGGCCTGCCGCGGCTCGACTGGCTTTACGACAGAAAATGGGCGCTGCCGGCGATCGTGATCATGAGCATCTGGAAATATTCGGGCTATTTCATGCTGATCCTGCTGGCGGCGCTGAAGCTGGTGCCCTCGGACCTTTACGAGGCGGCGCGGCTCGACGGGGTGAGTGGATGGCAGCGGCTTCTCCACATCACCGTGCCGCTGATCTCTCCGACGCTCTATTTCGTCATCGTGATCGGGATTCTGCACAGCTATCAGATCTTCGATTATGTCTATGTGATGACCCAGGGCGGCCCCGCCGATAGCACCAATGTGCTGACCTTCTACATCTATCAGAACGGCTTTCAGTATCAGGACATCGGCTATGCCTCGGCGCTGGCCAATGCGCTCCTGGTCTTCGTGCTCGGCGTGATCGGGCTGGTTGCCGTCACCCTGGGCCGCCGGGTCCATTATCTGGGAGAACGCTGATGCGCGATCTGACCCCGGCCGCCACCCCGGCGCGCCGTCCCGCCCTGCGCAGGCTCTTGCGCGAGAAATGGCTGCATCTGCTGCTGGTGCCGCTGGCGCTTTTGTGGCTGAGCCCGCTGATCTGGATCGTCATCACCTCGCTCAAGACCAATGCCGAAGTGTTCGACCAGGCCGCCGGCTTCTGGCCGAAGGCATTGAATTTCGCCAACTATCCCAACACGCTCGCGGTGGCGCCCTTTGGCACCTATCTGATCAACTCGGTGATTGTCACTGGCTCGATCCTGACCGGGCAGATCGTCACCATCACGCTTGCGGCCTATGCCTTTGCGCGGCTGGAGTTTCCGTTCAAGAACGCGCTTTTCACCCTGTTCCTGCTGCAGGTGATGTTCCCGATCTATGCGATCTTCCTGACCAACTTCGTCACCCTGCGCGAAATGGGGCTAGTCAATACCCTGCCGGCGATGATCGTGCCTTTCGTCGCCTCGGGCTATGGCACCTTCATGCTGCGGCAGAGCTTTCGGCAAGTCCCGTCCGAGCTGTCGGATGCGGCGCGGCTGGATGGCTGCGGGCATTTCAGCATCCTGTGGCATGTCTATCTGCCGCTGGTGAAGCCGACGCTGATCGCCTTCGGCATCATCTCTGTCGTCACCCACTGGAACGATTACATGTGGCCGCTTCTGGTCACCAACTCGGAAAGCGTGCGCACCCTGCCGATCGGGCTGGGGTTGCTGGCCAAGGCCGACAGCGGCGCCGACTGGCCGCGGCTGATGGCCGGAACCACTCTCGTGGTATCGCCGCTGCTGCTGCTTTTCGTGATCTTCCAGCGTCGTTTCATCGACAGCTTCATGCATACCGGCGTCAAGTGACGCCAGAACCGGAGACCCCTCATGGCGACCGTCCAACTCAAGAACATCTGCAAGTCCTACGCCAAGCGCGAGACGGTGCATGACATCAACCTGACCATCGAGGATCACGAATTCATGGTGCTGGTCGGCCCGTCGGGCTGCGGCAAGTCCACCACGCTTCGGATGATCGCGGGGCTTGAGGATATCACCTCGGGCCAGTTGCTGATCGACGGGGTGGATGTCACCGACACCGCGCCGCAGAAGCGCGATATCGCCATGGTGTTCCAGAGCTATGCGCTCTACCCGCATATGACGGCCTATCGGAACATGGCCTTCGGGCTGATGAAGACCACCCGGCTGAGCAAGGCCGAGATCGACGCGCGCATCCGCGAGGCGGCCGAGATCCTGCATATCACCGACCTGCTCGACCGCCGACCGAAGGAGCTGTCGGGCGGCGAACGCCAGCGGGTGGCGATCGGTCGGGCGCTGGTGCGCCAGCCCAAGGTGTTCCTGTTCGACGAACCGCTGTCGAACCTCGATGCCAAGCTGCGCAACCGCATGCGCGGAGAGCTGAAGCGGCTGCATCAGGAACTGGGGCTGACGGTGATCTATGTCACCCATGACCAGATCGAGGCGATGACATTGGGCACCCGCGTTGCAATGATGTCGAAGGGGCAGTTGCAGCAGGTCGGCGCGCCGATGGAGATCTACATGCGCCCGTCGAACACCTTTGTCGCCACCTTCATCGGGTCGCCGGAAATGGGGCTGGTGCCCTGCCGCAGCGATGGGGCGGGGCGGATCGGCCACGCCGCCTTCGGTGCCGGGATCGACGTTGGCGGCGAGCTGCCCGACGAGGTGATCCTGGGCGTGCGGCCGGAGGAGATCAGCTTTGTCACCGCCGCGGCCGGCATGGCGCGCGGCCGGGTCGAGCGGACCGAGCTGATCGGTGCCGAGGCGCTGGTCGAAGTGGCGCTGGGCGCGGATCGGGTGGTGGTGAAAAGCCCGGTGGCCCTGGCCCCCGAGGCCGGCAGCGAAGTGGGGTTGGATTTCGACCTCAGCCGCGCGAGATTGTTTCACGCGGGAACCGGTCAGGCCATCGCGAGCGAGGCCTGATCAAGGGGGGAGAGATGACCAGAACAGCACGTCAGCAGCAGATTCTCGCGCTGCTCGAAGACCGCCGGAAGGCGGCGATCACCTATCTTGCGGAACAGTTCGACGTTTCGGACGAAACCATCCGCCGCGATCTCAAGGTCCTGTCGGAGGAGGGCATCGTCGAGAAGTTCCACGGCGGGGTGCGGCTGTCGATGCCGCGCACCGAGCCGCCCTTCGAGCGCCGGCTGCGCGAGGCGACCGAGGCCAAGACCGCCATCGCCGCCCGCGCCGCCAGCCATATCCGCGAAGGCGCCACGGTGCTTTTGGACAACAGCACCACCGCTTGTTTCCTGGCCCGCGAACTGGTGCATCGCGAACCGATGACCATTCTCACCATCTCGTTGGAGATCGCGCAGATTCTCTCCGCCGCCGACAGCCCGCACCGGGTGATCCTGCCGGGAGGGGAGTTGCGCAGCGCCGATCGCACCATCTCGGGGGCGGGCACGATCGAATTCCTGTCGCATTTCACCCCCAGTTATTTCGTGACCTCGATGGTCGCGGGCTCGGCCCGGGGCTGCTACGACTTCGATCTCTTCGAGGCGGAGTTCAAGCGTGCGATGATCCCGCTGGCGGATGAAACCATCGTGCTGCTCGATTCCAGCAAGTTCGGCAAATCCGGGCTGATCCATGTCTGCGACTGGTCGCAGGTGGATGTTCTGGTCACCGACGGCGCCCCGAATGAGATTCTGGAACAGATCGAACATGGCCATCTGCTGCTGACCGATCCCGCCGCCGGCGAGGCCAAGGCATGAGCGCGCCTGTGGACGTCGAGGCCGTCGCCGAAGAGATGCTGGCCGCCGCCCGACCGCTGGCGCGGGCCTATTTCCGCACCCCGCTGGAGGTCGAGCGCAAGGCGGATCACAGCCCCGTCACCCTGGCCGACCGCGCCATCGAGAAGGCGATGAAAGAGGTTCTGGCCCGGCGGCTTCCCGATCATGGCGTCTATGGCGAAGAGCATGGGGCCGCCCGGCTCGACGCGCGGCATGTCTGGGTGATCGACCCGGTCGACGGCACCAAGAGCTTCATCTCGGGCGTGCCGCTGTTCGGCACATTGATCGCGCTGCTTGACGCCGGCGCGCCGGTGATGGGGGTGATCGACATGCCGATGCTGGGGGAAACCTGGATCGGCCATGCCGGTGGCGAGACGCGGCTGAACGGGCGGCGCTGTGCCACTTCGGGCCGCACCCGGCTGGAGGAGGCGATCCTCTTCGCCACCTCGCCCGATCAGTTCACGCCGGCGGAGATGCAGGTCTTTGACGGGGTGAGCGCCGCCTGCCAGGCGCGCCGCTTCGGTGGCGATTGCTACAGCTATGGGTTGCTCGCCTCGGGTCATATCGACCTGATCCTCGAAGCCGAGCTGCAACCCTATGACTACCTGCCGGTGGTGCCGGTGGTGACGGCGGCGGGCGGGGTGATCAGCGACTGGCAGGGGGAGCCGCTGTCGCTGGCTTCCTCGGGGCAGGTGCTGGCGGCGGCCACGCCCGCGCTGCACCGAGCCGCGCTGGAGCGGATCGCGGAGCTGACGGCGAAGGCCTCGGGGCACCCGGCGCTGCGAGGGCTTTGATCCGCGGGCGGAAATCGCTGGGCGGGCAGGGGGCGAAGGCGGTATCACCATTGCAGGGCTGCGTCGTCAGCCCTGCCAACGACCGCGACGAGATGGAGCCGCCATGAAACTCGCCCTGCTGCAGACCCCGCCCGCCAATGGCGACCCCGATCAGGCGCTGGCCCGGCTGGAGGTCGCGGTAACCGCCGCCGCCGCGGCCGGTGCCGATCTTCTGATCGCGCCGGAGCTGCTGCTGCCCGGGTATAATTGCCCCGATCTTCATGCCGTCACGGCGCAGCCGGTCGAGGGGGCGTGGATCGCCCGGCTTTCCGCCCTGGCTGCGGCGCATCGCTGCGGGCTGGTGTTCGGCTGGGCCGAGCGGGCGGGCGATAGGGTCTTGAACAGCGCCACCGCCATCGGGCCCGACGGCGCTGTGCTCGCCACCTATCGCAAGCGCCAGCTCTTCGGCGCGATGGAGCGGGCGAGCTTTGCGCCCGGTCGCGATCCGGCGCCGGTCTTCGATCTGGCCGGGCGGCGCTGCGGGCTGCAAATCTGCTATGACATCGAGTTTCCCGAACATGCCCGCGACCTGGCCCGGCGCGGGGCCGAGGTGATCCTGGTGCCGACCGCCAATCCGGTGGGCTTCGAACATGTGCAGCGCCTGTTCGTGCCGGCCCGCGCCGCCGAGAATGCGGTCTTCGTCGCCTATGCGAATTATTGCGGCGCCGAGAATGGGCTTGAGTTCGGGGGGATGTCGGTCATCGCCGGCCCCGATGGCGTGCCGATCGCCAGCGCCGGACGCGGGCCCGCCTTGCTGATCGCCGATCTGCCGGCGCGGGGGGATTATCCGGCCGGGATGCTGTCGAGCCAGCTCGACGATCTGGTCAGCGGGGCATGACCAGCCGCGCGGCATCCAAGAGGCTGAACACCGGCCGCGCCGTCGCCTGTTGGATCGCGGCGGCATAGGGCGGCAGGTTGCCGCATTCCAGCACGATGGCCGCGATCTCGGGGGCGCGGGCGATCAGGCCACGGGCGGTCTCGGTCGCCTCGGCCTCCATCGCCGCCGGGTCGAAGCCGGTGCGCTGGCTCTCCTTCGCCGCCAGGAAGGTTTCCGCGAAAAGCGGCCGGTCCTGCAACCCGGCGATGCGCACCTCATCGGGGGTGGCGCCGGCGGCGCGGATCGCGGTCTCTCCCAGGGCGGTGGCCGAGGCGGTCAGAACGCCGATCGGCCGCGCCCCCATCATCTGCCGCACCACGGGCAGCAGGCACAGGCCCGACAGCGCCACCGGCACCGGCAGCCCCGCCGCGATCTCGCGCTGGACGGTGATCAGGAACCCGCAGGTCGAGGTGATCAGACAGGCGCCTTCGGCCACCAGCTCCTCGGCGGCGGTGCGAAACCGCGCCACCAGCTCGGGCGCGGGGCGGCCGTCGCGGACGATATCCGGGCTGCCGGCGCCTTCGATCACCCGCACCCGGGCGGGCAGGTGATAGCTGTCCGGATGGCCGGCATCGCCGGGAATCCGCGGAAAGCGGGTGTCGAGGCTCAGGATTCCGATGAAGGCGGGCATGGTGTCTCGAAGGCTGAGAAAAGAAGCGGTGTGGCGTAGATCGGGAATTGCATGGCCGCGACGAAGAGTGTCAGCAGCGGGTCGAACGGCAGCGAGGCCAGCACGACCGAGGTGTTGCGGTTACCGAAGACCAGCCCCAGGGCGCGGGCTGCCGGGCGCGGCAGCATGGTCATGGCGGCGGAACGGATCAGCAGGTTGCCGCCGAAATTCAGCGTGAGCGCCAGCAGAAGCAGGCCCAGCACCAGATGCGGCCGGGTCATCAGCGCCTCGCGACTGCCGGCGAGCAGCGGGAAGAGAAAGGCAATCATCGCCAGCGCGGCGAGGCCGTTCAGGATATCGGTGTTGCGGGCGATGCGGGCGCCGCCCCAGAGCGCGCGGATCGCGAGGCCCAGCAGAATGCCGCCCGAGAGCATGCCGCAGACCCGGAGCGCGAGCTGCGGGACCGAGGCCTCGAACGGCAGGCCACTGAGCCCGAGGGTGGCGGGCAGCAGGACGGGCGCCAGCAGGGTGCCGAGCAGGGTCAGCCGCAGCCCGAGGCTGAAGTCATAGCCCAGCATCAGGCAGAGGTTCGGGGCCGAGCCGAGGGGGGCTGCGGCGAAGAAGGCGGCGAGCAGCAGGAGAAGCTGGGGATCGGCCCCGGCCAGCCGGCCGAGCCCCACCACCAGCAGCGCCGCGCCGATCTGCGACAGCGCGAGCCAGAGCACCATCCCCAGCACCGGCCCCGGCGCGAAGAGCCGGCGCAGCGTGGCGGGGTCGAGCGGCTGGCGCGCGATGCCGAGGGCGGTGACCAGAACCACCAAGGCAGGCAGCAGCGGTCTCAGCCGGTCGGGCGACAGCGGCAGCAGCGGCACCGTCACCAGGCCCAGAAGCAGGAGGGCCGAGGCATGCCGGCCCATCCATGTCAGCGGGGTCATTGCGCGGCCTGCACCAGTTTCGGCAGCCAGGTGGCCAGGCCGGGAAAGGCCACCAACACCGCCACCATCAGCACCATGATCAGGAACATCGGCAGGGCGGTGCGGGCGATATACCCCATGTCGTGCCGGGTCATTCCCTGCAGCACGAAGAGGTTGAAACCCACCGGCGGGGTGATCTGCGCCATCTCGACCACCACCACGATGAAAATGCCGAACCACAGCAGGTCGATGCCGGCGGCGCGCACCATCGGCTCGATGATCGCCATGGTCAGCACCACCGCCGAGATGCCGTCGAGGAACATGCCGATGACGATATAGAACACGGTCAGCGCGGCGATCAGCGCCACCGGCGACAGATTCATCTGCGCGATCAGCCCGGCCAGGGCGCGTGGCACCCCGGTAAAGCCCATGGCGAGCGTCAGGAAGGCCGCGCCCATCAGGATCAGCGCGATCATCGCCGAGGTGCGGGTGGCGCCCAGCAGGCTGTCGCGGAAGGCCGCCCAGCTCAGCGAGCCCTGGATGCCGGCCAAGAGCAGCGCGCCGATCACCCCGAAGGCGGCGGCCTCGGTCGCGGTGGCGATGCCCAGGTACATCGAGCCGATGACGACCACGATCAGCACGATCACCGGGATCAGCAGGACCGAGGCGGACAGCTTTTCACCCAGGCTCATCCGCGGCTCGGGCGCCGGGGCCTGATCCTTGCGCACCACCGACCAGGCGGCGATATAGGCCATGAACATGCCAGCCAGCACCAGCCCGGGCAGCACGCCGGCCATGAACAGGCTGGTGATGCTTTCCTGCACGGTGACGCCGTAGACGATCAGCGTCAGCGACGGCGGGATCATCAGCCCCAGCGTGGCGGCGCCGGCCAGGGTGCCGATGATCATGAACTCGGGATAGCCGCGCTTGCGCAGTTCCGGGATCGACATCTTGCCGACGGTGGAGAGCGTCGCGGCCGAGGAGCCGGAGACCGCCGCGAAGACGGTGCAGCCCACGACGTTCGAATGCAGCAGCCCGCCCGGAAACCGTGCCAGCCAGGGGGCGAGTCCCTTGAACATGTCCTCGGACAGGCGGGTACGATAGAGGATCTCGCCCATCCAAATGAACAGCGGCAGCGAGGTCAGCGTCCAGCTTGAGGCCGAGGACCAGACGGTGATCGACATCGAACTGCCGGGGTTGCGCGGCGTGAAGCCGATCATCCCCATATAGGCCACCCCCATCAGCGCCAGCCCGACCCAGAGGCCGGAGCCCAGCAGGAAGAACAGCACGAAGAGGAAGACGCCGATCTTCAGCCCCACGGCATGGCGGTCGAAGCCGGTCATCAGGTGGACGGCGGCATAGATCACCAGGGCAGAGGCCGCCAGCATCACCAGCCGGGCGGGGATCGCGGCGAGCGCATCGCGCAGGATCGGCCTGCGCGGCGTGTCGATGCCATAGCCATCGGTAAACAGCAGTGCCAGCAGGCTGTCGAGGATGGCAATCGCCAGCAGGCAGGCGCCGAAGGCCATGGCGATCTGCGGTATCCACAGCGGTGTGCCGTCCTGCCCTTGCGAGACATCATTGATCTTGTGGCTCAGGATCGGTGCCTTGACCGCATACCAGGCGAAGAACAGCGCCACCACGGCGGCAGTGGTATAACACCAGATCTCGATCCCGCGACGCAGCGCGCTGGTGCGGTCGACCAGCATGCCGACGCGGATGTGTTCGTTGTGGCGGAAGGTGTCGGCCAGCGCCAGGAAGGAGGCTGTCGCCATCGCATAGCCGGCATAATTCGCGCCGCCGGGAAACAGGATGCCCAGCCAGCGGCTGACCATCTGCGCCACCACAAGGCAGAGAATCGCCACCAGCGCCAGCGCCGCGCCAAGGCCTGACAGGGAATAGAGGCGGTCGAACAGGCGCCGCATCAAGGTCGGCGTCCGGTTGCCGGGTTCGGGATCGGTCAATGTATCTCTATGCATCGGTTGTCCGACAGGCGCCCGGCGCATGTTCCACCCTGGCCGCAGCGCCGCGGCGCACTGGCAGGAGGGGTCACAGGTGCCCCGGAGCATCCGGGGCACCGTGCGGCGGGTTAGCCTGTTCTTACTCGGCTTTATAGGCGTCGATGATGGCCTTGCCATCCGCGCCGGTGGTGGCCAGCCATTCGGTCGTCATGGTCTCGCCGATCTCGGACAGCTTGGCGCTGACGGCGGCGGTCGGTGCGCCCACCGTCATGCCATGCTCGGCCAGGGTCTTGACGAAGCCATCGGCCAACTCGGCCGCCTTCTGGGTGCCGCGAAGCTGCGCCTTGGCCGCCTCGTCGGTGACGCAGGCCTTGGCCTTGTCGGACAGCCCGTTGAAGGCCTCGGTATTGACGAAGACCGTGTTGCGCGGCAGCCAGGCCTTGACGTCGTAGAAGTTGGTCATGTCTTCCCAGACGCTTTCGTCGACGCCGGTCGAACCCGAGGAGATCATCGCTGAAACGACGCCGGTGGCCAGCGCCTGTTTCAGATCGGCGGCCTCGATCTGGGTCGGCACCATGCCGGCCAGTTCGGCCACCCGGGCGGTGATCGCGTTATAGGCGCGGAACTTGACGCCCTTCATCGCCTCGGGCGTTTCCACCGGCTTGGAGAAATAGAGCCCCTGCGGCGGCCAGGGCACCGAATAGAGCAGGGTCAGGTTCTGATCGGCCATCACCTTGGACAGCACCGGCGCGGCGGCATCGCGCAGCTTGTCGGAGGCTTCGAAGGAGGTGGCGAGGAAAGGCACGGAATCATAGGCGAAGATCGGGTTTTCGTTGGCATGGGCCGACAGCAGACGTTCGCCGATCTGCGCCTCGCCAAGCTGGACGGCGCGCTTGATCTCGTCGCCCTTGAACAGCGACCCGCCGGCATGGATCACGATCTCCAGATCACCGCCGGTGCATGCCTTGACCGCATCGGCGAAGACCTGCGCGTTTTCGGTGTGATAGTTCGAGGCCGGGTAAGCCATCGGCATGTCCCAGGTCTCGGCCGTGGCGGCGCCGGCCAGCACCGTCGACAGCGCCAGGATCGAAGCTGCGGTGATTTTCATGATAAACCTCTCCGTGGTCATTATTGCAGTTTCTTGGGGGCCTGGGCCGATCGCGCCGACCCTTGGACTCCCTCAGTTTAAGACGTTGGCAGAAGTTGTCAGCTATTGGAATGAAACAAAGCTGGGTTCGCCATGACTGAAAGTCATGATGGGCGGATGCTCTCCGGTTTGTCTGCCTCCTGGCGGCGTCATTTTCAGTCGGCGAGCGATACCGGCGCCGGTTCGGGATGGAGATTGCCGGGGCCGGGGGGCGGCAAGCGGATTAGCCGCCGATGTAGAAGATCAGGCTGATCAGCAGCGCTGCAAGCGCGAATGTCATGGCGACGAAGCGGATGTTCCAGCGATGCGCCACCCGGGCGGCGGGCACGTCGCAGAACCTGCCGACGATCAGGTTCATCGCGCTGATCGGATTGATGCAGATCGCCAGCGCCCAGCCGATGCACAGGGTCAGCCCCAGCGCCAGCGCATGGCTCTGCCCCAACTGGGTCGGCCCGAGCAGCTGGGCGGCCAGCACCACCAGGATGGTATTGGGCAGATAGAGCGCGGCGGCGAAGGGGATGGCGAAGAGGCAGATCAGCAGGGTCGGCAGGCTGGCGAAGCTGCCGCCCGACAGCAGCGGCCAGAGCGGGCTGGCCTGCACCGCGACCGAGAGGGCGGCGCCGATCACATTGGCCGAGAGGAAAAGCGCGCTCTCTGATCGAAGATCGGCCAGCGCCAGCAACGCGTCGCGCAGGCGGGTTTCGAACGGCTGGATCCGCCCGGCTTCGAGCGCCAGCCAGATCAGTGAAAAGATCGGCAGGATCACCACGGCGGAGAGGGTGAAGTTGAGAACCAGCAGGTGATGCAGGGTGATCGTCAGTGCCAGCAACAGCGCGCTGGCGCCCAGCACCTGGGCCAGGGCTGCGGGCCGGCCGCTGGCGCTGCGGGCGGGCGGTTCATCCTGCGGCAGGCTCGCCTCCGGTGGCAGCAGCGGCCAGAGCGCCGAGAGGATCAGAATGACGAGGGTGAAGGCGAAGGCGGTGGCGATCAGCTCCATCGGCTCGATCCGGGGCAGGCCGGCGGTGACGATGGCAAAGCCCAGCGACATCGGTGACCAGATCGACACCAGCGCCGCGCCGCGCATTGCCGCCGTCACCATGGCGCGTCGGGCCGGGTCGTGCCGCACGTCGCGCCCGTCGACCGGCTGGGTCAGGTCGCCGATCATCGCGATGATGCCGATATTGAACATCAGCGCCATGAATTGCGCCCCGGTCTGCAGCGCGCCATAGCGGTGTCGGGGTCGGAAACCGAGCAGATATTCGGCCGCCGACCGGGTGATCTCGGCCCGTTTCACCGGCTGGCGCAGCAAGCCCAGCACCATCATCAGCCCGGCAAAGCCGCTGCCCTGCACCAGCGCCCGGACCAGTTTTGGCGTGGCCTCCGGCCAGACCAGCAGCACCAGCCCGAAGCCTGCCACCGCCAGCGCCGCGAACAGGCGCGCGAGCGGGATCAGCCGCGCCCATTGTGTCGCGACCCAGATCACCGACAGCACGGCGGCAAGCTGGCTCAGTCCCGGGTGATGCAGCAGCGCGCCGGCGATCAGCGCCAGCAGCAGCGCGCATTGCAGGGCGACCCCGGCGGTCAACCCGACGCGGGACAGGGGCGGCGTCGCGGGTGTCATGCCGGCAGGTCAAGCTCGGCGCAGGGGAGGCGGGTCATGGCGTCTTGCAGTTCCGCTGTCGAGGTGGCGTAGGAGAGCCGGAAATAGGGCGAAAGCCCAAAGGCTGCCCCCGGTACCATGGCGGCATGGGCGGTCTCAAGCAGCCAGGCGCAAAACTCGCGATCCGTGGTCAGGGTTTGCCCCGCGGCGGGCCCGGCACCATAGCCCAGCCGCCAACCGGTCATCGCATAGGCTTTCGAAACGCCGTTGACGATCCCCGGCTGGCCTTGGCGCCGCGGCTCGGCCGCCCGCGCCCCGATGGCGAGGATTTCCGAAACCTTCTGATCCGCCAGGCGTCTGGCGCGGCGGAAGGCCGGGGTTTGGGGATCGGACATCGCAGATCTCAGACGATCTGGTTGACGAGATCGCCCCGTCCCGCCCAGAGCCGGTCGAGATTCTGGGTCAGCAGGTTGAGCACGTTCAATTCGTAGCGGCGGGTTTCCCCGGCGGAGTGCGGGGTCAGGACCACGTTCCGCATCGCCCACAGCGGGCTGTCGGCCGGCAGCGGCTCGGTCGCGCAGACGTCGATGCCGGCACCGGCAAGGCGGTTCTGCTGCAGGGCGGCGATCAGCGCCGCCTCGTCGACGCAGGCGCCGCGGGCGACATTGATCAGGAAGGCGCTGGGTTTCAGCCGACCCAGTGCTTCAGCGTCGATGATGTGGCGGGTCTCTTCGGTCAGCGGGCAGCTCAGCACCAGCACGTCAGCTTGGGGCAGCAGCGTCTTCAGTGCCTTGAACGAATGGATCTCGTCGGCGGCACCGGAACCTTTGGCCGGATCGCGGCGCAGGCCGATCACCTTCATGTCGAAGGCCTTGGCAAGCCTGGCGATACGGTCGCCGATGCCGCCGGTGCCGACGATCACCATGGTCTTGCCTGGCAGCTCGTCCTCGCGCTGCATCGGGTTGCTCTGTTCGCGCCGCCATATCCGGGCGTTCTGGTTGTCGCGGGCCAGTGCCAACTGGCGGGTCAGCGACAACATCAGCCCGATGGCATGTTCCGACACCGCGTTCTTGTTCACCCCCTGGCCCGAGGCCAGCCGGATGCCGCGAGCGCGGAAGGCGTCGAGATCGTATTGGTTGATGCCGGCGCTGATCGATTGCAGGTACTTCAGCCGGGGGGCGTGGTTCAGCAGGTCGTTCTTCCACAGGCCGGAGATGACGAGCACATCGGCCTCGGGCAGGGCGGCTTCGAGATCGGCATGAGTGCCGACCTGCATCGTGTTGATGATGCCATGGGGGGCGGCATCGAAGCTCGGCTTGAAGTCATAGGCGGCGTGGGCAAAGCAGATGGTCAACTCCTGGCGGCCGGGCAGAAGGGGGGTGAGCGGGGGGTGGTCCGTCATCTCGGGTCTCCGTCAGAAAGGTAAAGAGCATCGGGCCGCGGCGCAGCCGGAACAAGGCGAAAGGCGAGGCGGCTCAGCCGAAGCGGGCCGGAGAGAAGGGGGCGATGTCGATGGCGGGCGGTCGGCCGGCAACGAGATCGGCAATCAGCTGCCCGGTCATCGGGGCGGAGTTCAGCCCGATATGGCCGTGGCCGAAGGCATAGAGGACATCCGGGCAGGAGCGGGCGGCGCCGATCACCGGCAGCCCATCCGGGGTGGAAGGGCGGTTGCCCTGCCAGCGCTTGACCGGGCCGGCCTGCCCGTCGCGGCCAAGGCCGGGGAAACAGGCGATCAGCTTGTCGCGCAGGATATCGGCGCGACGCCAGTCGGGGGCGGCGCTCGCCGAGGCGAATTCGACCTGGCCCGCGACCCTGAGCCCGCCGGCGGTGCGCACGATGGCGACCTTCAGATCCTGCGGCATCACCGGGATGGTCAGATCGAGCGCGGCCTCGGGCAGCTCCACATGATAGCCGCGCTCCGCCTCCAAGGGGATCGGGTCGCCGCTGCGCCGTGCCAGCGAGCGCGATCCGATGCCGGCGGCGATCACCGCGCGGTCGCAGCGGATCGCGCCCTGATCGGTCTCGACCGCACGCAGCCGCCCGTCGGCGATCGTCAAGCCGGTGGCGCGGGCCTTGGCGTGGGTCATGCCCTGGGCCGCGCAATGGTGGGCGATGGCGGCGACATAGCCGCCGGGATCGGTGCAATGGCGCCCCTCGGGCAACAGGATGCCCAGGGTGTAGCGGTCGGCCAGGCCAGGGGCCAGCCGGGCCAGTTCGGCGCCTTCGACCTGCCGGGTCTGCACCCCGCAGAGCGCGCGCAGCCGCCAGGACAGCCCGTCGGCCTCAAAGGCGGCGCGGTCGGTATAGAGGTACAGCAGCCCCTCGGCACGGATCATCCCGGCGACGCCGGCGCGGGCGGCCAGATCGCCATGCCGCGCCGGTGCCTGATCCAGCAGGCTGGCCAAGGCCCGGGCGGTGCGGGTCACCCGCGCCTCGGTCCAGCCGGCCAGCAGGAAGCGGATCAGCCAGGGCAGCAGGCGCGGCAGATAGGGCCAGCGGATGGTCAAGGGGCCGCTGCGGTCGAGCAGATAGCGGGGCACCTGCGCCCAGAGCCCCGGGGCTGACATCGGGATCACCGAGGCCGGGCTGATGAAGGCGCCATTGCCATAGCTGGCCGCCTGGTCGCCGCCGAAGGCGCCGGGCTCGATCACGGTGACGCGGTTGCCGTCACGGATCAGCGCCTCGGCCGTGGCGATGCCGACGATGCCGCCGCCGATCACAACGATATGCTGGCCTGAGCCCTGTGCCATGGTATCCTCGGTTCTGTCAGTTTCGGCATGACCTCAGCTCATCCCCGGACAGGGTATGGTGCGCAGGCATTGCCGTAAATCTTTGCATATTTCTTCGACAACGCCAGATCGCCGTCACCTTTTCAGGTGTGCCAGAGTTGCTTTCGTTCGAGAACTGCCGAAAAGGTCAGACAAGGATGACTTTTGGTCATGAAGAGAGATCCCTGAGATGCGGCGGTTCCTGCCCTCCCATACGGCGCTTCTGGCGTTCGAATCCGCGGCGCGGCACATGAGCTTCACCAAGGCGGCAGAGGATCTGTCGATCACCCAGAGCGGGGTGAGCCGGCAGATCAGCAATCTCGAGACCTTGCTGGGGGTGCGGCTGTTCGAACGGGTGGGATCGCGCCTGGTGCTGACCGAGACGGCCAAGACCTATCTTGAGGAGGTGACCAGCGGGCTGAACCAGATCGAGCAGGCCTCGGTCAATTGCGTGCGTGGCCAGACGCTGGAGGAGGCGCTGGTGGTCTGCGCCCATCCGACACTGATCTCGCGCTGGTTGACGCCGCGGTTGCGGGATTATCTCGGTGGGCGGTCGGATGTGGTGATCGAGCTGGTCACCACCACCAAGGACATCGACTTCACCCAGACGCGGATCGACCTGGCGATCCTGCGCGGGCGTGGGTCGTGGACCGCCAGCCGCTCGCACGAGCTGTTCCGCGAGGAGCTGGCGGTGGTTGCGGCCCCCGGTGTCGTCGCCCCGCGCCATCCCGGCGAGGCGCTGGATTTCGACCAGTTGCCGACCTTGCAGAACGCCAGCCGGCCCGATCTGTGGCTGACCTGGTTGCGCGGGGCCGGGTTGCGCCATTGCGGTGCGATCCGCGGACCACGCTTTCCGCACAGCGAATTGCTGATCTCGGCGGCGAAGAATGGGCTTGGCCTGGCGGTGGTGCCGCTGCCCTATGTCGAGGCCGAACTGGCGAGTGGCGCGCTGGTCCTGCCGTTCGGCGGGCCGGTGGTCACGGCGGACAGCTATTGGCTGGTGCGGCCGGAACAAGGCAGCGAAATTCCCGCCGCGCATCAGTTTGCCCTCTGGGTGAAAGATCAGGCGCGACAGTTCCGCCGTACCGCCTCGCATCTGCGCGGCGGCATGTGACCGCGTGGCGCTGGCCGGTCGCTCTGCCCCGGCGGTCTGGGCGGCTGGCGCGCTTTGATGGATCATCAATGGTCGCGACGCCGGTCAGGCCCATCGTGCCGTGCCGCATGGCATTGGGGGATAGCGGCTGAAAGCCCGGCGGCGCAACGGCTGTGGAACCCGCTGGGAAACCTGCTAGGGGGAGGAGGAAAAGACAGTCAGGACAGAAGCATAGCCTTGTCAGAAATAATATCGCCCGGCCCCGTTCATATCGCCGAGGTACTGGTCGCGATGCCCCGATTCTGGGACGGGCTGTCGCGGGAGGTCGAGGATCTTCTAAGCGTGCACGCCACACTGCCGGCCGAGGTGCATTATCTGGCCGACATCCGCCACTGGATCCTGATCCAGATGGCAATCGCGCTGCATTTCGAACGCCAATGCGACGAGACCCGTCCGCCGCTGTCGCCGAAGACCCTGACCGCGGCGATCGCCGTCACCGGGATCGCCAGCCGCAACACCGTTCGCGCCTTTCTGAACGAGATGACCCGGGTGCAGCTGACCGATCACCCCCCGCGCGCGGTGCAGCGCCAGCGCGCGCCCCAGGTGTCGCGCAAGAGCGAGCGGCTGATGCTGACCTATATCGACACCCATCTGCGCGCGCTCGATACCATCGACGGCGGCAGTCGCAGCGGCGCGCTGCGGCGCCGGCCCGGGATGCTGGCCTATCTGCAGCCGTGCTTCGCCCGCCGGATTTGCCTGTCGCCGGCCTGGTACGATCCGCCGGCAGAGGTCAGGCTGTTCACCAACAGCGCCTCGGGCAGCAGTGTCCTGCATGATCTGGTGTTGTCCGCCCGGCAGCGGTCCGCCGATGCCGAAGGGCGGATCTGGGTTGGCCAAGTCGCCGCCGCGCAAGTGGCGCAACGCTATCAGGTTTCGGTCGCCCATGTGGCGCGGATGTTCGGCAAGGCCCGCACGCTTGGCGCGATGGGCTGGGCGCGCCCGGGCAATCGCGGCGACTGCTGGATTTCCGAAGGGCTCGGGCGGGCCTATCTCAGCTGGCAGGCGGAAAAGCTTGCCGCACTGTCCGCCGCCTGCCCGGAGGCCTGGGCGCGGGCCGGGGTCTCAGGCTAAAGCCGGTACATCGGTCAGCCGGCAAACCTGTCGGTCGCGCGGATCAGCCGGTCGCGGATGCCGGGCTCGGTGGCGGCATGGCCGGCGCCCTCGACGATATGGAGCCTCGCCTCCGGCCAGGCCTGATGCAGGTCATAGGCCGTCTTGACCGGGCAGGGCATGTCATAGCGGCCATGGATGATCTCGCCGGGGATGCCGCGCAGCTTGCCTGCGTCGCGCAGCAATTGCCCGGGCTCCAGCCAGCAGCCATGCAGGAAATAGTGGTTCTCAAGCCGCGCGAAGGCCAGGGCGAAATGGGCGTCGCCATAGGTGCGCTCGACCTCAGGGCGCGGCAGCAGGGTGATCGTGGTGCCCTCCCAGATCGCCCAGGCCTGGGCTGCCTCCAGCCGGACGGCCTCCTCCGCGGCGGTCAGGCGTCTGCGATAGGCCGCGATCAGATCGTCGCGTTCGGCTTCGGGGATGGGGGCGAGAAAGCGGTCCCAGGCGTCGGGGAACATCTGCGAGACGCCAAAGCGGTAATACCAGTCGATCTCGGCCTGGGTGACGGTATAGACGCCGCGCAGGATCAGGGCGCTGACCCGTTCGGGGTGGGTCTGCGCATAGGCCAGCGCCAGCGTCGAGCCCCAGGAACCGCCGAACACCAGCCAGCTGTCGCAGCCGACCAGCCTGCGCAGCCTCTCGATATCCTCGACCAGATGCCAGGTGGTGTTCGCCTCGAGCCCGGCATGTGGGGTCGAACGGCCGCAACCGCGCTGATCGAACAGCAGCAGATCATAGCGCGCGGGGTCGAAGAACCGGCGATAGTCGGGGTTGATGCCGCCGCCCGGCCCGCCGTGCAGGAATACCGCCGGTCGCGCGCCGGGCGTGCCGACGCGTTCGTAATAGACGCTGTGGCCGTCCCCCACCTCCATGAAGCCGGTCTCGTAGGGCTCGATTTCGGGATAGAACTCCCGCAGATGGGTCATGATGGGCTGTCCTTTGCATCGGCTTGGCTGAGCTGGGGCGAGGGGGCCGCGATCTGCGCGACGATCTCGTGGAACAGGCAATCCCTGGCGGTGGCCCGTGTCAACACGATCGCCCCCTGTATCGCCGCGATGATCTGCGCCGCCCTGGCAAAGGCCGCGTCTTCCGGCAGGCCCGCGCGCCTCAGGCAGCCCGACAGGCTGGCCAGCCAGCGGTCGAAGTATTGCGCGATGCGCTCGGCAAAGAGATCGCGGGTGCGATCCAGCGCGAAGGCGCCGACCAGGCAGATCCTTTGCCCCGAGCGGAAATACTCCGTCACCGCCCGGATCATCGTCGGGATCGCCTCGGCCTCGGGCTGGGTGTCGAGGGGGGAAAAGATATGTGTCTCGAACCAGAGCGCGACATTGTCCAGCACCGCCGCCGCCATCTCCTCCTTGCCGCCGGGGAAGAAGTGATAGAGGCTGCTGCGCCCGGCGCCGGTTTCGGCGACGATCAACCCGATGCTCGCCCCCTCGTATCCGTGCTGGCGGAAGATTTCGGCGAGCTTCGGGATCAGGTCCTCCCGTTCGAAGATTTGGCGCACCATTATCCCCGCTCCATCGGATAGCAGGTGCCGCTCAGCCGGTGGAAGGCGATGGCGATGATCACCAGCAGCACCGTGCCGGAGAGCACCGGGAACAGCAGGAAGTCGAAGCCGGGATGCGCGGCGAAGATCACCAGCGGGTCGGCCCCCGCCGGCGGATGGGTCACACGCAGCGCCACCATGGCGGCGATCGCCAGGCCGACCGCCAGCGCCAGGGCCCACCATGTGTTCGGAAGCTGCGTCCGCAGCAGAAGGCCGATCAGGCTTGTCAGGACATGCCCGCCAATGACGTTGATCGGTTGCGACAGCGGCGCCTGCGGGGCGGCGAAGAGAAGAACGCAGCTCGCCCCGAAGGGAGCCATCAGCAAGGCGAGGGAGGCGTGTTCGCTCAGCAGGGCGAGACAGGCGACGGCGAGAAAGCCGCCGGCTCCCGCCCCGAGGATCATCTTCAAACTCGGTCGGGGGAGGGTGGGGGAGATCAGCTTTTTCACGGTCGAGGCGCCTGCTTGTAACGAAGATTACATTTTGGACTGTTCGTTACATTTGTTTTGAGGGGAGCTCAAGCCCCCGGGCTTTGGGCGCGGGCGGAGCAGATGTGCTCGACGCATCGCCTCACCGTCCGGGGCGGCGGCGCCGGCTGGCCGTTACGTCTTGCACCGACCGGCTGTTCAGTCGGGACGATCCCCGCTAGGCTCCGACCGGCGCGGGATGGCTTGGGCGGCAGGGACTGCCCGCCATTACCGGAGGAGCGGCCGCCCCGGCGGCCGAGGCGATATGCGAGGAGGGCAGGCATGCTGTTGAACGAAGACCAGCAGATGGTGCGCGATATGGCGCGCCGGTTCGCAGTGGAGAAACTGGCGCCGAATTCGGCGGACTGGGACAAGACCCATCATTTCCCGGCCGAGGAGATCGCCGAGATGGGGGCGCTGGGCCTGATGGGCATGCTGGTGCCGGAGGAATGGGATGGCGCGATGTCCGATCACGTCTCCTATGCCCTGGCGCTGGAGGAGATCGCGGCCGGCAATGGCGCGGTCTCGACCATCATGTCGGTGCACAACTCGGTCGGTTGCGTGCCGATCCTGCGCTATGGCAACGAGGCGCAGAAAGAGGAATACCTGCGCCCGATGGCGCGCGGCGAGGCGCTGGGCGCCTTCTGCCTGACCGAACCGCATGCCGGCTCGGACGCCTCGGCGCTGAAGACGCGGGCGCGGCGGACCAATACCGGCTGGGTGCTGAACGGGGTCAAGCAGTTCATCACCTCGGGTCAGAACGCAGACACCGCCATCGTCTTCGCGGTCACCGATCCCGATGCCGGCAAGAAGGGGATTTCCGCCTTTATCGTGCCGACCGATACGCCGGGCTACCGTGTCGCCTCGATCGAGGAGAAGCTGGGCCAGAACCTGTCGGACACCGCCCAGATCGCCTTCGACGACATGGAGCTGCCGGCCGAGAACCTGCTGGGCGCCGAGGGCGAGGGATATCGCATCGCGCTGTCGAACCTCGAAGGTGGGCGGATCGGCATCGCCTCGCAATCCGTCGGCATGGCGCGCGCGGCCTTCGAGGCGGCGCGGGACTACGCGATGGAGCGGGAATCGATGGGGCAAAAGCTGATCGGCCATCAGGCCGTCGCCTTCCGCCTGGCCGACATGGCCACCCAGATCGAGGCGGCGCGGCATATGGTGCTGCATGCCGCCAGCCTGCGCGACGCCGGCCTGCCCGCCTTGCAGGCGGCGTCGATGGCCAAGCTCTTCGCCTCGGAGATGGCGGAAAAGGTCTGTTCGGCGGCGATCCAGACCTTCGGCGGCTATGGCTATACCCGCGACTTCCCGGTCGAGCGGATCTATCGCGATGTGCGGGTCTGCCAGATCTACGAGGGCACCAGCGATGTGCAGCGCATGGTGATCGCCCGCGATCTGGCCCGGGCGGCGGGTTAGGCGCGCACCAGCCGGTCGAGCACCCGGGCGCAGAGGGCGAGCTGATCCAGCGCGATGGATTCGTCGGGCTGGTGGCCGTCACGCTCCATCTCTCCCGGGCCGCAGACCAGCGTGGGGATGCCGAGGCCGGCGAAATAGCCGGCCTCCGTCCCATAGGAGACCTTGATGGGCGTCGGGTCGGGCAAGAGGGCGATCAGCCGGGCCAGCGCCGGATCCCTGGGATCGCTCGACAGGCCCGGATAGGCGCCGGTCGGGGCGATGTCGATGCCCTGCGGCAGGCGGGCCTTGATGCGAGCGAGGATATCGCCGGGTGTCTCGGCGGCGAGATGGCGGATTTCGAACTCCACCTCGGCGCGGTCCGGCACGATGTTCAGCGCCACGCCGCCTTGCATCTTGCCCGCGTGCACGGTGGAGCAGGGGATGTCATCATCCGCATCCTGCGCCCCTTCGGCGATCAGCCGGGCCTGTTCGGCGCGCAGCGCCGCGATCAGATCGGCGGCCAGATGCAGCGCATTGGCGAAGCGAGGCGCCAGCGACGAATGCCCGGCCTCGCCCCGGCAGATCGCGTGATAGCTGGCCTTGCCCTTGTGGCCGATGGCTGGGCGCATTCCCGTCGGTTCGCCGACGAGGCAGAGCGCTGGCCGGCCAAGCACCGGGATCACATGGTCGATCATTTGCGGGATGCCGCGACAGCCGATCTCCTCGTCCCAGCTCAGCGCGATCATCACCGGGGTCGTGGGCGGCGTCTCGCGCAGGGTCGCGGCCAGGGCCAGCACGCAGGCGAGAAACCCCTTCATATCGGTGGCGCCGCGCCCCTGCAGCCGGTCGCCCCGTCGGGTGAGGGTGAAGGGATCGCTGCTCCAGCTCTGGCCCGTCACGGGCACCACGTCGCTGTGGGCCGACAACAGCGTGCCGCCCGTCCCTTCGCCGAAACGGGCCAGCAGCCCGGCCTTGTCCTCCCCCCGCGCGGCGATGCGGGTGACGGCAAAGCCGGCGCCGGTCAGGAACTCCTCCACCCAGTCGATCAGGTCGCGGTTCGAACGGTCCGGTGTGGTGGCAAAGCCGATCAGGCGGGACAGGAGAGCTTCGACAGCGGTCAGCATTGCGGCAACTCGGTATGGAGGATCACCCCGTCGCAGAGGGTCAGCACCACGCGGCAGGCCTCGGGGGCGGTGGCAAGGGCCTGGGGATCGCCCTCCAGCAGGATCACATCCGCCGCCTGCCCAGGGGCGAGGGTTCCGCGCCTCGTCTCCTCGAACAGAGGATAGGCGCCGCCACGGGTATAGGCGGCGATCACCTCGGCGAAGGGCAGCCGCTGGTCGGGCATTTCCGCCGCCCAGGGTTGGCGAGACAAGGCCGCATGGATCGCGTTGAGCGGTGACAGTGGCGCGGTCGGCCAGTCGGTGCCGAAGGCCAACGGCACCCCGGCCGCCGCCAGCGCCGCCCAGGGAAAGGTATCGGCCCAGCGGTGCCGCCCCATGATCGAGATCGTGGGCTCCAGCGGCAGACCGCTCGACCCCGGGGGGTGCACCGGCTGCATCGAGGCCACCACGCCAAGCGCCTTGATCCGGGCCAGATCGTCGGGGTGGAGCATGTCGATATGTTCGATCCGGTGGCGCGCGTCGCGCGGTCCGTTGGCGGCGCGGGCGGCGGCATAGCCGTCGAGCGTGGCGCGCACCGCGCCGTCGCCGACGCAATGCACCTCGATCTGCAGGCCGGCGGCATCGGCCTTGCGGCAGATTTCGGCGAACCGTGGGGGTGCAAAAAGCGGCGCGCTGCGGACCCCGGGGCGGCCCGGGTAGTCGTCGGTGCGAAAGGCGGTCCAGGTGTCGAAGACACCGTCCATGAACATCTTGATCCACCCGAAGCTGAGCTTGCCGACGGGGGCGCGCCCGGCCGCCGCGATCAGCCTGTCGATGCGGGCATCGTCGTGATCGGGGGCCAGGGTCATCGGCAACACCACGCGGATCGGCAGCTCTCCCGCCTGCGCCATCTCGGTCAGCAGATCGGCCTGATAGAGGTTGCCGTCCATGTTGACCGCCGTGGTGATCCCGAAGGCGGCGCAGGTGGCCATCGCGGTGGCGAGTGTCGCCTTGTCGCGGGCCCGCTGGTCGGGGTCGGGCGGTGTTTCGGGTTCCACCCCGCCTATGCCCAAAAGCTCGCGCCCGGCGTTGGCGGTCAGGCGGGTCACCGGTTCGATCGCGGCGCCCTCGCGCAGCTCGCCATTGGGCCGCCCGTCCGCGTCCAGAACCACCTCGGCGCCGCGCAGCGCCGGCACATGATCCATCAGCCCGGCCAGCCGCAACGCGACCGTATTGGCCCAGGCCGCGTGCCCATCCACCGCCCTGATCAGCAGCGGTCGGTCGGGCAGCAGGGTGTCGAGCGCCCGCCGATCCGGCCGGGTGCCGGGGCCGAGCAGGTCGTAATTGGCCGAATAGGCGCAGATCACCTCTCCCTCGGGACGGGTGGCGGCGAAGGCGGTGATCGCCCGGGCGGCGCTGTCGCGGTCGTGCACGTCCAGAAGGTTGAGCTGATTGAGCGTTACCCCACCCCAGAACAGGTGCAGGTGACTGTCGCAGAACCCCGCGCTCAGCCAGCCGCCGGCGGCGTCGATCCGTTGGCCCTTGGGCGCGGGCCAGTCGGTGGGATCGCCGGCGTATTCGATTTGCCCGTCGCGCAGCCGCAGCGCCATCGGTCGGCCGGTCAGCAGGTCGCGGGCATTCAGGATGTCGATGGTCTGCGGCATGGGGGCTCCTCTCATTCGGCCAGCGCCGTGACCTCACGGCGGAACGGCAGCGCGTCACCGATATCGGGCTGATCGAGCTCGCGCGCATAGCGATGCCCGGCATAGGTCGCCCAGGCGATCGGACCGGGCGCACAGGCGTCGCCGATCACCTTGACCGAGCGGATGCCCGCATCGGCCCAGTCGCCCTGCCGCGCCATCAGATCGTGGTAAAGCGCATCGTCCGAGACCCGCGAGGCGACCATGACGACCGCATCGCAGCCGAGCCGCGCGGTGGCGCCGGTGTAGACGCATTCGGTCTCGACGCCCCCGGCATGCAGTGCCGCGATGCCGGTGTTGAGGGTGATCGTCACGCCGTTCTCGACCAGCCGGCGATGGATCGCCCCCTGTTCGAGCGTGTTCAGCGTCCAGTCCGAAACATAGGCCGAGGGGGTGACGAGGGTGACGGTGCAGCCGGCCTTGGCCAGCAGTTCGGCCATCACGCCCCCCATGTAATAATGGTCATCGTCGAACACGACGACTTCGCCCTTGGGCAGGCGGCCCGCCATGATGTCGTCGGGGGTGAAGACCGGCATCGCCGGATCGGCCGGCATCGGCTCGACATGCTGACGCGCGACGCCATCGGCGCGCCAATGCGCCCCGGTCGCGATGCAGACATTCTCGAAGCCGAAATCAAGGATCTCCTGCGCGCTGAGGCGACTGTCGAAATAGGTTTCGACGTTCGGGCGCTGCCCAAGCTGATAGGCGCGGTAATCGGCGACCCGGCCCCAGGCGCTCAGCCCCGGCAGCTTGCGCTCGCGCGCGACGCGGCCGCCAAGCTCGGTGCCGGCTTCGGCCAAGGCCACGTCATAGCCGCGCAAGGAGAGCGCGCGCGCGGCCTCGAGCCCCGCCGGCCCCGCGCCGACGATCAGCACGTTCGTGCTTTCGCCCTTCGGGTTCATCTTCTCCGGATGCCAGCCCTTGCGCCACTCTTCCATGAAGGTCGGGTTCTGCGTGCAGCGGCTGATCGACATCGTCATGTCGCCGGTGATGCAGATGTTGCAGCCGATGCATTCGCGGATGTCCTCGATCCGGCCCTCCTCGATCTTCTTCGGCAGGAAGGGATCGGCGATCGAGGGGCGGGCGCAGCCGATGAAATCGAGCACGCCCTGCCGCACCAGCCGCGCCATCACATCGGGCGAGGTGAAGCGGCCGACGCCGACGACGGGCTTCGTGGTGAGATCGCGAATGCCGGTCACCAGCACCTCCTGCGCCGCCTCGTCCTTGAAGCGGCTCGGGCCCGAGCAATCTTCCCACGTCCCCTGCGCCAGATCCCACAGGTCGGGCAGATCGGCGTTCATCTCGATGAACTCGCGCAGCTCGGCGTTCGAGAAGCCAAGCGCGCCGATATGCTCGTCAAGGCTCACCCGCAGCGTCAGGCCCATGGTGTCGCCGACCGCATCGCGCATGTCGGCGATCACCTCGTTGACGAACCGCGCCCGGTTCTCGAGCGAGCCGCCGTATTCGTCCGAGCGCTGGTTCGTCGCGCGGCTGAGGAAATGCTGGAAGATGCCGAAGCCATGGGCGCCGTAGAGGCAGATCAGATCGAACCCGGCCAGCTTCGAGCGCTTCGCCGCATTCACGAACCAGCGGCGCAGGTTCCTGATGTCGGTCTTGTCCATCGCCCGCGCCTGCACCGGGTCATTGGTGAAGGTGCGAATGGGCAGTGCCGAAGGGGCCAGCGGCACTTCCTTGGTATAAAGGTTCGGGCCGTTGATGCCGGAATAGGCAAGCTGGATGCCCGCCAGCGCGCCGCGCGTCTTCATCGCCTCCGACATGCGATTGAGCGCCGGAATATCGGCATCGTCCCACAGCCGCAGCTCGATGAACGGGGTGATTTCCGAGGTGTGGTGCATCTCGGTCTGCTCGGTGAAGATCACGCCCCAGCCGCCCTCGGCCTTGATCCCGCGCATCGCGGCCGCGGCAGAGGGGTCGCGATAGCCGCCGCCATTGCAATGGGGCACCTGGTAGAAGCGGTTCTTCGCGGTGAGCGGCCCGATCTTGGCCGGTTGAAACAGGATGTCATAGGCGGGCGGGGTCGGCATCTTCGGCTCTCGGGCTGGGGTCATTCGTCGCCCGGCACGCCGTAGGAGGGCGCGGCGGCGGGGGCGAGGGCGCGGGTGACGTAATCATCGGCCTGGGGTTTGTAGACCTCCCAGGCGCGGGCGAGGGCGGCGATCGGGCAGGTATCGTCAAGCCAGTCGATCCGCAACTCGGCCCAGGGCCAGGGCTGTTCGTCGACGATCAGAAGGCCGGCGGAATGGACCGGGCCGGCCTCTCCCCCCTGGGTGAGGCCCGCCTGCATCGCGGCGATCAGCCGGTCGCCGATAGCGCCTGTTGTGGTTTCGAAGGCCGCGATCATGGCCGCCGGCACCCCGTCATTGGCCAGCAGGTTGCCGCCGGCGGCACAATCGCGCCCCTGCGCCTGGGTCCATATCCCCAGGGCCTGCGCGCCGGAGTGGATCGCGGTCCGGCCTTTGGCGTCGATTGCCAGCACCTGACGATAGGCGGCGAAAGGGTCGGTGGCGATGGCGGCGGCGACGGCGGCGGCGGCATCGTCCCCGGCCTGCAGCCGGCTCAGCGTCAGCGGCCCCAGCGCCGGATTGGTGACGTTCTGGCTGGCCACCGCGCCAACGCCGGCATGAGCAAAAGCGCAGCGCGCCGCCACCGCCGGAGAGGAGGAGGCGATCGCCATGCCGAAGCGCCCGGTTTCGGCGCAGCGCGCCACGATGGAAAAGGTCATCGCGCCGCCTCAGTCCGGGATCACGGCGGTGGCGTCGATCTCGACCAGCCAGGACGGGCGGGCAAGGCAGGTCACCACCACACCGGTCGAAACCGGGTGTACGCCTTTGATATAGTCCCCCATGGTCCGATAGACCGCCTCGCGGTGGCGCACGTCGGTCAGATAGACCACGACCTTGCACAGGTGTTCCATCTTGCCGCCGGCCTCTTCGAGCAGCTGCTGGATGTTCTGCATCACCTTATGGGTTTGTTCGACCGGATCGAAGCTGCCGATATCCGCGAAGGTGTCCAGATCCTGCGGACACTGGCCGCGGAGGAAGACCATCGTGCCGCGCGCCACCACCGCATGGCAGAGATCGTTGTCGAGCTTTTGTTCGGGATAGGTGTCGCGGGTGTTGAAGGGGCGGATGCGGGTATGGGCCATCGGATTCTCCGAAAGTTGGGTGGGGCGGCTTGTGGGCAAGCCTGACCCCGGGGGCGGGTCGGCTCAAGGGGCAGGGGTCAGGCGGGGGCGCTGTCGGGGCGATAGGCCAGATAGGCGCGCTGTTTGCAGATGTGATCGGCCAGATATTTGGCATCGAACCAGACCCCCCAGATGAAGGAGGAGCCGCGCCGGGTCTGCCACGGCAGGCCGAGGAAATAGACCCCCGGTTCGGCCGAGACGCCACGGATGTGGAGGGGGTGGCCATTGGCGTCGAAACTGTCGACCTGAAGCCAGCTGTAATCGACGCCGAAGCCGGTGGCCCAAATGATCATGGTGATCCCCGCCTTGGCCAGGTCGAGCGACAGGATGGGCTGGGTAAGGCAATCGGGATCGGGGCCGATCAGGTGCGCCTCGGGCTCCTCCGGCAGGTCGAGCCCGTTGGCCGCGACATAGGCGTCGGCCTCGCGCAGGAGAGACAGGTAATTCTCGTCCCCGCCGGCGATATTCGCGGCCAGATCGGGGGCAAAGCGCATCATGCCGGCGTCAAATCCTTCGGTTCGGCCCAGCAGGACCATGCCGCGCGAAGCCAGTTTGCGGAAATCGACCGTATGGCCGCCCGCCGCGCCGGACACCGCGATGGTGGTATGTTCGACGCCCGGGGTGGCCTCCATGTCCCATTTGTTCAGCACGCCGAGCCACCAGACGAAATCCCGCCCCCGATAGCGGCGCGGAGGTCGGTCGTGCGGCCCGACCGAGAGATAGACCTTGCGCCCGGCCTCCAGCAGCTCTGTCGCGATCTGCGCGCCAGAGGAGCCGGCGCCGACCACCAGCACCGCCCCTTCGGGCAATTGGCCGGGGGCGCGATAGGCGGCGGAATGGATCTGGGTCAGCCCGGTGGCTTCCGGCACCAAGGGCGGGATCAGCGGCGTCTGGAAGGCACCGGTGGCGGCGATCACATAATCGGCCTCGATCTCCTCTCCCGCGCCGGTCAGGGCGTGGAACCCGGGGCGTCCGATATTGCGGGTCACCTCGGTCACCTCGACCCCGCAGCGGATCGGCGCGTCGTATTTTTCGGCATAGGTTTCGAAATAGGCGGCGACCTCTTCCTTGCCGGGAAAGCCGTCGGGGGACGTGTCGGAGAACTCCAGATCGGGAAAGCGGTCGTGCCAGGCCGGGCCGTTGGCGACCAGCGACTCCCAGCGCGCGCTGCGCCAGCGTTCGGCGATGCGGTCACGCTCCAGCACCAGATGCGATACGCCCGCCGCGCCCAGATGGCGGCTCATCGCCAGACCCGCCTGGCCGCCACCGACGATCAGCGCCTCGACTTTTTCAACTGACATTCCTGGCCCCCGGCGTTCGAGTCGATATCGGGCAGCGTGGCGCAGCGGCGCCTTTGGGCAAAGAATTTCCTTCTTCAGCCTTGCTTAGGATCAGCCTAAGCAAGGCCGGGCCGGTCGCGTCGTCAGCAGCCGTAGGCAGCCATGAAGACGCGCACCGCCTCCTGCACGCAGCGCCTGATTTCTTCGGGGCTGGGGGGCTTGGGCTGCTGGCCGAACAGCCGCTTGCGCCAGAAGCCGACCGAGGAGAGTTCGATGAACTGCTGCGCGGCCAGCAGAGGATCATTGACCTTCAGGCGGCCGGCCTGAGCTTCGGCTTCGAACCAGGCGCAGAGATCGCCGAGAAACCGGCGCGCGCCGAATTCATAGAACCGCAGCCCCAGTTCCGGCATCCGTTCGACCATGCCGATCACCATCCGCTGGGCACGGATCGCCTCTTCCGAGGTCAGGAGCTTCGCCACGCCGACGCCATAGGCCGATAGCTGTTCCGCCGGGGTGCCGGGCCCGCGCAGTTTTTCGCGCAGCTCCTGGAACAGGGCCAACCGCTTTTCCCGGATGGTTTCGATGAACAGCTCTTCCTTGTCCTGGAAATAGACGTAGAGCGTGCCTTTCGAGACGCCGGCCGCCTTGCAGATGCTGTTCATCGAGGCCGCGTCAAAGCCCTGTTCCATGAAGACGCGCCAGGCGCCGGCGATGATCTGATCGCGTTTTCTCGGATCTTCGCCCGCCGCGTGGCGCCGCCGGTGCAGCGTGCAGCAGTCCTCTTCGGCCGCGGGCGGCGCGATGGAAAGGGTGCTGTCCTGGGACAAGGGGGCGTTTGACATGCCCGTGATATATTCGAACCGATCGGTTCGATAAAGGCTTGTCTTCGCGTCAGTGGCTGCCTATCTGTTTTCGAACCAATTGGTTCGATTTGTATTCGCGCAATCCTGATCAACGAAGGTCCACCATGTCCCGCCACGACCGCATCGACAATCCCGCCGAGGAAACCCGCCCGGTGCCGCCGGAGGTGCCTGCGATGGATGGTCCCGGCACGGGGGGCGGCAAGGCGGGCGGAAAGAAAAAGCGCGTGCTGCTGGGGGTGGCGCTGATCGCCCTTCTGGCCGGCGTCTACGAGGGCCACAAGTGGTGGACCGAAGGCCGCTTCATGATCGACACCGATGATGCCTATGTTCAGGCTGATCTGTCGTTGGTCTCGTCGAAGCTGACCGGCTATGTCGAGGCGATTCCGGCCAAGGCCAACCAGCATGTCAAGAAGGGCGATGTGTTGGTGCGGATCGACGATGGCGATTACCGGATCTCGCTGGAACAGGCGCAGGCCAAGTTGCCGACGCTGGATCGCACCCTGGCGCGGATCGACGCGCAGATCGCGGCGGCCCAAACCTCGGTCCTGCAGGCCCGGGCGCAATTGACCGCGGCCGAGGCGGCGCTGCGCACCGCGACCACCAATGCCGAGCGCACCCGTGATCTGGCGGCGCGCCAGGTGTCGTCGCAGGCCGCGCTCGACGCCGCGAACGAGGCGCTCGATACCGCCCAGGCCAGCAGGATTTCGGCGCTGGCGGCGATCGAGGGTGCCAAGGCGCAGGTCGAGGTGCTGAAGGCGCAGCGGGCCGAGACGGAATCGAGCCGGCGCGAGCTGCAGCTCGATGTCGATCAGGCGCAGCGCAATCTCGATCTGACCGTGCTGCGGGCGCCCTTCGATGGCACCGTCGCCAATATCGCCATCGAAGAGGGGGAGCTGGTCAGCGCCGGCGAACGCCTGGCCGCCGTGGTCCCCGATCATGGGCTTTATGTCGAGGCGAACTTCAAGGAAACCCAGCTCAGGGGCATTGCTCCGGGGGAAACCGCGCATGTCAGCATCGACGCGCTCGACGGTCACAGCGTCGAGGGCAAGGTGATCTCGATCGCGCCGGCGACCGGGGCGGTCTTCTCGCTGCTGCCGGCAGATAACGCCACCGGCAATTTCACCAAGATCGTGCAGCGGGTGCCGGTGCGGATCGAACTGCCGGCCGGGACCCCGGGGCTGCGCGCCGGGCTGTCGGTGGTGGTCGAGGTTGATCGGCGCACTGCGCCGGAGGGTGCCGTTTTCGCGGATGCCGAGTGATGAGCGCGGTGCCGGTCGATGAACCGCAGGTGACCCCGCGCCGGGTCGCGGCCTTCATGGTCATGGTCTTCGGCATGTTCATGGCGATCCTGGACATTCAGATCGTCTCGGCCTCGCTGCCCGAGATCCAGGCCGGGCTGGGCGCGTCTTCGGACGAGATTTCCTGGGTGCAGACGGCCTATCTGATCGCCGAGGTGATCATGATCCCGTTGTCGGGCCTGCTGGGCCGGATGATGTCCACCCGCTATCTCTTTGCGGCCTCGGCGGCGGGGTTCACCGCCGCCTCGTTCCTCTGCGCCACCTCCAGTTCGATCAACGAGATGATCCTGTGGCGGGCGCTGCAAGGGTTCCTTGGCGGCGGCATGATTCCTTCGGTCTTCGCCGCGGCCTTTACCGTCTTTCCGCCCTCCAAGCGCAATGTCGTCTCGCCGATGATCGGCCTGGTGGCGACATTGGCGCCGACGGTGGGGCCGACGGTGGGGGGCTATCTGTCTCATGCGATGTCCTGGCACTGGCTGTTCCTGGTCAACGTGCCCGCCGGCATTCTGGTGACGATTGGGGTTCTGACGCTGGTCGATTTCGACAAGCCCGACTGGTCGCTGTTCGATCGTTTCGACTGGCTGGGGCTGGGGGCGCTGGCCTGTTTCCTGGGGGCGATGGAATACGTGCTGGAGGAAGGCCCCTCGAACGACTGGTTCGACGACCGGGCGGTGGCGATCCTGTTCGTCGTCATGGTCGTGGGCGGTGTCACCACCTTCTGGCGGGCCTTCACCCGGACCGATCCGGTGGTGGATTTCAGCGCCTTCGCCAATACCAATTTCGCTGTCGGGTCGATCTTTTCCTTCGTGATGGGGATCGGGCTTTACGGGATGACCTATCTCTATCCGCTCTACCTCTCCTCGATCCGCGGCTATGACAGCCTGATGATCGGCGAGACGGTCTTTGTCTCCGGGTTGGCGATGTTCTTCACCGCGCCCTTGGCCGGCGCTCTGGCGTCGCGGATCGACCTGCGGGTGATGCTGATCTTCGGCTTTCTCTGCTTTGGCCTGTCGTCCTGGATGCTGACCGGGATGACGGCGGACTGGGATTTCCAGGAACTGCTGGTGCCGCAGATCCTGCGGGGCATGTCGCTGATGATCTGCATGGTGCCGATCAACAACCTGGCGCTGGGCACCCTGCCGCCGGCCAAGATGAAGGGGGCGTCGGGCCTTTACAACCTGACGCGCAACCTGGGCGGCGCGGTGGGGTTGGCCATCATCAACACGGTGCTGACCGATCGCGGCGCGCTGCATGCCGAGCGGTTGAGAGAGGCGCTGAACTGGGCCAATCCCGAGGCGTTGCGCCAGCTTGCTCTGATGGAGGCAAACCTTGACGCCCAGGGGCTGAACGGCAGCAAGGCGGCGCTGGCGCAGATGGCCGGCCGGGTGACCGAACAGGCGACGGTGATGTCCTTTGTCGACGTCTTCGTGCTGCTGACTGCGGTGTTCGTCGGGCTCGCGGTGATGGCGCTGCTGATGAAGCCGCCGCCCAAGGGGGTCAAGGCGCCGGCGCATTAGCCGGCTCGCGCTGGCCTCGGGGCCATCAGCCCAGCGGTTTTTCGAAATAGACCCGGTCGAAGCCATCCTCGTGCCGCCGGCCGGTTTCGACATAGCCGAGGCGCGGGTAGATCGACAGATTCTCGACCATCTTCACATTGGTATAGAGCTGGACCGAGCCGAGCCCCCGCCTGCGCGCCTCGCTTTCGCACCGGGCGATCAGCGCCTTGCCGATGCCCTGGCCGGCGGCCTCGGGGTGGACCGCGACGTTCTCCAGAAACATGTGATCGCCGCGCGGGAAAGAGACGATGAACCCCTGCAATGTGCCCGTGGTCTCATCTTCGGCCACCTCGATGTCCCCGGCGGCAATCTGGGCGGCGAAATCGGCCAGCATTGGCGCCGGTTTGCGCCCGATCGCCGCGACATAGCGTTGATAGGCCGCCATGGCACAGGCGCGGATCGCCTCCTCGTCCGCTGCGGTCGCGGGTCTGATCATGTCCTTCCTCCCTGAGGTCGCTGGAAAAATCTGCACGGATTCTGTGCCGGGGCAAGTTCCGAGACGCGGCTCACGGCACTGTGAGCGATCTCATCTTGCATTACATGCTGGATTCATGTTTAGCGAGCTAAGAACTTAGTATGCTAATGATCTGAGGCGCTGATGTCTGTCGATTCCGAGGTTCTCGATGCCCTGCTGCGGGTGATGCGCGAGTTGCGCCGGCATTATGATTCCAGCGCGCGCGAGGTCGGGTTGACCATGTCGCGGGCACGGGTGCTGTCGACCCTGGTGCGGATGGATGGGGCGACGCAGGCAGAGCTTGCCACCGAGCTGGAGATCGAGGCGCCGACGTTGAAGCGTCAGGTCGATGCGCTTTGCGCCGCGGGGCTGATCGAACGGCGGGCGATCGACGGGGATGCCCGCAAACGGGCCTTGTTCCTGACCCCCGCCGCCCGCCAGATTCGCGTCGTCCACTTCATTCAGGCTGCACGGGCCGGTCTGCTGACCGGGATCAGCGACGAGGATCAGGCGGTGACCTTGTCGGTGTTGCAGCGGATCGAGCAGAATGCCGCCAATCTGCTGGGGCGGGACGAATGAGCGCCGCCGCCCAGCCCGCTGCTGCCCAGCCCGCCGCCGCCCAGCCCGAGGCGGCGGCGGCGCTGCCGATCCGCCAGGCGCTGCCCTATGTCGGGGCAGGGGCGCTGGTGGCCTTGTCCCAGGGGTTGGGGCAGGGCTTCGTTTCGAACAATATTCCGCAGATCGCCGGCGATCTGGGGATCACCACCACCCAGGCGAGCTGGCTGATGGTGGCCTATATCGTGCCGCGTTCGGCCTTGCCGTTGATGCTGATCAAGATCCGCGCCCAGTTTGGCCTGCGCCGCTTCGCCGAGGTCAGCATCGTCATCTATGCGCTGATCGCCTTCGCGGCGCTTTGGATCAATGATTGGCGCTCGGCCATCGTGGTTCAGGCCCTGTCGGGTGCCGCTTCGGCGCCGCTGTCTACCTTGGCATTCCTCTATGTGCTCGAGCCGATGTCGGCGCGTTTCAAGATGGTGCTGGGGCTGCCGCTGGTGATGGCGTTTCTGATGGCCGGGCCGCTGCTGGCGCGGGTGGTTTCTCCGGTGCTGATCGGGGATGGCGGGCTTATACGGGTGCACCTGACCATTCTGGGGCTGGGAATGGTGTCGCTGGCCGCCATTTTCCGTCTGCCGCTGCGGCCGGTGCCGCATGCCAAGGTGATTCAGGCGATGGACGTTGTCAGCTTCGGGCTGATCCTGCTCGGCTTCGCCGGGCTGGCGACCGCCTTCGTGATCGGGCCGATCCGCTGGTGGACCGATGCCGCCTGGCTGGGCTGGGTGCTGGCCGGAGCCACTGCGGCCCTGGCGCTGGCGATGATGATCGAACTGCGCCGCGCGGCGCCGATGCTGGACGTGCGCTGGCTGGCCTCGCCGGCGATTTTGCACCTGATGGCAACCCTGTTCCTGTTCCGGGTTATCCTGTCCGAGCAGAGCTCGGGCGCGCCGAAGATGCTGCAGACCCTGGGAATGGGGCCCGCGCAGATGACCGATCTGTTCGTGGTGATCGTGATCGCCACCTTCGTCGGGGCGCTGGCCTGCCTGGCCTGGATGCGCCCGGGGCGCGAGGCCTATCTGCATCTGGTGGCCCTGGCGCTGATCGCGGCGGGGGCCTTCATGGATGCCCATGCCACCTATGACACGCGGCCCGAGCAGATGCTGATCAGCCAGGCGCTGATCGGCGTAGCGGGCATGTTGTTCATGCCGCCGGCGATGATGGCGGGCTTGCTCTCGGCGCTGGCGAAGGGGCCGAATTACATCCTGTCCTTCGTGATCGTCTTCGTTTCGACCCAGAGCCTGGGCGGGGTGATCGGGTCGGGCCTGTTCTCGACCGTGGTGAACCTGCGTCAGGCTTTTCATATCCAGCAACTCGCCGCCGAGCTGACGGCGACCAGCCCCGCCGTCTCCGCCGAGATCGCCAGCCGCATGGTGTCGCTTGCGCCCTATGCCCCCGATCTGGCGCAACGCAAGCTGCAGGCGATGTCGCAGATCGCCGCCGAAGCCTCGCGTCAATCCTATGTGCTGGCCTATAACGATGCCTATTTCCTGACCTTCCTGATCGCCGTCGTCGCGGCGGGGCTGCTGCTGTTGCATCTGTTTCGCGACGCGCTGGTTGCCCGCGCTCTGCGCCTCTCCTCTCCCTCTGACACCAAGAACCAGACCCAATCATGACCAAAGCTCACACTCTTCCCACCGCCATCGCCGGGATTATCGGACTTGCCGGGGTGCTCCTGTTGCTGTTCGCCTGGCATTTGCCGCCCTTCGCCTCGGCCATGCCGACCACCGAGAACGCCTATGTCCGCGGCAAGGTCACCACCTTGGCGCCACAGCTTGCCGGCTATCTGGTCGAGGTCGACGCGGTCGACTTCCAGGAGGTGAAGAAGGGCGACGTGATCGCCCGGATCGACGACCGCATCTATCGCCAGAAGCTGGCCCAGGCCGAGGCCAATCTGGAGACCGCGAAGACTGCGCTCGAGGTGGCCGAGCAGAGCGTGCGGTCGGCCGAGGCGTCTGAGCGGTCGGGCGAGGCTTCGCTCGATGCGGCGCGGTCGACCCTCGACAATGCGCAGACGAGCTGGGATCGCGCCCAGGCGCTGATGGCGCGGGGGATCAAGTCGCAATCCAGTCTGGATCAGTCCGAGCTGACCCTGCAGCAGGCCAAGGCCGCCGTGCGTCAGGCCGAGGCGCAACTGCAGGTGCAGAAGGAGAGCATCAACAGCGCACGGGTGCAGATCCTGGCGAAGAAGGCGGCGATCGACAGCGCTGAAGCGACGGTGGCGCTGGCCCGGATCGACCTTGAGAACACGGTGATCCATGCGCCCTCGGACGGCCGCCTGGGGCAGGTCTCGGCCCGGGTGGGGCAATATGTCACCGCCGGCACCGCGCTGGTGTCGCATGTCGGGCGCGATTACTGGGTGATCGCCAACTTCAAGGAAACCGGCATTCAGGGCATGCAGATCGGTCAGTCGGCCGAGTTCAGCGTCGATGCGCTGGGCGGCCAGGTGTTTCACGGCCATGTCGACTCCTTCTCGCCGGCCACGGCCTCGGAATTCAGCTTGCTGTCGGGCACCAATGCCACCGGGAACTTCACCAAGATCGCACAGCGGCTGCCGGTTCGAATCTCGATCGACGCGGATCAGGCACCGGCGGCGCTGCTGGCGCCGGGCATGTCGGTGGTGGTGGAAGTCGATACAGCGAAGCCTTGAAAAGTGAACTGACTTGTTTAGTTTTGCACAGGGAGCCGTGCGCCAGCGCAAGGTCGTTCGCTGGAAATTCGCCTGTGTTTCGCGTAGCTTGCCCCCTGTAAGATCGAGATGAGGACAAGAGATGTTGCGCAAAGTCGCCGCTGTGATCGCCGCCATGTCATCCATGGCCACATGGGTTCAGGCCGGCACGCTGGAGGAGGCTCCGGTCGGCGTCGTCGCCGTGGCGGAGCAGCAACCGGCCCAGATGCGGCGCCATGGCTTGGGAGCCGGCGTTTTCTGGGGCAATGATTTCCTCGGCGATCACGATGATCGCTGGCGCACCGGCTCGATCGGCGGGTCTTATGTGCGTGGCTATGACTGGACCGGCACGGCGCCGGCCGCGCTTGGCGATCTGATCGAATACCGCTTTCTGACCCAGGTGATCGCCCCCGACGATCTGGTGACGCCGAACGCTTCGGACCGGCCCTATGCCGGGGCGATCTCGCTCGGGGTGCATAGCCATATGAACCGTGGCGGGCTTGAGGTGGCGCTGGGGGGCGATCTCGTGTTCATCGGGCCGCAGACCGGTGTCGACAACTTTCACAAGACATTGCACGACCTCTTTGGGTCGGTCGAGCCGAGCGCGGCGATGCTGGCCAATCAGATCGGCAATACTGTCCGCCCCACCGCGGTGGCGGAGGTCGCGCGCAGCTATGATCTGAGCGAGCGAACCACCTTGCGTCCTTTCGTCGAGGCGCGCGCCGGGGATGAGACCCTGTTGCGCGTCGGGGCTGATCTGATGATCGGCCCGGCCGGGCGGGGCGAGCTGCTGGTCCGTGACCCGGTCAGCGGGCATCGGTATCGCGTCATCTCTGCCGGGCAGCGGGGCTTCAGCTTCACTTTCGGCGGTGATATCGCCTATGTCGCCGACAGCGTCTATTTGCCGTCCTCGCGCGGCTATGCGCTCAGCAACCACCGCGATCGGCTCCGCGCCGGGGTGCACTGGCAGGGTCAGCGGGCCGGCGTCTTTCTCGGCGTCGCCTATCTGGGGGAAGAGTTCGAGGCGCAGCCCGAAGGCCAGACCGTCGGGCTGCTGCAGGTCAAGCTGACGTTTTAAGATCACAGTCTAACTGCCCGGGATCCAGAAACTCTTTCTTCGGTCGAGTTCATTTGTTAACCTCCTCGCAACAATAAAATTGAGGCAGGCACAGAGCAGATGAGAACGGGCTTTCGTGGCACGTTCGTTATCTCTTGGTCGCAGACAGAGATCGACGGTCTGGAGGACGCGCCGCTCGGTGCGCTCGAGATCGGGGCGGCATGGTCCTGGCGCGGGGATACCCTGCGTGTCGATGGCCCAAACGGGCTGCTGCGGCTGGAAGGCGCGGACGGAGAGGTAGAGATACGCAGACGTGCGGCGCGCAGCGTGCGCCGTCTGGTCGGTGCCGCGGTGCAGAATGTCACCGATCTCGACGCCGTTGCCGTCGATGATCCGCTGATGGACCGTTATTTCGTCGTCACCGATGGCGCCCGCAGCTATACCGTCACCCTGATCGAAGCCGGCGGAAGCCGTCGGCCGCTGCTGATGTTCATTGACGATCTGCCGCCACGGCATACCGATCTCTGGGTGGTGCGCCATTCGCTCGCCGCCTCGGCCGACCGGTCACAGGGGCAGGGGCAGGGCGGGGTGATCTGCTTTACCCCCGGCACCCGACTGGCGACACCGGAGGGCTATCGCCCGATCGAGGAGCTGCGCGAAGGCGATCTGGTGCAGACCCGCGACAATGGGGCGCAGCCGGTGATCTGGACCGGCAGCCGGCGGTTGAGCGGGGCGCGGTTGCATGTGATGCCGCATCTGCGCCCGATCCGCCTGCGTCCCGGCGCGCTCGGCATCGAACGCCCGGATCAGGAGCTGCTGGTCTCGCCCGAACACCGCATGCTGGTGCACGGCCGCGCCGCCCGGGCGCTGTTCAACACCGACGAAGTTCTGGTCGCCGCCCGCGATCTGATCAATGACACCACGGTGATTCAGGATCACGCCCTGCGTGAGGTCACCTATGTGCATCTGTTGCTGCCGCAGCATGAGATTCTCATCGCCAACGGGGTGGAAACCGAAAGCTTCCATCCCGCCAATGCCGATCTCGGCTCGCTGGAGGCAGGGGATCGCGACCGGCTGCTGCGGCACCTGCCCGGTCTTGATCGCGATCCGGGGCTCTATGGCCCCGCCGCCCGGCCCAACCTCACCCGGTCCGAGGCGGCAATCCTGATGCATGAGGCGGCTTAGGTCCGTTGGTCAGCTATGCGGACCTTCCTGACATTCGCCGATAGGCGGCAGCCGTATATCGGCCCGCAATGCTTCGATCACCAGCGGGGCAGGTTGCGTTCGGCAAACTGCCGGAAGGATATCGGCTCCCGCCCGGTCAGCTGCAGGATTTCCGGGGTGGTCCGGTCCTCGCCCCCGTCGCGAATGACCTCGTCGAGATGCGCCAGCGCCTCGGCATAGTCGCGCGGCAGGCCCTGGGCCATGTGGCGCCGCACCAGATCCGCACTCTCCAGGCTGACATGGCGGACCGGACGCAACAGCAGGCCCGAGATCACCCCTGCGACATCACCGTAGCTCAGCGCTTCCGGGCCGGTGAGAATGGCATCCCTGTTGAGCGAGGTTTCGACCGTCAGCGCCGCGACAGCCGCCGCGGCGATGTCATCGGCGCTGATGAACCCGACGCGGCCGGTGCCGGTTGCGCTGAAGATCGCGTCTTCTTCGCGGATGGTCCGGGCATGCGGGCCGTGCGAGAAATTCTCCATGAACCAGGACGGCCGCAGGACGGCCCATTCGGGCACGGTCGCGGCGAGCCAGGCATGAACCTCGCCCATCATCGGGCCGCCTGACGCGAATTGCGACGAGCTGAGCAGCACGAAACGCCTGGTGCCACGCGCCATTGCGCGCTCGAGGATCGGCTGCATCACCGCCAGATGGTCGGTGCGGTCGGTGGGCGCCACGAGATAGGCGGCAGTGCAGCCGTCGAACGCGGCGGCGGAGGCCGGGTCGGCCCAGTCGAACGGGACATCGCTTGCCGCTTTCGGGCGCCGGGTTCCGATCGCCACCGGAATGCCCCTCTCTTCGAGGCGCCGGGCGACGCGGCTGCCGGTGGTGCCGGTGCCGCCCGTGACAAGAATACGCTCAGCCATGGGCCGCGTCCTCACCGGCCAGCGCCGCAACCCCGCCCTCCTCCCCGAGCGCCGCGCGCAGGATCAGCGGGTTCCAGTAGTCCCGGTACCGGGCAATGCGCCCATCCCTGAGGGTGACCACTGAAATGTAGCTCTGGTTGTAGGCCTTGCCGGTTGCCGCGCCACGCCCGTCGCAGGTGAATTCGAAGATGACCGTGTCACCAGATGGGTAGGAGGAGCTGAGCTCGAAGCCGTCGAATTCGAGCAGCGGGCCGAGCCGTTTCAGATGTGCGGCCAAGCTGTCGCGCCCGTCGAGGCGACGGGGCATCCCCGGCGGGGCATAGGGAAATTCGAAGATCACATCCTCGGCAAAGAGATCAAGGAAATCGTCGGTGGAGGTCAGGCGGGGGCCGAGGGCTCCCCTCAGGACGCCGCCGAAAGTGTCAAACTTGCCAGCCATGAGAAGCTCCGATAATGGTTGGAACGGTATCGTATCGACCATACGGGGGAATCTGGATGGAACGCAAGCGTTCCGACGCAAAAAGGAAACGCGCCCCGTCGGGCGCGGCGGTGCCCCGGGTCGATCTGACCGAGGCGCTCTATCGCGCGCTGTTTCTCGAATGGGCGGAGAAGGGGTTCGCGGCCGTCAGCCTCGAGCGGGTCGCCAGCCGGGCGGGTGCGGGGAAGGCGGCGATCTATCGGCGCTGGTCTTCGCGCGGGGAATTCGCCGCTGAGGCGCTCGAGGCGCTTGGCCTGCAAATGGCCATCATCGAGGATCAGGGATCGCTCGAGGCCGACGTGGAGGCTTTTCTCTTCCGGCTCCGCGCGGCGCTGCGGCATCCGCTGGTTCGGCGCATCCTGCCGGATATCCACGCGGAGGCGGTCCGGTCCTCGGAGATGCGCCAGTTGAATGCGCGCGTGGCAGGGCAGCGGCGCGGTCAGGGCCAGGCGCTCCTGTCGCGCGCCATATCGCGTGGCGAACTGCCCTCGACACTGGACCTGCAGCTCGCGCTCGACCTGCTCCCGGCACCGCTCTATTGGCGCATGATCGTCATCGGCATGACGCCCTCACGCGCGGAGGTGAGCAAACTGGCCGCGGCGATCACCGCGGGTCTGCGGGCAATGGGATGAACGTCAGCATCGCCTGACGTTCCCCTTGCGGCCTCCCACGCCACGCCGTGGGACACTCTGGTCCTCAGGGGGTCCGCAACGGTTACTAGGTCTTCCGCTTTAGCTGTGAATTCTGCACTGCGAAGGAATGTCTTGGATGGATTCTAGGTCGCCCTTCGCGCACACCCTGTTGACTCCCCGCCGAAGGCCTCTATAAGCGCCATCTCATTGGTGTTGGTGGCCCCCGCAAGGGGATGCCTGTCATGGGGGAGACCCCAAGAGGACAACGCCCTTCATAGCGGTCCCCTCGGTCCGCGACCATAACGAAGGAGATCAGACGGTGACCAAACGCACCTCTGCCAAGTACAAAATTGACCGCCGCATGGGCGAAAACATCTGGGGCCGTCCGAAGTCCCCGGTGAACCGTCGTGAATATGGCCCCGGCCAGCACGGCCAGCGCCGCAAGGGCAAACTGTCCGACTTCGGCATCCAGCTGCGCGCCAAGCAAAAGCTGAAGGGCTACTACGGCGATCTGACCGAAAAGCAGTTCCGCCGCATCTATGCCGAAGCCGAGCGGGTCAAGGGCGATACCGGTGAAAACCTGATCGGTCTGCTGGAGCGCCGCCTCGACGCCGTCGTCTATCGCGCCAAGTTCGTGCCGACCGTCTTCGCTGCCCGTCAGTTCGTCAACCACGGCCACGTGCTGGTGAACGGCAAGGCCGTGAACATCCCCTCCTACCGCGTGAAAGAGGGTGACGTGATCGAGGTCCGCGAGAAATCCAAGCAGATGGCCGTGCTGCTCGAAGCCGTGCAACTGCCGGAACGCGACGTGCCGGATTACCTCGAAGTCGACCACCACAAGATGGTTGCCACCTTCGTGCGCACCCCGGGCCTGGGCGACGTGCCGTACCCGGTGCAGATGGAACCGCATCTGGTCATCGAATTCTACGCGCAGAACTAAGTCTCTGCGCCACCCCGACTTTCCGAAACCCGCCGCGTTCCGCGCGGCGGGTTTTTCATGTCCGCCGCCGGCTGCGCCCTTTTTCTAGCTGCAAATATCCCGGGGAGTTTGAGGGGCTGGCCCCTCAATCCCGGCGGGTGCCGCCGGGCCGGCTCCGGTGATATCCCGGCTTCCCCTTGCGTCGCGCTGCGGCTATGACGGGCCCCAGTTAATGGAGTCCTGAAATGACCAAAATCACCCCTCAACCCGGCATCATGGAAATCGCGCTCTATCAAAGCGGCGCGGCGCATGTCGAGGGCGTGGCGAATGTGGTCAAGCTGTCGTCGAACGAGAACCCCTTCGGCCCCAGCCCCCGCGCCATCGCCGCCGTGCGTGACAGCGCCGCGGGGCTCCATCGCTATCCCTCGACCGATCACGGCGTTCTGCGCAAGGCCATCGGCGCGCTCAATGGCCTCGATCCAGACCGGATCATCTGCGGTGCCGGCTCGGACGAGATCATTTCCTTTCTCTGCCAGGCCTATGCCGGCCCGGGGGATGAGGTGCTTTATACCGAACACGGGTTTTCCATGTACCGGATTTCGGCGCTCGCCGTCGGGGCCACCCCGGTGGTGGTGCCGGAGCAGGACCGCGTGATCAGCGTCGACAATATCCTTGCCGCCGCCAATCCGAAAACCAAGCTGGTCTTCATCGCCAACCCGGCCAACCCCACCGGCACGATGATCGGGGCGGCCGAGGTGGCGCGGCTGGCCGAGGGCCTGCCGGAAGAGACGCTGCTGGTGCTGGATGGCGCCTATGCCGAATTCGTCGAAGGTTTCGATGCGGGCGCCGGGCTGGTTTCGGCCCGCGACAATGTCTTCATGACCCGGACCTTCTCCAAGATCTACGGGCTTGGTGGGCTGCGCGTCGGCTGGGGCTATGGCCCGCAAGAGATCGTGGACGTGCTGAACAGGGTGCGCGGCCCCTTCAACCTGTCGAACAGCGCGCTGGCGGCGGCGGTGGCGGCGCTCGATGATCAGGACTATGTCGACTATTGCCGGTCCGAGAACGCCAAGTGGCGCGGCTGGCTGGCCGAGGCGCTGGCCGAATGCGGCGTCGCCTCCGACACCTCCTGCGCCAACTTCATCCTGGCCCGCTTCACCGATCAGGCCGAGGCCGAGGCCTGCGATCAATATCTGCAGGGCCAGGGACTGATCGTGCGCCGGGTGGCCGGCTACGGGCTGCCCAATGCGCTCAGGATCACCATCGGGGACGAGGCCGCCTGCCGCCGGGTTGCCGGTGCCATCAAGGCCTTCAAGGAGGGCAGGGCATGAGCCTGCCCGCCACCAAACCGGTCTATGACCGGGTCGCGCTGATCGGCCTCGGTCTGATCGCCTCGTCGATGTTCTGGGCGATCCAGCGCGCCGGGCTGGCGGGCGAGGTGACGGGCTATGCCCGTTCCGAGACCACCCGCGACACCGCCCGCCGCATCGGTCTGTGTGACCGGATCTGCGACAGCGCCGCCGAGGCGGTCGAGGGCGCCGATCTGGTGGTGCTCTGCGTGCCCGTCGGTGCCATGGGGCAGGTCGCGGCCGAGATCGCGCCGGCGCTGAAACCCGGTGCCACGCTTTCGGATGTGGGCTCGGTCAAGCGTCACGTGATCGAGACGGTCTCTCCGCATGTGCCGGAGGGGGTGCATTTCGTGCCGTCCCACCCGCTGGCGGGGACCGAGCATTCCGGCCCGGAAAGCGGCTTTGCCGAGCTGTTCCAGAACCGCTGGTGCCTGCTGGTGCCGGTCGAGGATACCGAGCCCTCGGCGGTGATGCGGCTGCGTCGCTTCTGGGAGGGGATGGGCGCCAATGTCGACGAGATGGAGGCCGATCATCACGATCTGGTGCTTGCCGTCACCAGCCATACGCCGCATCTGATCGCCTATACGATGGTGGGCGTCGCCGACGATCTGCGGCGGGTGACCGATTCCGAGGTGATCAAATACTCTGCCGCCGGGTTTCGGGACTTCACCCGGATCGCGGCCTCGGACCCGACGATGTGGCGCGACATCTTCCTGACCAACAAGACGGCGACGCTGGAGATTCTCGGCCGGTTCACCGAGGAGCTCTTTGCGCTGCAACGGGCGATCCGGACCGGTGACGGCCAGCATCTGTTCGATTACTTCACGCGCACCCGCGCGATCCGGCGCGGCATCATCGAGGCGGGGCAGGATACCTCTGCGCCGGACTTCGGTCGCGGGGCCAAGGGCAAGGCATGATCCCTGCGCGCGGGGGCGTCGTCGCGGGGCTGCTGATCCTGGCATCGTCGGCGCTGGCCGGTGCGCCGGTGGAAAGCCTGCGCCCGCAAATGCGTGCCGTCGCCGCGGCCGAAGTGCCGCACGCGGCGGACGCCGAGGTGGTGGGGCTGCCCATCGGACCCGCGCCCGGCCCCGATGGGGGCTCTGCCGTGTCTCAGATCACCTCTGTCGCGACCCGGCAGGCGGCGCTGTCGCAATCTGGTCCCGTAACCTCTCTGCGTCCGCGGTCGCGGCCTGCGGGGTCTGCCGGCAAGGCGGTGCTGCGCCAGGTCGAACGGCAGCGCGGCGCCATCTGTGGCGATCCCGACATCCAGGGCGAGCAGGTCGGTCGGGTGCCGGGCAAGATCAAGGGCTGCGGCATCGACGAGGCGGTGCGGGTGCGCTCGGTCGCCGGGGTCAAGCTGAGCCAGCCGGCGCTGATCACCTGCGACGCCGCCCGGGCGCTTAAGACCTGGGTGGTGAATGGCGCCAAACCCGCCTTCCGCCAGCGTGGCCCGCTGGTCGAACTGAAGGTCGCCGCTGATTACGTCTGCCGCCCGCGCAACAATCAGCGGGGCGCCAAGATCTCGGAACACGGGCGTGGCCGGGCGATCGACATCTCGGGCTTCACCATGCAGGACGGCGAGGTCGTCACCGTGCTGCAGGGCTGGGGGCGGGGCTCGACGCTGCGCCCTCTCGGCCTGGCGCTCAAGGCCGCCTGCGGCCCGTTCGGGACCGTTCTGGGGCCGAAGTCGGACGGCTATCACGAGGATCACTTCCACATGGATGTGGCCCGCTATCGCAACGGCCCCTATTGCCGCTGATCTAGCGCAGGCGCAAATCCGGCGCCGGCCCCAGTGGCAGCGGCCCCAGCAGCATCATGCCTTCGGCAAAGCGTAATTCGGTGTCGAGCGTGTCGCTGTCGTCGCCGCTCCCCGCGAGCAGCGCCAGCACCCGGGCGAGCGGTTCGGCCTGCTGCGGCGACAGCGCGCCGGCGGCGACGCTCATGTCCAGCATCTGGCGCCAGTTCTCTGCCCGCAGTGCGATGGTGCCGCTCGGGCGACCCTGGGGGTCGATATCGAGCGCCCCGCGCGCCGAGAGCGTCAACTCGCCCCATCGGATATCGGCCTGATCGAGCAGCAGAGCGCGAGGCTGTGGTCGCCGCTCCTCAAGCGCGCGACGGTCCCAGGGGCGGTCGAAGCGGACGGTGGCCTGCAGGTCGAGGGCATCGAACCCCGGCGGCAGCGCCGCCCCGGCCGCCGCCGCCAGCCGCAGGGCGCCGCCGGGGGTGAAATCCGGGGCCGAGAAGGAGAGAGAATAGTTCTCTGGCGCGCCTTGCTGGACCATCGACAGGGTCAGCCCGTCGGCTCCCATCACCGTGCCATCGGCTGTCCTGAGCCGCCAGTCGCCGGCGCCCAGCTCCAGCCGGTCGAGCGACAGCGCGCGCCCCGGCCTTAGGTCAAGCCGCGCCTGCATCCCCGTCGCCCGCAGGACCGAGGTGCGGTCGAACACCGACAGCCGTTGATCGCTGTCGGGAAAGACCAGGGTCTGACGGCCGGGCCAGATCGCCGGGCTGTCCAGCCGCAGCCAGTCGGCGCGCCAGGCGGCGCCGGTGCCCGGGTCGGCCAGGGCCGGTGCGGCGATCTGGATCACATGCCGCAGCGGATAGCCCGCGCTGTCGAGCCCGGCCTGTTCCGCCTGCCAGCCGCGCGCCCGCTGCGCCGCGAACCACTGGTCGATGCCACGTTTCAGCCCATAGTCGGCGGCGATCCAGATGCCGGACCAGACCAGCCCCAGCAGCAACGCGATTTTGATCAGACGCCGCATCTGCGGTCCCCTTTTGTCGGTTCTGGTTTTGGTGTTTACAGGCAGCGATCGCACCAAGCAAAGGCGCAAGGAACCCGTCGCATGACCATGTGGGTATTCGGATATGGATCGCTGCTGTGGAACCCCGGCTTCGAGGTGGCGCAAAGCGCCGTTGCCCGGCTGCCCGGCTATCACCGGTCGTTCTGCATGCGCTCGATCCACCATCGCGGCACGCTGGAGGATCCCGGACTGGTGCTGGCGCTCGACCGGAACGAGGGGGCGGCCTGTTCCGGGCTCGCCCTGGCGGTGGCGGCGGGACGGGAGGCGGAGACGCTGGCCTATCTGCGCGAACGCGAGCTGATCTCCTCCGCCTATCTGGAAAAGAAGCTGCCGGTGGCGCTGGCCGACGGCGGCGAGGTGACCGCGCTGACCTATGTGGTCGATCCCGGCCACGGGCAATATTGTGGCGGTCTGGCGCTTGAGGAACAGGCGCGGATCATCGCCCATGCGGTGGGCGGGCGCGGACCCAATGCCGAATATCTGTTCAATACCGCCGCTCATCTGGCCCAGATCGGGCTGAGCGATCCGGATCTGGACTGGCTGGCGGCGCGGGTGCGGGCTTTGCTGGCATAAACCCTTGGCCTTGTCGGGGCTTAACTGTAATCTCCCGACCAGAGCAGAGATCACAGGACGCCCCAATATGGCGCAGAGACAGCGCGACCCCCGGCCGCAATTCTCACAACCAATCCGCCAGATCGTCATGATGTTGATCGCGGTGGGTCTGGCGGGCTTCGGTGCCTTCGTGGCGCTGCCGCGGGTGATGTCGGTGTTCTTCTCGAACATCTACCTGAACGGCTCGATCACGGTGGTCTTCCTGATCGGCGTCCTGGCCTGTTTCTGGCAGGTGACCCAGTTGATCAGCTCGGTCCGCTGGATCGAACGGTTCGTCGCCGGCGAGGCGGGCGAGATGCGGCCGCCGCAGCTTCTGGCGCCGCTGGCGTCGCTGCTGCGCACGCGGGGGGCGCGGATGCAGATCAGTTCCAGCTCGTCGCGGTCGATGCTGGATTCGGTGGCCGAACGCATCGACGAAGAACGCGAGATCACCCGCTATATTGCCAACCTGCTGATCTTTCTCGGCCTTCTGGGCACCTTCTACGGGCTTGCCACCACGGTGCCGGCGGTGGTCGACACCATCCGCAGCCTCGCGCCGCAAAAGGGGGACGAGGGGCTGACGATCTTCAGCCGGCTGATGACCGGGCTGGAGAGCCAACTGGGGGGCATGGGCACCGCATTCTCCTCCTCGCTCCTCGGCTTGGCGGGGTCGCTGCTGGTCGGGCTGCTCGAGCTGTTCGCGAGCCACGGGCAGAACCGCTTCTATCGTGAGCTTGAGGAATGGCTGTCCTCGATCACCCGGCTCGGCTTCTCCTCCGGCGAGGAGGGGGAGAGCGAGGCGAGCCTGCTCGAAGGCGTGATGGAACACATGTCCGAGCAGATGGAGGCGCTGAGCCAGATGTTCGCCCAGACCGACCAGAGCCGGGCGATGGTGGACCGCAAGCTTTCCGATCTGGCCGACAGCCTGGACCGCATGACCGACCGGATGGAGCAGAACGATACCATCACCGCCGCGCTCGAGCGGGTGGCGGTGGGGCAGGACACGCTGATCGAGCTGATCCGCGATCAGGGCACCGGCGACGGAATGGACGCCGAAAGCCGGATGCGCCTGCGGTCGATCGACGTGCAGATGCTGCGCATTCTCGAGGAAATCTCGGCCGGCCGGCAGGAAAGCATGGCCGAGCTGCGCAAGGATATCGACATCCTGATCAAGGCACTTGCCCCGCGTCCCGGCCGGGGCGGGCGGGGGCGGTCCGACCCGGCGGAGGGCTAGGGCATGGCCCTCTCCCGTCGCGGCAGCCAGCATTCGAACAGCCCGATCTGGCCCGGCTTCGTCGATGCGATGACCGGGCTTCTGATGGTGCTGATGTTCGTCCTGACCATCTTCATGGTGGTGCAATTCGTCCTGCGCGAGACCATCACCGGACAGGAAAGCGAGCTGGACAAGCTATCGGCCGAGGTCGCCACGCTGGCGCAATCGCTGGGGCTGCAGGAAAGGACCAACGCCCAGCTCAAGGCGCGGATGGGGGCGCTGACCTCGACCTTGAACGATACCCAGTCGAACCTGGATCAGGCCCAGGCCGCTTTGGCCGCGCTGACCGCGGAGCGGGATCAGAAGGTGGCGGCGCTCGATGCCGCGCAGGGCCGCATCGCCAGTTTCGAGGAACAGGTCGCGGGGCTTCTGGCCGACAAGACCAGGGTCGAGGGGCAGGTCGCCGCATTGGAGGGCGAGAAGGCCAAGCTGATCTCGGAGCAGGAGGCGCTGAACCTGGCGCTGGCCAAGCACCGCGAGGAGATCGACGCCCAGGCCGAGGCCGCCCGGCTTGACGCCGCCAAGCGAGAGGCGCTCGAGGCGCTGGTCGCCGATCTGCGCAAGAAGGATGCCGAGGGGGCGACCCAGATGGGCGCGCTGCAAAGCCAGCTCAGCGAGGCGGAGAAGGCGCGGCTGGCCGAAACCGCCGCTGCTGAGGCGCTGCGCGACAAGTTGAAGAATTCCGACGCCGAGCTGACCGCGATGACGCTGGAGCTGGAGCGTCAGCGCAAGGCGGCGGAGGACACGCTGACGCTGCTGGCCGCGGCGGATGCGGCGAAGAAGGAACTTGACCAGAAGTTGGCCGCGGCGCTTGCCGATCTCGATGCCAGCAAGGGGGCGAGCACCGATCCGGAGGAGCTGCGCCGCCAGTTGACGGCGGCGCTGGCCGCCAAGGCGGCGGCGGAAGTCCAGGCCTCGGACCAGCTCAGCGAGGCGGAGCAGCGCCAGATCTTGCTTGCCAAGGCCAGGGAGCAATTGGCCAAGGAACAGGAGATCTCGGCCGAGGCGCAGCGGCAGACGGCGCTGTTGAACCAGCAGGTGGCGGCGCTGCGTGGCCAGCTTGGCAGCCTGCAGGCGCTGCTGGACGATTACAAGGAACGCGACAGCTCTCAACAGGTGCGGCTGGACAGCCTTGGCAAGGATCTGAACGCCGCGCTCGCCCGTGCCGCCAGCGAGGAACGCAAGCGCCGGGTGCTGGAGGAGGCGGAGCGCAAGCGGCTTGAGGTCGAGGCGGCCAAGCTGAAGGAACAGACCAAGGATCTGGAACGCTACCGGTCGGAATTCTTCGGGCGGCTGCGCGATGTGCTGGGCACCCAGGAAGGGGTGCACATCCAGGGCGACCGCTTCGTCTTCTCCTCAGAGGTGCTGTTTCCCACCGGCGAGGCCGAGCTGTCGGATGCCGGCAAGGCGGAGCTGTCGAAGATCGCCCGGATCCTGCGCGGCATCGCCGCCGAGATCCCGCCCGAGATCGACTGGGTGATCCGGGTCGACGGCCATACCGACAACGTGCCGCTGCGTCCCGGTGCCATCTTCAAGGACAACTGGGAGTTGAGCCAGGCGCGCGCCCTGTCGGTGGTCCGCTATCTGGTCGATCAGGAGGGCATCCCGCCGGGCCGGCTGTCGGCCAACGGTTTCGGGGAATATCAGCCGATCAACCCGGCCAACACCCCCGAAGCCCGCGCCCAGAACCGGCGGATCGAGCTGAAGCTGACCGAGAAATAGGCCGGGGCGGCAGGGGTTTGAGCCGGATGGCTGCGGGTGCATCGTTTGGCGGGCGCTGGGGCATTGAGCCCAAAGTCGCCCGTCTGTTTTCCTGCTATAGGCCAGACATCGCGATTGCGCAGGCAATTTCCAGCGGATCGCGAGGGGCCGCAACCAGGGCCTCAAGATCGGTCTCCTGTGTTTCCAGAAACCCTGCCGTCGCGCTGGACGCAATCGACATCAACATAGGGGGTTGGAAGGGAAGGAGCGGCAGGCCCTCCAATCCTGCGCGCTCGGTCGCGAAATCTGTGGGCAGATAGGGGGCACCTATCCGTGACGCGATCTCGGCTGCCGAAAAAGCATGTGTTCCGGTCAGGTCGTAACAACGCCCTGTATGCCTTTCGGGAGCCGCCAGAACGGACAGCGCGGCCTGTGCCAGATCGGCCCGAGCGACCGCGGAAATCCGGCCATGTCCGAATGGCACGGCGATCCGTCCGTCGCGGGGTGCAACCAGCGCTCCGATCAGCTCAGCGTAAAGGCCATTCCGCAGAATGGTCCAGCGCAGTCCGCTGGCTTGGATCTCACGCTCTGTCCAACGGTGCGCGAGGGCGAAACCCAGATGGTCGCCGGAGTGGGAAAGGCTGGTGTAGATCACATGCTTGACGCCTTGCGCGCGCGCTGCATCCAGAACGGCGCCATGGCGGCGCATCACGACATCATCCTCTGCATAGCCGGCAGAGGTCAGAAAAAGTGTCTCGATTCCGGTGAAATCAAGTGTTTCCGGCCTGTCGAAATCCATGCGGCGATCTGCATCGGGCGACCGGCTGGCGGTCATTGCAGTGAGGCCGAGCCGCTTCGCTCCGGTTGCAATCTGGCTTGCGAGCTGGCCGGAGGCTCCTGTGATCAGAATCATGCGACTTCCTTTCTTGTCTGGATTTTCGATAAGATAGGGCGATCGCTGTTCTGCCATAAGAAGGCACAATCTTGTCTGATACGCACAATAATGTCCGGGATGTCGCCGCCTTGTCTCCCTGTGGGGCGCCCGAACATGAGGATTGCGGCCTGCGGCTGAGCCTCGACCGATTGGGAGAAAAATGGACGGTCATGACGTTGGCAGAGCTCTCGAACGGTCCCCGGCGCTACCGCGAGCTTGAACGGGGGCTGGTGGGGATTTCGCAGCGGATGATGACCCTGACGCTGCGTCGCCTAGAACGTGACGGGTACGTTCTGCGTCACGTGGAGGCAACGGTGCCGCCGGCAGTGACCTATGAACTCTCGGCCCTTGGTCACTCTTTTGCTGCGCAGGTGGTAACTCTGGTGGCCTGGAGCCAGAAAAATAAGGCTGCAATCGAGAAGGCCCAGGGCGAATACGACCGTCGCCCATGACGTTGGCCCATGCGGGGCATGATGTGCTGGTGATCGCCCACGTCGTCCCGCATGGCTGCCAGTCAGCCTGTGTCGGGTTTACCTGATCGCCATCTGCACCCGCTCGCGGTCGATCTCCTGGCCGCCGCGCAGCAGGCGCACGATACCGACATAGTCGCCCTTCGGCCAGCCGCCCGGCGGTTGCCGCTTGCCGGCGGCGGTGAACAGTTGCGCCTGGGTTTTCTTCAGCCCCTCGCTATGGGTGATCACCTGGCCGTTGGGGCCGTTGATGGTAATCTCGATCACATCGCCCTGCCGGCCGCCGAAGGCATAGCCATAGAGCACCAGCGCCGGCGCCTGGGTGTCGAGCGCGTCTTCGGCGGCGGTTCCGGCCTTGACCGCCTCATAGCTTGGCACGCGGGTGGCGAAACCGGCGGCGATCAGCCCGCCGGGCTGATAGGGCGGCGTCTTCTGCCATAGATCATGGGCCGGGGCTGCCCCGCAGATGCCACCGTCGGGGGCGAAGGGGTCGACCACCGCACCATCGTGGCGGACCGAGAGATGCACATGCGGGAATTGGGTATAGCCGCTGAGGCCCACCTGCCCGAGGACATCGCCCTTTGCCACCTCCTGCCCCTCGCGCACCGCGATGGAGCCGGATTTCATATGGCAATATTGGGTTTCCCAGCCGTCGCCATGGTCGATCACCACGCCATTGCCGCATTCCCGCCCGGTGGACTGGTCGCGGTTGGCCTCGGTCATCAACTGGTCGGCCATGCCGTCGCGCAGCGCCTTGACCCGTCCGGGGGCGGCGGCCAGCACCGACACGCCGGCGCGCATCGCGGCCAGCGAGGTCACCGCGAAATCGGTCCCCTTGTGCCCCTCGTAGCTGAGCGGGCCACAGCGGAAATCCTGCGCCCCTGGGCCTGGATCGGCATCGACAAATTGCTGGATATAGCAGCTTTCGCCCAGCGTGCAGTCGAGCGGCAGCCCCAGAACGATATCGCCCGCCGTGGCGGGCGCCGCGACGCAAGCGAACAGGGCGGCAACAGCCGCCCTGCCAAGTCGGTATCGCCGTGTCATCCCGCAGTCAGCAGCGGCGGTTTGCTTCCCGTCAGGCGCTTGTGCCCGGGCCCTTCGATATCGAGGACGATCTTGTCGTCCTTGACCCCGACACGAACCATCCCGCCCTTGGCGAGCTTGCCGAACAGCAGCTCTTCCGCCAGCGGCTTTTTGATGTGCTCCTGGATCACCCGGCCCAGGGGACGCGCGCCCATCTTGTCGTCATAGCCCCTGTCGGCCAGCCATTCGGCCGCCGGCTGGGTCAGCTCGATCGCCACGCCGCGATCCAGCAGCTGGGCCTCAAGCTGCAGCACGAACTTCTCGACCACCTGCAGGATCACCGTTTTCGGCAGCGGCGCGAAGGAGATCACCGCATCCAGACGGTTGCGGAACTCCGGCGTGAAGGTCCGCTCGATGGCGGCGGTATCCTCGCCTTCGCGACGGTCGCGGCCGAAGCCGATGGCTGCCTTCTGCATGTCCGAGGCGCCGGCGTTCGAGGTCATGATCAGGATCACGTTGCGGAAATCCACCGTCCGGCCGTTGTGGTCGGTCAGCTTGCCGTGATCCATCACCTGCAGCAGGATGTTGTAGACATCCGGGTGCGCCTTCTCGATCTCATCGAGCAGCAGCACGCAATGCGGGTGCTGGTCGACCCCATCGGTCAGCATGCCTCCCTGGTCGAAGCCGACATAGCCCGGAGGCGCGCCGATCAGGCGGGAGACCGCGTGTTTCTCCATGTACTCCGACATGTCGAAGCGCAGCAGTTCCACCCCGAGGGTTTCGGCCAATTGCTTGGCGACCTCGGTCTTGCCGACGCCGGTGGGGCCGGCGAAGAGATAGTTGCCGATCGGTTTCTCCGGTTCGCGCAGCCCGGCGCGGGCCAGCTTGATGGCCGAACTCAGCGCCTCGATGGCCGCGTCCTGGCCGAAGACCACCCGTTTCAGCGTCTTCTCCAGATCCTTCAACACCTCGGCATCGTCCTTGCTGACGCTCTTCGGCGGGATGCGGGCGATCTTGGCAACGACGGCCTCGATCTCCTTGACGCCGATGGTCTTGCGCCGCTTGCTCTCGGCGACCAGATGCTGCGCCGCGCCGGCCTCGTCGATCACGTCGATCGCCTTATCGGGCAGCTTGCGGTCATGGATGTACCGCGCCGCCAACTCCACCGCCGACCGGATCGCGTCCGAGGTGTACTTGACCCCGTGGTGATCCTCGAAATAGGGCTTCAACCCCTTGAGGATCTTCACAGAATCCTCGACCGAAGGCTCGTTCACGTCGATCTTCTGGAACCGGCGGCTCAGCGCGCGATCCTTTTCGAAATGCTGGCGGAACTCCTTGTAGGTGGTGGAGCCCATGGTGCGCAGCTTGCCGCCCTGAAGCGCGGGCTTCAGCAGGTTGGAGGCATCCATCGCACCGCCCGAGGTGGCGCCGGCGCCGATCACCGTGTGGATTTCGTCGATGAAGAGCACCGCGTCGGGATGTTCCTCGAGCTCGGTCACCACGGCTTTCAGCCGCTCCTCGAAATCGCCGCGATAGCGGGTGCCGGCCAGCAGCGCCCCCATGTCGAGCGAATAGATGGTGGCATGGGCCAGCACCTCGGGCACCTCGCCGCGGACGATCTTGCGGGCCAGGCCTTCGGCGATGGCGGTCTTGCCGACACCCGGATCGCCGACCAGCAGCGGGTTGTTCTTGCGCCGGCGGCACAGCACCTGGATGCAGCGCTCGACCTCCTGATCGCGGCCGATCAGCGGGTCGATATCGCCGCCGCGCGACTTGGCGTTCAGATCGACGCAATATTTCCCCAGCGCGCTTTCCTTGTTCTCGGCCGGTTCGGCGGCGGCGCTGTGGTGATGCGTCTCCTCCTCGTCCGAGGCGCCCTGAACCGGGCGCGCCTCGCCATAGGCGGGGTTCTTGGCGACGCCATGGGCGATGAAGTTCACCGCGTCATAGCGCGTCATGTCCTGGTTCTGCAGGAAATAGGCGGCGTTGGACTCCCGCTCGGCGAAGATGGCCACCAGAACGTTGGCACCGGTCACCTCGGTGCGTCCGGAGGATTGCACATGGATCGCGGCGCGCTGGATCACGCGCTGGAAGGCGGCCGTCGGCACAGCTTCGGAGCCGTCGATATCCGTCACCAGATTCGACAGATCCTCATCGATGAATTCGACAAGCGTGTTGCGCAGTTCGCCCAGATCGACGCTGCAGGCTTTCATCACGCGGGCGGCGTCGGGTTCGTCCAGCAATGCCAGCAGCAGATGCTCCAGCGTGGCGAATTCGTGACGACGCTCGTTGGCGAGAGCCAGGGCAGCGTGAATGGCCTGTTCAAGAGTGCTCGAGAATGAAGGCACGTGGGTGCTCCTCTTGATCTGGGTCGGTTTGGGGAGGGGGTGTTGGCCCAGTCCCCGTGCCAACCGTGTCGTTATACCTATAGAGTTTGGTTTATCGCGGCCCAGCTTCAAGGGTTTTCTTGTGCCGACCGATCACAAATCCCGAAACCGATGCCCTTCGGTTCACTTTTGACGCCGGGGAAAGTGCCAGACCCTCAACAGTCGCAGAGATGGGGTGCGATCGTTGCGAGGTCAACAGCGGGCAGGGGAGCCTGCCGATCACGATGGCGCGCCACGGGGCAGGGGGCGTGTGGGCAGGCTTGCACGCGGAGGGCGGCAGGGTCGTGCACATGGCGGCAGGACCCTGCGGCGGGCTCAGAACTTGTCCTTGCGGGCGCGGATTTCGCCGAAGACCTCGGCGTCGGTGGCGCTTGCCAGCCCGAGATGCCGGCGGATCGCCGGATCGGCCGCGCGCAGAAACGGGTTGGTCGCCAGTTCCAGCGCCAGGGTCGAGGGCACGGTGGGCTGTCCGGCGGCGCGGGCGGTGGCGATGTCCGCGATGCGGGTCTGCAGGGCGGGGTTGTCGGGGTCGATGGTTTCGGCGAAGCGGCCGTTCGACTGGGTATATTCGTGGCCGGAATAGACCACGGTTTCCGGCGGCAGCGCGGCGAGCTTGCAGAGCGAGGCCCACATCATCGGCATGGTGCCTTCGAACACCCGCCCGCAGCCGAGCGCCATCAGGCTGTCGGCGGTAAAGACGGCGTGGCTGGCAGGGAAATAATAGGCGATATGGCCGACGGTATGGCCGGAGACGTCGATCACGGTGCCCTCTTCGCTGCCGATGGCGACGGTGTCGCCCTCGCTGACCTGAACGTCGAGCGGCGGCAGCCGGTGCGCATCGGCGGCGGCACCGGTCACCCGCGCCGCCGGCCAGGCCTTGAGGATCTCGGCCAGCCCCTCGACATGGTCCCAATGGTGGTGGGTCAGCAGCACCTGGGTCAGTCGCCAGCCCTTCGCCGCCAGCGCCTCGAGCACCGGGGCGGCCTCAGGGGCGTCGATCAGCGCGGTCTCTTCGCTGGTGGCATCATGGGCGAGAAAGGCGTAGTTGTCCGACAGGCAGGGGATTGTGAGGATTTCCAGCGGCATGGCCATTCTCCCTTTCAATGGAAAGTGGGCTTGTTAAACTAGGCCGAGCTTGGCCGATACCATGGACGCCCGCAATGCATCTGGACGTGCAGGATCTTCGAAATTTCTATTATCGCAGCACCCTTGGCCGGGCGGCGCAGGCCTCGGTGCGCACGGCGATGCTCGAGCTCTGGCCCGAGGCCAAGGGGCAGACCGTGGCGGGCTTCGGGTTCGCGGTGCCCTTGCTCCGGCCCTATCTCGACGATGCGCGGCGTGTTGTCGCACTGATGCCGGGGCCGCAGGGGGTGATGCCCTGGCCGGCCGGGCTGCCCAATGTCTCGGTCCTGTGCGAAGAGGTTCTGTGGCCGCTGGAGACCGGCCATGTCGACAAGCTGATCGTGATGCATGGGCTGGAGGCGACGGATCAGCCGACATTGCTGCTGGAGGAATGTTTCCGGGTGCTGGGGCCGGGGGGCAAGGCGCTGTTCGTGGTGCCGAACCGGGCCGGGCTCTGGTCGCGCAGCGATCGCACGCCCTTCGGCTATGGCCGGCCCTATACGGTGGGGCAACTCGAGGCGCAGCTTCGCCAGCATCTGTTCCTGCCGGAACGGGTGCGGGCGGCGCTTTACCAGCCACCGTCGTCCAAGCGGTTCTGGCTGCGGGCCGGACCGTTGATCGAAACGGTGGGGACGCGGTTGCCGACGGTGCTGGCGGGGGGCGTTTTCATCATCGAGGTTTCCAAGCGCGTGCAGCCGCCGCGCGGCAGTTCGGTCAAGGATCTCGCCCGCCGCCCGATCGGGGCGCTCGACGGGCTGACCAAGCCGGTTTTCCCTGTTTCCGGAAGGAATTGAGGCGGCAGGAATCGCTCCCCCGCGACGTTTTTTTGTGCTCTTATTTCGAGCAATCCGCCGCACATTGGCTAACCCGGTGAAAACAGGCGGATAATGTCGATCACGGATTTCGTGATAGGTTGTTGCGGGGTGGGGGCTGCTCTGCTACATCCACGCTGATTTTGATGACCTGCGTTTTCGCGGGTCGTTTTTCACGCTCCCGGGCGCTGTTTCGGCGGAACTCCGGGGCCAACTGTCGGAAGGGTGGACGTGTCCGAACCAGCTTCGATTTCCGCAGGCATCGCTGCGCGATATGCCACTGCGATCTTTGAGATTGCGAAAGAGAACAATGACCTCGCCGGTCTTGAATCCAGCCTCAACGATCTGGCGGCTGCGCTGGGCGAAAGCGATGATCTGCGCGACCTGATCTTCTCGCCGATTTACTCGCGCGCCGAGCAGGACGCGGCGATCACCGGGGTGGCGAAGAAAATGGGGCTGGCGCCGTTGATGATCAATGCTCTCGGCCTGATGGCCAAGAAGCGCCGCCTGTTCGTGCTGCCGCAGCTGATTACCGCTCTGCGGGGGCTGATCGCCGACGAGCGCGGCGAAGTCTCCGCTGACGTGGTCTCGGCCAAGGCGCTGACCAAGGCGCAGACCGAGACGCTGGCCAAGACCCTTGCCGCACGCGTGGGCAAGACCGTGAAGCTGAATGCGACCGTCGATGAGAGCCTCATTGGCGGTCTTGTTGTTAAAGTGGGCTCGAAGATGATCGACACGTCGATCCGCGCCAAGCTCGCTTCCCTCCAGAATGCAATGAAAGAGGTCGGATAAATGGGTATCCAAGCAGCAGAGATTTCTGCGATCTTGAAGGACCAGATCAAGAATTTTGGTCAAGAGGCCGAGGTGGCAGAAATCGGCCGCGTGCTCAGCGTCGGTGACGGTATCGCCCGCGTCTACGGCCTCGATAACGTCCAGGCCGGCGAAATGGTCGAGTTCCCGGGCGGCATCATGGGCATGGCGCTGAACCTCGAAGCCGACAACGTCGGCGTCGTGATCTTCGGCACCGACCGCGAGATCAAGGAAGGCGACACCGTCAAGCGCACCAACTCGATCGTGGACGTGCCGATCGGCCCCGAGCTGCTGGGCCGCGTCGTGGACGGTCTGGGCAATCCGGTGGACGGCAAGGGCCCGATCAACACCACCGCCCGCGGCCTCGCCGACGTCAAGGCGCCGGGCATCATCCCGCGTAAATCGGTGCACGAGCCGATGGCGACTGGCCTGAAATCGGTCGACGCCATGATCCCGGTCGGCCGGGGCCAGCGCGAGCTGATCATCGGTGACCGTCAGACCGGCAAGACCGCGATCGCGCTCGACACCATTCTGAACCAGAAGTCCTATAACGAAGCCGCCGGCGATGACGAGGGCAAGAAGCTCTACTGCATCTACGTCGCCATCGGTCAGAAGCGTTCGACCGTCGCCCAGCTGGTGAAGAAGCTGGAAGAGACCGGCGCCATCGACTATTCGATCATCGTCGCGGCCACCGCGTCCGAGCCGGCGCCGATGCAGTATCTGGCCCCCTATACCGCGACCGCGATGGCCGAATACTTCCGCGACAACGGCAAGCATGCTCTGATCATCTATGATGACCTGACCAAACAGGCCGTGTCCTATCGCCAGATGTCGCTGCTGCTGCGCCGCCCGCCCGGGCGTGAAGCCTATCCGGGCGACGTGTTCTATCTGCACTCCCGTCTGCTGGAACGTTCCGCGAAGCTGAACGAAGATTTCGGCTCGGGGTCGCTGACCGCGCTGCCGATCATCGAAACCCAGGCGGGTGACGTGTCGGCCTATATCCCGACCAACGTGATCTCGATCACCGACGGTCAGATCTTCCTGGAAACCGACCTGTTCTACCAGGGTATCCGCCCGGCCGTGAACACCGGTCTGTCGGTGTCGCGTGTGGGCTCTGCGGCCCAGACCAATGCGATGAAGTCGGTTGCCGGTTCGGTGAAGCTGGAACTGGCGCAGTACCGCGAAATGGCGGCCTTCGCGCAGTTCGGTTCGGACCTCGACGCCGCCACCCAGCGCCTGCTGAACCGTGGTGCCCGTCTGACCGAGCTGATGAAGCAGCCGCAATATTCGCCGCTGACCAACGCCGAGATCGTCTGCGTCATCTTCGCCGGCATCAAAGGCTATCTGGACAAGCTGCCGGTGCGCGACGTCGCTCGCTTCGAAGCCGGGTTGCTGACCTTCCTGCGGACCAAGAAGGCCGATCTGCTGCAGTGGATCACCAACGAGGATCCGAAGATCAAGGGTGATGCGGAAGACAAGCTCAAGGCTGCGCTGGACGAATTCGCCGCCGACTTCGCCTGAGGGGAGAACTAGGCAATGCCCAGTCTCAAGGACCTAAAAACCAGGATCGAGTCGGTCAAATCGACCCGCAAGATCACCAAGGCCATGCAGATGGTGGCCGCCGCAAAACTGCGGCGGGCACAGGAATCTGCCGAAGAGGCCCGCCCCTATGCCGAACGGTTCAACGCCGTGATGGCGGACCTGGCGGCCTCGGTCGGAGGCAGCGACACCGCGCCGAAGCTTCTGCGCGGCACCGGCAGCGACCAGGTTCATCTCCTGGTCGTCATGACGGCGGAACGCGGCCTCTGCGGTGGCTTCAACGGCAATATCGCCAAGCTGGCGCGCACCCATGCGCACCGGCTGCAGGCACAAGGCAAGACGGTCAAGATCCTCACCGTCGGCAAGAAGGGCCGCGACGCCATCAAGCGTGACGTCGGGGACCTTTTCATCGGCCATGTGGATCTGAGCGAAGTGAAGCGGCTGTCCTACGCGGATGCGCAGGGCATCGCCAAGCAGGTTCTGACCAGCTTCGACGCCGACGAGTTCGACGTGGCGACGATCTTCTATTCGAAGTTCGTCAACGTCGTCACCCAGGTGCCGACGGCGCAGCAGATCATCCCCGCCCAGTTCGAACGGGGTGAGGAGGAAAGTGCTGCGTCCGCGCTCTATGACTACGAGCCGAGCGAGGAAGCCATCCTGGCCGAGCTGCTGCCCAAGGGCGTGGCAACCGCCATCTTCAGCGCATTGCTCGAGAACGGCGCCTCGGAACAGGGCGCGCGGATGTCCGCCATGGACAACGCGACCCGCAACGCCGGTGAGATGATCGACAAGCTGACCATCGAATACAACCGTTCGCGTCAGGCCGTGATCACCAACGAGCTGATTGAAATCATTTCGGGCGCGGAAGCCCTGTAAAAGAACCGGAGACGAAACAATGGCAAACAAAGAAGGCAAGATCACTCAGGTGATTGGCGCCGTTGTGGACGTTCAGTTCGACGGCCACCTGCCGCAGATTCTGAACGCCCTCGAAACCGACAACAACGGCAAGCGTCTGGTGCTGGAAGTTGCTCAGCACCTGGGCGAAGGCACTGTTCGCACCATCGCCATGGACGCCACCGAAGGTCTGGTGCGTGGCCAGGCCGTGACCGACACCGGCGAACCGATCTCGGTTCCCGTCGGCAACGCCACCCTGGGCCGCATCCTGAACGTCGTCGGCGAGCCGGTTGACGAAAAGGGTCCGATCAAAGCGACCGAGCGGCGCGCCATCCACCAGCCGGCTCCGACCTTCGCCGAACAGGCGACCGAGTCGGAAATCCTGGTCACCGGCATCAAGGTCGTCGACCTGCTGGCGCCCTATGCCAAGGGCGGCAAGATCGGCCTGTTCGGCGGCGCCGGTGTGGGCAAGACGGTTCTGATCATGGAACTGATCAACAACATCGCAAAGGTGCACTCGGGCTTCTCCGTGTTCGCCGGTGTTGGCGAACGGACCCGTGAAGGCAACGACCTCTATCACGAAATGATCGAATCCAACGTTATCAAACCCGATAACCTGGAAGAGAGCCAAGTGGCCCTGGTCTACGGTCAGATGAACGAACCGCCGGGGGCCCGTATGCGCGTTGCCCTGTCGGGTCTGACCCTGGCCGAGCAGTTCCGCGACCAGTCCGGGACCGACGTTCTGTTCTTCGTCGACAACATCTTCCGCTTTACCCAGGCGGGTTCGGAAGTGTCGGCGCTGCTGGGTCGTATTCCGTCCGCCGTGGGTTACCAGCCGACGCTGGCCACCGACATGGGCGCGATGCAGGAACGCATCACCTCGACCAAAGCCGGTTCGATCACCTCGATCCAGGCCGTCTACGTTCCCGCGGACGACCTTACCGACCCGGCGCCGGCAACCACCTTCGCCCACCTCGATGCCACCACGGTGCTGTCGCGGGCGATCTCGGAACTCGGCATCTACCCGGCCGTGGACCCGCTCGACTCCACCTCGCGTCTGCTCGACCCGGCTGTGATCGGCGACGAGCACTATCAGGTGGCGCGTGACGTTCAGGGGATCCTGCAACGCTACAAGTCGCTGCAGGATATCATCGCCATCCTCGGCATGGATGAACTGTCGGAAGAGGACAAGCTGACCGTGGCCCGCGCCCGGAAAATCCAGCGCTTCCTCAGCCAGCCGTTCGACGTGGCCAAGGTCTTCACCGGTTCGGACGGCGTCCAGGTGCCGCTCGAGGACACCATCAAGTCGTTCAAGGCGGTTGTGGCCGGTGAATACGACCACCTGCCCGAAGCGGCCTTCTACATGGTCGGTGGCATTGATGACGTGATCGCCAAAGCCGAAAAGCTGGCGGCTGAAGCCGCCTGAGGAGAGGCCTGATGGCAAACACGATGCAATTCGACCTCGTCAGCCCGGAGCGACGCCTGGCGTCGCTTCTGGTCAGCGCGGTCCGGCTTCCCGGTGCGGAAGGCGAGATGACGGCAATGCCCGGGCATGCGCCGCTCATCACGACGCTGCGTCCCGGAGTGCTGCGGATCGAGAGCCCGGAGGGCACCTCCGAGTTCGTCGTGACCGGTGGCTTCGCCGAAATCGGCGCCGAGTCGATGTCGGTTCTGGCCGAGAAGGCCGTGCCGCTCGGCGAGATGACCCGCGCCCATATGGAAGAACTGATCGAGGAAGCCCGCTCCGCCCATGCGGCGGCCAAGGCCTCCCCGGAGGTGGCTCCGAACATCGTCGACGAGGCAGCCAAGCTGCTCGCCGACATGGAGGCCCTGGGCACCCATATGTCGCTCTGATGCGGTCACTGACCCGCAGATGACAGAACAGAAGCCGGCCCCTTGTGGGCCGGTTTTATTTTGACAACAGGGTGCAGAGATGCTCTCTACCCCAAGTTGTTGGGGGGCGACGGACTGCGATGAAGAAATTGCATAACCACCTGATCGGCGTAGATCAGGGTGATGTGGCGCTATTCGCCGATTTCGAGGACGGCGGCCCGATGTGGACCGCAACTGGCCCACGGGAGAAGCGGCGTGCGGTGCAGTTCTCCACTCCGTTCAAGGCGCCGCCTTCGGTTCAACTGTCCATTGCGCTGCTGGATGCGGACACGCAATCCGCCGTGCGGCTCGAGCTGGTGGCAGAGAACGTCACCGCCGAGGGGGTCGAAATCGTCTGCCGCACATGGCTCGACACCCGCATCGCGCGGATGCGGGTGTCCTGGATGGCGATCGGATCGCTGCCGCACGCGGACGACTGGGAACTGGACTAGCCGTTCCAGCCGCTCCGACGATGCGGATCAGTCCATCGCGTAGAGCGATTCGTAGATCGGCGTCAGGGTGCTGTCTTCGAACAGGGAGGACACGCTGGTGCCGTACCAGATGTTCAGGATCGCCTGAGAGAAGATCGGGGCGGTGGGCACGATACGGATGTTCGGCGCCGCCTTGACCGCCTCGGAGGGCTGGATCGTGTCGGTGATCACCAGCGACTTCATCACCGAATTGGTCACCCGGGTCACTGCGGGGCCGCTCATCACCCCGTGGGTGATATAGGCGTGCACTTCCTTGGCGCCGTTCTCCAGCAGCACCTCTGCCGCCTTGCAGAGCGTCCCGGCGGTGTCGCACATGTCGTCGACGATGAGGCAGATCTTGTCGGTCACATCGCCGATCACGGTCATCTCGGCCACTTCACCCGGTTTCTCGCGCCGCTTGTCGACGATCGAGAGGGGCGAGTTGATCCGCTTGGCCAGTTCACGGGCGCGGGCCACGCCGCCGACGTCGGGCGACACGACCATCAGGTCATCCATCTGCCCCTTGAAGTTCGACTTGATGTCGAGGGCGAAGATCGGCGAGGCATAGAGGTTGTCGACCGGAATGTCGAAAAAGCCCTGAATCTGCGCCGCGTGCAGGTCCATGGTCAGAACCCGTTCGATCCCGGCCTGGGTCAGCAGGTTGGCGACCAGCTTGGCCGAGATCGGCGTGCGGGCCTTGGTGCGGCGGTCCTGACGGGCATAGCCGAAATAGGGGATCACCGCGGTGATCCGGGCTGCCGAGGACCGGCGCAGCGCGTCGGCCATGATCAGCAGCTCCATCAGATTGTCATTCGCCGGATTCGAGGTCGGCTGGATGATGAACATGTCCTCGCCGCGGACGTTCTCATAGACCTCGACGAAGATCTCGCCGTCATTGAACCGCTCGACGCGGGCATCGACCAGACCGAGCTGAACGCCCCGGTTCATGCTCATGCGGCGTGCGATGGCTTCGGCAAGCGGAAGGTTGGCGTTCCCAGCGATAAGCTTGGGTTCGTTCATGGTAGCCATATGCTGGTATCCCCGAGCAGCAATGTCTGTGACAGATTCGTGATGTTGACACCGCTTAACATCTCCTTACGGTCGCGCAAAGCGCAGGGCGGGAGAAAAGCTAACATGCCACATCATATCGACTATTTCTTTACGACATTATCGCCCTATGTCTACCTCGCCGGAGCCCGGCTGGAGGAGATCGCGGCGAAACATGGCGCGACGATCACATATAAGCCGGTTGATCTGCTGACCTTGTTCACCCGGACCGGCGGGGTCAAACCGGCCGATCGTCACCCCTCGCGGATGGAGTATCGCGCGCAGGAGCTGACGCGGCAGGCGAAGAAGCGCGGCATGCCATTCAATCTGAAGCCGGCGCATTGGCCGGTGAACCCGGCGCCTTCGGCCTATGCGATCATCGCGGCGCAGGCGGCGGGCGGTGGCGATCTGGGCGGATTGGTGCAGAGTTTCGCCCGGGGCTGCTGGGCTGAGGAAAAGGATGTGTCCGACGATGCGGTGATCCGGGCCTGCCTTGAGGCCGCGGGCTTCGATCCGGCGCTGGCCGACACGGGGTTGCTGGCCGGGGCGGAAACCTATGCCGCCAATTTTGAGGAGGCCGCCGCGCGCGGTGTCTTCGGCGCGCCGTTCTACATCACCGAGGATGATGAGCGGTTCTGGGGCCAGGACCGGCTGGAGGATCTCGACGCGCATCTCGCCGGAAACCTGTGATGGATGTCGCCGTTCTGCCGCAGCCGGTCTTTACCCGCGATCTCGGCGGCGGCGCGCGTCGGGCGCTGGCGATCCACTGCACCCTGGCCCATTCCGGCGCCTGGCGCGGTCTTGCGGCCGCGCTCGAGGGGCAGGTTCACTTGGCGGGCTTCGATCTGCTGTCGCATGGGAACAGCCCGGATTGGGACGGGCAGGGGGATATCCAGGAGCGTCACGTGGCGATTGCCGAGACGCTTCTGACCGAACCGATGGATGTGATCGGCCATTCCTTCGGCGGCACGGTGGCCTTGCGGCTGGCGGCGAGGCATCCGGATCTGGTGCGCAGTCTGACCTTGATCGAGCCGGTCTATTTCGCCTTCGCGCTGCGGGATGCCCCCGATCTGCTTGCCCGGCACGAGGCCGATGCGGCGCCCTTTGCCGAGTTGCTGGCGCGTGGCGATTTCGCGATGGGCGCCCGCATCTTCAACGCCATGTGGGGCGGTGATGCCGGACCGGGGTGGGAGGCGCTGCCCGAACGTGCCCGTGCCGGGATGATCCGCTCCATCCCCCTGGTCCCCGCCTCGCGCCGGGCGCTTTATGACGATCCGGCCGGGATCGCCGCCCCGGGAGGGCTCGACCGGGTGACGATGCCGGTGCTGTTGTTGCGCGGCAGCGACAGCCATCCGGTGGTCGCCGCGATCAACGCGGCGATCGCCGCCCGTCTTGCCGATGTGCGCAACGAGGTTGTCGAAGGGGCAGGGCACATGTTGCCGATCACCCACCCGGAACAGGTGGCAGCGCATCTGCGCGACCTGCTTGCCCGGGCAGGGGCCTAGGCGGCTCGCCGGCGCCTGTTCCAATCGAGGGCGGGCGGTGTCGCTATTGGTTCCTTGACTAGCGCCGCGAGAGGGCTCAGCCCTTCGCCAGATCCACGAATTGGTCGATAAGCGCCTCGCTGATCGACCAGTCGCAGACCAGCCGGCAGCCCAGCATGTCTTCGCCGTCGGGGTCTTCCAGCGGGCCGTCCTGCAGGTAGTACATCGCGCCGGCCTCTTTCAGCCGTTCATGCACGCGACGGGGCAGGGCGGCGAAGATGATATTGGCCTGGGGATCGTTCAGAAGCTCCGCCTCGGTGCCGCGCAGCCCCCCGGCCAGGCGGGCGCAATTGGCATTGGCGCGGGCGGCCATCTCAAGCCAGAGATCGTCGGCCAGATAGGCCTCCATCTGCGCCGAAAGATAGCGGTGCTTGGACAGCAGATGTGCCCCCCGCTTGCGGCGCAGCTCGAACTCCCAGGATTTTTCCGGATCGAAGAAGATCACCGCCTCGACACCCATCAGCCCGTTCTTGGTGCCACCGAAGGACAGCACGTCGATCCCCGATTTCCAGGTCATCTCGGCCGGGGCGCAGCCGAGCGTCACCAGCGCGTTGGTGAACCGCGCCCCGTCCATATGCACCTTCAGGCCGAAGTCGCGGGCCACGGCGGTCAGGGCCTGCAGCTCGTCCAGGCTGTGGACCGATCCGCGTTCGGTCACCTGGGTGATCGAGACCGGGCCGCGCTGCGCATGGTGGACGATGCCGCTGCCCTGAGCCGCGATGGTGCTGCGCAGGGCCTCGGGGGTCATCTTGTCGCCGCCGGGAACCAGCGTCAGCTTGGCACCGTCCGAGAAGAACTCGGGCGCGTTGCATTCGTCTTCGTGGATATGCGCGACGGGAGAGCAGAAGATCGTCTCATAAGGCGCGGTGAGCGAGGCGAGCGCCAGCGAATTGGCGGCAGTGCCGGTGGTGACCAGATGCACGGCGGCCTCGGGCGCCTCGAAGATCTCGCGCAGCCGGGCGCGAACGCGATCCATCGCCGTATCGGCGCCGTAACCGGGGGCGAAGCCCTGATTGGCCTTTGCCAATGCCTCCATGACTTTCGGGTGAACGGGACCGGCGTTGTCGGAGGCAAAGAACATCAGACAGGCTCCTCTATGATATAGTCTTCCCAGTCTTCCTCGGGCACTTCGAATTCGGGCACGGTGCGATGGCGGACCGACACGCCGGCCCGATGGACGCTTTCGGGGTCGCCGGAAATCAGCGGATGCCAGTCGTAAAGCGGCAGCCCTTCCCACAGCAGGCGATAGGCGCAGGTCTGCGGCATCCAATAGGCGTGGGTGTCGATATTCTCGGGGCGCAGCACGATGCATTCCGGCACGAACTGGTGGCGGATTTCGTATTGGGCGCAGAGGCAGGTCTCGTCATCCAGCAGCCGGCAGGCGACGCAGGTCAGCGCGACTTCGCCAGTGTCCTCGTCCTCAAGCTTGTTCAGGCAGCATTTGCCGCAGCCGTCGCAAAGCGCCTCCCATTCCCTGTCGGTCATCTGACGCAGGGGTTTGCGTTCCCAGAAGCGGGGCGCGAGGCCCTTGCGGTCGATCTGGTCGGTCATAGCGCGGACAGGATCTGGCGGGCGCGGGCGCAATCCGCATCCATCTGGTCGATCAGCGCCTGCAGCCCGTCGAACTTCAGCTCGGGCCGCAGATAGTCGACCAGGGCGACCGACAGCGTCGCGCCATAGAGATCGCCCGAGAAATCGAACAGGAAGGTTTCGATATTCGGCACCTCGCCGTCGAACATCGGCCGCACGCCGAGCGAGGCGGCGCCGTGATAGCTGCCCTTGTGCGGCCCGTCGAGCACATCGACCAGCACCGCATAGACGCCGAAGGCGGGCGGGTGCAGCCCTTCGATCGACATATTGGCGGTGGGAAAGCCCAGCTCGCGGCCACGCTGCTCGCCGCCGATCACCGGGCCTTCGATCCAGTGCCAATGGCCCAGCATGGCGGCGGCCTCGCGCGGGCGGCCTTCGCTCAGCGCGGTGCGGATGGCGGTCGAGGAAATCGTATGGTCCGACTTCTCCAGCAGCGGCGCGATGGTGACGCCAAAGCCCATCTCGCGACCGAAGTGGATCAGATCCTCGGCCTTGCCGCTGCGCTTCTTGCCAAAGCAGAAATCGGCTCCGACCACGACATGGCGCAGCCCCAGCCCGTCCCGGATCACGTTGCGGGCGAATTCCTCGGGGCTGAGCCCGGCGAGGGCGGCGTTGAAGTTCAGTTCATAAAGCCGCTCCACCCCCAGCTTTTCCAGCCGGTGGGCGCGGGCCCCGCGCCGCATCAGCCGGAACGGCGGGCAGTCGGGGACGAAGAATTCGCGTGGATGGGGTTCGAAGGTGACGACGCCCAGGGGGGCATCGGGCTCGGCTTCGCGCGCCAGCCGGATCACCGATTGGTGGCCGATATGCACGCCGTCAAAATTGCCGATCGCGGCGCTGGCGCCGCGGTCCTGGGGTTCGACGAATTGATAATCCCGGATGATCCGCATGCGCGATGCCTAGCGCCCTGCGCCGGCGGGCGCAAGACGCTGCGCCCGCGGTTTGCGGTCTCAGTCGAACTTGCGGCTGGGCGCCAGCACCGTCGCCTCGCCGATCAGCACCTTTTTGCCCTCGACCGAGCAATGGCAGTCCAGCTTGACCCGGCGCTTGGCGATGTCGATGTCGATCACCTTGACCTCGGCATAGACCATGTCGCCGGGGCGGACGGGGGCGAGGAACTTCAGCGACTGGCCCATGTAGATGGTGCCGTGGCCGGGAAGCTGTTCGCCGATCACCGCCGAGACCAGCCCGGCGGTCAGCATGCCATGGGCGATGCGACCCTCGAAGATGGTATCCTGGGCATAGGCATCGTCCAGATGCACCGGGTTATGGTCGGTCGACACTTCGGCGAACAATTCGATATCGCGATCCGTCACCTGTTTGCGCAGATAACGGGTCATCCCCATCTCGATGTCTTCGATGCAGATCGTCCCGCGGGGCAGATTGTCCAACATGTCGTCCTCTTGTCTCATTGGCGCGGTAATAAACAACCATGAGTCGCCGCGTCACCGGCAACTTTATTACTTCGCAACCGCAGAAAATCAAGAGATTTCTTGTGTCAGCGCAACCGGCCGATGGCATAGGTGGGCGCGCGCATTTCCTTTTCCAGATAGGCGCTTAGCGCCGCCTCATCGGGCTGGAAGCCGGTTTTCGTCTCTTCCGCCGCGAGGCCACCGGTAATGAAAAGGGAATCGATATCCTCTCCCATCGCGCCGGCAACATCGGTGTGGATGCCGTCGCCGATCGCCAGAATCGAAGCTTGCGAGACCTCGACGCCCAGCGACGCCAGCCGGCGGCGGGCCAGGTCGTAGATCGGCGGATGCGGCTTGCCGAAATAGAGGCTTTCGCCCCCCATGTCGGTGTAAAGGCTCGCCACCGCGCCGGCGCACCATTCGCGCACCTCGCCACGGTCGACGATGATGTCGGGGTTGGCGCAGAGGAGCTTCATCCCCTTCTGCTTGGCGAAAAGCAGTTGCGGCCGCAGGATCGCCGGGTTCTCCTCGGGGTCGAAGGGGCCGCAGCAGACGATGCCCTCGGCCTCGTCCAGTTCGACCCTTGTGATCTCCAGCGGGTCGTCCAGTACGTGGATCGGTTCAAAGAACCCCTGGTCGCGTTCCCATTCGCCCATGAACCAGACCTTCTGGCCGACCACGCCTTCGAACATCGCGGCCCGCGCGCTGTCACCGCTGGTGGCGATGGTGTCATAGCACTCCTCGGGGACGCCGAAGATCTTGAGCTGTTCTGCCACGCCGGCACGGGGTTTCGGCGAATTGGTGACCAGAACCACCACACCGCCCCTTTCGCGATAGGCCTTGAGCGCCGCGACCGCCTCGGGATAGGCGGTGACACCGTTGTGCACGCAGCCCCAGAGGTCGACGAACATCGCGTCGTAGTTCTGGGAAATCTCGGAAAGGGCGGTGATGATCTGGGTCATGGTCTCGTGTCGTCCGTTTTCGGGCAGGGGTGGGGCGGGCGCGGAGCCCGGGCATAGGTCGCGCCCAGTAACACCGGATTGTGACAGAATGACAAGAAAGCCCACCGAATTCGGCAGTCACCTGCCCGGGGATGGATGTTTACCGCGGCAGGGCAGAGGATTAGAGCAATGATCATGTCGAATGTCCCGATCCTGCTGGCGACTGTGGTTGCCCTTGCCGTGCTGATGCTGCCACGGGTGTCCGAGGCGCGGCTTTGGCACGCGACCGTCACGCCACTGGCCTCGATCATCGGCAGCGGGTTTCTTGTGCTGGGGCCGGTGCTGGATCAGTCCTATGGGCTCTATGCGCCGCTCGCCATGGCGGCGCTCTGCCTCGGGGCCTGGGCCTTCGGGGCGGCGGTGCGGTTCAATATCGCCGCGATCGACCGCACCGAGGGCAAACGATCGCGCGCCGAGGAGCGGGTCGAGGTGCTCGCCTCCTGGGCGCTGGCCTTCGCCTATGTGATCTCGGTCTCCTACTATCTGAATCTCTTCGGCGCCTTCGCGGTCAGCCTGACGCCGCTCAAGGGGCCGGAGCACGCCAGAGAGGTGACCACGGCGGTCTTTCTGGTGGTGCTGATCGCCGGCTGGGCGCGGGGGTTCGGCGCGCTGGAGCGGATGGAGCAGGTGGCGGTCAGCCTCAAGCTTGCCATCATCCTCGGGCTGCTGGTGGGGCTGGCGCAATATGTGGCGCACCATGCCGTGGCGGGCGATCTTGTGCTGAACGACCCGGGGCTGAGCGGCTGGCCGGCGGTGACGCTGGCCTTCGGGCTGATCGTCACCGTGCAGGGGTTCGAGACCGCCCGCTATCTGGGCGCGACCTATGATGCGCCGACCCGGATCCGGGCGATGCGGCTGGCGCAGGGCTTGGCGACGTTGATCTACATGATCTACATCTGCCTGCTGGCCTTCGACTTTCCCGCCGGGCAGGTGGCGCTGACCGAAACCGCGATCATCGACCTGATGCGGCTGGTTGCGCCGATCCTGCCGGTGCTGCTGGTGGCCGCCGCGCTGGCGGCGCAATTCAGCGCTGCGGTGGCCGATACCGCCGGCTCCGGCGGGCTGGTGGCCGAGCTGACCGGCGGGCGGGTCAGTTCGCGCCAGTCCTACGCGCTGCTGGTGGCGGTGGGCATCCTGCTGACCTGGAGCGCCAATATCTTCGAGATCATCGCCTATGCCTCGCGCGCCTTCGCGGCCTATTACACGCTGCAGGCGGTCATCGCCGCCTTGGCGGCCCGAACGAGGCCGGGGGCGGTCTGGCGGGTTCCGGTCTTCGCCGCGCTGGCGCTGCTGGGGCTTGCCATCGTGATCTTCGGCACGCCGGTGGAATAGGCGGGGCCGGTCGGACCATGCTGCCTCTGGCGTGAAAATCCCGCCGGCAGAGCCGACGGGATGATCAAGGGCCGCGGATGGGGCCTGCAAGCCCGATCGGTCAGTCGGACGCTTTCACCGCGATACCGGTGCCATCGCGGCTGCCCCAACTGAAGGGGGAGATTTTGACTTCGGATATCTTGGCCTCGACCACCTTGGTCGCTCCCAGCTTGGCGGCATCTTCGCGCAGCTTCTGCTCGACCTGCTCCACCGTCGGATTGGCATGGAAGGCCGTGGTCTTGTTGACCGAGACCTTCAGGTCGCCCAGGCGGGTTTGATGCGCCGGATCATAGGCCGCAGAGGTCAGCACGACCTGGCTGGCCTGTACCTCGTTCACCGGAAGGTTGCGCAGGTTGCGGTCGATATTGGTGGTTTCCCATGTCTCGCAGGCAGACAGCGACAAAGCCGCCATCAGGGGGAGAATGAGCTTCTTCATCACCGGGGCCTCCTCATGAAACGGCCCCGCAGGTGGTATCTGCGGGGCCTGAAAGTTCAGATTAGGGTCTGGTGATCAGACCTTCAGGTTCGGGATGATCTGCTTCTTGCGGCTCATGATGCCGGGCAGCACCACGGTGTCACCCTCAACGGTGGCGCCGAAGCTCTTCTCGGCGACGGTCTTGACCAGATCGTTCGGCACCAGCAGCGTGGCTTCTTCATTCAGGATGTCGATGACGAAGAGCAGGACCTGATCGGCGCCGTCTTCCTTGGCGACGTCCACCATCGACTTCATCAGGCTGTCCTTGCGGTCCAGCACGATCTTCGGCGCGGTGGTTTCCAGCACCGAGACGCGGAATTCGGTGCCGTCGATGTTGTATTCCTTCGAGTCCATGCGCAGCAGCTCGGCGTCGGAGAAGGCGGAGACGTCCGATTTCGCCTCGAACAGCTCGGCGGCATAGGAGGGGATGTCGACGCCCAGCTCGGCTGCCAGCTTCTGCGCCACGGCCTTGTCGTGATCGGTGGTGGTGGGGCTGCGGAATTCCAGCGTGTCGGAGAGGATGCAGGACAGCGCCGCGCCCTTGATCGCCTCGGGCATCTTGTCGGCGTCATCGCCCATCAGGTCGATCATGATGGTGGCGGTGCAGGCCAGCGGCCGCACGGTGATGTCGATCGGCCCCTTGGTTTCGATCCCGCCGACCAGCTTGTGGTGATCGATGATGGCGCGGATGTCGGCGGCGTTGATGTCGGCCGGCAGCTCGGCCGGGTTGTTGGTGTCGACGATCACCACCGGCGCGCCGGCGTCGACGGCCGAGATGATTTCCGGCTTGTCCAGGTTCCAGCGCTTCAGCACGAAGGCGGCCTCGGTGTTGGGTTCGCCCAGGAGCTTCGGCGCGGCGGCTTCGCCTTTGATCTCGTTCAGGTACCAGGCCCAGACGATGGGCGAGCCGGTGGAATCGGTATCAGGGGATTTGTGGCCAAAGACTTGAATGGTCATGGGGGGCTATCCTGTTCAAAGATGAAACTTGCCGGCCTTATAAGGATGTCGTTTTGGCTTGTCACCATGGCTGAATGGCGCGGCGGCCGTCCTCCGCGCGTCAGAGTCAGAAGGCCGCACGTTCCAGTCTGTACCCCTCCTGGCCGAGCAGATTGAGAAGTCCGTGCTCGCCACTCAGATGTGCGGCGCCGACGGCGATCACGATGGTCGCCTCGTTCCGGTCCAGGATGCGCGGTAGCCAAAGCGCGTTGCGGTTCTTCACCAGCGAGGTTTGGAAGTCGTCCCACAGCTGGTCCCACTCCGGTTCCGGCAACTGGCTTTGTTCTTTGGCCTGGCGGTGCAGCACCTCCATATGGAACGCGAGGTCTTCGGCGAAATAACCTTCGCGCAAGGTGGCGAGGTAATCGGCGGAATTGTCATAGAGCGGCACTGCGACCAGCAGTTCCTTGACCTGTTGATCCAGGGGCTTGGCGTTCATGATGCCTATCAGCTCTTCCATGCGTTCCAGCGAGGCGACCGGCAGGTCTCGAGATTTGGCAATGGCATCCAGGCGCATGTCGAGCCCGGCGCTGGCTTGTTTGTCGATGCGGATGCAGGTCGGTAGTGTCAGCACTTGATCCAAAAGCCAGGGCCGCATCTTGGCGGCCATCCAGGGGGCGATCTGGTGTTCGCGCAGGACGGTTGAGAAGTCGGCCCAGTCCTTCTCCCCCATCAACTCGATCAGTGACGGCCCCTCTGTCAGTAGATAGGCCGACATATTGTCGAGCGAGTTGAAGTCGTTCATGTCCTCGGCGGAGACTTCCATCATCAGAAGCTCGGCCTGATCCAGCAGGGGCGACAGCCGATCGGCGATCGCCTCCATCCGTGGATCGTTGAGATGCAGGGTGCCGATCACATGCAGCGTCTGATCACCCCGGCGCGCGATCCAGTGGTTGCCTTGGGCATAGGGCACGGCCTCGACAGCGGTGCGAATCTCCTGCCGTTCGGCGTCGCTGAGTGTGGTGGCGAAATCGGTGCCGTCGCAGATTGGCGCGGCGAGAAGCGCGGCGGGGAGGAAAAGCAGGGCGAACAGGGTCGCAATCAGAACGGGCATAACACCTCCGGAACATTACCCTCAGGCTAGGGGGCGGGCGGAGGGATGGCAATGGGTGGCTTGGTTGTCGCCGCCTCTGGCGCTAGGTTGCGGCCATGGATCGGGAAGAGCAATTATATCCGCCCGTCAAGGCGTTGCTGGAACGTCAGGGCTATGAGGTGAAGGGCGAGGTCGGCGCCGCCGATGTGGTGGCCCGGCGCGGCGAGGAGCCTTTGGTGATCGTCGAGCTGAAGCTGCGCTTTTCGCTCGGACTCTATCATCAGGCGGTGGCGCGGCAGGCGATCAGCGATCTGATCTATCTGGCGGTGCCGCGCCCGGCGGGAAAGACCGCGCGGCGGGCGTTGAAGGACAATCTGGCGATGTGCCGCCGGCTGGGGCTGGGGCTGATGCTGGTGCGGCGGGATGGCAGGGGCGAGGCGCTGGCCGAGGTGCTTTGCGATCCGGGGCCCTACGCGCCGCGCAAGTCCAAGGCGAAACAGGCCCGGCTGCTGCGCGAATTCGACCGGCTCGCGGGCGATCCGAATACCGGGGGCAGCACCCGCGGCGGCATCGTGACGGGATATCGCCAGGACGCGCTGCGCTGCGCCGCCTATTTGTCGGAGCGCGATCTGGCCCGTGGGGCCGAGGTGGCGCGCGAGACCGGGGTGATCCATGCCACACGGCTGATGCGCGACAACCACTATGGCTGGTTCGACCGGCAGGGCACCGGGCTCTATGCGCTGAGCGAGGCGGGGCGCGCCGGGCTGGTGCAATGGGCCGGCGGTTGACAGGGCGGGAGCGGGCCGGCACCGTGCCCGGGCTGTCTCGCCCCGGTGCCCCAAGATGATTTCGCATCCCCGCAAGACCCTCTTCGTTCATGTCCCCAAGGCCGGCGGGCAGAGCATCGAATCGGTCTTTCTGAAGGACGCCGGGATCGGCTGGGACGAACGCGGCCAGATCTGTCTGGGGCGCAATCGCGATCCGGCGCGCGGGCCGACCCGGCTGGCGCATCTCTATGCGGATGAATATGTCGCCTGCGGCCATCTCTCGCAGGCCGACTTCGACGCCTACCTGAAGTTCGCCATCGTGCGGCACCCCTATGATCGGGCGTTGTCCGAATATCGCTATCGTGCGGCGGCGCGGCGCAAGCGCGGCGATCCGCCGGTGTCCTTCGACGATTTCATCCGCTGGGCGCCAGAGGATGAGCGGCTCGATATGGCGCGGCATCTGGCGCCGCAGAGCCGCTATGTGCTGGACGGGGCAGGACATCTTCTGGTCGATCACCTGCTGCGACTGGAGCGTCTGGAGGCGGAGATCGCCCCGCTTTTCCTGCAGATTTTCGGTGTGCCGGTGGCCTTGCCGCACCGCAATGCCTCGGCTGCGGCCGATGGGCCGACGCGGGCGGATCTGACTGCGGATCAGAAACGTTATCTGCAAGACCGCTATGCCGCGGATTTCGCCGCCTTCGGTTATGAGGCGTGATCGAGACGGATCGAGCGAAAATCCGGAAGAAACTGAACCGCGAATTTCATCAGGACGGTTGACAGCTGCAGCCTGTCTGCCTAGCTAACGGCCATTAGCACTCACCACCGTCGAGTGCTAGCACTGCCTCCCGAGGAGAGGAGGCGGCGAATAGAAACGAACTTTGAGCCTCAAGGAGCTGCAAAGATGGCATTCAAACCGCTTCACGATCGGGTGCTCGTGCGCCGTGTGCAGAGCGAAGAAAAGACCGCCGGCGGTCTGATCATTCCCGATAGCGCAAAAGAAAAGCCGAGCGAAGGCGAAGTCGTCGCCTGCGGTGAAGGCGCCCGCAAGGACAGCGGCGAGCTGATCCCGATGACCGTCAAAGCCGGGGACAAGGTCCTGTTCGGCAAATGGTCGGGCACCGAGGTGACCGTCGCCGGTGAAGAGCTGCTGATCATGAAGGAAAGCGACATCATGGGGATCATCGAGTAAGCGCCCGGCGCCGCTCTGATCTCACTGATCGCTTCCCTCTCGCAACAATTCTCAAGGAGAAACTGACATGTCTGCTAAGGACGTCAAATTCGGCACTGATGCCCGCAATCGTATGCTCAAGGGTGTGAACATCCTGGCCGATGCGGTGAAAGTGACCCTGGGCCCGAAAGGCCGCAACGTGGTCCTGGAAAAATCCTTCGGCGCCCCCCGGATCACCAAGGACGGTGTGTCGGTCGCCAAGGAAATCGAACTGGAAGACAAGTTCGAGAACATGGGCGCGCAAATGGTGAAAGAAGTCGCCTCGCGTACCAATGACGAGGCCGGCGACGGCACCACCACCGCGACCGTTCTGGCGCAAGCCATCGTGAAAGAGGGCATGAAGGCGGTCGCCGCCGGCATGAACCCGATGGATCTGAAGCGCGGTATCGACCTGGCCACCGCCAAGGTCGTCGAAGCCATCAAGGCCGCTGCCCGTCCGGTCAGCGACAGCAACGAAGTCGCTCAGGTCGGCACCATCTCGGCCAACGGCGAAGCCGAAATCGGCCGTCAGATCGCCGATGCGATGCAGAAGGTCGGCAACGAGGGTGTCATCACCGTCGAGGAAAACAAGGGCCTGGAAACCGAGACCGACGTGGTCGAGGGGATGCAGTTCGACCGTGGCTATCTGTCGCCCTACTTCGTGACCAACGCCGACAAGATGATTGCGGATCTGGAAGACTGCATGATCCTGCTGCACGAGAAGAAACTCTCGTCGCTGCAGCCGATGGTGCCGCTGCTGGAGCAAGTGATCCAGTCGCAAAAGCCGCTGCTGATCATCGCCGAAGACGTCGAGGGCGAAGCCCTGGCGACCCTGGTGGTCAACAAGCTGCGCGGCGGTCTGAAGATCGCTGCCGTCAAGGCTCCGGGCTTCGGCGATCGCCGCAAGGCCATGCTGCAGGACATCGCCATCCTGACCGGTGGTCAGGTGATCAGCGAAGATCTGGGCATGAAGCTCGAATCCGTCACCATGGACATGCTTGGCAACGCCAAGAAGATCTCGATCACCAAAGACGAGACCACCATCGTTGACGGTGCCGGCGAGAAGGCCGAGATCGAAGCCCGCGTGGCCCAGATCCGCACCCAGATCGAAGAAACCACTTCGGATTACGACCGTGAGAAGCTGCAAGAGCGCGTGGCCAAACTGGCCGGCGGTGTTGCCGTCATCCGCGTCGGCGGCATGACCGAAGTCGAAGTTAAAGAGCGCAAGGACCGCGTCGATGACGCGCTGAACGCCACCCGCGCCGCCGTGCAAGAAGGCATCGTGGTCGGCGGCGGTGTCGCCCTGGTGCAAGGCGCCAAGGCGCTGATCGGCCTGGAAGGCGTCAACAGCGACCAGAACGCCGGCATCAACATCGTGCGCAAGGCTCTGGAAGCACCGCTGCGTCAGATCGCCGAAAACGCCGGCGTCGACGGTTCGGTTGTGGCCGGCAAGGTTCGCGAATCCAGCGATCTGAAATTCGGCTATAACGCTCAGACCGACGAATATGGTGACATGTTCGCCTTCGGTGTGATCGACCCGGCCAAGGTGACCCGGACCGCTCTGGAAGATGCGGCCTCGATCGCTGGTCTGCTGATCACCACCGAAGCCATGGTCGCCGACAAGCCCGCCAAGGAAGGCGCGGCTCCGGGCGGCATGCCCGACATGGGCGGCATGGGCGGCATGATGTAAGCCTTTGCGCTAATCATTCGGAAAAGGCCCGCTTCGGCGGGCCTTTTTTGTGTCGGCTGGTTTTGTTTTTCATTTTAAATTTAAGATAGTGGCTGCGGTTTTTGGGGCTCCCTAAGGTTGTCTTGCATGGGGCTGTTGCCCCGATGTCGACGCACATCCTTGGAGGACAGACATGAAGATGCTTCGATCCGCCGCGAGTGTGGCGGCGCTGCTCTTGGCTCGGCAATCGCCGGCCCTGATCCCTTTCTCGGCGAGATCATGATGCTCTGGGGCGACTATCCGCCCCGCTGGTAAGCTGGCGCCGCGCCGGTGGTCGGCCCGTCGGCCTTGATCGCAGGCAGGGAAGTGGTGTCATGTTGTCCGGGTAATATTCCCCGCAAGGGGGTCATGTTCACGTGAGGAGGTATTCATGCGGTTCTTACTCGGATTTCTGATTGCCGCAGTGCTGGGGCCGGCGGCCTGGGCCGAGGCAGAGGGCGGCAGTTTCGCCATCGGTCGCGATGCGTTCCGCGCCGGCCAGAGCATCCGGCTGGAGGATGGTGGGCTGTCTGATCTCTTCCTGGCGGGGGAGACGGTTGCCTCTACGGCTGATATCGACGGCACCGCCCATATCGCCGGCCGCTTCCTGACGTTGTCGGGCAGGATCGGCGGCAATGCCTATGCGCTGGGGCAGACCGTGGAGGTAAGCGGGCCGGTGGCAGGCAATGCAACGCTCTTCGGGCAGGAGGTCACCGTTGCGGCGCCGGTCGGCGGCAATCTGCGGGCCACCGCCTCGGACCTGACCGTCACGGGCGATGTCGGCGGCTATGCGCTGCTGGCCGGGGAACGGGTCGAGCTTGACGGCGCCATCGCCGGCGATCTGGCGCTGACCGCGCGGGAGGTCGATTTCGGCACCAAGGCCAAGGTGGGCGGCAAGCTGATCCTTTACGAGACCACGCCGGGCAGCCTGACGGTGCCGGCCACCGTGGTGCCCGCCGACCGGATCGAACGGCGCAAGTCCGATGCCTGGGAGGGTGAGCACGGCTATGGATCGGGGTTCTTTTCCTGGCGGGCGGCGCTGGGCAGTTTCCTCTTCGGGGTGCTGGTGATCGCCGGGATCGCCGCGCTGATCGCCCTGTTGGCGCCTGAGGGGCTGGCGGCGATGCGGCGCCGCATCCTCGACCGTCCGGGGCGGACGCTGGGGCTGGGCTTTGTCAGCCTCTCTGCGATCTGCGGTGCCGGGCTGGTGGTGGCGCTGACCGGTATCGGCCTGCTGCTGACGCCGGCCTTCTTCCTGCTGGCCCTGTTGGCCGGGCTGCTGGGCTATGTCATCGGCGCCTATGCGCTGGGGGTGGCGGTTTTGCGCGCGGCCGGGCGGCATCTGCCCGAGCGGATCGGGGATCGGGCGCTGGCCGCGGGGGTCGGTGCGCTGCTGGCCGGGGTGGTCGCGCTGGTGCCCTTCATCGGCTGGATTTTCGTGCTGGCGCTGCTCTTGACCGGGCTTGGCGCCCTGGCGGCGCGGTTGCTGCCCGATCACCTGTCAGGCGCGCCGCGGTACTGAGGCGCAGGGGGTGCGCCTGCCGTTCCTGGTCGCGCTGACGATGATGGCCTTCGCGGCCAATTCGCTGCTGAACCGCTGGGCGGTCGACAGCGGCGCGATCTCCTCGGCCGGTTTCGCCGCGCTCAGGGTTGCTTCCGGTGCGGCGATGCTGGGCCTGCTGGCGCTGGGGCGGGGTCAATCCCTGCCATTGGCGCATCGGCGGCGCTGGGTCGGGGCGCTGTCGCTGGCGGCCTATATGATCGGCTTTTCACTGGCCTATCGCAGCCTCGACGCCGGCGTCGGGGCGCTGATCCTGTTCGGCGTGGTGCAGATCACCCTCTTTGCCGCCGCAGGGCTGATCGGAGCGCCGCTGGGGGCGCGCCAAATTCTCGGGGCGCTGGTGGCCTTCGGTGGGCTGGTGTGGATCCTCTGGCCCGCCGGCGGGGCCGAGGTGTCGCCGGCGGGGGCGGCGGCCATGGTGGTGGCCGGGCTGGGCTGGGGGGTCTACACCCTCGCCGGGCGGGGCGAGGTACAGGCGCTGGCGGCTTCGGCGGCGAATTTCCTGCTGGCGCTGCCGCTTTGCCTGCTGCCGCTGGGCGTGGGGCTGGCAGGGCCGGCGCCGACGATGCCGGGCATCGGGCTGGCGATGATTTCGGGCGCGGTGACCTCCGGGCTTGGCTATGCGCTCTGGTACGCGCTGGTGCCGCGGCTGGCCCCGGCGACAGCGGCAATGGTGCAGCTTTCGGTGCCGGTGATCGCTTTGGCCGCCGGTGCCGCGCTGCTGGGCGAGGCGCCGGGGCTGCGGCTGGTACTGGGCGCCGGGGTGGTGCTGGGCGGGATCGCCCTGGGCCTGCCGCGACAGGCCCGGCGGTCAGGCTGAGCGGTCTTTTCCTCTCCGTCGAAACCGCCTATCTGCCGGGGATGAGCCGTTGTTTCCGCCTTTGCTGCCCGGCCCCGCGAGGTCGGGCATGATCGGTCTCGATCTGATCGGGGCCAGAGTCCTGTTGCCGGACGAGGGGCTGGTGCCGCGGCGGCTCTCCTTCGCCGAGGGCCGGATCGTCTCCGACCCGGTGGGGCGGCGGGTCGATCTGTCGGGCTGCCTGATTCTGCCGGGGATCGTCGATCTGCATGGGGACGGGTTTGAGCGTCACGTCGCGCCCCGGCGCGGCGCGATGACCGACCCCGAGGAAGGCATCGTCACGGCCGCCACGGAACTGGCGGTCAACGGCATCACCACGGGGGTTCTGGCGCAATTCTACAGCTGGGAGGGCGGGCTGCGCGGGCCGGAATTCGCGGCCCGGGTGTTCGGGGCCATCGCCGTCGCCCGGGCCCGGGTCGTGCCCGACCTGATCCCGCAGCTGCGCTTCGAGGTCTCGCTGCTTGATGACTATGCGGCGCTGCCGGCGGTCTTGGCCGGCTGGGGCATCACCTATGTCGTCTTCAACGATCATCTGGCGCACGACCGGCTGGCGGCGGGGCGCAAGCCGCCGCGGTTGACCGGCCAGGCGCTGAAGGCGGGCTGCAATCCTGAGGCCTATTTCGAACGGATGCTGGCGCTGGAGGCGCGCATGCCGGAGGTTCCGGCGGCGCTCGACCGGCTTTGCGCGGCGCTGGCCGGGCAGGGGGTGCGCATGGGCAGCCATGACGATCGCGCCGCGGGCGGGCGCGACGACTGGCGCGCGCGTGGCGTGCGAATCGCCGAATTCCCCGAGACCTGGGGCGCGGCCGAAGCGGCGCGGGCGGGCGGCGACGCGGTGGTCATGGGGGCACCCAACGTGATGCGGGGCGGATCGCACAACGGCAATGTCTCGGCCCGCGATCTGGTCGTGGCGGGGCTTTGCGATGCGCTGGCCTCGGATTACCACTATCCCTCGCTGCGCCGCGCCGCCTGGAGCCTGGCGGAGGAGATCGGGATCGAACGGGCCTGGGAGCTGGTGTCGAGCGGGCCGGCGCGGGTTCTGGGGCTGAGCGACCGCGGCCGGCTGGAGCCGGGCCTGCGCGCGGATCTGCTGATTCTCGAAGAGCGGACGGGGCGTGTGGTGGGCGTCTTCGCCGAAGGCCGCGTCGCGCATCTGGCGGGGGATTTCGCCGGCCGCTTCCTGATGGCGTAAGGCGGATCGGGGCCCCGGATCTGCGGGCGGCGGCGCCGGAGGCCCGTTTCGGGAGCCTCCGGCGGGGATATTTGCAGCTAGAAAAAGGCGCGGGCCGGGGTCAGCGCGGGGCGCGGATCACCCGGTTGACATGGCCCATCTTGCGGCCTGGCTTGACCTCGGACTTGCCGTAGAGGTGGAGCGCGGTGTCGGGCTGGCGGGCGAGCGCGGGCACCCGGTCCATATCGTCGCCGATCAGGTTTTCCATCACCACATCCACATGGCGTCGACCGTCGCCCAGGGGCCAGCCGGCGACGGCGCGGATATGCTGTTCGAACTGGTCGACGGTGCAGCCGTTCTGGGTCCAATGGCCGGAATTATGGACGCGGGGGGCGATCTCGTTGACCACCAGCCCCTGGGGCGTCACGAAGAGTTCGACCCCCATGACGCCGACGTAATGGAGCGAATTGAGGATCTTGGCCGCCAGCAGCACGGCATCCATCCGCTGCGCCTCGCTCAGCCGGGCGGGGACGGTGGTGCGGCGCAGGATGCCGGCTTCGTGCAGGTTCTCGCCGGGGTCGAAACAGGCGATCTCGCCAGTCAGGCCGCGCGCGGCGATCACCGAGATCTCATGGCTGAACTCGACGAAGCCCTCGAGAATCGAAGGGGCGCCTGCCATGTCGGCGAGCGCCTGGGGGGCGTCCTCGGCGGTCATGACGCGGGCCTGTCCCTTGCCGTCATAGCCGAACCGGCGGGTCTTGAGGATCGCCGGCGCGCCGATCTCTTCCAGCGCCTCTGCCAGGTCGATGGCGTCATCCACGGCGGCGAAGGGGGCGGTCCTGAGGCCCAGATCGGTCAGAAAGGCCTTTTCCGTCAGCCGGTCCTGGCTGACCTTCAGCGCATTGCGGTTGGGCCGGATCGGGCGCAGCGGTTCCAGCAGGTCAAGCGCCGCGGTCGGGATGTTCTCGAATTCATAGGTGATGACGTCGACGGTTTCGGCGAAGGCGCGCAGGGCGTCCTCGTCCTCATAGGGGGCGGTGGTCACCCGGGCTGCCACATCGCCGGCGGGCGGGTTGGCGCCCGGTTCGTAGATATGGGTGGCAAAGCCCAGCCGGCTGGCCGCGACCGAGAGCATGCGGCCAAGTTGGCCGCCGCCGAGGATGCCGATCACGGCGCCGGGAGCGAGAGGCTCAGTCATCAATGGGGTCCTCCGGGATCGAGGCGGACAGGGCCGCGCGCCAATCGTCGAGCCGCTTGGCCAGCGCCGGATCCTGCAGCGCCAGGATGCCGGCGGCCATCAGCCCGGCATTGGCGCCGCCGGCGGCGCCGATCGCCATGGTGGCGACGGGAAAGCCCTTGGGCATCTGAACGATGGAATAGAGGGAATCGACGCCCGACAACGTGCGGGTCTGGATCGGCACGCCGATCACCGGCACCCGGGTCTTCGAGGCCATCATGCCCGGCAGATGCGCCGCGCCGCCGGCGCCCGCGATGATCACCTGCAGCCCGCGCGCCACCGCGCTTTTGCCGTAATCCCACAGCCGGTCCGGCGTGCGATGGGCCGAGACGATCTTGGCCTCATAGGGGATCTCCAGGGTGTCGAGGATCTCTGCGGCGAGTTTCATGGTCGGCCAGTCGGACTGGCTGCCCATGATGATGCCGACAGGCGGGTTGGCGGGATTGTCCATGAGCTGCGCGCCCCAAGCTGCGCCGAAACCGGCTAAGGAGCGCGCACTATATCCAAATCGATCCCGCAGGCAATGCGTCTTGCCGACCGGCCCGGCGACTGGTGGCTCAGGCGATGATATCGGGAGTCAGCCGGTCTTCGATCAGCGCGATCATGTCCTTCAACCAGAGTTTTTGCTTTTTCAGCCGTTGCACGGTGAGCTGATCGGCGGTGCCACGGTCGACAAGTGCGATGATCGCCTCGTCCAGGTCGCGATGCTGGCGGCGGAACACCTCAAGCTCGACACGCAGAACCTCATCGGTTTTCATCGAGATATCGGTGCGGATGTTCATGGCGACTCACTTGGTTGGTGAAGCTTTGTCAGAAATCAGAATACGATGCCGCACGGTTTTCGCCTAGCCCTTGTTAATGATCGTCATTCTGCCCATATTCAGTCCAGTAGCGGTCGCCGGCATGGGGCCGCCTGCTCCGTCGCTTTGGTAAAAGGACGAAAGACGTGTCGAAACTTACCCTGGGGTCTTACCCGCATTTGCTGGGCTTCGAACAGCTTGAACGCCTGTTGGAACGTTCGGCCAAATCGGGCAACGAAGGATACCCGCCGTATAATATCGAGCAGACCTCCGAATGCTCCTATCGCATTACCCTGGCGGTTGCCGGGTTTGCCGAGGAGGATCTGTCCATCACGATCGAGGATCGCCAATTGGTGATCCGCGGTCGTCAGAGTGATGACAACGGCGGGCGCGTATTCCTGCATCGTGGCATTGCCAGCCGTCAGTTCCAGCGCATGTTCGTGCTGGCCGATGGGGTCGAGGTGGGGGAAGCCCTGATGGAGAACGGTCTGCTGCATGTGGACCTGACCCGTGCCGAACCGGAAACCGTGGTGCAGACCATCAACATCAGAAAGGGGTAACGCACATGAACACGCCTTTTGATTTCAACCAGGATGGCCGTCGGATCGTTTACGTGAAGGCGGTGGATGTCGCCAACTTGCCGGCCGAAGTTCGTGCCGGGGCGCAGGGGCTTGATCACCTCTATGCGGTGCATGACGCCGAGGGGCAGCAGCTTGCGCTGGTGGCGGATCGGCGGATGGCCTTCATCCTGGCCCGTCAGAACGATCTTGAACCGGTGACCGTCCATTGAGCCGGTTCACCTTCGACTGGGTGGACGCCTTTACCGACCGCGCCTTTGGCGGCAACGGTTGTGTCGTCGTTCACGAGGCCGATGAATTGAGCATCGCGGATCGGCTGGCGCTGGTCCGCGAAACGTCACTATCGGAATGCGCCTTTGTCGTCGGCTCGGACGTGGCCGATTTCGGTGCGCGCTATTATCTCGCCGACAAGGAAATCCTGATGGCGGGCCACCCGACGGTGGCCACCGTGGTGTCGCTGGTCGATCGTGGCCTGGTCAGCTTGACCGAGGGCCGCGCCGATTTCACGCTGGAGGTCGGCTCCGGCGTGCTGCCGATCACGGTCGAGCGGGGGCCGGCCGGCGTGAAGGTCGTCATGACCCAGGCGGCGCCGCAGTTCGGCCGCGCCTTTGATCCCGCCGAGATCGCGGCGATGGTGTCGCTGGCGCCTGAGGATATTCTGGGCACGCCGCAGGTGGTCTCCACCGGCTCGCCCTTCTGCATAACAGTTTTGGAAGACAAGGACGCGCTGCGCCGGGCGCGGCTTGATGTCGATCTGTTCTATGCGATGAACCCGCCGGGCACCCCGCGCGCCGAGGTGATCGAACCCTTCCTGGTCACCCTGGGGGGCGAGACCGAGGCGGGTGATACCTTCTCGCGCCTGCTGCTGCCGCCGCCGTTGCCGGCGGAGGATCCCTTTACCGGCTCGGCTACCGGCTGCATGGCCGGCTACCTGTGGCATCACAACCTGATCGACGCGCCGACTTTCAAGGCGGAGCAGGGCCATTGGATGGGCCGTCCCGGTCTGGCCGAGGTCGAGGTTCTGGGCCCCCGCGCGGCTCCCACCGGCGTCAAGGTCGGCGGCCAGGGCTATGTGCTGATGCGCGGCGAGCTGGAGCTGCCAGCGGCCTGATCCCGGCGGCAGCAAGCAGGACAGGACCACCCGATGACCGAGCCCGCAATCGCCATCCTGCCCTATGGGCGTCGCCTGGGGCCGGGGCTGTCGGCCATGCCGCTCGCCGATCTGATCTGGCCCCTGGGCTGTCCGGACCGGCTGAAGGGCGGCAGCGTCGGCGATCTGGGGCCGCAGGATCACCTGCTGGTCTATCCCCGCACCGACATCCATTTCCGCCTGCGCCGTGGCACAAGGGCGCGGATTTCGCTGATCATGGCGGAACCCGAGGTGATCCACCGCAAGCACCTGCGCCTGCTGCGGCTCAGCTGGCGGCGATTCTATCGCATCCTCACCTTCAACGAGGGGCTGCTGCAGGCGGTGCCCAATGCGGTGCTCTTCCCGCTGGGCACCACCTGGGTGCCGGAATGGCGCGATTTGCCATTGGACAAGACGGCGATGTGTTCGCTGATCGCCTCGGCCAAGCGCGACTCGGAAGGCCACAAGCTGCGCCACGCGATGGTCGACTGGTCACGCGCCACCGGGCAGCAGGTGACGGTTCTGGGCCGCGGCTATACCCCCTTCGAGGCCAAGGCCGAGGGGCTCGCTCCCTACCGTTATTCCATCGTCATCGAGAATGTGCGCGAGACCAATTATTTCTCGGAGAAACTGATGGATGCGGTGCTGTGCAATACGGTGCCGATTTATTGGGGCTGTCCCAATCTCGATCGGTTCATGAACCCGGAGGGCATCATCCAATGCCGGACCGAGGCCGATCTGCGCGCGGCGGTCGCCGCCATGTCGGTCGAGGATTTCGAGGCGCGCTTGCCGCAGCTTCGCCGTCTGCAGGGAGAGCTGCAGAGATATATCGACATCGATGCCCGGGCGGCCGAGGTCATTCAAAAAAGTCTCTGAACCAGTTTTAATTTTCGGAGCTGGCTGGCCGATCTAATTCTGCCCCGTTACGGTCCGAAGCCGGAGATATTTCAGGTTCTGAAGGAGATCGTTCCGTATGAAGCCAATTGTCAGGCTGCTCGGGGCATTTGCCATTTCGTTGTTTTCAGGTCTCACGGCGCAGGCGGGGATGGAGGAGCCCTATGTGCGATGCGTGCAACAGCAATTATCTGCGTTGGGTCTGTCCGATGTTGCCGTGACCGGTCGGATCAATTCTGCGACGAAGGCCGGGGTGGACACCGTCCGCCGCCAGTTTGGCGATGGCACCAACCTGGCCGCCTTGCCGCGCCTCTCTACTGATTCTGTGGTCAGCTGGTGTCGCGAGATCGGAGCGTTGAAACCGGGATTGCGGCAAATGATGCCCAGCAGCCGGCCGCCCTTCGTTCTGGGGCAGAGCGATATGCAGACCGTGCTTCTGCAATCGAGCTTTTCTGAGGTCGAACAGTTTTATCGTTCGTTCTATGGCATTTACCCCGCCAGCCGAGTGGATGTGGCGGGTGCCGATTCAGGGGAAGTTCTGGCAGATTTCGCGCTGGAACTGCAGCGTCGGCGCGGCCCTTCGATCGGGCGGATGCGCGATTACGTGGCCAGAATCTGCGACACCCCGAGCCTGCGTTTCGGCGGGCAGGCCTATATGAACCAGCTTCTCATCTGCTGGCCCTATGAGACCAGCTATGGCGCCGATTGGCGTCGGGATATCGCGGGTCAATTGTCGTTTCTGATGGTTCATGAATACATGCATCACGTGCAGCGAGAGCTTGCCAACAACAAGGTCGGGGGGCCGGGCTATGGCTATCGGACCAAGATGGGGCCGGCTTGGATGGTCGAAGGGTCTGCATCGCTGGCGGAATATCGCTGGGCGCAGCAGCGGGGCGGAAACAGTGCCAAGATGCTGGCAAAGGCGCAGAAATATTCTGAAGACAGCAAAAAGACATTGAACGCCATGCTGGAGCATGGATCGGTCAAAGGATACGAGCAATATCAGATTGCCATGTATGGCGTGTTCCTTTTGGAGGAACGCTTCGGACAGGCATCTGTCCTGAATTATTGGCGTGCGATTGGGGCGAATGCCTCGTGGGAAAGTGCCTTCCATTCTGCATTCGGACTATCGATGGGAGAGTACATGGGGCAATTCAAGACCATGCGTCTTGATCCCGCCAAAGCCATGGCCTTTCGTGCGGTAAAGTAACGCCAGATAATAGGTGGCAAAGACGGGCCGGCATTCGATGCCGGCCTTCGTGTTTTCGCGGGGCCTGCCACGGCGTTCAGGTGGGCTGTCAAGCTGATCTCCCCCATCCGAAGGGCGTGCCTCCCATCCGGGGGGCAGATGCCTTGCGTTTTCGCGGCGTTCTCTGTAAGCCCCCCGCCACACCGGTCGCAGCCTACCCGGTTATCAAAACAAGGACTGAAACGATGAAAACTGCTGTTGTCTGCTCCGGCGGACTCGATTCCGTGTCGTTGGCCCATGTGCTGGCGGCGGAAAACTCTCTCACACGACTGATCTCTTTCGATTACGGCCAAAGGCACCGGAAAGAGCTGGACTTCGCCGCCGCCTGTGCGGCGCGGCTCAAGGTGCCGCATCATGTGATCGACCTGCGATCGGTGGGGGCGGCGCTGACCGGCTCGGCCCTGACCGACGAGCTGGATGTGCCGGACGGCCATTACGCGGAAGAGACCATGCGGATCACCGTGGTCCCCAACCGCAACGCCATCATGCTGACCATCGCCTTCGGCATCGCCGCGGCGCAGGGGGATGACGCGGTGGCCACTGCCGTGCACGGCGGCGATCACTTCATCTATCCTGATTGCCGTCCGGCCTTTACCGAGGCGTTTGACGCGATGCAGCGGGCGGCGCTTGACGGTTATGCCGATGTGCGCCTTTCCACCCCCTTCGTGCACCGCAGCAAGGCCGATATCGTCACCGCCGGCGCCAAGGCCGGCACGCCCTTTGAGCAGACCTGGTCCTGCTACAAGGGCGGCGAGGTACATTGCGGCCGGTGCGGCACCTGTGTCGAGCGGCGCGAGGCCTTCGACCTCGCCGGAGTCGAAGACCCGACGCCCTATGCCGATCCCGACTTCTGGCGTGCGGCGGTGGCGGCGCGGGGCGAGGCGTGATGCACAGGATCAGCAAGGAATTCCACTTCTCCGCCTCGCATCAGCTCTCCCATCTCGCCCCCGATCATCAATGTGCCAGGCTGCATGGGCACAATTACATCGTGGTGGTCGAACTGGCGGCGGCCGAGCTGAACGCCGATGGCTTCGTGCGGGATTACCACGAACTGGCGCCGCTCAAGGCCTATATCGACGGGACTTTCGATCATCGGCACCTGAACGACGTGCTGCCCATGGCCTCCACCGCCGAGAACATGGCGCGGCATTTCTTCGACTGGTGCCGCGCGCGTTGGCCCGAGGTGACGGCGGTGAAGGTCTCCGAGACCCCCAAGACCTGGGCGGAGTACCGGCCATGACCCTGCGGATATCCGAGATTTTCGGGCCGACCATCCAGGGCGAGGGGACGCTGATCGGCGTGCCCACCGTCTTCGTGCGGGCGGGGGGCTGCGATTACCGCTGTGTCTGGTGCGACAGCCTGCATGCGGTGGACAGCGCCTATCGGGCAGACTGGGCGCCGATGACGCCCGAGGCGATCTGGGCCGAGGTGCAGCGCCTATCCTCCGGCCAGCCGCTGGTGGTCTCGATTTCGGGCGGCAATCCGGCGATCCAGGATTTCGCGCCGCTGATCGCCCTGGGCCGGGCCGAGGGCTATGGCTTTGCCTGCGAAACCCAGGGCTCGGTGGCACGCGACTGGTTTGCCGATCTCGACACCCTGGTGCTCAGCCCCAAGCCGCCGTCATCGGGCCAGGTGGTGGATTGGGCGGCTTTTGATGCCTGCCTTGCGGCGGCGGGGCAGGGGCCGCAGGTGGGGATGAAGATCGTGATCTTCGACGAAGTGGATTACCTCTGGGCGCGGGAGGTGGCGCAACGTTACCCCGACCTGCCGCTTTATCTGCAACCCGGGAACCCTGAGGTCGACCCGGAGCGCCCGGTCGATCTGACTGCGGCGCTCGCCCGGCTGGAAGGGCTGATCGACCGGGTCACCGCCGACCGATGGTTCCGCCCCCGGGTGTTGCCGCAGCTTCATATGCTGGTCTGGGGCAACAAGCGCGGCGTCTGACGACAGTTTAGGAGACAGATCATGACCAATTCGATCTACAAGGATCTCAAGCAACTGGGCGGCGCCACCGTGCTGCCCGCAAACCCCGATGAGGCGGTGCTGGAGCGGGTGCAGAACCCGCAGGCGGATGTGACCTATAACGTCCGCTTCACCGCGCCCGAGTTCACCTCGCTCTGCCCGATGACGGGGCAGCCGGACTTTGCTCATCTGGTGATCGACTATGTGCCGGGGAACTGGCTGGTAGAGAGCAAATCGCTGAAGCTCTACCTCGGCGCCTTTCGCAATCACGGCGCCTTTCACGAGGATTGCACCGTGTCGATCGGCCGGCGGCTGGCAGAGTTTCTGGCGCCGCAATGGCTGCGCATCGGCGGCTATTGGTATCCGCGCGGCGGCATCCCGATCGACGTCTTCTGGCAGACGGGTCCGATGCCGGAAGGTGTCTGGATTCCCGATCAGGGGGTGCCGCCCTATCGCGGTCGGGGATAGGCCAGTCGCCCATCGTCAAAGAAAAACGGGCCGGAGCATCGCTCCGGGCCGTTTTCTTTTCTTCAGGGATGGCGCGATCAGCTCAGGCCGATCAGCCCCATCTGCTCCAGCTTCAGCAGCACCTGATGGGCGCAATTGTCCACATCAGTGCCCTCGGTTTCCAGCCGCAGCTCGGGGGTTGCCGGCGCCTCGTAGGGGTCGGAAATCCCGGTGAATTCCTTGATCTTGCCTTCGCGGGCCAGCTTGTAGAGCCCCTTGCGGTCGCGGCGTTCGCATTCCTCGATCGAGGTGGCGACATGCACTTCGACAAAGGCGCCATAGGCTTCGATCATCTCACGCACGGCGCGGCGGGTCGAGGTATAGGGCGCGATCGGGGCACAGATGGCGATCCCGCCGTTCTTGGTGATCTCCGAGGCCACATAGCCGATCCGCTTGATGTTGATGTCGCGGTGCTCTTTCGAGAAGCCCAGCTCGGAGCTGAGGTGCTTGCGCACCACGTCGCCGTCGAGCAGGGTCACCGGACGGCCACCCATCTCCATCAGCTTGACCATCAGCGCGTTGGCGACCGTCGACTTGCCCGAGCCGGAGAAGCCGGTGAAGAAGACGGTGAAGCCCTGCTTGGCCCGCGGCGGCTTGGTCTTGCGCAGCTCGGTCACCACCTCGGGGAAGGAGAACCATTCGGGGATCTCCAGACCTTCGGCCAGACGGCGGCGCAGCTCGGTGCCCGAGATGTTCAGGATCGTGACGTTATCCTTGTCCTCGATCTCGTCCATCGGCTCGTATTGCGCGCGTTCCTGCACCCAGACCATGTGCTTGAAGTCGACCATTTCGACGCCGATCTCGTCCTGATACTGGCGGAACAGGTCCTGGGCGTCGTAAGGCCCATAGAAATCCTCGCCGGCCGAGTTCTTGCCGGGGCCGGCGTGGTCGCGGCCGACGATGAAGTGGGTGCAGCCGTGGTTCTTGCGGATCAGCCCGTGCCAGACCGCCTCGCGCGGGCCGGCCATGCGCATGGCCAGGTTCAGCAGCGACATCGTGGTGGTCGAGGCCGGATATTTGTCCAGCACCGCCTCATAGCAGCGCACGCGGGTGAAGTGATCGACATCGCCCGGCTTGGTCATGCCGACGACCGGATGGATCAGCAGGTTGGCCTGCGCTTCTTTGGCGGCGCGGAAGGTCAGCTCCTGGTGGGCACGGTGCAGCGGGTTGCGGGTCTGGAAGGCGACAATGCGGCGCCAGCCCAGCTTGCGGAAATAGGCGCGCAGCTCGTTCGGGGTGTCGCGGCGGCCCTTGAAATCATAGTGCACGGGCTGCTGGATGCCGGTCACCGGGCCGCCCAGGTAAATCTTGCCGGCCTGATTGTGCAGATAGTTGACGGCCGGGTGCGCCAGATCGTCGGCGCCAAAGACCATCTCGGCCTCGCGCGACTTGTTGGGTTCCCAACGGTCGGTGACGGTCATGGTCGCCAGGATCACGCCTTCCTGGTCGCGCAGCGCGATATCCTCGCCCAGCTCAAGCCCGTCGGCAAAGCTTTCGGACACGTCCAGCGTGATCGGGATCGGCCAGAGAGAACCGTCAGCGGTTCGCATGTTCTCGACGACGCCGTTGTAATCGGCTTCGGTCAGGAACCCCTTGAGCGGGAAAAAACCGCCATTCATCAGGAGTTCGAGATCACAGATCTGGCGCGGGGTCAGATCAAGGCTTTTCAGGTTGGCGGCCTCGAATTTCAGTTTTTGTGCGGAATCGTAGGAAACATAAAGCTCAGGGATAGGAGCCAGATTGCTAAGCATCGTCATTTCAAATCTCTCGACTTCGGTTGTTCGGTCGGGCCCGCGGCCGGGTCGTTGGCGGCATAGCCCTGCTTCCAATTAAAAGTCCAGTAGTCGTTGGGGGATTTCTACCGGGAATAGGTGGTTATAGCACAGTTTTCGCGGCTTTTCGCCGGTTTGGCGCCCGGGCGAGCGAGGCTGCATCATTCGCGCGCGGGGATGGCGGGGGCCTGCGCGACCGCGGGGCCGGGCGTCAGGTGGTCCAGCATGCTGCCGTCCTTGAGCGGCAGCGCCTTCAGGGGGGCAGGGCGGCCGCGCAGGTCTAGCTCGATCAGCGGCAATGGCGCGGTGTCGATCCCGGCGGCCTCGAGCAGCGGGGCGGAGATCAGGAATTCGACTTCAAGATCGCGGGTGCGCCCCTCCAGCCGGCTGGCGGTATTGACGGTGTCGCCGATGATGGTGCGGGGGGCATTGCCGGCGGCGCCGATCTCTCCCAGCACCAGATCGCCCAGATGCAGGCCGACGCCGATGCGGATCGGTGGCACGCCTTCCCGTTCGAGTTCCGCGTTGAAGGTGGTGAGCGCCATGCTCAGCCCGCGGGCGGCCCGCAGCGCGGCGCGGGCAGAGCTTTGCATATCCTCGGTCTCGAAGACGGCCAGCAGCCCGTCGCCGAGGTATTTGTCGACGCTGCCGCCAGCCTCGAGGATCGGCGGCACGATGGCGTCGAAGAAGCGATTTAGCAGGAACACCACGTCATAGGGCAATTGCCCCGCGGTGCGGGCGGTGAAACCGCGCATGTCGAGAAACAGGATCGCCAGTTGCCGTTCTTGCCCGCGGCTGGCATGGGCGCGGTCACGGCGCCCGTCCGGGCGGAAGACGCGAAACACCGTCATCGGATGGGTCGGACGGATCTGGCAGGCCAGCCGGGTATTGGGACCGGCGTTCACCGCCCGCAGGCTGTTGGCCTCGGCAGGGCTGGGCGGAGCGAGGAATTCGCCTCCCGCCTCGATCACCACCCGGCAGGTGGTGCAGCGCCCGCGCCCGCCACAGAGCGCGGTATGCGGCACCCCGTGCAGCTGCGACATCTCCAGCAGGGTCAGACCGCAGGGTGAGGTGGTTTCGGGCCCGTTGACATAGCGGATCCTGACCGAACAGCGCCGCCGCAGCAGCCGGCGCAACAGATGGATCACGGCCGCTAGCAACAAGAGCGCCAGGAACACCTCTCGGCCATGAAGCTCAATCCCGGCTAGGGACTGGAAGACCTGGCGGTCGGGCCAGTGAAATCGGGCCATCTCCAGCGTCCGGGCGGCCGGATCGGCGAAGACTTCGGTGATCCGGCGGCCTTCGGTCATGAAGCCGGCCAGCGCATAGGCGGGGATCAGCATGGCCAGCCCGCTCCAGAGCGGAGCAAGGCGGTTCCACCATGGTTTGCTCCGCAGCCAGAAATGCAGCCCGACGCAGCCATGAACCCAGACCGTCAGCAGCAACAGCGCCTGCGTCCAGCCATCGGCGGTGTTCCAGATCAGCGCGATCAGATAGTCCATCTGGTCATTGACGCCATAGAGCGCATGGGCCAGTCGGGTATGGGTGATATGCGAGATCAACAGCAAGGGGATCGCTAGGCCCGAGACGAACTGCAGCGCGTTCCACCAGGGCATCCGCAGGCTGCGCCGCGCCGCCAGGCTGTAAAGCGCCAGCGCCGCATGGACCAAAAGGGCTGTGTAAAGGATCACCGTGCCGGTCAGGCTGCGTGTGACGATCTCGCGCAGCATCTGTCCCGTCTCCAGCCATTGCGGCGAAAACAGCCCGAGCCCGATGTTGAGCAGGTGGAACAGCACGAAGGTGAAGAGCACCAGACCGCTCGCGATCCGCGCCCTTGTCATCCAATTGCCCCGCCAAAGCTGTGCGGTCACGGGGTCTCTCCCTGTTCTTTGCTGTTGCCGCAAAGTCTGCGGCGCAGCGGACGCCGGGTCAACTGTCGCCGCCGCACAGAGGCCGTGCGACGGACCAGAGCCCAAGGGCAGGGCGGGCGCGTTCGTTCGGTGTATCTCGTCTGCCGCGGCTAACCGGGGTTTCAGCCCGCGCGGGGCGAGCGGAAGACGTCGTTCAAATAGGCCGCGTCCTGAATTCGAAAATGCGTGGTGCCCACCTTTTCGAAGCCCCGGGCCAGATAGAAGCCGATGGCGGGCGTGTTCTCGGAATTCGTGGTCAGCCAGATCGTCGGGCTGCCGGTGGTACGGGCATGGTCCAGCGCAGCGTCCAACAGGGCCTTGCCGATGCCTTTGCCATGGTGGCGTGGCTGGACGTAGAGCGTGGAGAGCTCGGTGGGGAAGCAACCTTCGACGGGGGCAGGGCTGTCGGCGGTGATGCGGGTGAACCCGTCGAGCCCGTCTTCGTTTTCCGATACGATGAAATGTTCCTTGGGATCGTCCAGCAGCGCGCTGAACTTTTCCGTGGTGAATTCGCTCAAGGCGAAATCGGCGAAAAAGGCATTCACGCCCCGGCGAATATAGGTTCCCAGCCAGACCTCGATCGAGATCGCCGCGAGAGACGAGGCGTCAGAGGGGCGGGCGATCCGCAAGGTCATTTGAATTCCGGCCAGCTAGAGGTTCTCGCACCATCTAAAGATGTCCGGCGAAGGGTGGCAAGGGGGCCGTCTGCTGTCGTCTCGGCGGGGCGCCCTGGGGCGCACCCGCCTGCTTCTTGTGTGCTACGCCGGGGGCGAGGCGCGTCAGTCGTTCTGCGCGGCGAGCCAATGCTCGGCGTCGAGCGCCGCCATGCAGCCCATGCCGGCCGAGGTCACCGCCTGGCGATATTTATGATCGGTCAGATCGCCGGCGGCGAAGACGCCGGGCACCGAGGTGGCGGTGGAACCGGGCTGGACCGAGACATAGCCGCCGTTGTGCAGGTCGAGCTGATCCTTGACCAGTTCCGAGGCCGGCGCGTGACCGATGGCGACGAAAACCCCCTTGCAGGGGATTTCGCTGATCTCGCCGCTGCGCACGTCCCTGACCTTGATGCCGGTGACGCCCTTGGGAGACGCTTCGCCCACGACCTCTTCCAGCTCGTGATGCCAGAGCGGGTGGATCTTGGGGTTCTTCATCAGCCGGTCGATCAGGATCTTTTCCGCCCGCAGCTCGTCGCGGCGATGGATCAGCGTCACTTTCGAGGCGAAGTTGGTCAGGAACAGCGCCTCTTCCACGGCGGTATTGCCGCCGCCGATCACCACGATCTCCTGGCCGCGATAGAAGAAGCCATCACAGGTGGCGCAGGCCGAGACGCCGAAGCCCTTGTAGGCCTCTTCCGACGGCAGCCCCAGCCATTTGGCGCGGGCGCCGGTGGCCAGGATCACCGCGTCGGCGGTATAGGTGGTGCCGCTGTCCCCCTTGGCGGTGAAGGGGCGTTTCGACAGGTCGAGATCGGTGATGATGTCGCCGATGATCTCGCAGCCCATCGCTTGGGCGTGCTCCTGCATCTTCACCATCAGGTCGGGGCCCTGCACCTCGGTGAAGCCGGGGAAGTTTTCGACCTCAGTGGTGGTGGTGAGCTGGCCGCCGGGCTCAAGCCCCTGCACCAGGATCGGCGACAGCATGGCGCGGCTGGCATAGATGCCGGCGGTATAGCCGGCCGGGCCGGAGCCGATGATCAGAACCCGGGTGTGGCGCGTGTCAGTCATGATATCCCCATAGATTTCCGCGCGGCGCTCTGGCCGCCAACTTTGACATGGGATATAGCCGCGCCGGCAGGACGCTTAAAGCCCCAAGGGCATCGTGCCCTGACTGCAGCCGGCCAGGTCCACCCCGCCCCGATCGGGGAACTTGCACAGCTTCGTGGCATTGATCCTCAGGAACCATGACGCAATATTGCGTTGCGGCGAAAGATTATTGCGCGTGCCCGGCGTGCTGCTATAAGAAACGCAACTTTAGGGGAGCATTTCATGGCGACCACACGACTCGACCCGATTGATCGCAAGATCCTGTCGGAACTGCAGGCCGATGGCCGGATGACCAATGTCGAACTGGCCAAACGCGTCGGCATCTCGGCGCCGCCTTGCCTGCGCCGCGTGCGCACGCTGGAGGAATCGGGGCTGATCCGCGGCTATCATGCCGACGTCAATGCCCGTGATCTGGGGTTCGAGGTTCAGGTTTTTGCCATGGTCGGGCTCGACAGCCAGGCCGAGGTTGAACTCAGCGCCTTCGAAGAGCGCTGCCGGAATTGGCCGCTGGTTCGCGAATGCCACATGCTGAATGGCGAGGTCGACTTCATCCTGAAATGCGTCGCCCCCGATCTCAGCAGTTTCCAGAGCTTCCTGACCGGCGAGCTGCTGACCACGCCGAACGTGGCCAGCGTCAAGACCTCGCTGGTGATCCGCTGCGCCAAGGACGAACCGGGCGTCCCCTTCGACGTTCTGGAAGAACGGCTGAGCCGCAGCGCCTGAGGCGGCTTAGCTGGCGATCGCGTTGATCTCGCCGTCGCCGGTGCGCGCGAAGGCCTGCGGGCCGAAAGCGTGCAGATCCCGCAGATGCGGGAAGAGGGTGAGGAAGATCTCCCGCATCGCCGGGCTGGTCGTCCGGAATGCGTTGGCGCCGGGGTGATAGGTTTCGAACTCCAGCCCGCCGACACGGATCACCGCATGACGCGGCAGCATCAGGTGATAGACCTGCACCGCCGTCGGCGGCGCGGTTTCGATCACATTCATGCCATCGACGAATTCCTGAACCGAGGTCAGCAAGGGGTTGCCGCCCGCCAGGGTGCGCAGGTGTATCGGGGTTTTCAGCAGCCGGGCCGAGGGGCCGATCAGCACGTCGGACATCGGCGTCTGCATTCCGAAGCTATCGGCCAGGATGCGGATCAGCCGATGATAGCGACCGCGGGCGTCGGGGCGGCCGGGAACGATGGTGGTGCAGCCCTTCCAGGTCAACCTTTCGGCCTGGCCGTCGCGGGTCAGGATCATGTCGCCGGGCAGCAGATCCTCGACCGCGACCGGGCCGCAGTCGGTTTCCACCATCGAGCGGCGGGTAAAGGCGCAGAAGGCATTTTCGAACAACGGCAGCGCCGGGGCGATATGGGTGCTGTCGACGATGTCGCCATTCGGGGCGAGCGTGCTGATTTCATAGCGGCGCAGTTGCGGCCGGCTGTGGGCGCGCAGGGCGGCGGGATCCTGCAGCAGCGGGGAAACTTCGGTGGCATTCTTGACTGCACGAGTCAGGGAATGGGGGATAATCGTCATAACTTACCGGCCCTTGTTCTCAGGGTCGCATCTCTCGCCGGCCCCCACCGACAACGACAGACGGACACGAATTAAAGTGGTCACCATCTGTAACAGATACGCTTTTGCCAAAATTTGGTTAGAATTGTCAAAGAATTGCGGTCATCTCGGTTAACGCGGCGATCAATGCCTTGGATTTCCAAGACATTGTTTCGATGAAACCCGAGGGTTTCGCCTTATTTCCGTCATTATTCGAAAGAATGACGCGAATCTTCTCCTGCACTGGGTGCCTCGGCGTCTCCCGTCAGACGCCGGGGGCGTGGATCAGGCGCCCGAAGAGCTGCGCGGCGGGCGGTTCCAGGGCAGGACGACATCGGCGGATTTCGACGCCTCGATGACCGATTTGATGAAGCGGTTCTTCTGTTTCATTCTGTTCTGCTCCTGTCATGGCCGCGCGGATGCGGGCTTTCGATGAGCAGACAGTCGTTGTCCAATCGGGCGTCGATGGGGCGGATCGGGGGAAATTTATGTGGCAATTGCGGCGGCGCTGCCGCAATTGCCGGTCACAGCCGGATGGCCGAGATCAGCCGGCCATAGTCGGCCTCGCCCTGATGGGTGGCACGGCGATAGGAATAGAAGCGCTCGGGGTCGGAATAGGTGCAATGACGGGTCCATTCCGCCTCTCCCACGCCGGCGTTGCGCAGCCGGTAAAGCCCGAATCCCGGCAGATCAAAGAGATAGCGGTCGCCGTCGCCATTGGCGAAGAAGCGGGCGGCGTCGGGGTCTTCCATGGTGAAGGTGTCGAAGAACTCGGGCCCGACCTCATAGGCGCGCTGGGATATGGTGGGACCGATCACCGCCACGGTATCGGCACGATCGGCGCCAAGCGCCTCCATCGCGTCGAGCGTCGCTTCCAGCACCCCGTCGAGCGCCCCGCGCCAGCCGGCGTGGGCGGCGCCGATGACGCCGGCCTTCCGATCGGCGAAGAGAACCGGCTGGCAATCGGCGGTCAGCACCGTCAGGGCGATGCCCGGCGTGGCGGTGACCAGCGCATCGGCGCGCGGCTTGTCGGCGCTGGGGGCGGTGACGGTGACCACATTGGCCGAATGCACCTGATGCACCGCGGCAAGCGCCAGGGGATCGAGATCCAGCGCCTGGGCGACGCGGCTGCGGTTGATCGCCACCACCTCGGCCAGATCGGTCGAGCCGGGGCCGCAGTTGAGCCCGGCGAAGACCCCGGACGAGGCGCCGCCGCGTCGGGTGAAGAATCCGTGGCGCAGCGGCCGCAGGGTCGGGGAGGTGAGAAGTTCCAGCGTCATTTTTCCAGTCCGGGCGGTGCGGAGCTCTGCGATGGGAAAAGGCCCAGCACCTTGAACAGGTTTCCCATTTCCTCGGGGTGCGTCAACCGGCGATGTGCGGCGACAAGCTGATCGAGCGCCGGCCCCGAGAGGCCGCGCGCCAATGTTTGCGCCCGCGCGGTGATTCCCAGCCGTTCGAGGAAAATCCCCTGCGGGGTCAGTCGGCTATGGGCGATGCCGGCGGCCCTCGCGCTGCGCGCCAGGACTTCGAAGTCGACATGGGCGGTCAGATCGGCCTCGCCAGGGGACTGGAGCGGATCGCTGGGCGCATGCGATTTGAGCGCTTGCAGCGTGTCGCCCAGCGAGACCCAGTCGCCATAGTCGATCATCAGGGCGGCGCCGCCGTGGCCGGCGATTCGCGCCGCGATCTGGGCCGTGATCAGCGGCGCGGCCTCGCAGAGTTCGATCAGATCGCCGTCCTTGGTGTCGTCCAGCCGGTCCGCCAGCGCCGGTTGCGCGGTCTGCGGACCAAGGCCGAAGGACAGCGCGCCCTCGCTCAGCCCCACCAGACGTTCACGCCAGCCGGCACCGTCGCGGACGAACTGGCGGATTGGCAGGGCATCGAAGAATTCGTTGGCGACCAGGAAAAGCGGTTGGTCCTTGGGCAGATCGGCCACATCGTCGATCCAGCGGGGCGCATGGCCCGCCAGGGTCTTCGCCTGCATCTCGCGAAGGGTGGGGGAGGCTTCGACCAGCAGCACCCGGGCGGCGGCATGAAAGCCGGGCACGCCGCGCGTGGCGCGCAACAGATCGGCCATCAGCGTGCCGCGGCCGGGGCCAAGCTCGGCCAGGGTGAAGGGGGTGGGCGATCCCTGATCCAGCCAGTACTGCGCCAGGCAAAGGCCGATCAGCTCGCCGAACATCTGGCTGATTTCCGGGGCGGTGATGAAATCGCCCCTGGTGCCGAAGGGATCGCGGGTGGCGTAATAGCCGTAATCGGGATCCAGCAGGCAATCGGCCATGTAATCGGACACCCGGATCGGCCCGGTGGCCAGAATACGGTCGCGAAGCCTGTCCTTCAGGTTCATGCCGTGGCCTTTCTGGCCCGCCAGATGAACCAGAGCCCCAGCAGGATCATCGGCAGCGACAGGAATTGCCCCATGGTCAGCCCATAGCCGTTCAGGTGCAGCGCCAGCCCCAGCGGGTTGCCGGGGGTGACGAATTGGGCATCCGGCTGGCGGAAGAATTCGACGATGAAGCGGGCGATGCCATAGCCGCCGATGAAGCTGCCCAGCACCAGCCCGGGCCGCTTGAAGGCGCCTCGGCGATAGACCAGCCACAGAAGCAGCGCCCCGAGGATCAGCCCTTCGAGCGCGGCCTCGTAAAGCTGCGAAGGGTGGCGGGCGCAGAGGCCCGGCAGCACGCCGGGGCAATCCTGTGCCGCAACCCCGGGAAAGATCACCGCCCAGGGCAGATCAGACGGGCGGCCCCAAAGCTCGGCATTCACGAAATTGGCCAGCCGTCCCAGCATCAGCCCCGGCGGCACGGAGGAGGCGATCAGATCGGCGGCGGGCAGGCATGCGATGCCCTGTTGCCGGGTATAAGCCCAGGAGGCGACGACCACGCCCAGGAACCCGCCGTGGAATGACATGCCGCCCTGCCAGACCATTATGATTTCGGCCGGGTGGGACAGGTAATAGGCGGGCTGATAGAACAGCACGAACCCCAGCCGGCCGCCGAGGATGACGCCAAGGATGATCCAGGTCAGCAGATCCTCGATCTGCTTCGGCGTCATCGGCGCGCCTGAGGCGGGCCAGAGCGCCGGGCGCTTCACGGCGGCCACCGCCAGACGCCAGGCGATCAGGATGCCCGCGATATAGGCCAGCGCGTACCAGCGCAGCGCGAACTCCATCCCGAAGAGCGAGATCGAGAAGACTTCGGACGAAAGGTGCGGAAAGGGGATGACTGCCTGCATGTGCGTCTCCTTGCCTCCGGTCGCGGGGGCAAGTCAACCTTGCCGCTTGGCCGCATTCCGCCCATATAGGGGCTAACCGCGACACGGAGACAACAGATGCAAACCCGCAACAAGTTCCTGGACGATATCTCGCAGCTCATGACCAATGCGATGGGCGTGGCCCAGGGCGCCAAGGACGAGGCCGAGACGGCGATGAAATCGCTGATGGACCGCTGGCTGGCCGATCGCGATTTTGTGACCCGCGAGGAGTTCGACGCGGTGCGGATCATGGCGCAGAAGGCCCGCGAAGAGAATGCCGCGCTCGAGGCGCGGATCGCTGTGCTGGAAGAGAAACTGTCGAAGTAAGCGCCCTCACGAGGCGTTCGAGAGACCGGTCGCGCGGCGGGCCTGAGGGTCAGGCCGCGCGCCAGAAGGCGGGGGTGAGCAGGACCAGAACGGTCGCCATCTCGAGCCGGCCCAGATACATGCCAATCGCCAGGATCAGCTTTGACGCATTGTCGAGGCTGGCGAAGTTGCCGGCCGGGCCGATGATCTCGCCCACCCCGGGGCCGACGTTGGCGACCGCCGTGAGTGCACCGCTGAGCGCGGTCAGAAAATCCAGCCCCAGCATGTTCAGCATCACCGCCATCACCGTGACGGTGGCGAAATAGAGGGTGAAGAAGGTGATCACGCCTGAGGTCACGTCGGGCCCGATCGGCCGCCCCTCGTAGCGTGGCACCACCACCTGGTGCGGTGCCCGGATCCGGGTGACCGCCGAGGCGGCAAGGCGGAAGAACACGATCCAGCGCATCATCTTGGCGCCGCCGGCGGTCGACCCGGTGCAGCCGCCGACCGCGGTGATGCCGAAGAAGACCGCCACCGCCAGGGGCCCCCAGAGCGTGTAATCGGTGCTGGCATAGCCCGTCGTCGTCACCACCGAGACGACGTTGAAGGCGACCTGGCGGAAGGTCGGTTCGACCTCCATGTCGTTGACCAGCACCAGCCAGGCTGTCAGTGCCAACGTCACCGCCAGCAGGAACACCACCATGACCCTGACCTGTTCGCCCGCCATGTTGCGACGCAGGATGGCGCGGATGTACCAGGCGAAGGGGATGCCGCCGAGGGCCATGAAAATGGTCGCGGTATATTGCAGGAAGGGGCTTTCGAAATGGCCGAAGGAGGCGTCGTAGTTCGAATAGCCGCCGGTCGACAGCGTGGTCATCGCATGGGTGATGGCGTCGAACAGGCTCATCCCCCCCAGCAGATAGAGCAGGAAGCAGATCGCCATCAGGCCGACATAGGCCGTCATCGTCGCCATCGCGAAGCGGGCGGCGTTGGCCAGCTCCTTTTCGCCCTGTTCCGAGCTTTCGGTGCGGAACAGCTGCATGCCGCCCACCTTCAGCATCGGCAGCAGCGCCACGCCGGTCACCACGAAGCCGATGCCGCCCATCCCCTGCAGCAGGGCCCGCCAGAACAGGATGCCCCTCGGGGTCTGGTCCAGTCCGCTCATCACGGTGGAACCCGTGGTGGTGATCCCCGACATCGATTCGAAGAAGGCATCCATCGGCGAGAGCTGCCAGATCATCAGCGGCAGAGCCCCGCAAATCGCGGCGGTCATCCAGACCGTGGCGGTCAGCAGAAAGCCGTGAACTGGCGCCATGTGATGCGAGGATCGCGCCCCGGCCAGCGCGGCGGCACCGCCCAGAAGGCCGGTCAGAACGAAGGCTTCGCTAAACACTGCGGCGGTGGACGGGAAGATCAGCGCGGTCAGCGCCATCAGCCCGGCCATCGCCAGCATGGCGACGCTATTGATGAAGACGACAAAACTCATCTGCTGCATGCCGGGCGTCGTGGGTGGCCCGCTGGTATCCCGCTGTCCGTTGCCTGAGAATTCGGTTCTGCCAATAGCCCATTGTTGTCGTCAAATGACAAGATCCGGAAATGCGGAGGCGGGCGCAGTGTGACCTTTGCCTGCCGCTTGACGGGCCGTCGCGAGCCGCCTGCCTCGGACCTCGCCGAAAAGATTCCAGACCGGTTGGGTCTTCCGGTCCCCGCCCGAGCGCGGGACGAAGTCGTGATCCTCGGGCCCCCGAGGGGCCAACCTTTGACCCGGATGGTGCCGCAGGGAAGAAAGCAACCGCGATCGCGGTCTTTTTCTGCGGGTCTCCCTGAAAGAGCGTGTGCTGCTGGTGGCGCAGGTGATGATCGCCCGTTTTATCGCGGTGTCGATGTCGGGGATCATGTCGGCGGTCGGCCTGGGGCTGACCTGGCACTGGCTGGCGAACTGGCCGAAACAATTCGTCATCGCCTGGCCGATCGCTGTCCTGCCGACCCAGGTCTATGGCCGGCTGGGCTTTGCCGTCGCCGGGCGGATCGTGCCGCGGCGGGATTGAAATCCCCGGGGGCGCTGGTTGAACCGGCGCCCCCGGGGTGAGGATCAGAACTTTACCTCAAGCCGCAGATAGGCGGTGCGGCCGGGTTCGTTGACCTGGGTCACGCTGCTGTCGAAGACATTCGTGCGGCTCAGGTGGTTGGCATAGGTCTTGTCCAGCAGGTTGTTGATGCCGCCGGTCAGCACGACGTTCTCAGCCAGATCATAGCTGCCGAACAGATCGACAGTGGCATAGCCCGGCGTCTTGCCCGGATCGCGCGACGGGTCGATCCGGTCCTGGCCGGTGGCCCAGTTCAGCCGCCCGCCGGCGCGCCAGGCGTCTTGCCCGTAGGAAACGCTGATCTTGCCCTGCAGCGGCGGGATCTGCGCCAAAGGCCGGTTGTCGCTGCGGTTCTGCCCATAGGTATAGGTGGCGTCGCCCGCGACCAGCCAGCCGCCATGCGACCAGCTTGCCTGCAGCTCTGCCCCCGAGAGTTCGGCCGAGACGTTGCGATAATAGGTCAGCCCGGGTTTCGAGAACTGATCACGCAGGATGAAATCGCTGACCCGGTCGTAATAGGCATTCGCCGTCAGGCTCCAGCTCGGGCGTTCCAGCGCGACCCCGAGGTCGAACTGATTGTGCTTCTCGGGGGCGATATCCGGGTTGCCGACCCAGCTGGGCATCCCCATGCTGCCGCGCGCCATGGCGCGTTCGTTGGCGTCCGCCGTGCGGGTCGATCGCGACACCCCGGCAAACAGCTTGGTGCCCTGGCTCAGCTCATGCTCCAGCCGGATCAGCCCGCCGAAGTTGTCCTCGGTCCGTGGGCTGTCGAAGGTGGTGCCATAGACCGCCTGATAATAGACATCCGGCACCGTGGCGGTATAACCGGGCACGCCATTGGCGGCGCCCGCCTCGGCCTTGACGTGATCATAGCGCAGGCCCAGTTTCAGCAGGTTGCGCGGGCTCAGGTCGGTTTCGGTTTCGACATAGAGCCCGGTCTGCGCGATGGTGACATCAGGCCAGCTCAGCGTGCTGGCATTGGCGATGTTCTGGGCCGAGATCACCGGGATCATCCCCATGAAGCCATAGGCCATGCGGTTGTTCGACTGGAAATCCACCCCGACCCGGGCGCGGGTGGCGCCGAATTCGAACTGGCCTTCGAGCTTGCCGCCATGGGTGTCCGAGGTGGTCGGCGACAGCATTCCCATGGTGCCATGCGGGCGCAGGCTGTAGTTGTCCATCACGTGATCGACGTTCGACACGAAGAGGTTGCCCTCGATCCGCCGCAGCGCCCCCATGTCGACATCAACGCCACCGCGCAGCCGATAGGTCCAGGTCTCGGACAGCGGGCTGTCCATGCCGGCGCCGGCGAACAGAACGTCCTCGGCCCGGTCGTGTTCGATGTCGAAGGCCAGCTCGACCCCATCCTTGGCATAGCCGAGGGTGAAGCCGGTGGTCTTCTGGTCAAAGCCGCTGCGCACCCGGGCGCCGCTGCCGTCCTTGTAATCGTTGGCGGTCTTGTATTCGGCGGAGCCCTCCATATAGAAACCGCCGCCCAGATCGTAGGAGACGCTGCCGGCAGATTCAAAGCTGGGCCCGTTATCGGTGCCGCCGATGACGAACTTGCCGGTCAGGCGTTTCTTCTCCTCGAATTCGGGGGCGTCGCGCTCCAGCCGCACGGTGCCGCCGGTGCCGCCCGGGCCGTTGGTGACGCTGGCATAGCCGCGTTCGACGATCACCCGGTCGGCACGGAAGAAATTGGCGATACTGGTCGGCGGGTCCATCCGGTTGGGGCAGCCGCCATAGGTGATGCTGCCGGTGTCGATGATATTGAGCTGATTGCCCTGCTGGCCGCGGATCACGATATCGAGCCCATGGCCGCCCATCCGGCTGGCGGTGACGCCGGGTACTGCCGTCAGCAGCGCGCCGCCGTCAAGCGCCGGAGCCACCGGCAGATCGTCGGGGCTGAATTCGGAATAGCCCGGCACGGGGGTGCTTTGCGGGCCCTGAACCAGGATCGGGTCGAGCGTGAAGGGTTTCTTGTCATACGCGCCGGTGTCTTGCGCCAGCGCCAGCCCGGAAATCGAGCACATCAGAAGGGCGGTCACGCCAAGGCGCGCCGTGGAAATACGGGTCATGTTCATTGTCCCTAGACTTATGAGTTCTTGTGCGCCGACCTCACGCGGCCCGAAGGGCGCATGGTGGCCGGGATCGGCGGGCCGCGAGAGGCCCGGATGCTCAGGCCGTCAGGGGTGGGGCGCGGATCTGTCGGACCCGCGGCGCCGGGCGCGGATGCGCCTGGGTCTCATGGGCCAGCCCATAGCGGATGCGATGATATTCCGCCTTCTGCGCCACCAGGTCGGGGAGGGCAAAATTGCCGGGCAGGCCGACGATGCAGAAGGGGCATTTGCCGGTGATCTCGGCGGTGGGGCCGCCGTTCTCCTTCCCGTCCGTAACCTTGCCGTCGGCGAGGTTGATGGTCACCGTATGCAGCCCTTCAGGGCCGCAGATCACCACCTGGATCAGATCGCCGTTGGCGGCCTCAAGCGTGATGGGAAAGAAGCTCTGGCAGACCTGCAAGGCGAGCAGCACGACCAGACCGGCCGCGATCAGGCGGCGCATCGGGGCGAGCAGGGGCAGGGTTCCAGTCATGGGAGGTGTATCTGGACGATCGCCCTGATCCTGGCAATCGCAAATGGCCGCAACGCCCCGGAGAGCGTTGCGGCAAAACGTCAGTGGGCGCCGAACCCGGGGTGGAAGGTGACCGTGCCGGCAGCCTCGGGGCCGTTCAGAACCAGCCCCATGAAGTTGCGGGCCGGGGCGCCGTCGAACCTGAGCCCGGGCAGGGGGCCAAAGCCGAAGCGGCTGTAATAGGCGGGATCGCCCACCAGGACGACGCCGGCGGCACCCTGGTCCTTCAGTCGCGCCAATCCTTCGCGCAAGAGCGCGCCGCCGATGCCCTGGCGCTGCCGGTCGGGCCGCACCGAAAGCGGGCCGAGCCCGTACCAGCCGCCCGGCTTGCCGTCGATCTCGACCGGGGAGAAGGCGGCATGGCCGAGGATCTCCTGCCCATCCTCGGCCACCAGCGACAGGCGCAGCGCGCCGGCGTCGCGCAGGGCGTCGATGATCGCCGCCTCGGTCTGCTGGCTGAAGGGGTGGTTGGCGAAGGCCGCCGTGGTGATCTCCCCGATGATTGCGCGATCATCGGGGCGTTCGTTGCGGATCTGCATATGGTGATCCCTCCTGTTACCTGTTGTCGAGCTGGGCGCGCACCGTGCGCAGCCCGGTTTCGGTGATCCGATAGGGCGCCGAGGCCTGCGAGCGGATCAGCCGTTTGCGGCGCAGCCGCGCGAAGATGTCGAGCGTGCAATTGCTCAGCACATGGCCGTCGCGGGTATAGCACAGCACGTCGGTCACCCGGCCGTTGGGGCCGCGGTCAAAGCGGATGCAACCGCCCTGCGCCAACGCGTGCAACACGCGTTGTTCGTCTTTCGAGATATTCATGAGATAGAGCCTGTTCAGGAACCAAATCGGCACCCACACGCCAACAGGCCGCAGCCTGATGGGCGGATGCAGTTCAATGCCCCGGTTGGACGGGACATTCAGCGGTTCGAGACAAGCTCCAGCATCGACAATTCCTCAGCCCGGGACAGCCGGGCGCAGCGCCAATATGGGGGTCTTCGCGGTGGGGTCAAGCCGGGCTCAGCGGTTTCCGTCGCGCTGTGGCACATCGCTGCGCTTCAACAGCTTGCTGCCGTGCTGCAGGGTGATCACATCGTCGGGGTAAAGCGCGATCGCCTTGGTATAGGCAGCCTCGGCCAGGGGAAGGTCGCGGCACTGGGCGAGTTCGCAGATGAACTTGCCGGAGGCGGTATTCTGGACGACGCGGAAGGGATGGACAAAGACGGCCATGAGGGGAGCATATTTCCAGTGCAGCGGCCGGGCCCCTGGGGACCCGGCCGCGAAATTCATCAGCGCTCTATATTCAGCTCTGCAGCCAGGTTTCCAGCTTGGTCGCATCGGGAAGGCCGCCGGCATGGACCAGCTTGCCGTCGATGCTGATCCCCGGGGTCGACATCACCCCGGCCTTGGCGATCGAGGCCATGTCGGTCACCTTCTCGACCTGCACGTCGATGCCGAGCTTTTGCGCCGCTGCGCGCACCATGGCTTCGGTGGTCTCACAGCGTTTGCAGCCGGGGCCGTAGACTTTGACATCTTTCATTTCAGGTTCCTCAGAACAGGGCGTTGAACAGAAAGCCGACGGCAAGGATGCCGCAGGCAACGACAGAGATGAAGACCGCGATCAGCCGCAGTTTCAGCACCTGCCGCAGGATGATCATCTCGGGCAGGCTGAGCGCGATCACCGACATCATGAAGGCCAGCACGGTACCAAGGGCGGCGCCCTTGCCCAACAGCGCCTCGACGATCGGGATGACGCCGGCGGCATTGGTATACATCGGGATGCCCATCAGCACCGCCGCCGGCACCGACCACCAGGCATCCGCCCCCATGATGCGAACCATCAGATCCTCGGGCACATAGCCGTGGATCAGCGCCCCCATGCCGATGCCGAGGATGATCCACAGCCAGACCTTGGCGAAGATCTCGCGCACCGCCTCGATCCCCTGGCGGTAGCGGTCGGGGAGGGTGAGGGCCTCGTCCCCGGGCGCCATGGCGTCGCCGGCGTGGATTTCGCGCACCCAGTCCTGCAGCCAGCCTTCCAGATGCAGCCGCCCGATCACCCAGCCGGCGACGATGGCGATGGCCAGGCCGAAGCCCAGATAGACCGCCGCCACTGGCCAGCCGACCAGGCCGATCAGCAGGACAAGCGCCACCTCATTCACCATCGGTGCCGCGATCAGGAAGGAAAACGTCACCCCCAGCGGGATGCCGGCCGAGACGAAACCGATGAACAGCGGCACCGCCGAGCAGGAGCAGAAGGGCGTCAACACCCCCAGACCCGCCGCCATCGCATTGGCCAGCCCTTCGCGCCGGCCCGACAGCAGGGTGCGGGTCTTTTCCGGGCTGAAGAAGCTGCGCACCACGCCCATGGCGAAGACGATCAGCGTGAGCAGCATCATCACCTTGGGCACGTCATAGAAGAAGAAGGCCAGCGCCGATCCGGCATGGCTGTCGCGCGCCACCGGCAGCAGCGAGACCAACCATTCCGACAGGCCGGGAAGTTGACGATAGACCGCCCACCAGAGCAGGACGGCGGCGATGACGCCGGCGGTCCAGACCCAGGCGGGGCGGGGGCGCTGTGGCGCCTGTTCGGACATCACGCTCATGCTGCGGCCCTTTCGGTTTCCTGGTCCAGGTCGATCGCCGCGCTCAGCAGGCGGCGGACGGCGGGGGACAGATCGGGATTGATGCGATAGCGCACCCATTGCGCGTCCCGCCGGTCGATCACCAGCCCGGCCTGTTTCAATACCTGCATATGCCGCGACACCCGGCTTTGCGTTGCCTCAAGGCGGCTGATCAATTCGCAGGCGCAATGTTCGCCCTGATCCCAGAGAATCCGCAGTGCGGCGAGCCGCGTGGGTTCCGCCAGAGCCGAAAGAATCCTGACATGCATGGTCGCCCTCCGAGTTGCTTATGCGCATATGCGCATGTGGTTGACTTGCTGTCCATCGACAGATTGACGCAGCCCTGGAAAAGGCGGAGGAGGGGCGCGAAATGAGGATGACAATATTTCGGCGGACTCTCACATTCCTCCACAACTTATTGCTGTTATCCCCAAAATAATGGTTGCCAGATGTCCCTATGCGGCGCACCATATCTGGTAGAGGCGGGGCAAACTTCCCCGGTCTCTTGAGCAGGCACCTAGCGCTGGGGGCGCTATCGGCCCCACGCCGCTAAAGATCAAAGAGGTGGCACCATGGCCTTGTCTGAATACATGCTTGACGACGATATTCACCCGATCGACATCGTCGAAAATCTGGCGGCGTTCCATGATTGGGACTTCGACCGGATCGGCGACGATCAGATCGCCATGGCGGTCGAGGGGCAGTGGCGCACCTATTCCATCACCCTGGCCTGGTCGGGGTATGACGAGACTTTGCGGCTGGTCTGCACCTTCGAGATGGAGCCGCCCGAAGACCAACTGGGCCGGCTCTACGAGCTGTTGAACGAGATGAACGATCAGTGCTGGGCCGGTGCCTTTACCTATTGGGCCGAGCAGAAGCTGATGGTCTATCGCTATGGTCTGGTTCTGACCGGCGGTCAGATCGCCAGCCCGGAGCAGATCGACACCATGATCAATGCTGCCGTGACGAGCGCAGAGCGCTATTATCCGGCGATCCAGCTGCTGGTCTGGGGCGGGCGCTCCCCGCGTGATGCGATGCAGGCCGCCATTGCAGAGGCCTACGGCCGCGCGTAAACCTAGGCCCCGAACCGGAACGAACGGAAGGGGCCGTCATGGACATGTCGCGGATCGCCGATCAGGGGCTGGTGCTTCTGGGTTGTGGGAAAATGGGCTCCGCCCTGTTGGCCGGATGGCTGGAGGGCGGGCTTCCCCCGGCCTCGGTCTGGGTGGTGGACCCGCATCCCTCTGACTGGCTGAAAAGCCGGGGCGTGCAGATCAACGCGCCGCTGCCCGAGGCGCCGGCGCTGGTGCTGGTTGCCGTCAAACCCCAGATGATGCGCGAGGCGCTGCCGGCGCTGAAGGCGCTGGGCGGTGGTGAGACGCTGTTCGTCAGCGTCGCCGCCGGCACCCCGATCGCCACCTATGAAGAGATGCTGGGCGACGAAACCCCGATCGTGCGGGCCATGCCCAATACCCCTGCCGCCATAGGCCGGGGCATCACTGCGATCATCGGCAATACCCATGCCTCGGCCGAGCATCTCGACGTGGCCGAGGGGCTGCTTTCGGCGGTGGGGCAGGTGGTCCGGCTGGAGCGGGAATCGCAGATCGACGCGGTCACCGGGGTCAGCGGCTCGGGCCCGGCCTATGTCTTCCTTTTGATCGAATGCCTTGCCGCCGCTGGTGAGGCCCAGGGGCTGGGTGCCGATCTGGCGATGCAGCTTGCCAAGGCCACCGTCGCCGGTGCCGGGGCCCTGGCCGAGGCCTCGGACGAACCCCCGTCGCAACTGCGGATCAACGTGACCAGCCCGAACGGCACCACCCAGGCCGCGCTTGAGGTGCTGATGGAGGCCGACCACGGCTTCCCCCACCTGCTGCGCCAGGCGGTGGCCGCCGCCACCCATCGGTCGAAGGAGCTGTCGCGTGGCTGATCAGATCGTTTTCGACGATTTCCTCAAGGTCGACATCCGGGTCGGCGAAATCCTGAGGGCCGAACCCTATCCCGAGGCGCGCAAGCCCGCGATCAAGCTCTGGATCGATTTCGGCGGCGAGATCGGCGAGAAACGCTCGTCGGCGCAGATCACCGCGCATTACGATCCCGCCACCTTGCCGGGCAAACAGGTTCTGGCGGTGGTGAATTTCCCGCCACGTCAGATCGGCAAGTTCATCTCGGAAGTGCTGGTGCTGGGCCTGCCGGATGCGGCGGGCGAGGTGGTGCTGATCGGCCCCGACGGCCCGGTGCCGATCGGCGGGCGGTTGCACTGATGCGGGTGCTGCTGTCGCGGCCGATGCCGCCGGCCACCGTGGCCGCGGCGCAGGAGCTTTTCGAGGTGGAGGTGCGCCAAAGCACCCGGCCGATGACGGCGGCCGAGCTGCGCGCAGGCCTTGCCGTCTTCGACGCGATGATGGTGACCCTGGGCGACCGGGTGACGGCCGAGGTGCTGCAGGACTTCGGGCGCCCTCGCTGCCGGATGCTGGCCAACTTCGGCGTCGGCTACAATCACATCGACGTGGAGGCCTGCCGCGCCCATGGCGTCACCGTGTCGAACACGCCGGGTGCGGTGACGGATGCCACCGCCGATATCGCCATGACGCTGATCCTGATGGCTTGCCGCAGGGCGGGGGAGGGCGAGCGCCTGGTCCGGTCGGGCAAATGGCAGGGCTGGCATCCGACCCAGATGCTGGGGCTGCATGTGACGGGCCGCAAGCTCGGCATCATCGGCATGGGCCGCATCGGCCAGGCGGTGGCGCGGCGCTGCCATTATGGCTTCGGCATGGAGGTCGGCTATTTCAGCCGCTCGGAAAAGCAGGTCGATCATCCCGCCACGCGGTTCGAGGTGCTGACCGATCTGGCCGCTTGGGCTGATATCCTGGTGGTGGCCGCCCCGGGCGGCGCCGAAACTCACCATCTGGTCGGGGCCCAGGTCTTTGCGGCGATGCCGGCGCATGGGGTCTTCGTCAATATCGCCCGGGGCGATATCGTTGACGAGGCGGCGCTGATCGCCGCCTTGCAGGCGCGTCGGATCGGTGCCGCCGGGCTTGATGTCTATGAATTCGAACCCGAGGTGCCGGCCGAGCTGCGCGCGCTTGAAACTGCGGTTCTGCTGCCGCATCTGGGCACCGCCGCCCTCGATGTGCGTGAGGACATGGGCGCCATGGCGGTGGAGAATCTGCGCGCCTATGCCGAGGGGCGGGACATTCCCAACCGGGTGAACTAGGGCGCGTCGGGGGCGCAGTCCCCCATCGCCGCACGCCAGTGCCGGCGGCAAAGCGAGACATAGGTTTCATTGCCGCCGACCTGGATTTGGTCGCCCTCGTGCAGGGGCTGGCCGTCGGCGCCTTGCCGGATCACCATGGTGGCCTTGCGGCCGCAATGGCAGATGGTGCGCACCTCGCGCATCTCGTCTGCCAGCGCCAGCAGGGTGGCCGACCCGGGAAACAGCTCGCCGCGGAAATCGACGCGCAGCCCATAGGCGAGCACCGGCAGCCGCAGATCGTCCACCACGCGCGCCAATTGCCAGACCTGGGCGGGCTGCAGAAACTGCGCCTCGTCGACAAAGACGCAGTCGAGCCGCCCCTCGGCCTGGCGCCCGGCGATCCGGGCGAAAAGATCGTCGCCCGGGGCGAAGGTGTCGGCCGCCTGCGCGATGCCGATCCGCGAGGCGATCTGACCGCGCCCGGCGCGATGATCCAGATCGGCGGTCAGCAGATAGGGCGACATGCCGTTTTCGACATAGTTGTGGGCCGCCTGCAGCAGCACCGTCGATTTGCCGGCGTTCATGGTGGAATAGTTGAAATAGAGCTTGGCCATGGCCGGCGGTCTAAGCCGGCGCCGGCCATCGGGCAAGCGGTGCGGCGCTGCATTTCGGGGATTTTTAGCCGCCGCCGCAGGCAGCCGGTCCGGGACGGAACAGACCCTGGGGATGGACAGGGCACACCTGCGGCGACGACGCTTTGGCCTAATGGGCCGTTGCGGCGGAAGCCAGTCTGAAATAGGACCCCGCCACCAATCACAGTGCGAATGCGAAATGGCACTCGCTACTCTTTGAGATCCCCGAAAACCTGAGGGATAGCAAAGGGATCGCATTTCGATTAGGAATCGGTAATGGGAAAATCTCCGGGCGCTTCCCCCTTGGGGCTCGGGGCGGAAAGGGTAAGGCGCGGCGCATGAGCTCAATCGGAACTTATCTGAAAAAACATACCGAAGCCTTGGTCAAGGAAGTGGGCATCGAGGCTGCCTGTGAAATCACCGGCAAGTCCAAGGCCACGCTCGGCCGCTACTATTCAGACAATCCCGAACATGCCGACCGCTTCATGCCGGTCGACGTGGTGGCGCGGCTCGAGGCCGAGGCGCCCTATCCGCATGTCACCAGCGCCTTGGCGGAACTGCAGAAGATCAGCCTCACCTTCGATGACCGTCGTTCGAACTCGGCCAATGTGGGGAATGTCAATTCTGACGTCATCGCGCTCAGCCAGCGTTTCGCCATGCTGATGAGCGAATATCAGTTGGCGATCGAAGATGGCATCATCACCGTGAACGAGGCCAAGCGGCTGCTCAGGGAGACCGTGCTGCTGCAGCAGGTGCTGATCGACATGAAGCTGCACCTGGAAGAGGAAAGCGCCTGAGGCAAGGCCTCGGCGCCGAGCGTGCCGGCTCTGGCCTGTCTCGCTGGAAATATCCCGGGGGAGCCATCCGGACGGGCGGCGCGGGCCGCGCCCGATTCAGGCAGTCAGGCAGACATGCGCGCCCGACCACCCGGCGCCGCCGAAGGAAGCCTCCGGCGGGAGTATTTGGGCAGAGAAGAAACCGGGGCGGGGTGCCCCCCGTGCCCGGCGGGTCAGAGGTGGCGCCGCAACAGCACCGAGCCCACCGAATAGCCGGCCCCGAAAGAGCAGATCAGCCCCAGATCGCCCTCCGCGAGATCGTCGGAATTCTGCGAAAACGCGATGATCGAGCCGGCGGAAGAGGTATTGGCGTATTCCTGCAGGATGTTCGGCTGTTCCTCGGGGGCCGGTTCGCGGCCCAGGACCTTCTTGCCGATCAGGTCGTTCATGGTCTTGTTGGCCTGGTGCAGCCACATTCGTTTCAGCGCGGCGCCCTCGAGACCCTCGGCGGTCATATGGTCGGCGATATGATGGCTGACCATCGGCACCACTTCCTTGAACACCTTGCGGCCGTTCTGCATGAACTGCATGTCGCGGCGGTCCTTCATGCCGTCGGGGCGGCTGCGGCGCAGAAAGCCGTTGTTGTTGCGGATGTTGTTGGAAAACTGGGTGGCGCAGCGGGTCGAGAGGATTTCGAAATGCGGCCCCTTGGCATCCTCGATCCGTTCGATCACCGTGGCGGTGGCGACATCACCGAAGATGAAGTGGCAGTCGCGGTCGCGCCATTCCAGGTGGCCCGAGCAGATCTCGGGATTGACCACCAGCGCCGCCCGGACCGAGCCGCTGCGGATCATGTCGGCGGCGGCCTGAATGCCGAAGGTGGCCGAGGAACAGGCGACGTTCATGTCGAAGGCGAAGCCCTTGATGCCCAGCAGGCTCTGGATTTCGATGGCGATGGCCGGATAGGCGCGCTCCATGTTGGAGGCGGCGCAGATCACCAGGTCGATGTCCTCGGGGCTGCGCCCGGCCTGCTCCAGCGCCTTGTTCGCGGCATCGAGCGCCATTTCCGCCATGATGCCGGGTTCGTCATCAGAACGCTGGCGCAGCAACGGATGCATCACCTCCGGATCGAGGATGCCGCTCTTGTTCATGACGTGGCGCCGTTCGATGCCCGAGGCCTTGACGATGAAGGCATCCGAGGAATGCTGCATCGGCTCCATCTCGCCGGCGGCGATGGGGGCGGCATTGGCGGCGTTCATGCGGTCGGCATAGGCGTTGAAGGCTTCGACCAGCTCGGCGTTGGTGATGACCTCATCCGGGGTGAAGACCCCGGTTCCGGTGATCGCGGGCGTATACATCTTGTTCAGTCTCTCCTGCGCGGTTGCGCGATGTGGCCCAAAACCCGCGGCAAGGTCAACCCGGCGAGACCGGGCAGGAGGGGAAAGCTCAGATGAAGGGGACGAAGGGTATCCCGCCGCAGGCCGAAAGCGCCAGAAGGCCGAGGAGGGGAAGAAGAATGCGCATCGCCTGGTCCGCCATGTCGGTTTTGTCGCAGTGTTTCCGAAGCGATGCCCTGGGTCAAGGCTGGCCGGGCACGATCCGAGCCGCTAAGCTTTGCGGACAGAGTTCATAAATCCTCAATGACACCCCGCTACTCCTTGTTCGACCCGCCCTTCCCGCGGCGGGCAGAGCGCAAAATCAGGATCGACCGACGTGACAGAACGCCGCCTTGTCCCTTCCGAGGATCACGCCCAGCCCATGCACCAGTCCGAAGAGGAGCTGGCCCATATGGCCGACACGGCGTTTCGCGCCTCGATCAGCCAGCTCACGGCGGGGTTGTCGCCGGCCTCGCTCTTGCTGAACTACTACGACTGGGCGCTGCATATGGCGATGTCGCCGGGCAAGCAGATGCAGCTTGCCGAACTGGCGGGAGAGAACTGGATGCGGTTCCAGCGCTATATGGCCGAATGCGCGTTGAGCCATAACGGCGACCAGTGCGAACAGCCGGATTCGCATGACCGCAGGTTCATGCACGAAGGCTGGCACCACCAGCCCTTCAACGCCTTTCAGCAGGCTTTCCTGCTGACGCAGAAATGGTGGAACGAGGCGACGACCGATGTGCGCGGTGTCTCGGAAGCGCATGAGAAGGTGGTGAATTTCACCGCCCGCCAATTGCTTGACGCGGCGGCGCCGACGAATTTCGTTCTGACCAACCCCGAAATCCTGGCCAAGACGGTGGAGACGGGGGGCAGGAATCTGGTCGATGGCTGGCGCAACTACATGGAGGATTTGCGCCGCATCCTGCTGAAGGAGAAGGCGCCGGTCTCGGAGGAGTTCCAGGTGGGCAAGACGCTGGCGGTGACCCCGGGCAAGGTGGTCTATCGCAATCGGCTGATCGAGCTGATCCAATATGCGCCCACCACCGACAAGGTGCAGCCGGAACCGCTGATGATCGTGCCGGCCTGGATCATGAAATATTACATCCTCGATCTGAGCGCCTCGAATTCCATGGTCAAATTCCTGACAGATCAGGGGTTCACCGTTTTCATGATTTCCTGGCTCAATCCCGATGCCGGGGATGCCGAACTGGGCATGGCGGATTATCGCAAGATGGGACCGATGGCGGCCCTGGCCGAGATCCAGAAGATCACCGGGGCGTCGCGGGTACATGGGGTGGGCTATTGCCTGGGCGGCACGCTGCTGAGCATCACCGCTGCTGCGATGGCGCGCGATGGCGATGACCGGCTGGCCTCGATGACGCTGCTGGCGGCGCAGATGGATTTCACCGAGGCGGGAGAGCTGACGCTGTTCATCAATGAGAGCGAGGTGTCTTTCCTCGAGGACATGATGTGGAAGCACGGCTATCTGGATGCCTCGCAGATGTCGGGGGCCTTCCAGCTCCTGCGCTCGAACGATCTGATCTGGTCGCGGTTGCAGCATGAATATCTGATGGGGGAACGGCCGGGGTCGAGCGATCTGATGGCCTGGAACGCCGATTCGACCCGCATGCCCTATCGGATGCATTCGGAATACTTGCGGCATCTGTTCCTGGACAATGATTTCGCCGCCGGCCGCTTCGAGGTCGAGGGGCGCTCGGTGACGCCGCATGACATCAACGTGCCGATCTTTGCGGTTGGCACCGAGACCGACCATGTGGCGCCCTGGAGATCGGCCTATAAGACCGGGGCGCTGACCCGCAGCGAAGAGGTGACCTTCGTGCTGACCAACGGCGGGCACAACGCCGGCGTGGTGTCAGAGCCGGGGCATCCGCACCGCCATTTCCGCATGGGGCGCATCTTTGCCAACAACCACTATACCCCGGCGGAGGAATGGGCCGAGAGCGCCGCGGAGCACGAGGGCTCGTGGTGGCTGGCCTGGGTCGACTGGCTGCGGGGCCAGCAGAGTGGCGAGGAGATCGCGCCGCCGAAGATGGGCAAGGCGATCTGCGACGCGCCGGGTACCTACGTGCTGGTTTCCTGAGGCGGGCAGGGGAGCCCGTCGTCGGGCGGGAGCATTTGCATCGAGAAGAAGGGGGGCGCGGGGATGAAGGCGCCTCGCGCGTCCGGGCTGGTCTTGGCCAAGAGTGTTAGCGAGGAGCGCGCAATCGCGGGCTTCGGTTCCGATCGAACAAAAAAACGCCCGGCGCGAAGCCGGGCGTTTGGTGTCTCAGGGGGCGTCTCAGGCCTGCAGGCTTTTCACGCCCACCTCACCCTCGGCTTGCGCCTTGATCGCCAGGGCCGCGGCATGGGCGCCGGCGGCGGTAGTGAAATAGGGGATCTTGTCGTAGAGCGCGACCGAACGGATGCCCTTGGAATCCTCGACCGCCTGGGCGCCTTCGGTGGTGTTCATCACCAGCTGGATGCCGCCGTCCTTCATCATGTCGACGATATCGGGGCGGCCCTCATAGACCTTGTTGACCAGATCGCAGGGCACGCCATGGCCGGCCAGCCAGTCCTTGGTGCCGCGGGTGGCGATCAGCGTGAAGCCAAGCGCGACCAGGGTTTGCGCCGCCTCCAGCATCAGGTCGGTCTTGTCGGCGTCCTTGATCGAGACGAAGGCGCGGCCCTCGCGCGGCAGCGCCATGCCGGCGCCCATCTGTGCCTTGAGGAAGGCGCGCGGGAAGTCGCGATCCCAGCCCATCACCTCGCCGGTGGAGCGCATCTCCGGGCCGAGGATGGTGTCAACGCCGGGGAAGCGGGCGAAGGGCAGCACCGCCTCCTTGACCGAGAACCAGGGCATGTTCGGATCGGCCAGCGTCATCGGATCGGCCAAGGGCAGCACGGTGTCGTAATCGGCATCCTGCTGATAGGGCGCGCGATGCGGGAAGGCGGACAGCTTTTCGCCCGCCATCAGCCGCGCGGCGATCGAGGCGATGGCGCTGTCGGTGGCCTTGGCCACGAAGGGAACGGTCCGGCTGGCGCGCGGGTTCACCTCGATCAGATAGATGTCCTCGCCCTTGATGGCAAATTGCACGTTCATCAGCCCGACCACATGCAGCGCACGGGCCAGCGCCTCGGTCTGGCGCTTGATCTCGGCGATGATGTCTTCCGACAGCGAATAGGGCGGCAGCGAGCAGGCGGAGTCGCCGGAATGGACGCCGGCCTCTTCGATGTGCTGCATGATGCCGGCGACATGCACCGCCTCGCCATCGCAGAGCGCGTCGACGTCAAGCTCGGTCGCGCCGGAGAGATAGCTGTCGAGCAGAACCGGGCTGTCGCCCGAGACCACCACGGCCTCGGAGATATAGCGCTTGAGATGGTCCATATCGCGGACGATCTCCATCGCCCGGCCGCCCAGCACATAGGAGGGGCGGATCACCAGCGGGAAGCCGATGCCCTCGGCGATCGCCAGCGCCTCGGCGTCGGAATGGGCGATGCCGTTATGCGGCTGCTTCAGGCCCAGTTGGTTGACCAGGTCCTGGAAGCGTTCGCGGTCCTCGGCCAGGTCGATCGCGTCCGGCGTGGTGCCGAGGATCGGGATCCCCTCGGCTTCGAGCGCGCGCGCCAGTTTCAGCGGCGTCTGGCCGCCGAATTGCACGATCACCCCGTGCAGCGTGCCGTTCTGTTGTTCGACCCGCAGGATTTCCATCACGTGTTCGAAGGTCAGCGGCTCGAAATAGAGCCGGTCCGAGGTGTCGTAGTCGGTCGAGACCGTCTCGGGGTTGCAGTTGACCATGATGGTCTCATAGCCGACATCGCTCAGCGAGAAGCAGGCGTGGCAGCAGCAATAGTCGAATTCGATGCCCTGGCCGATCCGGTTCGGACCGCCGCCCAGGATCACCACCTTTTTGCGGTCCGACGGGCGCGCCTCGCATTCGACCTCGCCCATCATCGGGGCCTCATAGGTCGAATACATATAGGGCGTCTGCGCCTCGAACTCGGCGGCGCAGGTGTCGATCCGCTTGAACACGGCATTGACGCCGAGGTTCTTGCGCGCGCGACGGACGTTGTCTTCGTCCCGGCCGGTCAGCTTGCCCAGGCGTGCGTCGGTGAAGCCCAGCATCTTGAGCTGGCGCAGTTCGTGTTCGGTGACCGGCAGGCCGGTCTTGCGCAGCTTGGCCTCGACCTCGACGATCTCGCGGATGCGGGCCAGGAACCAGGGGTCGAATTTGGTGACGCCGTTGATCTCGTTGTCGCTCAGCCCGTGGCGCATCGCCTGGGCGATGGTACGCATCCGGTCCGGGCTCTGCTTGCTCAGTGCCTTGATGACGGCGGCCTTGTCCTCGCCCTCCGTCACGTCCCACAGCCCGACCGAGGCGCCGGGAATGGCGATCTCGTCGAAGCCGGTCAGGCCCGATTCCATCGAAGCCAGAGCCTTTTGCAGGGATTCATGGATGGTGCGGCCGATCGCCATCGCCTCGCCCACCGATTTCATCGCGGTGGAGAGCACGGGTTCGGAGCCGGGGAATTTCTCGAAGGCGAATTTCGGGATCTTGGTGACGACATAGTCGATGGTCGGCTCGAAGCTGGCCGGGGTCACCTTGGTGATGTCGTTGTCAAGCTCGTCCAGCGTATAGCCCACCGCCAGTTTGGCGGCGATCTTGGCGATCGGGAAGCCGGTGGCCTTGGAGGCCAGCGCCGAGGAGCGCGACACCCGCGGGTTCATCTCGATCACCACCATGCGACCGTTTTCGGGGTTCACGGCCCATTGCACGTTTGACCCGCCGGTCTCCACCCCGATTTCGCGCAGCACGGCGATCGAGCCGTTGCGCATGATCTGATATTCCTTGTCGGTCAGCGTCAGGGCAGGGGCCACGGTGACCGAGTCGCCGGTGTGCACGCCCATCGGGTCGATGTTCTCGATCGCGCAGACGATGATCGCATTGTCCGCCTTGTCGCGGACCACCTCCATCTCGAATTCTTTCCAACCCAGCAGGCTTTCGTCGACCAGGATCTGGCCCACCGGCGAGGCATCCATGCCGGAGCGGCAGAAGTGGATGTAATCCTCGCGGTTATAGGCGACGCCGCCGCCGGTCCCGCCAAGGGTGAAGGCCGGGCGAATGATCGCCGGCAGGCCGATATCATCCAGCGCCTCGAGCGCGATCTGCACGCCGGCCTCCAGATCGAAATGGCCGTTATCCTTTTTCGGCGCGGTGACGATGGTGGCGCGCGGATTTTCCAGCCCGATCCGGTCCATCGCCTCGCGGAACAGCTTGCGGTCCTCGGCCATCTCGATGGCGTCGCGCTTGGCGCCGATCATCTCGACCCCGAATTTCTTCAGCACCCCCATCTCTTCCAGAGCGAGCGAGGTGTTCAGCCCGGTCTGCCCGCCCATGGTGGGCAACAGCGCGTCGGGGCGTTCCTTCTCGATGATCTTGGCGACGACTTCCGGGGTGATCGGCTCGATATAGGTGGCGTCGGCCAGGCCGGGGTCGGTCATGATCGTGGCCGGGTTGGAGTTCACCAGGATCACCCGGTACCCCTCTTCCTTCAGCGCCTTGCAGGCCTGGGCGCCGGAATAGTCGAATTCGCAGGCTTGCCCAATCACGATGGGACCGGCGCCAATGATCATGATCGAGGAGATATCGGTTCTTTTGGGCATGGCCTGTTCCTTCGATTTGATATGCGGCGGGCGAGTCACCGGGGGCGCGCGGGCGCCCAAATTGTCCTGCTTTATAGGGATGAGTCGGAAAGGTGCAAGGGGGCCGGGCCGACAGTCTGGTCATGACGAAAAATCCCCCGCCGAAGCGGGGGATCTGTTTGGATCGCTCGGAACCTTCGTTTAGGTCTCAGACCAGGCCGAAGGAGAAATCCGATGCGTCGATATCGGTCGCGTTGGTATCGAGGAGCGTGGCGAACTTGGTGCCCAACAGCTCGAGAACCACATTGTCGCCAATCTGTGTGGCGGTGATGTCGGCAAAGCTGTGCAGCGCCACATCGAGGACCGCAATCTGATCGCTGCCGTTGGTGAAGTCGACGATGATGTCAGCCTTGTCGACCTTGGGCATGTTGAACTGGAAGGTGTCGTCGCCGGCACCGCCCCTCAGCGTGTCCTTGCCTTGACCGCCGTCCAGCACGTCATTGCCTCGTTCGCCGCTCAGCTTGTCCTTGCCCTGGCCACCGACCAGGGTGTCATTGCCAGTGTCGCCGAAGATCTTGTCGTTGCCAGCCCGGCCACGGATCAGGTTGTTGGCGGAATTGCCGTGGATCACGTCGGCCAAATCGGTGCCGATGGCATTCTCGATCAGCGTGTCGGTGGCGTCGGAAATGCCGCCCTCGATGCTGCCGATGATGTCCGAGCTGTCCGAACTCAGCGTCACCACCGTGCCGAAGCCGAACTCGTCAACCAGCGCCTGATAATCGGAGACCACATCAGAGGTGACCGCGAAGATCGGGATGATCCCGGCGTCGAGCAGCGCCGCCTTGACTTGATCGATGGTCGGGTAATCCTCGCCGGTGCCATTGTCGCCGGGACCGTCCGTCACGGCATCGCCATCGTTCGGCGCCACCGGGTTGTCACCGGCGAAATGCGGCGCTGCGTCGGTGGTCAGCACCACGACCTTCAACGCGTCGCTGGACCAGCCCAGTTCACCCGCGCGCAGGGCGACTTGCAGCAGCCCGGTCATCTGGGCTTCGGGGCCGTCGTTCCCGCTGCCGACGATCATCGCGTCCAGCGCCGCTTTCCAGGCATCGAAATCCGAGGTCAGCCCCAGTTCGGTCTGATACTCATGATCTCCAGGGCTCCCGAAGGGGGAGGTCGGCTTGTCGATGAAGCTGGCAAGGCCCAGACGAACGCTGTCCGCCAGCCCCGACAGGGTGGCGATCAGATCATCCGCCAGTCCGCGCACGGTGATGACGTCATCGCTGAACGAGCCGGATAGATCCTGCAGCAGCACCATCTCGAGCGGGCGTTCGCCGTCGTCGCTGAGGCCGGTCAGTTCGATCACCCGGTCGTCGACATAAGACAGCGACCCGGCGGTCATGTTGATCTTTGCGCCGGTGATGCCGCCGGAGAAATCCAGCGTGTCTCGTCTGCCGGCGGTATCGGTGATCACCACATGGTCACCGGCAAGGCCGTTCACGATGAAGTGGTCATTGCCGTCGCCGCCATAGGCGACATCATCGCCCGCGCTCAGATCGAAGACATCGCGGCCGGAGCCGCCCAGCAGTACGTCATCCCCGAGGCCGCCTGACAGCACATCGTCGCCCTCGCCCCCGTCGAGCGTGTCGTCGCCGCTTTGCCCAAACAGGATGTCATTCCCTCCAAGACCGCGAATCTGGTCGTTGAAAAGAGTTCCGGCAAGGATGTCGTCCTCACCATCGATTCCCCAAATCTCTTTCATAGCTGCGTCCTCCCGCGCTAATGGCTTAATGCCTTGAAAAATGTGCACCGAAAAATCCGACCGGTGCAGCACTCGTTAAAATACTAATGACTGAACTATAGCTGATTCTTTGTTTTAGGTCATTGCAGGATGACTTTACGCGCTCGGCATCTGCAACTGCCCGCCTCGCCGTCGGGGCGGGCGGGCAATCAAGCCTCCGGGCGCAGCTCGGCGCCGACGTCTATTCCGCGGCCTGGCTCTGTGCCGGGGCGGTGGCCACGGCCTGCGGCCAGGGCGGCTGGTACATGTAATCCCGGGTCAGCGGCACTGGGCTGCGCTGATGTCCCAGTTGGAACTGGAACACCACCTGCTTCTCTTCCTCGAAGGTCATGAAGCAGGCGACCAGATAATAGCGCCACATGCGGATGAAGCGTTCGTCATAGCTTTGCCGCACGATGTCGATCTTGTCGTCGAACCGGGCAAGCCAGTGGCGCAGGGTCATCGCGTAATGCAGGCGCAGCACCTCGATATCCAGCGACCACAGGTCTGACCGTTCGATCGCCGGGGCAAGCTGCGACAGGCTGGGGATATAGCCGCCGGGGAAGATGTACTTGTTCACCCATTCGGCCTGGGCGCCCGGCGTGTCCAGGCTGCCGATGGTATGGATCAGCGCCACGCCGGCGTCATCCAGCAGGCGCGAGACCTGGGCGAAATAGTCCCCATAGAAGGGGACACCCACATGCTCCAGCATGCCGACCGAGACGATGCGGTCGAATTTCTCGTTCAGCGCACGATAATCCTGCAGGCGGAATTCGGTCTTGTCGGCGACGCCGGCTTCCTCGGCCCGGCGCTTGGCGGTGGCGAGCTGGTTTTCCGACAGCGTCACGCCGGTGACCCGGGCGCCATAGTCGCGGGCCAGGGTAATTGCCATGCCGCCCCAGCCGCAGCCGATGTCCAGCACCTTCATTCCCGGTTCGATCTGCAGCTTGGCCGCGATATGCGCCTTCTTGGCGATCTGCGCGTCTTCCAGGCTCATCTTCGGGTCGGTGAAGTAGGCGCAGCTATATTGCATGTCCTGATCCAGGAACAGGCGATAGAGGTCATCCGAGATGTCATAGTGATGTGACACGTTCCGGCGCGAATGCTTGGGGGTGTTCAGTCGAACCAGACTTTGCACCGCGAAGCGCAGCTTGCTGTAGAAGCGCGCCCAGACCGGGATGTCCATCGAGCGCGCGTTGCGCAGCACGACGCGGAAGAGACCTTCGAGATCGTCGTCGGCGATCTGCAGCATCCCGTCCATATAGCATTCGCCAAGGGCGAGTTCAGGTTTGAGGCAAAGCGCTTTCGTCGCTTTTTCATCAGTCAGCCTGACCTTGCAGCTCGCCCCATTATTCGAGCCATAGGTCCTGCTTTCGCCGTCGGGATAGGTAACCACCAGCTGACCCCTCTTGATCAGCTTCACCAACATGCGATCGAGTACTGTTTTCCACATGGGGCAAACCTCCGCAGTTCAGGTTCGCTGTTTCTTGCACCGTTCAACGGTACACTGGATCGTTCAAATTCCCAAGTCTAGCGCAATTCCCGTCGCGTCACTCCCTGCTTACTTGACTTCTGGTGCACAGCGGGGTGTATCACCGCCACATTTCTGATCGCTCAAAGGATCGCCAAGATGCACGCCTATCGCAGTCATACCTGCGCCGACCTCACCGCCGCCAATGTTGGGCAGGCCGTTCGCCTGTCTGGCTGGGTTCATCGGATTCGCGACCATGGTGGCATCCTGTTCATCGACCTGCGCGATCATTATGGCATCACCCAGGTGCTCTGCGATCCCGACAGCCCGGCCTTCGCCGAGGTCGAGAAGGTGCGTTCGGAATGGTGCATCCGTATCGACGGTGAGGTCAAGGCGCGCGACGAGAGCCTGGTGAACCCCAAGCTTGCGACCGGCGAGATCGAGGTCTTCGTGCGTGACATCGAAGTGCTGGGCGCCGCCAAGGAACTGCCGCTGATCGTCTTCGGCGATCAGGAGTATCCGGAGGAAACCCGGCTGCGCTATCGCTATCTCGACCTGCGGCGCGAGGCGATGCAGCGCAACATGACCCTGCGGTCCGATGTGGTGGCTTCGATGCGCCGGCGGATGTGGGACAAGGGCTTCCGCGAATACCAGACCCCGATCATCACCGCGTCGAGCCCCGAGGGCGCGCGCGACTTCCTGGTGCCGTCGCGTCTGCACCCGGGCAAGTTCTATGCCCTGCCGCAGGCGCCGCAGCAGTTCAAGCAATTGCTGATGGTCTCGGGCTTCGACAAGTATTTCCAGATCGCGCCCTGTTTCCGCGACGAGGATCCGCGCGCCGACCGCTCGCCCACCGATTTCTATCAGCTTGACCTCGAGATGAGCTTTGTCACCCAGCAGGATGTGTTCGACACCATCTCGCCGGTGCTGGCGGGCGTGTTCGAGGAATTCGGCGGCGGCCGCAAGGTCGACAACCCGGCAGAGTGGCCGCAGATCTCCTATCGCGACTCGGCCCTGTGGTACGGCACCGACAAGCCCGACCTCAGGAACCCGATCAAGATGCAGGTCGTCAGCGAACATTTCGCCGGGTCCGGCTTTGCCATCTTCGCCAAGCTTCTGGAGCAGGAAGGCACCGAAATCCGCGCCATCCCGGCGCCCACGGGGGGCAGCCGCAAGTTCTGCGACCGCATGAACGCCTTTGCGCAGAAGGAAGGCCTGCCCGGCATGGGCTATATCTTCTGGCGAAGAAGAGGCGATACACTTTCGGACATTGATATTCAATTGCTCGCTAGTGCTTTGGAGAGAGCTCAGGCCCAGGGCCTAGACGGTGAAGTTCAGCGCTTGACCGAGAGGTGGCTGGAGGCAGTCGAACCGGCTGGCCCGCTGGCCAAGAACATCGGCCCGGAACGCACCGAGGCGATCCGCCAGCAGCTGGGCCTGGGCGTCGGCGACGCGGCCTTCTTCCTTGGCGGCAAGCCCGAGGCGTTCCAGACCGTTGCCGGCAAGGCCCGCACCGTGATCGGCGACGAACTGGGGCTGACCGACACCGACCGGTTCGCCTTTGCCTGGATCGTCGATTTCCCGATCTACGAAAAGGACGCCGAATCCGGCAAGATCGACTTCGAACACAACCCCTTCTCGATGCCGCAGGGTGGCATGGAGGCGCTGCTGGGCGATCCGCTCAAGGTGCTGGGCTTCCAGTACGATCTGGCCTGCAACGGGTACGAGCTGGTCTCGGGCGCGATCCGGAACCACAAGCCGGAAATCATGTTCAAGGCCTTCGAGATCGCCGGCTATGGCGAAGATGAGGTGCGCAAGCGGTTTGGCGGCATGGTCAACGCCTTCCAGTTCGGCGCCCCGCCGCACGGTGGCTGCGCCGCCGGGATCGACCGGATCGTCATGTTGCTGGCCGATGAGCAGAACATCCGCGAGGTCATCCTGTTCCCGATGAACCAGCGCGCCGAAGACCTGATGATGGGCGCGCCCTCCGAGCCGACGCCCGAGCAGCTGATGGAGCTGAACCTGCGGGTGATCCCGCAGGACTGATCCTGGCAAGAGTTTCGAGCAGTAAAGCGGCGGCCTTCGGGCCGTCGTTTTCGTTTGTGGGCTTGGTGGGGGGGCCGGTCCGTGGGGGGCAGCCTCAGTCGCGGGTAATGGCCCCCGGGCATCACTCCGGGGTGATGTTCTCCGGCAGGATGCCGATCGCCAGCACCGGACAGCCACCGCTGCGACCGGCGGCGATGCGGCTGATCAGCTTGTGGGTGCCGGTGGTGCTGGCGCCGAACTTGGCGGCGACGGTCTGGTCGGTCTCGCGCCCGAGCCGGTCCAGACAAAGGCCCAGCGACTTGAAGAAGTCGTTCGACAGCTCCCGGGTGACGATGACGCCGACGTCGATCACGCCGGCCTCAAAGAAGCTGCGGAAGGCGTAGAGATCGCGGTCATAGGTCTGGTCCTTGCTGTTCCATTCGTAATCGAAGGCGACCCGACCCTTCCAGAAGTCGATCATGTGGTTGTGGATGTAATCCTGCCGCAGGATGCGGTCGACCTCCTGCGCCGACTGGCCCTTGCCGGCCTTCAGCTTGACCACCAGGTCGGCCTCGATATGCACCTCTTCGTGAAAGCCCGCCGCGCCTGCCAGCTTGGCAAAACGCGTCGTCGCCTCCATCCGGTTGCCACCGGGGCTGCGGATCTCGGTCGCCGAGATGGTGAACGCGCGCAGAACCCGCTTGATTGCCGCGAATTCCTCCGGCGCGCGTTGCTGCAGCACTGCGGTGGCGCTGCGATAGCTGCGCACCGAATAGCGGCGCAGCAGGTCGCCGTCGAAGGCGGCCTCGGCCAGCTCCTGCGGGTCGAAGACCAGATCTGTGATGTCGCGGGCCATGGGCTATTCCGCCGCGACGCCCGAGTTATAGGCGTAGGTCTTCCAGCCGGGCTTGTAATCGGCATCGGCCTGATTGCCCCAGACCGTCCAACCCTCGCGCACGCCACGGCCGAAGAGTTCCAGATAGGGCCCCCAGGAACAGCCCTCGATCAGCTCGTACTGCTCATCCGGCTTGCGGGAATGTTCGCGCTTGCGGGTCTGGATCATGTTCACCTGGCGGCGGCCCAGATCCAGCGTGCGGGCGTTCTTGCCGCGGGTGCCGAACAGCAAAAGTTCGGTCACGTTGCGAAAATAGAAGCCGACACCGCGCCCGTCACTGCCGCCATCCTTGCGGATCTTGTGCCAGACGATGTTCGATTTGTATTCGAACCCCCAGGCGCGCAGCACTTCCAGCCCCTCGGGCAACAGCGCATTGGGCACCCAGACATAGCAATGCGCCTTGTCCTCAAGATGCTCCGCCACCGGCAGGGCGCAGATTTCCTCAAGCTCCATGGTGGGATAGCGGGCCAGCCGCTTGTGTTCGGGCGCGACCTTGCCGGTGCGGTTGGTGAATCGCCAAGGCGGGTCCGCCATTACGCAGCCGAACCGCGAATCCCCCAGGAACTTGGCCAAATCTTGTGCGGCTGTCTGTGTCATACGCGATATACTGCTTGAATTTCGTCGGGGTGTCACTGGGGTTTTCGTCGCCTTGCCTCGGGAACATAGGGGGAACGATGGCGGAAAGCCACCTTTTTCCCCGATGGGGCCCGCGTTTGCGGGTCGGGCGAATTTCGGCCATCGCGCGAAAATGTGAGCGTGGTAGCATCACCGGCGAATGTATAAAAGGGCCGGAGGCCCCATATTCCGGGGCAGGGCCTGCGGCGGACCGCAGGCGTTCGGAACTTAGCAGTGGGTGGCAGCGTGAGTTTTTCCCCGGATCTTTCAGAGACGCGCTTCGGCTGTGGTCTCTCGCCAGTGATCGCCGCACCGGGGTCGGTCGAGGCGATGCTGGCCGGACTCGACCGGCCGGACGACATGGCGACTCGCTTTCCCATGCTGTCCTATTCCGTCTTTATCGAGCGGCACCAACAGGACCTGAAGCTGAAGAAACAACTCAAGGAAGCTTCCGGCGCCAAGGCAGATGACCTGAAGACACAGATTCGTGCCATCAATCGGGAAAGCCAGCACGACAGGCAGCAGTCGGCGGTTCAGACCGTTCTGCGCTGGAGTCAAACCGGGCAGGGGTTTCGCGAAAGGCTGGCGCGGTTTTGGGGGGACCACTTCACCGTGGTGGGCAAATCCGCGCTGCCAGCCAGCGTTGTGTCGACCTATATCGACGAGGCGATCCGCCCGCATCTGTCTGGGTCCTTCGGCAATATGCTGGTGGCGGTGACCACCCATCCGATGATGCTGCAATACCTGAACCAAAAGGGATCGGTCGGGCCCGGCAGCCGCTTTGCCCTGAAGGGTGACAAATCGCTGGGGCTGAACGAGAATCTCGCCCGCGAGGTGATGGAGCTGCACACGCTCGGGGTGGGGGCCGCCTATACCCAGGATGACGTGCGCCAACTGGCCGAGCTGTTTACCGGCATGGGGGTGAATGAGCAGGGCACCTTCGTCTTTCGGCCCAACCGGGCCGAGCCCGGGGCGGAAACCGTCCTGGGCCACCGTTATGGCGGCGATCCGGCACAGTTCGCCGCGGTCGAACAGGCCTTGCAGGATCTGGCGGTGCATCCGTCGACCGCCAATCATATCGCGCGCAAGCTGGTGGTGCATTTCGTCTCGGATACCCCCGATCCAGCGCTGGTCGATCATGTCGCCGCTCGCTATCGCGAGACCGGCGGCGATCTGCGCGCGGTCTACGGGGCGCTGCTGGAGCACCCCGCGGCCTGGACCGACGCGCCGGGCAACGTCAAGCCGGGGTTCGATTTCATCGCCTCGGCCTGCCGTGGGCTGGCGCTGGGGGCCGAGGCGATGGCGCCGCTGCAGCCGAAGCAGATCAATCAGCTTTTCATGGTGCCGTTGACCAAGATGGGGCAGGAGTGGCAGAAGCCCTCGGGCCCGAACGGCTGGCCCGAAGAAGATCAGGCCTGGATCACCCCTCAGGGGCTTTCGGCCCGGATCGACTGGGCGCTGACCGTCCCTGGCCGTCTCAGGCCCGAGCTGCCCGATCCACGGCTTTTCGTCACCCAGGTTTTGGGCGAGGGCGCCCCGGAAAGCGTGCGCTTCGCCGCCGGCGCTGCGGAAACCCAGGCCGAGGCCGTGGCGCTTGTGCTGGCTTCCCCCGCTTTCCAGCGCCGATAAGGAGATGTGAGATGTCCAATACCTTGTCCCGCCGCGGTTTTCTGGGTCGCGCTGCCCTGCTGGGCTGTTCCGCGGCGGCCAGCCCGCTCTGGTCGCGGGTCAGCTTCGCCGCGGCGCCCTGGGACACCCGGCTGGTGGTGATCATCCTGCGCGGTGCCATGGATGGGCTCGATGTGGTGCAGCCCTATGGCACGCCGGACTATGCGCGGCTGCGGGGCGGGCTGGCGGGCGGTCCTGCGACCGGTGCCGCCGATCTCGATGGGTTCTTCTCGCTGCATCCGGGGCTTGTGTCGTTGATGCCGCTCTGGCAGCAGGGGCAGCTCGGCTTCGTCCATGCGGTCTCCACCCCCTATCGCGACAAGCGCAGCCATTTCGATGGTCAGGATATCCTCGAAGCCGGCACCGCCGGTCTGGGGCAGGGGGTGCGCGACGGCTGGCTGAACCGGATGCTGCAGCACCTGCCCGGGGTCGAGGCACAGACCGCCTTTGCCCTGGGGCATGGCGAGATGAAGGTCCTGGCGGGGCCCGCGACCATCGCCAACTGGGCCCCGGACGCCGATCTGGTGATGAGCCCGCAGGCCGCCCGGTTGATGGAGCGGGTGATGCAGGACGATCCGGCCTTTCACGCCGCCCTGTCGGAGGCGATGATGCTCTCCTCTGGGACTGACGACCCGATGCGTGGCGATGCCGGGCCGGAGGCGGTGCAGATCGCCCGTTTCGCGGCAGAGCGGATGCGGGGCGACACAAGGATCGTGTCGTTTTCGCTGAATGGCTGGGATACCCACGGCAATCAGGGCAAGGCCATCCAGCCGGCGCTGAAAAGCCTGGCCGCCACCATCACCACGCTGCACGACGATCTGGGGCCGGAGCTCTGGGGCAAGACCGCGGTGGTGGCGATGACCGAATTCGGTCGCACCGTCGCCATCAATGGCACCGGCGGCACCGATCACGGCACCGGCGGGGTGATGGTGCTGGCGGGCGGCGCCCTGCGCGGCGGCAAGGTGCATGGACAATGGCCCGGCCTGGCCGAGGTCGATCTTTACGAGCGGCGCGATCTGATGCCGACCGGCGATGTCCGCGCCGCGGCCGCCTGGATCCTGCGTGGGGTATCGGGACTTGATCGCGGGGTGCTGGAACAGGCGGTCTTCCCGGGGCTCGACATGGGCGGCGATCCCGGGTTGATGCTCTGATCCGGCTTGCCAGGCTTGCGGCGGCCTCCTAGGCTCCGCCGCATGAGCACCGATCCCTCGCGCCCATTGGGCCCGCCCGTTCTGAACTGGACCCCGCCGCCCGCCCCCGAGGGCGCGGTGCTGGAGGGATCCTTTGCCCGGCTCGAGCCACTGGCGGCCGAAGCCCATGCGGCGCAGCTTTTCGACGCCTATGAGGGGCACGACTGGCTGTGGGATTACATGGCCTATGGGCCATTCCATTCCGCTGCGCTTTATCATCGCTGGGTGCGCGAGGTCGAAACCGGTTCCGATCCGCTGTTCTACGCGATCCGCGATCTGGACAGTGGCGATCTGGGTGGGGTGGCGAGCTTTCTGCGGGTGACGCCGGCGCATGGCACGATCGAGATCGGCAATATCAACTTCGCCCCCCGGATGCAGCGCAGCCGCGCCGCGAGCGAGGCGATCGTGCTGATGATGGGCTGGGCCTTTGACGCCGGCTATCGTCGCTGCGAATGGAAATGCGACGCCTTGAACAGCCCGTCGCGCCGCGCGGCGCAGCGGCTGGGGTTCAGCTATGAGGGGCTGTTCCGCCAGCATCTGGTGATCAAGGGCCGCAACCGCGACACCGCCTGGTTCGCAGTGACCGATCAGGACTGGCCGGCGCTGCGCCAAGCCTATGCCGCCTGGTTGGGGGCAGAGAACTTCGATGCCGAAGGCCGGCAGGTGCAGCGGCTCAGCGATCTGACGCGGCCGCTGCGGGCAGGGTCTGACCCGGCCCTTTGACCGGTCAGATCAGCCGGTCGCCCTCCTGCATCCGCTGTTGGACGAGGCCGGCGATTCGCGCCGCGGTTGAGCCGACCGGCGCCCCCTCCCGCCGAATCTGGGTCAGCTCGGCGGCGGCTTCGGCCAGATCCTCATCGGCGGCGCTGCGGGCCACGCCGCGCAGGAATTGCGCCACGTAATCCAGCACCCGCCCGTCGTTCGTTTCGGTCAGGATATCGGCGACATGGGCCATGTCGTCCCGAAAGGCGAGCGGATCGGGATGGATGATCTCGTCCTCGCCGATGCTGGGCGGCATGTCCAGCAGATCGAGCGGCAGGCGCCGCAGGATCATGGTCTGGAAGGCGGCCAGTGAGCTGAGCGGTTTCGGCAAGAACCCATCGGCGCCGGCGGCAATGGCGAAATCTTCGGAAAAACTGTCGCCGGAGAGGCCAAGGATGGTTGAAATCCGCGGCCGCGCCTGCGCCATTTCCTCGATCAGTTCGGTGCCCGAGCCGTCCGGCAGGCCGAGATCGACGATCAGCACCGACGGGCGATAGGCCTGCAGATGGTGGCGCGCCGACTTCAGGCTGTCGGCCCGGCGAATCCGCGCGCCGCTGCGCAGGCAGAGCAGGCGCAACGCCTCTGCCGCGAAATTGCTGTCTTCGACCACCAGAACAGTCAGCCCCAGCAACGGCCTGCGGCTCCGGCCGCTTGGCCCCTCGGTGTCGAAAGGATCGGTGTCATCCATTTTATAGCCCCCCGGTCATGGATTGCCGCTGACGCTAGGGTGATATGCCTAAGACCGGGTTAATGCTGCTGCGACAGGAGCCGAGGTGCCGCTGCACTTGCTCTTGCATCCGGCAGGGCCCATAACCCTGCCAAACGAGGATTGAGGAGACCCGCCATGATCGGCCGTCTGAACCATGTCGCCATCGCCGTTCCGGATCTGGAGGCCGCGGCAGAGCAATATCGCACCACGCTGGGCGCCAAGGTCGGTGCGCCGCAGGACGAACCCGATCACGGCGTCACGGTGATCTTCATCGAACTGCCCAATACCAAGATCGAACTGCTCTATCCCCTGGGCGAGAACAGCCCGATCAAGGGGTTTCTGGACAAAAATCCCTCGGGCGGTATCCATCACATCTGCTATGAGGTGGATGACATCATCGCCGCGCGCGATCATCTGAAATCGTCCGGCGCCCGGGTTCTGGGCAATGGCGAACCGAAGATCGGCGCCCATGGCAAGCCGGTGCTGTTCCTGCATCCGAAGGATTTCAACGGCTGCCTGATCGAGCTTGAACAGGTCTGAGCCCCGGCTCTGACCGCACATCCGGGTAGGGGAGGAGGCCTGAATGTCGATCACATCCGCCATCGTGCTTTATGCGGTGCTCTGGTTCATGACCTTCTTCATCGCCCTGCCGATCCGTCTGAAGACGCAGGGGGACATGGGCGAGGTGGTTCCGGGCACCCATGCTGGGGCGCCCGAACATCATTATCTGAAGGCGAAGGCCATCATCACCACGGTGGTGGCGGCGGTTCTCTGGCTGGTGATCGCCTGGATCATCTCCTCGGGGCTGATCACGCTTGGCGATATCGACTGGATGCACCGGTTGTCGCCGGCGCAATAGGGCAAGATTGAAAACGGCGCCCTCGGGCGCCGTTTCTGGTTTCTGCTCGCGCTCAGCCCCGGTCGCCGCGGGCGGCCAGCTGGTGGAAGATATGGGTGAAGGTCGCCGCCCCCAGGATCGGGATCACCAGGTTCAAAAGCGGCACCGACAGCGGCACCGCCATCAGCGTGCCGGCGGCCCAGATGGTGCCGGCATAGCGCGACCGCATCTGTTTCGCCCCCTCGCGGCCGATCCGGCGCATCGCCGCCAGCATGAAATACTCACGCCCCAGCAGAAAACCGTTCAGCGCCCAGAAGATGAAGACCGCGGCCGGCGGGATCAGCAGGTAGATGATCAGCGCCAGGGTATTGGCGGCGATCAGCACCCCCATGAAATTGACGCTGTCCTTCAGCCCGTCCCAGAACGACACGCCCGGCACCGGCGGCAGCGTGGGATAGTGCTTGTCCTCCACCGCCTGCGCCACCTCGTCGAGGAACATCGAGGTGATGGCCGAGGCGACCGGCACCATCAGGAAGACCGACAGGATCATCATCAGGACGAAGGAGCCGACGCTGAGCAGATCGTTCAACCAGTTGACCTGTCCGATCAGCGGCAGGGTGACCTGATCGCCCACCAGCCAGTTGATCAACCACAGCACCACCGCATAGGCGGCCACCAGCAGCGCAAAGGTCAGCCCGATGCCCAGGAACAGGACCTTGCGGAACTTCGGGTCGTTGGTCTGTTGCAGGGCAAGCAGAAAGGATTGGAAAATCACCGCTCGACCCACTCGGTGATGGCGGCCAGATCCGGGCGCGGGCGCTCCGGGGCGGGAACGGTTTCGGTTGCGATGTGGATAAGTCCCGCGATACGTTCGTTTTCGGCAAGTCCCAGCGCCTCTTCGCAGAAGCCGCGATCGTGCGACACCCAACCGGTCAGCCAGTTCGCGCCCCAGCCGGAAGCCAGCGCGGCATTCAGCATCGCCAGGCAGACGGCACCGGCGGAATAGGTCTGTTCGATCGGCGGGATCTTGTCCGAAGCTTTCTGCACCTCGATCACCGCCACCGCCAGAATGCCCTGATCGAACTGGCCGCGTCCCTTGGCGATATCGGTCTCGTCCTTGCCAAGCGCCTTGCCGCGCGCCTCGGCCAGATCGGCCAGCCGGGCCATGGCCCCCTGTTCGATCACGATGAAACGCCAGGGCTCCAGCTTGCCGTGGTCGGGTGTGCGGGCGGCGGCGCGCAGGATCGGCTCCAGCTCGTCTCGGGTCGGGGCCGGGGTGGTCAAGGTCTTGGCGGGGCGCGACCGGCGGGTCAGCAGGAAGTCGAGCGCGGCGGGATTGGAAGTGGGCATTGATGTGAAGCCTGTATACATTAGGGGTTCCCTCAATCTCAGGGCGGGGCGGGGCAGTTTCAAGGGCAAATCCGCCGGGCGCGCTGCTGTGGTTGTCACGCGATTGTGCCTGATTGTGCAAAGCGCGGCAGCCGCAGCGCTGCTAGTCTGCAAACAGACCGGAGCGGAGGTGTCCGGGGGACAAGCCGGATGCTTCTGTTGCCTGTTTCCACGTCTCGCGTCGCTTCCGCGCTCCTCGGCGCCGGCCCGCCGCTCCGGTCACTTCCGCGCCGTCGCGAAACTGGTGGAACCCGGTCGCGATCCGTCGCAAGATGCGGCCCATGGCGAAGAAACCCAAGATCCGCGATCTGCCCGATCTCTCTGACCTGGCCCGGCCGGGGACAGAGATCGCCTTGCGTGTGACCCCCAAGGCGGCGCGCACCAGTCTGACGCGCGACGGCGATGCCCTGCGCGCCACCGTCACCGTGGTGCCGGAGAACGGCAAGGCGAATGCCGCGGTCCAGGCGCTGCTGGCGGCGGCCATGGGGGTTGCCCCCTCGCGGCTGGAAATCCGTCGCGGCCAGACCGCGCGCGACAAGGTCTTTGTCTTTCTGGGCTGAGCTTGCGCCGGTTCCGGGAACTAGCCCTTGTTCTCGGGAAGCTCGCGGAGCTGATAGACCCCCTCCGGCAGATCAAGCGCGGCGGCCAGATCGCGCAATTGCTCGGGTGAGAGGGTGATCATCTGCACCCGGTCGGTGCGCGGATCGAGCTGTTCGATGGTCACGCATTCGGCAAAGGCGTTGATGGTGATATCCTCCTGCAAGGGCAGGCTGCCCTCGTCGATCAGGGTGATTACCGTGGCGTCGAAATCGTGCTCGATCGTAAACATAAGCTCAGAGTGACGCCGGTCGCGTTGCAATGCAAGCACCATAATGAGGGTGCGGATGGCAAGGGGCTGGCGGGGGCTGCGGGCTGTGCTACAGTCGCCTGATTATACTGATTTGCAAGGAAAAGGTCCGAGCGATGCGCTGGATGTTCTTGTTGGCGGCGCTGCTGCTGACCGCCGCCTGCGACACCGGCGGCCCTTTGCCGACCTCGGGGATCGATCCGCGCGATCAGGCCCGTCTCGACAGTTTTGTCGAGGTGATCAAGGTGGTGGAGCCGGTGGCTGAATCCGAATGCAAGGATTTCGCCCTGGCGCGCAACTGCAACTTCCAGATTCAGGTCGATACCGATCCGAAGGAACCCGCCAATGCCTTCCAGTCGCTGGACCGGCTTGGCCGGCCGGTGATCACCTTTACCATGTCGCTGATCGACACCACCCAGAACAAGGATGAACTGGCCTTCGTGCTGGCGCATGAGACCTCGCATCACGTCCTGGGTCATCTGGCGCGGCAGGCGCAGAACGCCCAGGCCGGGGCGCGGATTCTGGGGCAGATGGCGACGATGGATGGGGCCAATCCGGTCACCATCGCGCGGGCCCGTCAGATCGGGGCAGAGCTGGGCGCGCGCAGCTTCTCGAAGGAGTTCGAGCTTGAGGCCGATCACCTGGGCACGATCATCACCTATGAGGCGGGGTTCGACCCGCTCAAGGGGGCGGCCTATTTCGACCGGCTGCCCGATCCCGGCGACCAGTTCCTGGGCTCGCATCCGCCCAATGCCGCGCGCAAGCAGATGGTCTATGACACCATGCGGCAAATTCGCGCCACCGTCGCGGCGGGTCGCCCGGTGAGCGCGCGCACCGTCGTCGAGGCGGGGGGATGACGGCGCCGCCACTCCGCTGTCTGGGGGTGGTGGTGACCGATCGCGGTTCGCGCTATGCGGTCACCGGGGCGCCGGTGCGAACCCGGGACGAGATCGACGCGGCGCTGGCGGCGCTGAAAACGGATCGCGCCTATGCCAAGGCGACGCATAACACCTGGGCGGCGCGGCTGCCGACCGGCGCGCTGAAGGCCGATGACGGCGAGGCCGGCGCCGGCATGGTGATCCTGCGGATGCTGGAACGCGCCGGGCTCGACGACCATCTGGTGGTGGTCACCCGCTGGTATGGCGGCAAGAAACTGGGCGGCGACCGGTTCCGCCGGGTCCAGGACGCGGTGCGCGCCTATCTCGAAACGACCGGCCTGGCGGTGGATTGACCTGCATCAAGGGGAAGCGATCGGGGATTCTGTAAGATGGGACCATGCCGACAAGGGAGGGCCCGAGGATGCAGGATCGCGACCGCTTGAAGCGCCACGCCGCGCTGGTTGACCAGATGGCCGAAACTCTTGGCATCGATCTGGAAGAGGCGGCGCTGCAGGGTGCGCTGGCGATGGACGAAATCGCCGATGCGGTGCTGCGCTGCACCGGCTGTTCCGATCCCATGTATTGCGCGGGCTGGCTCGCCGCTCATGGCGGCGGTGCCGAACAGACGCCCGGCTATTGCCGAAACAAGGATTTGCTGGCGCGGCTTCGGCCCGGCGCCGCCTGACCGGGGAGGGTGAGGATCAAGGATGACCGTTCTGGGCGAGGTGAGGGAACACGTGCAGCTGGTGTCGCGCATGGCGCAGGCGACGGGGACCGATCTGGTCGGCGCCTATGAGGCCGGCGATCTGACGCAGGAGGCCTGGGCCGAGATGGTGCAGGCCTGCCGCGGCTGTGGCTGGGCGGGGGACTGTGGTGCCTGGCTCGATGCCCATGACCAGGTCGACCACGCGCCCAAGGACTGTCCGAACCAGGCCCGTTTCCTTGATCTGCAGGCGCTGGCGGCGCTGCGGATGCCCGAGGAGGCCTGAGCGATGGATGGCGGCCCCATTCCCTCGGAAATGGACCGTCACTTCTGGCTGACCCGCTCGGTGGCGCGGGTGGCGGGCGTCAGCCTGACCCGCGCGATGGCCGAGGGTGGACTGAACGCCGATGAATACGTGCGGATGATCGAGCGTTGTCAGGTGGGCGGCTGCGAGACCGCCTGTGCCGATTGGCTGGCGGCGCAGACCGATTGGCCCGCCGCGCCGCCGCCGTTCTGCGCCCATGTCGAGATTCTCGCCCGGCTCAGCCGGCGGCAGGCGGGCTGAGCCGGGCTCAGAGCTTGGAATGCGTGCCGTCGCAGAACGGCGGCTTGCCGGTATGCTTGCAGCCGCAGAAGAACACTTTCTTGTCCTCCTCAGCGGTATATTTCACCGGCGAAAAGCCGGTGTCCTTGTGGCTGCCATCGCAGAAGGGCTGCTTGGCGCTGCGACCGCAGGCGCACCAGAAATAGGTTTTCCCGGCGCTGACCTCGACCGGATAGGGGGCCTTCTGGGCGATGACGGGGTCTTTGGCGGGGGTGTCGGACATTGGCTGGCTCCTCTGGCTGGCGACTGGTTGACCGCGGGGTGGTCGGACAGGCCATGCTGACAAGCCGGAGCGGGGTCGGTCAATGGCGGTGACGTCGCTGAGGCGGCTGTGGACAAGCCTGTGGGTAATATCGGCGAAATACTCCGCCGATATTGAGAAAAGACAAGCTTTTGAGGGATGCTTGTGGAAAACGGGGGCCTTATGCCTGCAAGAGACGACCCCAAAGATCGTATTCGCTGGCCTCTTCCACCTCGACCGTGACGATATCGCCGGGATTCAGCCCTTCGAAATCCTCGTCGATGAACAGGTTGCCGTCGATCTCGGGCGCGTCGGCCATGGTGCGGCAGGTGGCGGCCTCGGCGTCCACCTCGTCGACGATGACCTGGCAGGTGGTGCCCACCTTTGCCTCGAGCTTGGCGGCGGAAATCGCCTGCGCCTTTTCCATGAAACGGTCCCAGCGGTCCTGCTTCACCTCGTCCGGCACATGGTCGGGCAGGTCGTTCGACCGGGCGCCCTCGACGTTCTCGTATTGAAAACAGCCGACGCGATCCAGTTGCGCCTCATCCAGCCAGTCGAGCAGCGTCTGGAATTCCGCTTCGGTTTCACCGGGATAGCCAACGATGAAGGTCGAACGCAGGGTGATATCGGGGCAGATCGCGCGCCAGGCGGCGATTTCCTCCAGCGTCTTGGCGGCGGCGGCGGGGCGCGCCATCCGTTTCAGCACATCCGGATGCGCATGTTGGAACGGGATGTCGAGATAGGGCAGGATGCCGTTGTCCGGATCGGCCATCAGCGGGATCAGGTCGCGCACATGGGGATAGGGATAGACGTAGTGCAGCCGCACCCAAGCCCCCATCTGCCCCAGTTCGCGCGACAGGTCGGTGATGTGACTGCGGATCTCGTGATCCTTCCAAGGGTTGCTGTCATACTTGCGGTCCAGCCCGTAGGCGCTGGTATCCTGCGAGATCACCAGAAGCTCGCGCACCCCGGCCTCGACCAGTTTCTCGGCCTCGCGCAGCACCGCGTGACCCGGGCGCGACACCAGCCGGCCGCGCATGTCGGGGATGATGCAGAACTTGCACTTGTGATTGCAGCCCTCCGAAATCTTCAGATAGCTGTAGTGGCGCGGCGTCAGCTTGACGCCCGAGGCCGGCAGCAGGTCGATGAAGGGATCGGGATCGGGCGGCACCGCGCCATGCACCGCGTCCAGCACCTGTTCGTATTGATGCGGACCGGTCACCGCCAGGATGCGGGGATGGTGTTCGCGGATATAGTCGGGCTCCGCCCCGAGACAGCCGGTGACGATGACCTTGCCGTTTTCCTGCAGCGCCTCGCCGATGGCGTCGAGCGATTCCGCCTTGGCGCTGTCAAGGAACCCGCAGGTGTTCACGATCACCGCATCGGCGCCGGCGTAATCGGCCGAGATGCCATAGCCTTCGGCCCTGAGCCGGGTCAGGATCCTCTCGCTGTCGACCAAGGCTTTGGGGCAGCCCAGCGACACCATGCCGATGGTGGGCTGGCCGGCGCGCGGGCGGTCGGTCAGTTGGGCCTTGGGGGCGATGTCGGGGCGCAGGTTCGGCGGATTCGTGGTCATTGCGCGCATATAGTCCCGGCAGGGCGGTGTGGGAACTGTTTTCAACGCAAATCCCAAGGCAAATGCGCGATGGCTTGCCAGCGGCCGGGCGGCGCCTGACTGACGATTGCACCTGCGCCCCGAGGGGCTAGGGTGGGGTACAAATCATTGGTTCAGGATTGGGACGTGTCATGAAGTGGATGTTCGGAATTCTCGGCGCCCTGGTGGTGGCGGTCATCATTGCGGGCCTGGCGCTTCTGATGCTGCCCTCGGAACGGATCGCCCGGATCGCCGCCGACCAGATCGAGGCGCAGACCGGTCGCAAGCTGACCCTCACCGGCGGGCTCAAGATCTCCTACTGGCCGGTGCTGGGGGTCGAGACCGGGCCGGTGACATTGGCCAATGCCCCCTGGGCGGGGGAGGAGCCGATGCTGCGCGCCGAGAGCCTGTCGATCGGTCTCGGCACCCGCGATCTGATCGCCGGGCGCATCCGGGTGACCCGCATCATCGCGCAAGCGCCGACATTGAACCTCACCACCGACAAGACCGGGCGTGGCAACTGGATTTTCACCGATACCGCCGCCGGCGGAGCGCCGCAGACATCGGCCGGGGGCGGCAGCTCCACCCCGGTGACGCTGGAGCATCTGCAACTGACCGACGCGCGGCTGCGCTATGCCGCCGCCGGCACGGCGCCAATCGACCTTGGGCCGGCCGATCTCAGGCTCGACTGGCCGCAGGCCTCGGGGCCGGCCGATCTGACCGCGACGCTGACCTATCAGGCGGCCAGGATCGACATCTCGGCGCGGATCGCGGCAATGCAGGATTTCATCGACGGCAAGACGGTGCCGGTGGTGGCGAAGATCGGCCTCGCCGGGACGACGGTGGATTTCGAGGGCGAGGCCGATGTCTCTGGCGCCGCCTCGGGGCAGATCGAGGGCAACAGCCCGGATACCGCCAAGCTGCTGGCGGCCCTCGGGGTCACTGGTGTCGACCTGCCCAAGGGGCTGGGGCGCACGGCGAGCCTGGCGGCGGGAGTGGACTTCATCCCGATGGACCGGCTGGCCCTGCGCGATCTGGCGATCACCGCCGATCAGAACAGCCTCTCTGGCGCCGCCGATGTCGATCTCTCCGGCACCGTGCCGCAGATCAGCGCCGATCTGACGGCCGGCACGCTCGATTTCTCCACGCTGGGCGGATCGGGGGCGGGTGGCAGCGGCGGCAAGGCCGGCTCGGGCAGCTCGTCTGGCTGGTCGCAGGCGCCGATCGACGCCAGCGCGCTGGGGCTGGCGAATGGCGCCATCAAGCTCTCCGCCCAGAGCATCCGCACCAGCGCGCTGACCCTGGGGCCGACCGAGGCGGCGCTGGCGCTTGATAACGCGCGGGCGGTGCTGCGCCTGACGCCGGCCAATCTCTTCGGCGGCAACCTCAGCGGCGAGCTGGTGGCCAACAATCGCAAGGGCTTCTCGGTCGCGGGCAATTTCAAGGCTGCCGATCTCGACACCAGCCAGATGCTCGCCGCGCTGGTGGGCATCGACCGGCTCAACGGCAAGCTGCAGGCGGATGTGGAGTTTCTGGGGGCCGGGCAGTCGGTCGATGCGATCATGCGCTCGCTCTCCGGGCGTGGCAGCCTGACCATGGGGCGCGGGGTGATCACCGGCATCGACCTAGACAAGCTCTTCCGCTCCGGCGTGGTCTCGGGGGGCACCACCGTCTTCGACAGCCTGACCGGAAGCTATACGATCGCGGCCGGCAATCTGCAGAACAACGATCTGCTGCTGTCGCTCCCGAACTTCCAGGTGAAGGGCGCCGGGCGCGTCGGGCTGGGGGCGCGCGATCTCGATTACCTGGTGACACCGGTGGCCTTCAAGACCGACAGCAGCCAGGGGCTCGAGGTGCCGGTGCGGGTGACCGGCCCCTGGGCCGCGCCGAAGATCCGCCCCGATCTGGACGCCGCCACCAAGGCCAAGCTGGAGGAGCAGAAGGATGCTCTGGAGCAGAAGGCCAAGGATAAGCTGAAGGAAAAGCTGAACGTGCAGCAGGGGCAAAGCACCGAGGACGCGGTGAAGCAGAAGCTCGAAGACGAGGCCAGGAAGGGCATCCTCAAGCTCTTGGGCGGCAACTGAGGCCGAGGCGCCGACACGCGCCTGCGGGGCGCGTGTCGGCAGTGATCTTGAGGGAGAGGGCGAGCAGGGGGCCAGGCCGGCGGTCTCGAGGCCCGGGCGCGCCCGGCCCCCTGCTCGCCCAAATACTCAACGGTCCGCAAAGCGGTCCAAGGCGCGCCGGGACGGGCTCCGGGCGCGCCCCGAGGGGTCAGATGGTCTGGTCGTATTCGCCGACGGCGGGTTCTGTCCGGATCACCGCGTCGATATCGGCGAAGATCGCGCGCATTTCCGCGTCGCTGTCCGAGCTTTCGCAGACCACCACCAGGTTCGGCGTGTTCGACGAGGCGCGCACCAGGCCCCAGGACCCGTTGTCGAGGATGACACGGGCGCCGTTGACGGTGACGACCTCCTTGATGGCGCGGCCGGCAAAGGGTTCGCCCGCCTTTGCCTTGGCCACCAGCTTGTCGACCAGCCGCTCCAGCACCTGATATTTCTCGGTATCGGCGCAATAGGGCGACATCGTCGGGGTCGACCAGGTCTTGGGCAGGGCTTTGCGCAGGTCGGACATCTTCATGTCCGGGTTGCGCTCCATCAGCTTGCAGATTTCGACCGCGACCCGCATGCCGTCGTCATAGCCACGCCCGATCGGCTCGGCCAGGAAGTAGTGGCCCGATTTCTCGAACCCCGCCAGCGCGCCCAGTTCGTGCACCCGGCGCTTCATGTGGCTGTGGCCGGTCTTCCAGTAATCGGCCTTGACCCCGTTCGCCTTCAGCTCGGGGTCCGAGGCGAAGAGACCGGTGGATTTCACATCGGCCACGAAGGTCGAACCGGGATAGAGCTTGGACAGGTCGCGCGCCATGATCACGCCGACCTTATCGGCGAAGATCTCCTCGCCCTCGTCATCGACCACACCGCAGCGGTCGCCGTCGCCGTCGAAGCCAAGCGCCAGATCGGCGCCCGAGGCCTTCAGCGTGGCGGACATGTCATGCAGCATTTCCATCGCTTCGGGGTTCGGGTTGTAGTTCGGGAAGGTATAGTCGAGCTCGTTATGCGAGGGCACGACCTCGACGCCGATCCGCTCCAGCAGGGCCGGGGCATAGGCGCCGGCGGTGCCGTTGCCGGTGGCGCAGACCACCTTCAGCTTGCGGGTCATTTTGAAGTCGCCGACCAGATCGTCCATATAGGCATCCCAGACGCCATCGACGAATTCGTACTGGCCACCGTCGCGGGCGACACCTTCGCCGTTCAGCACGATTTCCTTCAGCTCGGCCATCTCGTCGGGGCCATGGGTGAGCGGCATGTTGAAGCCCATCTTCACCCCGGTCCAGCCGTTCGGGTTGTGCGAGGCGGTGACCATCGCCACTGCGCAGCCGCCCAGGTGGAAGGAGGAGAAATAGGCCATCGGGGTGATGCAGGGGCCGATGTCCTTGACGTGGATGCCGGCCTGCATCAGCCCCAGGATCAGCGCGTTCTTGATCGTCAGCGAATAGTCGCGATAATCGTTGCCGACCGCGATCACCGGGGCGATCCCGTGCTTGATCATCTGGGTGCCAAGGCCGAGCCCCAGAGCCGTCATGCCCGGCAGGTTGATCTCTTCAGGATATTTCCAGCGCGCGTCGTATTCACGGAAGCCCGTGGGTTTGATCATCGGGGTCTTCAGAAAATTCCAGGTGTTCGGGGACACCTCATAAAGGGGCCGGGTCATCTTGATTGATCCTCAATCGTCAAATTTCAATGGGGTTGGTCTTGGCCAGGGCGTCAAATCGCATCAGCGTGTCGATCAGGGCGCCCATCTGATCAAGTCGGATCATGTTCGGCCCATCCGAAGGGGAGCGGTCCGGATCCTCATGGGTTTCGATGAAGACGGCGGCGATGCCCAGCGATACCGCGGCGCGCGCCATCACCGGGGCGAACTCGCGCTGCCCGCCGGTCGAGCCGCCAAGCCCGCCGGGTTGCTGCACCGAATGGGTGGCATCCATCACCACCGGATAGCCGGTCTTGGCCATGATCGGCAGCGACCGCATGTCAGTCACCAGCGTGTTATAGCCGAAGGAGACACCGCGTTCGGTCAGCAGGATGCGGTCGTTGCCGGTGCTTTCCACCTTGGCCACCACATTCGCCATGTCCCAGGGCGCCAGGAACTGACCCTTCTTGATGTTGATCGCGGCGCCGGTGCGGCCGGCGGCAAGCAACATGTCGGTCTGCCGGCACAAAAAGGCCGGGATCTGCAGGATGTCCACCGCCTCGGCGGCGATGGCGCATTGTTCGGCGGTGTGCACATCGGTCAGCACCGGCACGCCAAAGGTCTGCCGGATGCCGTTCAGGACCTCGAGCCCGGCCTCGATGCCCATGCCGCGCGCGCCCCCAAGCGAGGTGCGGTTGGCCTTGTCATAGGAGGCCTTGAAGACATACTGCGCGCCGGCGGCGTCGCAGACTTCCTTCATCCGGCCGGCGATCATCTCGGCATGATCGCGGCTTTCCAGTTGGCAGGGGCCGGCGATCACGGTCAGCGGCAGGTCGTTGCCGATCGTGAGACCGGCGACTTCGACATGTTTCATATGATTAAGACGTTATCTGTTCACGGAGAATCGAGGCGGTCAGAGAGATCATCAGGTAGATACCGGAAAAGAACAGGAATGCCAAAATCGTATTCTCGAACTTCCGCGGATAGGCGGGTTCCTGACTGGCGACCGGTTCCACCGAAGTGGTCAGATAGCGGACCTGGCGGTTGGCCTCCATCCGGGTCTGCTCCACCTGCTGCAGCGCTGATTGCAGCATCAGGTCGCGGGTCTGCAGGTCCGCCTGGGCCATCTGGATCCGGACGCTCAGCTCGGCGAGCGAATTTTCGCCCTTGGAAGCGTCCACCATCCGTTCGTTGAGCTGGTCCAGCAGGGCCTGCAGGCGTCGGACATCGCCCTTGGCACCGTCAACCTTGGCCTGGTTGGGGCGCGGGTTGTCCGTCAGGGCCGACAATTCCAGCTGCTTGTCCTGAAGCTGGACCTCGATGTTGTTGATCTGGCCGCGCAGGGCCGCAATCACCCCTTCGGGATCAAGGATCGCACCCTTTTGCTGCAACGCGACCAGGGCCTCTTGCGCCTTGCGGCGCTCGATCTGGGCATTCTCGAAGCCGGCCAGCGCGTCGCGCATCTGGTCCGAGCGTTTCTGTTCGCTCAGATGGTTGACCCGTTCTTCGGCATAGGACAGCAGGCTGCGGGCGAAATTGGCGCTGGTCTGCGGATTGGGGGCGACCACTTCCATGCGCACCACGCCTTCGGACGGATCATAGCCGATCTTCACGTCCTTGGAATAGATCTTATAGGCCTGCTCGTTGGTCGGGTTGGCAGGCAGGCGCTGGATCGGGTCGATCCAGGGTTGGCTGAACTCCGCCTTGAACCCCTGGTCCTTGTCGAGCCGCAGCATGGCGTCCTTCGACTGCAGATAGGATTGCACCGCGATGGAATCCTGGCTGGTGGCGAATTGCGTGCCGCTCAGCAGGTTGCCCAGGCCGGAACCGCCGCCGGCGTTGTCGGCCTTGAGGATCAGGAATTCCGACTTGGTGGCATACATCGGCGTCGCCATGGTGTAGAAATACCAGCCCACCACCGCGGTGGGGATCGCCACGAAGAAGAACAGCCGCGTCATCAGCAGCAACATCTTCTTGCGCCGCCGGTTGACGATGTCGCGCTGGATCGCGGTGATTTCCTGCTCGCGCTGCTCGGCGGGGGTTATGTCGGGCAGGGGTTGGGCGGGCTCGCCCAACGGCACCGTCTGGGGCAGTTGCACGCGGTCTTTCGTGGTCACCGCCGGTTCCGTGCTGCGCGGCACCACCAGTTCAAGCATGTTCGAGCGCTGGAAGGGGTCGATGCCCTGTTGTCTCAGCAGCCGCACCGCGTCGAAATCCGAGGTTGCCGGCAGATTGTGCTTTTGCGCGACGCGGCGCGCCATGCGCAATTGCCGGCCGGTCAGCCCCTCGCGGCGGATCGCGTCGATTTCAGCCTCGACGGTCATCTCCCGAGAGGAGGAGACCAGGCCGCTGCGCGGCGTGGCAGCCATGGGCGCCTCTGCCTCTGCCTCTGCCTCAGTTTCCGCCTCGGCGTCCGCCCCTGACTCGGTGGGGGGTGCTGTCGCGTCGTCTTGCGGCGCTCCCGGCTCGGCGCCCGGGGCGGCGGCGGCTTGGTCGGGGGCGGCGGGGGCCTCGGCCGGTTCGGCGTTGGCGGCACTCTCCTCCTGGGGGGCGCTATCGGTTTCCTCGACATCCGGGCGGAGCGAGGTGCCGCCACTGGTCACCACGCGAGGGCGCAGCCGCTCGACCTCGGGCGGGCGCTCCGAGTTGGTGTCCTGAGGTTGCTCCGTTGCGGCGGCCTGCACACTGCTTGCAGAGGGGCTGCGGCGGATACGGAATTTCTTAGCCTTGGGTTTGATAGTCATAAAGCCGCTTCGCCTCTTCCAAGGTGTCGAACATATGAAGTTTGCCGTTCAGCAGAACCGCTGCCGAACGCGCGAATTTCTCGAGAATGGCGGGCTGGTGCGACACGATGACGATCGTGGTCGTGCGCAGCCGCTCTTTCAGGATCCCGCCGGCCTTGCGGTTGAACTCCACATCGGTGGAGTTCGGCATGCCTTCGTCGATCAGATAGATGTCAAAGTCCAGAGCCAGCATCAGCGCGAAGGAAAACCGCGAGCGCATCCCCGAGGAATAGGTGCCGATCGGCTGGTCGAAATACTCCCCAAGCCCGCAGAGCCAGCGGCAATAGGCTTCGACATAATCGGGGTCCATGCCATAGAGCCGAGCGATGTAACGCGAGTTCTCCATCGCCGAGATGCGGCTGACGACGCCGCCCATGAAGCCCAGCGGAAAGGAGATCTTGCAGCCGCGCCGGATTTCGCCCTCGTCAGGTTTCTCCAGCCCCGCCATCATGTTGATGAGCGTGGTCTTGCCGGTGCCGTTGGGCGCCAGGATGCCCAAGGAGCGGCCGAGTTCGACGCGGAAGGAGACCTGGTCGAGGATGACCTTGCGGCGTGTCCCGGTCCAAAAGGATTTGCTGACATTGTCGAATTCAAGCATTGCGTCTTCCAGAACTGCGGTTGCAGTCTTCGCTCTCCCTAGGTCGTTACGCACTGGCACATGCTCAGGCCTGCCCCTCGTATCAGAGGAGTATTAACGGCTTACAGGGCGAATTAGGCCAGATTATGTCGGAACGTGAAACAAAAAACCATCAAGATTAAGGCCGAAATTGGGCATGGGGCCCCTGGAGGCGAGGTGCGCGCCCCTCGCCATTCCCGGCCCTTTGATCTGGTTGTTCGGCGATATAGTTTCCATATGGGGGACAAATGATTAAGTCTGACCGGCTTCGCTGGAAGAGGAGGCCAGATGGCTGACCCTGTCGATCTGATCGAGGAGATTCGGGCTTGTCGGCTCTGCGCCGATCGCTTCGCGGCCACCGCCACGGCGCATGAACCGCGTCCCGTTGTCTGGTTTCGCCCCGGTGCGCGCATCCTGATCGCAGGGCAGGCGCCCGGCGCGCGGGTGCATGAAAGCGGCCGGCCTTTCACCGACCCCTCGGGCGACCGGCTGCGCGACTGGCTGGGGATGGATGCCGCAACCTTCTATGATATGTCCCGCGTGGCAGTGGTGCCGATGGGGTTTTGTTTCCCGGGCTACAACGACCGCAAGGCCGATCTGCCGCCGCCGCCGCTCTGTGCGCGGACATGGCACAATCGCGTGATGGCGGCGCTGCCGGAGGTCGAGCTGAAGATTCTGGTCGGTGGCCATGCCCATCGCTGGCACATGGGGGTGAAGACCCCGGTGACCGAGACGGTGGCGGGCTGGCGCGATCATGCGCCGCGCGTCTTTCCCTTGCCTCACCCGTCCTGGCGCAATACCGCATGGCTGAAGAAAAACCCCTGGTTCGAGGCGGAGCTGCTGCCGGTTCTGCGCGCCCGGGTGAAGGAGGTGCTGAATGAGCGATGAGACCGAAGAGCTGACCCCGATCGACATGGCCCATGCGGCGATGGAGGCCGCTGGCGACGAAGGGGCCGCACGGTTGCGGTTCTATGAACGGCTCGCCGATGCCGAGCTGTTCCTGCTGCTGACCGAGGAGGCGCTGGACGACAATGTCTCGCCCGAGATCTTCGATACCGAGGATGGCCGGTTCGTTCTGGTCTTCGACCGGGAGGAACGGCTGGCGCGCTTTGCCGAACGGGTCGCGCCCTATGCGGCGATGTCGGGCCGGATCCTGGCCGAGATGCTGCGCGGCCAGAATGTCGGGCTGGGGCTGAACCTGGGTGTTGCGCCCTCGGCGATCCTGATCCCCCCGGCGGCGATGGACTGGCTGTGCGAGACCCTGGCCCATGCGCCGCAGGAGACCGAGGCGCGGATCGCCGAGCTGACCGCACCCGGCGGGCTGCCCGAGGTGCTGATTTCGGCGATCGACACCAAGCTCGCCACTGCGGTGGGGTTGGCCAGGGCCGCCTATCTGGTCGGCACCGTCGACGCCGCCGGCGGGCGCGGCCATCTGCTGGCCTTCGTTGATGCGCTGGAACCGGCGCAGGGGGCGCTCGCCAAGGCCGCAAGCGAGGCGCTGACCTTCTCGGGTATCGAGGCGGGGGCGATGGACGTGGGGTTCTTCGCCGGTGACGATCCGGTGGCGGCGCGGCTGGCCGCGGTCGGGTTGCGGTTCGATCTGCCGGAACCCGCCAAGCCCGAACCACTGTTCCAGGAGGCACCGGGCAGCAATCCCGACAAGCCTCCGATCCTGAAATAATCGCGACGACAGGTCAGGCCGGGGCGCCGCCCCGGTCTGTCAGAGCCCTTCGAAGGCGCAGAGCGCGTGGACATCCATGCCCATCGCCTCCAGCACCCTGCGACCGCCGAGATCGGGCAGGTCGACGATGAAGGCGCAGCTGATGATATCGCCCTTGAGCCGCTCGACCAGCTTGATGGCGGCGGCACAGGTGCCGCCGGTGGCCAGCAGATCGTCGACGATCAGGATCTTCTCGCCCGGCTGGATGGCGTCGTCGTGGATTTCGACCACCGCCTCGCCATACTCCAGCTTATAGTCCTGGCTGATGGTGGGGCCGGGCAGCTTGCCCTTCTTGCGGATCGGCACGAAGCCGACCGAGAGCTGGTGCGCGATGGCGCCGCCCAGGATGAAGCCGCGCGCCTCAAGCCCCACCACCTTGTCGATCCGCTCGCCGGCATAGGGGTGCAGCATCTGGTCGATCGCCATGCGGAAGCCGCGCGGATCGGCGAAGAGCGTGGTCACATCGCGGAACAGGATCCCCTCGTGCGGGAAATCCACGATGGTGCGGATGTAATCCTTGACCTGTTTGGACGGGGGCATCGGGCGACTCCGGCTTGCGAAAAACGGCCAGCCGGGTTTGGCCGATAGGGGGCGGGCTTGCAAGCCCCGGATAAGCGAAAGGGCCCCGGATGGGGCCCCCAGTCAGTGGCGCGCCTCGCTAAAGCTGCGATAGAGGGCAGCAGGCAGCCAGCTCAGATGCGGTTTGGTCCAGTCCCGGCGATCGCGGGTCAGAAGCGCCTGCGCGATATGAAGGGTCATTTGCCTTTCCTCCTGTTTTGTTTTTACGTCGTCGTTATCGACAATCGCTATGCAATGTATATACACTTAATATGCAGAATTTCAAGGCCGCAGGGGCGGGTGGGCGCGTGACCAAGAACGACAGCAAGGCTTCGGGGAAGAAGGACAGCCAGCTGGTGCTGCGGCTGGACAAGGCAGAGCGTGACGCCTTCGTCGATCTCTGCAAGCGGATGGATACCAGCGCGGCACGGGAAATCCGCCGCTTCATCCGATCGTTTCTCAAGGAAAACGGGGAGAGTTGATCCCCCCGTTCCGAAATCCCGGGGTCTGACGGTCAGGCCGGACGGCGCAAAAAGGCGGTGGCCACGCCCATGCCCATCAGCGTCAGCCCGCCGGTGCGGGTCATGCCGGTGATCACCCGGGGGCGTCCGACCCAGGCGCGCAGCCGGTCGGCCAGCAGCGCATAGGCCAGCGCGTTCAGTGCCGCGAGGGTCACGAAGGTGGCGATCAGGATGGCGAATTGCGGACCCAAGGGCGCCTCGGGGCGCAGGAACTGCGGCACGAAGGCGACGAAGAAGGCGATCGACTTGGGGTTCAGCGCGGTCACCGCGGCGGCATGGGTGAAGACGCCGCGCGGGGTGACGGTGCGGGCGGCGGCCATCGCCTGCAGCCCGGTCGACGGCGCGCTGCGAAACAGCTTCCATCCCATCCACAACAGATAGGCGGCGCCGATCCATTTCAGCACCGAAAACAGCATGGCCGAGGTCATCACCAGCGCGCCCAGCCCCAGCAGCGAGGCGGTCATGGCGGTGAAATCCCCCAGCGCCACGCCGGTGGCCGAGGCCAGGGCGACACCGCGCCCCTTGCTCAGCGCATAGCTGAGAACAAGCAGGACGGTCGGGCCGGGGATCAGCAGCAGCACGGTAGAGGCCGCGACGAAGGCGAGCCAGAGATCGAGGGGCATTGGGGCAATCCTTTTGCGAACCGGGGAAGGGAGCCGGATTTGCCCACTTCCGTCAAGTCCCCGTCATGTCGACGCGATCCCGGTGCGGCATTCGGCGATGATCTCCAGTGCGCGGGGCGCATTTTCCAGCGTCTCGGCCAGCGCCAGTGCCAGTTTGGCGAGGTAAAGCTCGCGCGCCTCAGCCGGCAGGCTGTCGAGGCTTTCGGCCAGGGCCTCATAGAGGGTTTCCAGATCGTCCTGGGTCATGCGGGGATCTCCTGGCGGAAAAGAAGGCTGTCGAGGGTCTGGCGGATCTGGGTCGCATCGGTCTGCGGCCATCGGGCGGCGACATGCAGATCGGGGCGGATCAGATAGGCGCCGCCGGCCTGCGCGCCATAGGCGCGGGCGGCGGGGCCATAGGCGGGCAGGGCCACGACGGTCACCCCCTCGATCGGCGGCACCGCCGGCCCGAAGCTCAGCAGGGTGAAACCCGGCCCCATCAGGTCGGAGAGGAAGCCATCCGCCAGCGCCACATCGGTCATCAGCGCGCCGGGCCGCGGCCCGGCCTCAAAGCCTTCGGCATCGGCGGCGGTGGCCGGGCTTGCGGCATAGGTATAGGGCGTCATCTGCCGCGGGTTCGCCAACCGCCCGGCAGAGGGCCGGGTCAGCGCCAGCGACAGCGCCGCGTCGCGCATCAGCCGCCAGCCCGGGGTGGGGGGCGTCATGAACCGGGTGCTTTTCGAGGCATTGGCAAAGACGTCGAGCGTGGCGCCGCGCCGTTCCGGCGTATAGCTGTCGATCAGCCCTTCGCCGGCCAGCCCGTTCAGCACAAAGGCCAGTTTCCAGCCGATGTTCTGCCCGTCGGCCAGCCCGTTGTTCAGCCCGCGCACCCCGAAGATCGGCACGATATGGGCGCTGTCGCCGATAAAGATCACCCGCCCGTCGCGATAGTCATCAAGCGCCAGCGTATTTGCGGAATAGACGCTCCACCACTCCAGCGCCCAGGGGCCGGTATGGCCGATCTCGGCCAATACGGCGGCGACGGCGGCGCGGACGTTCTCCTCGCGCGTGGCGCCTTCGGCGCTTTCGTCGTCGCGCAGCTGATAGTCGATGCGCCAGATATTGTCCGGCTGGCGGTGGATCAGCACGGTGCCGCCGGGGCGGCTGGCGGGGTCGAAGAGCGCCCGGCGGATGGTGGGATAGTCATGCTCCATCTGCACATCGGCGATGACATAGCGGCCTTCGTAATTCTCGCCCTTCAGCCGCAGCCCGCGCAGTGCCCGGATCGCGCTGCGGGCGCCATCGGCGGCCAGCACCCAGTCGGCGGGCAGGGCATAGCTGCCGGCCGGGTCGGTCACCGTCAGGGTGACGCCCTGGGCCTCATCCGCGATCCCTGTCACCTCGCTTTGCCAGCGGGTCTCGATCAGCGGGCTGGCGGCGACGGCGTCCCAGAGGAAGGCCTCGATATACTGCTGTTCCAGGTTGTACATCGGCCGGTATTTCTCATCCTCCGAATCCGGCATGTCGAATTCCAGGATCTGCTGGCCGCGATAGAAGCTGCGCCCCCTGGTCCAGCCGAGCGCCTTGTCGAGGAAGGGCGCCACCGCGCCGACCCGTTCGAGGATGTAGTAGCTGGAGCGCGAGATGCAGATCGCCCGGCTGCCGTCATTGAAGGTGTCCTTGCGATCGAGCAGCAGGCTGCGGATGCCGTATTGCGCCAGCGTCAGCGCCGCGATCATCCCCACCGGCCCGGCGCCGGCGATCACCACCGGACGGCGCGGTTCCGGGCCCGCCCCGCGCGCGGGCGCATCGAACTGCGGATAGCTGAAATAGAGCGAGTCGAACTCGCCGCGTCCCTCGGGCCTCATGCCGGTCCTCCCTTGATCGTCGGAATGGTTGTAGGGGCGGCGGGCTTCGCGGTAAGTCCTCTTTCGGGGGGGACAGCCGCATGGACCGGAGCGAAGAGCTGATCGCAGAGATCGACGCCTGTCTGGCACTGTCGGGACAGGACGGCTGGGCCGCGCCCTTTCTGGCGCTGGTGGAGGCGACCGGCGCGGCGCAGGTCATGGTCTTCTCCTATCGCGCCGATCATGCCGCCTGTCTGCTGTCGCGCAACTTCAACGCCCAGGCGCTGGGCGGCATGTTGGCCGAGGAATACCTCGATGGTTGGTTCCGGCAGGACCCGTTCTATGTGCAGGTGATGGCGCTTCCCGCCGGGGGGCTGGTGCTGGAGGTGGGGCAGCCCGAGGTCAGCGAGGATTATCGCGCCCGGTTCTTCGACCGGCCCGGATTGGCCGGCAAGACGGCGGTTCTGACCGCCGGCGCGCGGTTGCGGCTGATCGTCAACCTCTACTGGACCGAAGCGGCCTCGCGGGGCGCGCTGCCGGCGCTGCTGGGCCGCTTGGCGCTGCAGCATTTCGAGGCGCGGCTGAGCGAGGAACCGGCCGCATTGGCGGTTCTCTCCGACCGGGAACGCGCCGTCTGTCTCGGCATGCTGGCCGGCAAGAAGGCCGAGACGATCGCCGCCGATCTCGGCGTGGCGCCCTCCAGCGTGGTGACCTATCGCAGGCGCGCCTATGACAAGCTGGGGATTTCCTCGCGCGGGGCGCTGTTCGCCATCTGCCGGGAGTGACGCGCGGGGCACTCCCCCCGGGTCTTCTTCTCGTTGAAAATCGGGCGGGGGAGGCGCCCCAGGCGCCGGGGGCAGAGCCCCCAATGCCCCGTCATCCGGCCCAAGGCCTCACCCCCGGTTCAGCACCCGCCCGGCGACGGCATCCAGTTTTGCCACCAGCGCGGGGTCGCGTTTTTCCGGCGCGGTCATGATGGCATATTCCAGCGCCCGGTCGCAGCCGCAGGGGCAGGGCTCGCGCTCCGCCCCCAGCAGGGCGGGCAGGCGGCGGACCTTTTCGCGCCCCTTGTCGGCGTTGCCGGTCAGCGTGGCGATGATCTGGGTGACATCGACTTCGCCATGCTCCGGGTGCCAGCTGTCGTAATCGGTGATCATCGCGACCGAGGCATAGCAAAGCTCCGCCTCGCGGGCGAGCTTGGCCTCGGGCATGTTGGTCATGCCGATGACATCGGCACCCCAGTGTTCGCGATACATCTTCGATTCGGCCAGGGACGAGAATTGCGGCCCCTCCATCGCCAGATAGGTGCCGCCGCGGTGCACGGTGATCCCGGCGTCGCGCGCGGCGACCTCGCAGACCGCGCTCAGCCGGTCGCAGGTGGGATGCGCCATGCTGACGTGGGCGACGCAACCGGTGCCGAAGAAACTCTTGTCGCGGGCAAAGGTGCGGTCGATGAACTGATCGACGATGACGAAATCGCCCGGCGCCAGCTCTTCGCGGAACGACCCGCAGGCGCTGATGCTGATCACATCGGTGACACCGATCCGCTTGAGCGCGTCGATATTGGCGCGATAGGGCACATCGGTGGGGCTGAGGTAATGGCCGCGCCCATGCCGTGGCAGGAAGACGATCTCGACGCCGTTGAGCCGGCCGGTCAGCAGCGCGTCCGAGGGTTTGCCCCAAGGGCTGTCGACCTCGATCCATTTGGCGTCTTCCAGCCCGTCGATCTCGTAGATGCCGGACCCGCCGATAATGCCGATCTTGGTAGGTGTCATGGTGCCTTGCCCCCGATTGTCTTCGGTGCCGACATTAGCCCCGGCGGGCGCGGATGCAACCGCAGGTCGCATGCTGTGGTGGCGGAGGGCGGGGCAGGGCGTGACCCTGCCCAAAATCGGCTCAGTCCCGGCGAATGATCCCGTCCGACATCTGCCGGGGGACGCCGCCGCTTGCGGCTGGGCGCCCCCGCTGTGCCGGGCGTGGGGCCTCTATCGCGACAAGCTCGGTCGCTTTGCGTCGAGCAGGGCTGCCTGCAGATAGGCGAGGATCTCGTCGCGGGCGGCGATGGTGGCCTCGCCGTCGCGATTGATCAGATGCTGCGTCACCACGCTATGCGGCGATTTGATATGTTCGGCGAAAAATGGCGAGGTTTCTGGATTGGCGGCCTGGTCCGGCAGCACGCGCCCGTCGAAGTGTCGGCCGAACCGTGCCTGATAGGCCTCGAACCGGGCGGCCCTGCAAAACCTGTCCCCATCGAACCGATAGGCGCGAACCGTCAGGTCGTCGCGGCTCAGGCGGTCGGCGACGGTCGCGGCGTCATCCTCCGACAGTTCGATCGCGGCCGGATCGTCCAGGGGGAGCGAGGGCTGGCAGGCCACGGCGGCCACCATTGCCGGCTCCATCATCATCGAGATGGCGAAATTTCCGGTAAAGCACATGCCGACCGCGCCCACCCCCGGCCCGCCACATTCCGCCTGGGCCCGTCTCGCAAGCGCTTTCAGCCAGGCGACCACGGGGCTGGTGCCGCCGCCTGCCAAGACCCTGAACTCGCGCGACACGCAAACGCGCTGAAAGATCTGCGCGCCCTCTTCGGCCTGGGGCACGGCGCCATCGCGACCGAACAGGGATGGCATGAAAACGGTGAACCCGGCCTCGCGGACCCAGCGGGCAAAACGCGCGACATGCGGGGAAATTCCGGGCATCTCATGCATGACGATGACCGCGGGGCCGGCGCCGGCCACATAGACCCGCTTTGTTTGTCCCAGCAGTTCAATTTCTCGGGCATCGAAATCGGTCAGAGGATCGTCTTGCGTCAGAGAGGTTTGGGGTGAATTGGACATGGCACAGGTCTCAGTCTATAATTTGAACTCAGAATTGTTTTGCAGAGCTAGGTTTGAATGTCAAACTCAGATTGTGACCCCGCCCGCATTCGCGCCCGGGCGCCCGTTCCACTTGATCGCTGCGGCATGGCGAAGGCATCGGAACTCCTTGGAGACCGCTGGTCGCTCCTTATCCTGCGCGAGGCCTTCTATGGGGTGGTGCGCTTTGCCGACATGCAGGCGGACATCGGGGTGCCCCGGTCCATCCTGACCGGGCGGCTGGCAAAGCTGGTGGAGGCCGGTCTGCTGGAACGCTTCGATTACAAGGAGGATGGCGCGCGCGCCCGGCAGGCCTATCGGTTGACGGAACGCGGCCGAGGGCTTGCCGTCGTGCTGCTCGCGATGAAGCAATGGTGGGACGAGGGGGACCCGGATGGCGCATCCGTCAGCTTCGTGCCTGATGGCGGGGAAGAACCGGTTCGGATCGCGATGGTGGATGCCTTTGGGCGGGAGGTGAGGCTGGGCGATATTCGGCTTCGTGTCGATCCGCCCCCGGGATGATCTGCTCCACGTCTCGCTCCCCGAGGCCCAGGATTGAATGGCCTGAAGCTCGGTAGGGAAGGGGCGATTCCCCCTCATGGCGGCAGACATGTCGGGGGCCGGTCGGGTCCGCTCGCCCCAGTCGTCCAGAGGGCGCCCGCGCCGTTGCCGGTGGCCGCAGAGGCTCCTCTCGGCCTCAATCTGAGGGAAATCATGCGTTCCGTGCCGCTATCCATTGAAGCCGGCAGCTGAAGACATGTCACCCTGCGCATTGGCAGCCAAGGCCGAACAGGTTAGACGCTGCAACGCAGCGAATAGATTACCACAGGATTTCTCTTATGAAACGCGCCCTCCTGGCCGCCTTCGCCTCTCGTATCGACAAACCCGACCTGCGCTGGATGCCGGACGAGGGGTTCAGTCTCGGCCGGCTGAGGATCGAGCTTCTGTCCGGCCTGACCGTGGCCCTGGCCCTGGTGCCCGAAGCGGTGGCCTTCGCCTTCGTCGCGGGCGTCCATCCGCTGGTCGGCCTCTATGCCGCCTTCATCGTCGGGCTGATCACCGCGCTGATCGGCGGCCGGCCCGGCATGATCTCGGGCGCGACCGGGGCGCTGGCGGTGGTGATGGTGGCGCTGGTCGCCTCGCACGGGGTGGAATACCTCTTCGCCACGGTGGTGCTGATGGGGATTTTCCAGATCCTCGCCGGGGTGATGCACTGGGGCAAGTTCATTCGGCTGGTGCCGCATCCGGTCATGTTGGGCTTTGTCAACGGGCTGGCGATCGTGATCTTCATGGCCCAGCTTGGCCAGTTCAAGGTGCCGGGCGGCGGCGGAGAATACCTGTCCGGCCTGCCGCTCTATACCATGCTGGGGCTGGTGGCGCTGACCATGGCGGTGATCTGGGGCACACCCCGGCTGACCCGTGTCATCCCGGCGCCGCTGGCCGGCATCCTGGTGGTGGCGGCGCTGGTGATTGCGCTGGGCCTCGACGTGCCGCGGGTGGGGGACATGGCCTCGATCGAGGGCGGGCTGCCGCAGTTCCATGTCCCGATGGTGCCGCTGACCTGGGAAACCCTGAAGATCATCCTGCCCTATTCGGTGATCCTGGCGGCGATCGGTCTGATCGAGAGCCTGCTGACCCTGAACCTGGTGGGCGAGATCACCGGCAAGCGCGGCGGCGCCAGCCAGGAATGCATCGCCCAGGGCACCGCGAATGTGGTCACCGGTTTCTTCGGCGGCATGGGCGGCTGCGCCATGATCGGCCAGTCGATGATCAACGTGAAATCCGGCGGCCGCACCCGGATCGCCGCGGTCTTCGCCGCGCTTTGCCTCTTGGGCTTCATCCTCTTCGCCTCGCCACTGATCGAACAGATCCCGCTGGCCGCGCTGGTCGGCGTGATGTTCATGGTGGTGATCGGCACCTTCGCCTGGAACTCGATCCGCATCCTCGCCAAGGTGCCGCTGATCGACGCCTTCGTCATCGTGCTGGTCACCGTGGTGACGGTGTTCGAGGATCTGGCGGTGGCCGTGGTGGTGGGCGTCATCGTCTCGGCGCTGGCCTATGCCTGGAACAACGCCAAGCGCATTCACGCCAAGGTTCATGTCACCCCCGAGGGCGCCAAGGTCTATCAGATTCAGGGGCCGCTGTTCTTCGGCTCGACCGACGGTTTCGCCGAGCTGTTCGATCCCAAGGCCGATCCCGCCATGGTGATCGTCGACTTCGACGACAGCCGGGTGGTGGACCAGTCGGCGCTGCAGGCGATCGAGTCGCTCGCGGCGAAATACGAGGCCGAGGGCAAGCGCATCCAGTTGCGCCACCTCAGCCGCGACTGTCACCGGCTGTTGACCAAGGCGGGGCATCTGATGATCGACAGCGACGATGACCCCGACTATGCGCTGGCGGTGGATTACTCGGTGAAAACCGGCATCCTGGGATCGCATTGACCGCTTCGGCGCGGCGGGGGGCGCTGCCCCCCACGGCCTGCGGCCTTCCCCCCGGGATATTTGCGCCAGATCGAAGGGGCGCGCGGTTTGTCCTTCGATCTGGCGAAAATATCCTCGGGGGTGAATTGGCCAGAGGCCAAGAGGGGGCAGACAGCCCCCTTTGCTGCCGTTGGGCCAGGCGAGGTAATCTGGGGCAAGCGGGCACCTCCGACACGGGGAGCTTGACGCCGCCTGTCAGAGTGCTAGGGGCAGCAGCCGAGCTGATGCGGAGGGCAGGCGGGTGATCGAACTGCGGCCGGAACAATCCGGAGACTGGTGGGACGTCGAGGCGCTTTATGATCTGTGTTTCGCGCCGGGGCGCGAAGCGCTGTCCTCATATCGTCTGCGCGATGGGATCGACCCGGTGGCGGGTCTCTGCATGGTCGCGCGCGACAGCGACGGCACCCTGGCCGGGGCGATCCGCTACTGGCCGATCCGGATCAGCGAGGCCGAGGCCTTGCTGCTCGGGCCGGTGGCGGTGCACCCGACTCACCAGGGCGAGGGGCTTGGCGGCCTGCTGATCGAGGAATCGCTGATCGCCGCGCAGGAGGCCGGATGGGAGCGGGTGATGCTGGTGGGCGACGCGCCCTATTACAACCGGTTCGGTTTCACCAAGCTCGAAGGGGTGGAGATGCCGCCGCCGACCAACCCCGACCGGGTTCTGGGCCGCGATCTGCTGCCTGGCGCCTGGCAGGGGATCACGGGGCATGTCAGCCGCTGGCGCGAGGCGGGCTGAGGCCTGCCCATTGAAACCGCCCCGTCGCGTACCGATCTGACAAGGACAGTCAAAGGGATCGCGATGACCGAAGCCGCAGGAGCCATAGTTCTTCCCCCGATCGGCCGGGCGCCAGACGCCGAGGCGGAGCTTGACCGGCTGGCGGCGCGCTATCGCGCGGCGGCGGGGCCGGGGCTCAAGCTGCTGAACGCGCTCGGCACCAGTGCCGAAGGGTTGCTCAACCGCTTGCCCTCCGCGATGCGGAGCGGGCTGGACGGTGCCGCCGAGCGCGCCCTGCACCTGTCGTTGCGCGCGGCGCAACGCAGCCGGCGGGTGGCCGGCGATCCGGCGCCTTGGGTCAATACTGCCATCACATCGGCGCTCGGCGCCGCTGGCGGCTTTGCTGGCCTCTCTGGGGCCCTGGTCGAGCTGCCGGCGACCACCACCATGCTGATGCGGGCGATCCAGGGCGCGGCGGCGCGGCAGGGGTTCGATCCGGCGGCGGAGAGCGTGCGCTTCGATTGCCTCCGGGTCTTTGCCGCCGCCGGTCCATTGTCAGAGGACGACGGCAGCGATCTGAGCTTTCTGTCGCTCAGGCTGACGCTGACCGGGCCGGCGTTGCAACGGATGATCGCGACGGTGGCGCCGCGGTTGGCGACCTCGCTTGGTCAGAAGCTGGCGGCGCAGGCGGTGCCGGTGCTGGGGGCGGTGGCCGGCGCCGGGATCAATTACACCTATACCCGCTATTACCAGGAGATGGCGCAGGTGCAGTTCGGTCTGCGCCGGCTGGCGATCGAGGCGGACCGGCCGCAGGCCGAGCTGGTCGCAGGCCTTGCGGCGCGGCTCGAGCGGGGGCTGCGGGGTTGATCTTCCCCGCGCGGTGGATATCTAATCCCCTACTCCTTCAAGGGATCCCTGAATGATCCAATATTCGCTCAAATGTGCCGAAGGGCATACCTTCGACAGCTGGTTCCAGTCTGCCGCCGCTTTTGACAAGCTGGCCGCGGCGGGCATGGTGCAATGCGCCGTTTGCGGTTCGCCCGATGTGGAAAAGGCGCTGATGGCGCCGCGGGTGCAGCCCGGGCGGGAGGCCGAGCCGGCGACGGCGCCCGAGCGTCCACTGAGCGCACCAAGCACGGCCATCGAGCAGGCGCTGGCGGAGTTCAAGCGCAAGATCGAGGCGAGTTCGGAGTATGTTGGCATGAATTTCGCCGCCGAGGCGCGCGCCATCCATGACGGTGATGCGCCGGAGCGGCCGATCTATGGCGAGGCCAAGGCCGAGGAGGCGCGGGCGCTGATCGAAGACGGCGTGCCGGTGACGCCGTTGCCCTTCCTGCCCAACCGAAAGACCAACTGATGCATGTGGTGATCACCGGTGCCGGCCGTGGCATCGGCAAGGCCTTGGCGGAACGCTATCGGACCGCCGGCCATCGTGTCACCGGCACCGCCCGTGACGGCAGCGCCGACCTTGTCCTCGACGTCACCGATCCGGCGGGGCATCGCGCCATGGCGGCGGCACTGGCGGGCGATCCGGTCGATCTGCTGATCTGCAACGCCGGCATCTATCCCGACAAGGGGCAGCGGCTGGAGGACGGCTATCCGCCCGCGATGTGGGCCGATGCCTTTGCGGTGAATGTCACCGGCACCTTCCTGGCGGTTCAGGCGCTGCTGCCCAATCTGCGGGCGGCGCGCGGCAAGATCGCGCTGATCTCCTCGCAGATGGCCTCGGACCAGCGGGCGCCGGGGGGCAGCTATATCTATCGCGCCTCGAAGGCGGCGGTGCTGAACCTCGGCCGGAACCTGTCGACCGACCTCAGGGCGGAAGGCATCGCCGTGGGTATCTATCACCCTGGCTGGGTGCAGACCGACATGGGCGGCGCGGCGGCCGAGATCACCGTGGACGAGGCTGCCGATGGGCTGGTCGCCCGCTTTGATGCGCTCGATCTTGCCGACAGCGGCTGTTTCCGCACCTGGGACGGGCGGGAGCACGCCTATTGACCGATCTGCCGCGGCGACCGGAGGATATCCCCGCCGCCTTTGCGGCTGCCTGGATGGCGCGGGATGCGACGGGCCTGGCGACGCTTTTTGCCGAGGACGCGGATTTCGTCAATGTCGTGGGCCTCTGGTGGCATGACCGCCCGGCGATCGAACGGGCGCATGCCTATGGGCTGGCCACCTTCTTCGCAGAGAGCACCTTGATCCCCGGGGTGATCCGCTGCCGCCTCCTGGGCGATGTGGCGGTGGTGAGCTGCCGATTCACCCTGACCGGCCAGCGCCTGCCCGATGGCGCCGTCGCCGGCGCCCGGCGCACCATCCTGACCTTCGTGGCCCGGGCCCTGGGGCAGGGGTGGCAGGTGGTCGCGGCGCAGAACACCGATGTGGTCGAGGGGGCGGAAACCCATGTGAACGCAGGGGTTTTGCGCCCGGCCGACTATCGCCGCTGAACCGTGCTCCTGCGGTGGGGAATAGCCGCAGTTATCCCCAAGCCATCTTGCCCTTTGCCGCGACAACGCATAAACCGCGCCGGAACTTGGGCCCGAAGGGGAAGACACATGCCCATCTTGGTTATGAAATTCGGCGGCACTTCCGTCGCCACGCTGGATCGTATCCGCCGGGCCGCCAAGCGCGTCGGCGTCGAGGTGGCCAAGGGCTATGACGTGATCGTCATCGTCTCTGCCATGGCCGGCAAGACCAATGAGTTGGTGGGCCTTGTCGAAGAGACCTCGCCGCTGTTTGACGCCCGCGAATACGACGCCGTCGTCAGTTCGGGTGAGAATGTCACCGCCGGGCTGATGGCGCTGACCCTGCAGGAAATGGATATCCCCGCCCGCAGCTGGCAGGGCTGGCAGGTGCCGTTGATGACCACCTCGGCCCATAGCGCCGCGCGGATCGTCGACATCCCGGCCGACAACATCCTGCGCAAGTTCGACGAGGGCATGAAGGTTGCCGTCGTCGCGGGCTTCCAGGGCGTCAGCCCCGAGGGCCGGATCACCACGCTGGGTCGGGGCGGGTCGGACACCACCGCCGTCGCCTTCGCCGCCGCTTTCGACGCGGAACGCTGCGACATCTACACGGATGTGGACGGGGTCTATACCACCGACCCGCGCATCTGCGAGAAGGCGCGCAAGCTGGACAAGATCGCCTTTGAAGAGATGCTGGAACTGGCCTCTCTGGGCGCCAAGGTGCTGCAGACCCGCTCGGTCGAGCTGGCGATGCGGTATAATGTGAAACTGCGGGTGCTTTCGAGCTTCGAGGAACAATCCGACGAGGCGGGCACGCTCGTCTGCGACGAGGAGGAAATCATGGAACTGAATGCTGTCTCCGGTGTGGCCCATTCCCGTGACGAGGCCAAGATGACCCTGATTTCGGTCGCGGACCGTCCCGGTATCGCCGCCGCGATCTTCATGCCGCTGTCCGAAGCCGGCATCAACGTCGATATGATCGTGCAGAACATCAGCGAAGACGGTCGTACCGACATGACCTTCTCCTGCCCGACCAATCAGGTCGCCCGTGCCGAAGAGGCGTTGAAAAAGGCGAAAGAGGCCGGGGAGATCAATTTCCGCGAGATCGTGACCGACAGCAATGTCTGCAAGATCTCGGTCGTGGGCATTGGCATGCGTTCGCACACCGGTGTGGCGGCCAAGATGTTCAAGGCACTCTCGGATGAGGGGATCAACATCAAGGTCATTACAACCTCCGAGATTAAAATTTCCGTCCTCATTGATCGGAAATACATGGAACTTGCGGTTCAGGCGCTGCATGATGCGTTCGAATTGGACAAGGCAGCCTGAGCGATTGCCGCTTCGGCGCGCCTGACGCCGCAAAGTGAACGAGGCCTATGCCCGACGGCACGGAAAGCGAAAGTCGCAAGCTGCTGAAGCGGCTGCGGGAGGTCATGGCCAGCAGCGATGCCGGCCAGACCCGATTGGACAAGATTACCCATCTGATCGCGGACAGCATGGGGACCGAGGTTTGCTCGATCTACCTGTTCCGCGACGCTGATACGCTGGAACTTTGCGCCACCGAGGGCCTGAAACCCGAGGCTGTGCACCGGACCCGGATGCGCCTGGGCGAAGGGCTTGTCGGTCGTGTGGCCAAGACCGGGGCGGTGATCAATACCGCCGATGCCCCTGCGGAACGCGGCTTTCGTTACATGCCCGAGACGGGGGAGGAGCGCTATTCCTCCTTCCTCGGCATCCCGGTGCAGCGGCTCGGCGAATCACTGGGCGTGCTGGTGGTGCAGTCGCGCCAGGCGCGGCAATTCTCGGCTGATGAGGTCTATGCGCTTGAAGTCGTCGCCATGGTGCTGGCCGAAATGGCCGAACTTGGCGCTTTTGTGGGCGAAGGGGCGGCGTTGTCGCCGCCGCATCAGCGGGCCGAACTGATCCGTGGGGTCAGCGCGCAGGAGGGCACCGCCGAAGGGCATGCCTGGCTGCACGAGCCGCGCGTCGTCATCACCAACCCGATCGCCGACGATCCCCAGCGCGAGACCGAGCGCCTGCACGCCGCGGTGGAAGAGCTGCGGATCGGCGTCGACAAGATGCTGCAGCTGTCGCGAACCGAGGATGCCGAACAGCTTCAGGTGCTGGAAACCTATCGGATGTTCGCCAATTCCAAAGGCTGGATGCGGCGGATGGAAGAGGATATCGCCCGCGGCCTGTCGGCCGAGGCGGCGGTCGAGAAGGAACAGAGCCTGGCGCGCAAGCGCATGATGCAGGCGCAGGACGCCTATCTGCGTGAACGGCTGTCCGATCTGGATGATCTGTCGAATCGGCTGTTGCGCATCCTCACTGGCCAGGGGCAGGACACCGGCGCCGATCTGCCGGCCGATCCGATCCTGATTGCCCGCAACATCGGCCCGGGCGAGCTGCTGGAATACGGCCGCACCCTGCGCGGCATCGTGCTGGAAGAGGGTTCGGTCGGCAGCCATGCCGCCATCGTGGCACGGGCACTGGCGATCCCGCTGGTGGTCCGGGCGCAACGGATCACCGCCGAGACGCTGAATGGCGATCACATCATGGTCGACGGCGACCAGGGGCTGGTGCATCTGCGCCCCGACGACAGCGTCGTCGCCGCCTTCCGCGACAAGATCGCCATGCGGGCCGAAGCGCAGGAACGCTATGCCTCGATCCGCAACACGCCCGCCACCACCAGGGACGGCCAGACCGTCGCCTTGGTGATGAACGCCGGGCTGATGGCCGATCTGCCCTCGCTCGACAGCTCTGGCGCCGAGGGGGTGGGGCTGTTCCGCACCGAGTTGCAGTTCCTGGTCCATAACAAGCTGCCGAAACGGTCGGAGCTGGTGGCGCTTTACGAACGGGTGCTCGATGCCGCCGATGGCAAGCGGGTGGTGTTCCGAACGCTCGACATCGGGTCGGACAAGGTGCTGCCCTATATGAAGCCGACGGACGAACCGAACCCGGCGCTGGGCTGGCGGGCGATCCGCGTCGGGCTGGACAAGCCCGGGGTGATGCGGATGCAGCTTCAGGCGCTGATCCGTGCCGCCAAGGGGCGGCCACTGTCGGTCATGTTCCCCTTCGTCGCCCAGTTCGAGGAATATCGCGACGCCCGCGCCGAGGTCGACAGGATGGTCGAGCGCGAGCGCAAGCTGGGGCACGTGCTGCCCGAGCAGATCGAGATCGGTGCCATGCTCGAGACACCCTCGCTGGCCTTCGCACCGCAGAAGTTCTTTGAAGAGGTCGGGTTCCTGTCCATCGGTGGCAATGACCTCAAGCAGTTCTTCTTCGCGGCGGATCGCGAGAACGAAAGGGTGCGGCGGCGATACGACACGCTGAACGTCAGTTTCCTCAGCCTGATCGAGCGGATCGTCGAACGCTGTGACGGGTCCAACACGCCCCTGAGCTTTTGCGGCGAGGATGCCGGCCGGCCGGTCGAGGCGCTGTGCCTGGCGGCCATCGGTATCCGCACCCTGTCGATGCGCCCGGCCTCGATCGGGCCGGTCAAGAGCCTGCTGCACCGGGTCGATCTGGGCGAACTTCGCAAGCGGATCGTCGACGCCCGTCACCGGGGCGAGCAGAGCGTGCGGCCGGCGGTACTCGATTACCTGCGCAGCCTGCCCTGAGGCAGGCGCTCCGGGCGGCGCTTGAGGAGCCTGCCTGCAGCGGGGCGCTTTGCCCCGGATAGCAGAGGGCGACTGGAGGCGTCACCCCGCTGTCTTCTGAGCTTATCCACAGAATTTGAGCTGGATTGGGTGAGGCGGGTGCGCCTTTGGATTATCATTTTGTGGTTTTTTGGTCGGGTTATCCCTAATGTTTCGGGTAATCTTTGTCTTAATGCGATATTTTGGCGAATTTGGTTGTCGCGGGGCGGAAATCTTGGGGGCAATTTTGTGGATAAGTCTCCACCTCGAGGGCCGCGCGGGGTGTTTCGATCGGGGCGCATCATCTTGCCCGGTTGGAAAGGCATTTGGATACAATCGGTTGTCGCCCGTGCTTCGACTCCTTTTCGGGCCGCTTTGCCGGCATGATCCTGCCGCATCGCCCGGGGCGCAGCGATCTTTCCCTCGCAGAAGACTTGCAACGGCTCGGGCTGGCTGGGATGATGCCTGCCAACCCGGCGCTTGCCGTCCGGGCTGGGCAGGAGACCGATGCATTTGAACCCCACCCTCAGGGATGTGACCGCGCGGATTGTCGCGCGCAGCGCGATCACGCGGAACGCCTATCTCGACCGGATGTCGGCTGCGCGCGCGGCGGGGCCGGCGCGTACGCATCTGAGCTGTTCCGGCCAGGCCCATGCCTATGCCGGGGCGGGGGCCGATCAACCGACGCTCGCGCGCGAGGCCGGGGGCAATCTCGGGATCGTCACCGCCTATAACGACATGCTGTCGGCGCATCGTCCCTTTGAAACCTATCCCGAACTGATCCGCAGCGCCGCCCGCGCGGTCGGCGGTACCGCCCAGGTGGCGGGCGGGGTGCCGGCGATGTGCGACGGGGTGACCCAGGGCGCCGTGGGGATGGAGCTGAGCCTGTTTTCCCGCGACGTGATCGCCATGGCCGCGGCCGTCGCGCTCAGCCACGATGTGTTCGACGCGGCGGTCTTCCTAGGTGTCTGCGACAAGATCGTGCCCGGGCTGGTGATCGCGGCGCAGGCCTTCGGCCATCTGCCGGCGGTCTTTCTGCCGGCCGGCCCGATGACCAGCGGCTTGCCGAATGACGAAAAGGCCAAGGTCCGCCAGCAGTTCGCCGAGGGCAAGGTCGACCGTGCCGCGCTGATGGCGGCCGAGATGGCGGCCTATCACGGGCCGGGCACCTGCACCTTCTATGGCACCGCCAATTCCAACCAGATGCTGATGGAGATCATGGGGTTGCACCTGCCCGGTGCCAGCTTCGTCAATCCGGGGACCGAACTGCGCGCGGCGCTGACCCGGGCCGGTGCCCAGCGGGCGCTGGAGATCACCGCGTTGGGGCAGGACTATATGCCCACCTGCCGCATTCTGGACGAGCGTGCCTTTGTCAACGGCATCGTCGGGCTGATGGCGACGGGGGGATCGACCAACCACCTGATCCATCTGATCGCCATGGCGCGGGTCGGGGGCATCCTGCTGGATTGGCAGGATTTCTCCGATCTCTCCGCGATCACCCCGCTGGTCGCGCGGGTCTATCCCAACGGCCTGGCCGATGTGAACCATTTCCATGCCGCCGGCGGGCTGGCCTATGTGATCGGCGAATTGCTGGGCGCGGGCCTCCTGCATCCGGATACCCAGACCGTCGCCGGCCCGGGGCTGGCGCGTTATACGCGCGAGCCCAAGCTGATCGACGGGGCGCTGGTCTGGCAAGAGGGGCCGGGCAAAAGCGTGAACGCCCAGATCCTGCGCCCGGCGGCGGCACCGTTTCAATCCTCTGGCGGGCTGAAAAAGCTCAGCGGGTCGTTGGGCGAGGCGGTGATCAAGGTCTCGGCGGTGGCGCCGGAGCATCATCTGGTCGAGGCGCCGGTTCGGGTGTTCGACGATCAGGCGGCGGTGAAGGAGGCCTTCAAGGCGGGCGAATTCACCGGCGACACCATTGTCGTCGTCCGGTTCCAGGGGCCGCGCGCCAATGGCATGCCCGAATTGCACAGCCTGACCCCGGTGTTGTCGATCCTGCAGGGGCGCGGGCTGAAGGTGGCGCTGGTCACCGATGGGCGGATGTCGGGCGCCTCGGGCAAGGTACCGGCGGCGATCCATGTCTGCCCCGAGGCGCTGGATGGTGGGCCGATCGCGCGGCTGCGCGATGGCGATCTGCTGCGGCTCGATGCGGTGAGCGGGCGTCTGGATATCCTCACCCCCGGGGTGTTGGACCGGGCGCCGGTGACGGCCGATCTGACCGCCCATCAAACCGGGCTGGGGCGCGAGCTGTTCGGATGTTTCCGCGCCCATGTCGGCCCGGCGACGGCCGGGGCGAGCGTGTTTTTCGGAGGCGAGGATGCCGATTGAGCCCAGGGCCGCGGGGCGGCGGATGGGGGGGGTGGGGGGGGCGGGGGGCCCTGACGGGTCCCTGTCTGGCTGAAC